>MKUN01000029.1 GCA_001897835.1 Bacteroidetes bacterium 46-16
AATAACATAGCTTCTGCGCATAGATCCATTTTATGCCCGGTCCGCTGAAGCTGTTCGTTTGTGCAGTAATGCCATCATTCCACAGGTAGAAAGTATAGCCCGGCGGGCCGTCCACATTCACGCTGGCTATATTATCAAAGCACAGCGTGGTATCACCGCCATACATGCTCACCGAGTCCTGTGGTATCGTGGTGGCGGTGAAGTGCACCGTATCGATCAGCATATTGCAGCCGTTAATGGCCGTCACCCATTTGGTAATACTGCTGAAGAAGGTATCGGTTTGGCCTATATGTCCGTCACTCCAGGTGTAGGAGGTATAGCCGCCGGGGGCGGTCACCGGTATCGGCGAGTAGGCAATGCAGTGGCTGGTATCCATTGCCAGCTTCGTGGTATCCCGCCAGTCGTGCACGTGGAAGGTGTCCGTATTCTTATTACATCCATCAGTTTTACAAACAACCCATTTTGTTCCCGGCACTGTTATTGTATCAGTTTGCGTCACATTGCCATCGCTCCATGCATAACTGGTATATCCCGCAGTTGCTGAAAAAATCACCGTGTCATTTACCAAACACATAGTCGTATCCACAACATTCGTAGTATTGACTACCGTATCTGCGGATATATGAAAAGTATCGACAGCAATGCCGCAGCTTACTGTTGAAATGACCCATTTAGTACCGGCGGCCGAAAATGTATCCGAGTTCATAGTACTCCCATCGCTCCACAGATAACTATCATATCCGGTAGGGGCTAGAACAAAAAAACTGTCAACTAAGCATACGGTTGTGTCGTGGACAACTGTGCGATTAAAAACATTTGGAACAAAGTCATTTCCTAGTGTCATCCCGTTATTGATAGCAAAAACAGGGGTTGCATTATAATTGCAGGCAAGACCAGCAGCATTCGGATCATTAATAACGTATACTGATACACCTTGAATCAGGTATAGTTTGCCATCGGGGCCTATTCGCATACCGTGACAATAGACATTGGCTATGCTTGTCCGTGAGTTCTTTACGGCTAATACATCTGGCAACAACGATAGATCATACTGGTAAATATGGTTAGAGATATTTTGGCTGGTGTACAATTTCGTTCCGTCTGGTGAAAAACTAACTCCATATGCATACATAGTGTCGAGGTCAATGCCATTAAAAACTTGTCCCGTAGTATTATTAAATGAGTGCAGTTCGACGTCAGTGGTATTTACTAAGCTTCCATTAACAAGGGCAATTGTGCTGTCGTCTGGCGACACCTTCATTTCGCCGAAATGATATGGGTCGGTACCCGTTATAAAGCCTGAATTAGAAATTACCGGGGTAGTCGAAATACCTGTAGCATCTATTTTAAATGCATGAAAAACAGGATCTGATTTACTATGCACCACGAGCCACTGGTAACAGCCATTCCCCCTAATTGCGATCATCTTTTCATACATATTGCTATCTAAAAGAATATTTTTTTGCCCAACAATTACATCTCCATACCCCCCGTTAAGCGTCATATCAATTACTGAGTAAAAGACATCGGAATTTACAGTAAACAAATAATATTGGTTAGGATTATTATAAGACTGGACAATTAAAGCTCCTTGCGTGTTTGAGGTACTCCCCGATAAGCCTGATCCATTCGGCATTACCACATCATTCCTTGCCCATACTTTGTTTGGGGCTGCATAAAAAAGCAGATTGCCATTGGCATCACAGACACTCGCACATCCCTCCAATGTGTTTATATTATTACTGAAGAATGCAGGAGGCCCACCGTTAAAATCCATTCCGCCTCCACTACCAAAACACCACACATTATTCTCCCCCTGCCCGTATGAGGAAAACGGGAAGCAGAACAGGACTAAGAAGTAAAGAATGGCAATAGGTTTCACTACCTAAAAATATATAAAAATAGAAATAAATCATAAAAATGCCATCTGTTTCTTTGTTTTGATAGCATAAAAACAAGCTTTTATCACACCCTGAAAACAGGGTATCATAAAAATTAAATTTGCCGCTCCTCTTTCCATTAGCGAACTTTGCAGGGCAATTGATCTCTTGATAACCACCTGGAAGTAACCCTTCTTCACTTTGTATCATGATCACCTCATTGCTTATGATACAGCCAGGTAATTGGAGCAGCTAAGCTCAGGAACTTCCATCGTCAACTTTTTTTAATTCAATCAGGTAATAACAGGAAATAACTATAAAAAACATACATCGCTACAGTAAAGGCTTCTCAGCATTTTTACCTGCTGCAACAGGAAATAATACACCACCGGAAAAAAGGAAATAACCTATCAACTTATCAACCTATTGACTTATCAACTTATACACTAACTTTATACTATGAAACAAATTGCCATCCTGCTTTTATTACTTGGCTCATATATATATGCGGGTGCGCAACTACCACAGGTAAAGTGGTACTATGACATACACGATGTTTCCTTCGGGCAAACTGCTGCTAAGGATGTGGATGGTGATGGCAGGCTTGAACTAGTATTCAGCACCTACTGGAACGACAGCACTGTGTATTGCCTCAACGCCGAGGATGGCAGCCTTAAATGGCAACATAAATTGCCCGGTCCCCTCGGTGGCTGCAACGATGCCGGCCCTTTGATATTCGATCCCTTTGGTAACGGAAATTATAAAGTGGTCATTCCCGGCTCCTGTATGGATACCACCTTTTGTCTCGATGCCGATAGCGGTTATGTGCAGTGGAAAACAGTGACCGGCGGCGGCGACTCGCCACCCTCCTGTGCCGATATAGATCACGATGGCAATATAGAAGTGCTGCATGGCACCTTCGATGGGCATGTGGCCTGCCTGGATGGCAAAACGGGGGCCTTGAAATGGAAGGTGCTTGTGGATGCCAATGCGGCTATAGAAAGCGAAGCAGCTATTATGGATGCAGAGCACAATGGCACACTCGATTTTGTGGTGGCCACCTGGGATTTCACCAACGACAGCAACCGCATATCCTGCTTCCGGGGCAGCGACCATTCACTGGTATGGAGCAGCTACCTGCCCAAAAACCTCATGTACCACGGCACTGCATTTGGCGATATAGATCATGACGGAAGGTATGAGCTCACCATTGGTGATTATGATGGCTATGTCTATTGCCTGAATGCCGAAGATGGCAGCCCGCTCTGGAAAGATACGGCCTATGTATATGTGGGCGCGCCCACTACCCTTGCCGACCTGGATAACGACGGCTACCTCGATGTCATCTACTGCGATGGCGCCAATGTAATTGCCCGTAAGCATGATAAATCGCCGCTGTGGGCCTATCCTATCCCGGGGCAGGGTTCGTTCCGCGGTGTGGCCGTTGCCGATGTCAATAACGATAATTACCCCGATGTCACCTTTGCCACCGGCGATGGCCAGGTCATATCACTCAATGGCTCAAACGGCAGCGTCATCCGCTCTGTGAACATGAACACCATTTACCAGGATACCTTCGAGATCGATAATGCCCCCATCATAGCCGATTTTGATGGCGATGACACACTTGATCTTTTTATTGTAGGCGGCAAAACACGCTATCCCAATACGGCAATCGACTATGGTCGCGCATACTGCTTTTCATGGGGCATAGGCAACGGCCCCGACTGGACCATGTTCCGCCGCGATGAGCGCCGCAGCGCCTGTGTATGCGATAGCCTGGGCCTCCCATTGCCACCGCTCAATATCAAAGAGTTAAAAGCGGCAGAAAGCGGTGACCTTATACTTTCACCCAATCCGAATAATGGTAACTTCATCCTTAGCTTCTCCCTGCCTGCCGATGCCGATGCCCTTATCTCAATAACCGATATGGCCGGGCGAAAAGTATTGGCTGATCTCACAAAGTCATACAAAAAGGGACTCAATACAGAATATTTTTCGCAGGAAAAGCTAAATATTTTAACTCCCGGTATATACCTGTTGCAGCTGAAAACAATTGATTATCAACATATTGAAAAACTAATTATTAACCCATAGGCTATAATAATACTAAGTTAACATATACTCATAGGCTATAGATATACTCTATATCACATGGAAGTATTAGGTTTGCCTAACAATAGCTTATCCTTATATGACCATCACACAACTTGAATATGTCGTAGCAGTAGCCACTTACAAGAGTTTTGTATCAGCTGCCGAAAAGTGTTTTGTCACTCAGCCCACGCTCAGTATGCAGATACAGAAGCTGGAAGATGAACTGGGCGTAAAACTGTTTGACCGTAATAAGCACCCAATAGCCATCACAGCTATGGGCGAGGCTATAGTTGAGCAGGCGCGTATAGTGCTATCGGAATGTGATAAGATCAACGAACTGATACAACTGCAGCAAAATAATCTTGCAGGCAAATTCAGGTTCGCTGTCATCCCGACAGTAGCGCCATATATACTCCCGGGCCTGCTTGAGCACTATTCAGCTAAGTACCCCGACGTAAAGCTCGATGTGAAGGAACTGGAAACACACCAGGTCATAACTGCCCTGCGCAATAACGAGATCGATGCCGCGCTGCTCAGCACCCCGCTCGAGGAGAACGATATAAAAGAATACCCGCTGTTTTACGAACCCTTCGTAGCTTATTTTTCAGAGGGCGAAAAGGCATTGAAGAAGCGACTGATCTCCCCATCCGATATCGAGCTCGATCGTATATGGCTGCTCAATGAGGGGCACTGTATGCGCAACCAGATCATTAACCTCTGCAGCGACCAGGTACAACGCCTGCAAAGCGAGCGTGCCTACCGTTACGAATCAAGCAATGTGGAGACACTCCGTAAGCTGGTGGATAAGAACAAAGGCTTTACCGTACTGCCCGAGCTGGCTACTGTTGAGTTCAATGAAGACCAGATGGAAAAGATACGCTACTTCGAAGATCCTGAGCCGGTGCGCGAGATAAGCCTTGTGACCAGCGGGCATTTCGTGCGCCTCACCCTGCTTCAAAGCCTCATGGACGAGATACTGCAACTGGTGCCGGAAAAAATGAGGGTCCAAAAGAAGAACAGGAAAGTGCTGCGCATACAGAGCGCTAAACTGTAGCTACTATTATCCTGTTAGGGCCATTCTTCAGTACTTTGTGTACCGGGAAAACGTTGTTGAATATCTCTAGAGTATCATCCCATTCTTTGGGATGGTTTATAATGTAGTTGAGTACTACATTCCCACCTGCCATTGTGCTTTTACGGCAGTTTTCAAGGAATACTTGCTTGCTTACAAAATCAGGTACCACCCTGCCGGTAAAAATATCTATGATCACAAGGTCAAATTGCTGTTCATTGGCTTGTATGTATAGCTTCGCGTCCTCGCATACCGGCATTATCATATGGTCGGCACTATTGCCCAGCTTTTCAAGTGCCCACTGCAGTACCAGTTGATCTTTATCCACCAGTGTAAATGCGGGACGATATCCCAGCCTGTGCATGACGGATACCGCACTGCCAAGGCCTGCTCCTAGCACCAGGATATTTTTAGCATCCGGTAACTTTGCTGCAAGCTCTTTATAGGCCAGCACCAGTGGCCGGTATTTGTTACCATCCGAATAAAGGGCATCAGCAGTAGCGAGCTGCCACCTGTTGCGATATAAAAAAAGCTCCAGTACCGGATTTTCTGTACTGGAGCCTTTACGCATTCTTACAGGGTAAAAAAAACTGAAGAAAATGCTAAGAAAAAGGTAGAATTTACGCATCTCTCATAATATTAGATGCATGATATCAATGTTGATGCCTCCGTGTTCTCCGTTTCCTGAACAGGGGTACTTTATTCTCATTACCGCTAAGCAGCCGGCCAATATTTTTATGGTGGGTAAGCACTACCAGGCAGGCGGTTGCTATGGCAAAGAGCCTGTAGCTTACTTCAGGCTCGTGAAAGATGAAGAGTATAAGTAACGGGAATGCAATGCTGGCACTAATAGAGCTCAGCGATACATAACGCGTAAGGAACAGCATTAACAGGAAAACGCCTACCAGGCTCACGGCGGCAAGCGGTTGTATACCCAGTATCATTCCGAACAATGTAGCAATGCCTTTCCCCCCCCTGAACTCAGCCCAAATGGGGAAAATATGACCTAACACAGCGGCAAGGCCCAGGAATATCTGTAAGTTAACGAAAGGCTCACTGGTCCAGGGATATGGCGAAAAGATCGAAAGCTTTACAGCTATAAAGCCTTTTAGCATGTCTACGAGCATTACAGCAGAGCCTGCCCGGGATCCTAATATCCTGAAAGTATTCGTAGCACCTGCATTACCACTGCCATGCTCACGAATATCCATACCATACATCTTCTTGCTAACCCAAACCGCAGTAGGAATAGAACCAATTAGGTATGCCAACACTATTAAAACAGCAATCGTCATTCTGATTTCTTAATCGCAGAGCAACAAATTTATATTTTCCCGCTGGTAAATCCTAATAAAAAAATAACGTATTTATTCCTGCGAATTCCTTATAATAATTGCAGCAATTTTAAGTATTCGTTAAGCATATCAATTAAGTAAACATTATTTTTTCACCAATAAATTGATCCAGTTATTCAGGACATTAGTACTGATAAAGCTAAGCCCTTCTGCTATAGCAGCACTATTTACTATATCTAAATCTTCTTTCAACAGCCCGCTCATTAAGATATAACCGTCTTTTGCCACTAATGTTGCCAGTTTATTCATATAAGTAAGTAAGATATTCCGGTTAATATTGGCTAAAATAATATCGAACTTCTCCATCTTAACGTATTCAAGCGAACCTTGTAATACAGTTATGCTGGTACATGAGTTTTGTTTGATATTTTCCATAGCATTTTGGTATGACCAGGTATCGCTATCTACCGCCAGCACCTGTGCGGCGCCCAGTTTCGCGGACAGTATGGCCAATATGCCTGTGCCCGTACCAAAATCCAATACAGACCTAGCTACAAAATCCATCTGCTGCATTTGCATCATCATAAGCATAGTGGTGGCATGATGCCCCGTGCCAAATGACATTTGCGGCGTGATAACCACCTCATACGGCGTACCGATATCGATATTATGGAAATGTGCCCTTACAGTACAAAACCCGGGTACAATAACCGGCTCAAAGCTCGCCTCCCATTGTGCATTCCAGTTCTGCTCCTCTACATCATCTACCTCGTAAGCAACCGCATGTTCGGCAAGAATAGTTTCTACTGCTGCTACATCAAAATCACCTGTAATTATATACGCAAATAGCTTGCCCCCTGTCTCCTCAAATCCATCAAATCCCGTTTTGGCCAGTTTAGCTATTAAGATCTCACGAAGTGCTGCATCTGCCGCAGTAATAGAAAGTTGCTTGTATTGCATAGTTTACAAAGTAAAAGAGGTTGCACCTAAGTACAACCTCTTACAAAAATAAAATATTATTTATCAGGGATTCTGGTCACCTTTATTAACCCTGTAACCGGGCCTGGTCATTTGGGTCTCAGTATCATCAGGATCGCCTTCATTCATTGAATTCTCATCTATTTGCAGGTTCTGCATTTGTTCATCCATGGTTCCTGGTTTAGCACTGTTGAACAGGATGCGACGCGAAGGTATATCTGTTACCACACGGAACTCAGTACGGCGATTCAACTGACGACCCTCAGGATTATCTTTGCTTCCTATCTTATTGGGTGCTACCGGCATTTTATCGCCAAACCCTTTCGCTACAAGACGCATTTCCTCAATACCATTGCTTACCAGGTAATCAACTACCGACTGGGCACGGCGCTTAGATAATTCTTCATTATACTTGTTAGAACCTTTAGAGTCGGTGTATGAATATATTTCCACGCTGAGCGAAGGATTATCTTTCATAAAGTTGATCAGCGAATCCAGGGAAGCCATTGACTCAGGACGCAATGTTGCTTTATCGAAATCATAGAACACATTGGTTACGGAGAAGTCAACAACAACACTGTCCATATATATGGTAACATATACAGTGTCATCCGGGTCGGTACGCTTCACATCCATGGTGTTAATGGTAGCGCGTGTAGAAGAATAACCTTGTTTATCGCCGGTGATCACATAATTATTACCGCGGGCAATATTAAATGAGAAATCACCATCGGTAGAATTATAGGTCTTCATGTCGCTATTCTGATTCACCATCTTAACCACTACTTCTGATAATTTTTCGCCTGATTTGCGGTCCACAACTTTACCTATGACCATAAGCTTTGGTTCGTATTGTATACGCCAAATATCATCGCAGCATGTGGGGTTCTTAAGGGCAATGGAACCTACACGGTTAGACACTACGTAAGCATCTGGTTTGCCCAACGGATCTTTTATATAATACAGTTCGTCTGCGCTGGTATTAATGGGGTAACCCATATTTTGCACATTGGTATAGCGTGATGGGCCACCATCGGCAGAGAAGATATCAAAACCACCAAAACCAGACCAGCCATTAGACGCAAAATAAAGTTTGCCAACACGGCTGTCGTAATAAGGTGTTTGTTCATCATATTCGGTATTTACTTGTTTACCGGCATTTTGCGGACGACGGTATGTGCCCCTGCGGGTATCATAAACAGAGTACCAAATATCGTAACCTCCACGACTTTGCAGTTTACGGTTGGACGAGAAGAACAGTATTTCTTTCTTGCCAATCTTACAAATCCATGGCTGTGTATTTGAAGGACCGTCATTGATACCTTCACCTAAAGTCTCAGGTTTTGACCAGTCTTTACCCTTGAATTCAGAAACATATATCTTACAGTTGACCATGTTCGAATCTCCCTCACCACACTTGGTGAAATAGAAGCGGTCACCACCAGGGCTAAAACAACCGTTACCAACATGTACATTATCCTGATTGAATTTGCCGTCCATGAATTTTATCGGCCACTCAAAAGAATCGACCTGGGAAACGTGACCTTGCTTATGCGACACCATGAAACGTGACATATATTCACCACGAGCCCTTGGGTTAGCATCTACAACATCATTCTGGCGCATTGAAGAGAACAGTAATGCTGTATCACCCAAAGGATATGGTGCAGATTCAGTGTAGGCACTGTTCACATTAGGACCCGCATTCAAAATAGTTTGTGGCTGAGGATCTTTCATAGAAGCCATAGCTTTGTTACACCCATCTATCTGCACCTTCGCATACTTTTTAAGCTTTTTATACGTTTTAGGATTTTCAGAAATGAAACGGTTAAACGTAGCTATCGCTTTCTCATATTCGCCTGACTGCTTTTCCATCTTAGCCTGCATGAACAGTGCTTCAGGATACAGTTTTGATGCCAGGGCATATGTTTCAGCATAATAGTGTGCTGCCGGCACATAGTCTCTCGTCAGCATATAGGCTTCAGCAAGCTGGAAGGTAAGGTACGGGTTGCGTTCCTGTTCCTGCTTCAATTGCTGATAATAATCTATAGCATTGAAATAACTGCCTTCACGAAACAGGTTATCTGCCCAGCGAAGTTTCTTATCATAAGACAGGCCCGAAACAGGGTCGTTTGCCTTGTTCCTATACCTTTCCATTCTATGCGACTGGGCATTTGCATCATATTGCAGTGTAACGATAACCGTAGCCAATATTAGAAGCAGCCAATTTTTTCTCATGTTCGTGAGCGTTGTTAATGGGTATAAAAGTATAAATTGGTCATAAAAAAAGAAAGGGCTTTAAAAAAAATTTTTGCCCTTTCCCGATAATCTCTTAAAAACGTGAGCAAGGATAGACTAAGCGATGAGCGAAATCCAGCGGATTGGGCGCTATGTAGCGCAGGGAAATCTCAAATCCGCCTTTGCCGTTTGATGCGTCTTTCAAATTAGACATATTATAATCATAACTAACACCAAACTTAAATCCTTTAAATTCAACCCCAACTGTAGCCATTGCAGCATCGCCGTTACGATACCAGCCACCCAGGAATATTGCAGTGGCAAAGCTGTGTACATCGGGGGTTCCTACTATATAATTGAATTCATTGCCCGCAATGAGTTCAGAGGCAGAAGCCTGCATTTGATACAAAGCAGCGGGGCGAAGGCTAAAGCGGTCGCTAAGATAGGCTATAATACCTAACTGGCCGGTATAGCGCATTGCAAGACCTACATCGCTGTTTGTTTTCTTTGCTATAGCATCCTTAGGCTGGTTAAGGTTATTGGCACCAACACCCAGCGCATAACCAAACCGCTGGCTTGGATTGTGCGAGAAGCTAAGACCTGCATTGACCGTAAAATATTTCACCTTATTATTAAGGTATGGATATTCTGCCGAAGTACCGGGCTGGAATGTACCATTAAGGAATTCATCGCCAAAATACAGCTTAGACAGATCGATGCTTTTTTCGGTATAACCACCCTGAGCACCCACGGCTATTTGAGCCTTCTCACCCATGAATTTGTGATATGCCACTGACAACAAACCGGAAAAATTCGTAAGGTTACCATCGCCAGCCCTGTCATTGTACAACTGGAGGCCTGCAGCCAGGAAGTCGTCATGAGAGATGTCATAAACTATCGGGAGATCAAAAGATGCAGCGTAAGTAACAAAAGGAACCGTAACGCTTTTCCACTGGTTACGGTAAACGCCGGCTGCACGCCATTGGCCGCTGAAACCACCTGTAAAGGAGGGGTTAACGATGAGCGGCGAGGCTTCGAACTGGGTAAAGTGAATATCCTGGGCCTGCAGTGGAGCCTGGAGGCCAAGCGCCATAACTATGCCCAGGCCTAAGCGGGTTATAATATTCTTTTTGGTCATGATATACTTACCTTAAATGGATGTTATCTAATTAGTGTTACGTTTCCTTGTTTTACAAACTTAAGCCCTGTATTTGTATATGCCTCAATGGTATAGACATATACACCAAATGGCTGAGGTTCACCTTTGTATTTCCCGTCCCATCCCTGATTTATGTCAGAGGTCTCGAAAACAACGTTCCCCCAGCGGTTGAAAATACGGAAATTTTTCAAAGTTGCAATGCCCCGCTTTACAATTTTTAATTCCGAATTTGGCCCGGAGCCCGGAACGAATGCATTTGGTATGTCGAGAACAGATTCGGGATCAACAATTACTTTAATAGAATCTGTAGCCGGGCAACCCCATTCTGTAGTGCCTTTTACAATATACTTTGTGGTCACTTCAGGCATTGATACGGGGTTTGATATATCATCATCGCTAAGCCCTGTAGGCGGGAACCAATGATAGTACATCACATTACCCTGTGGATTCATCTGGTAGCTCTCGCCAGGGTAAAGCCTTACCGAATCGGGGATATCTATTATAGCATTGGAGTGTACGAAAAACTTAACGTCCAGCGTATCATGGCAACCATGCACATCAGTTATAAGCACTTCGTAACGTGTATCCCTGTATGGATAAATAAGGGGGTCTGAAGCCAGGGAATCGCTTATGACACCGGGATCATTAGGTGTCCAGCTATAGAATACACCCCCTGTAGCATGCAGATAAACGGAATCGAGCGGGCATATATTGGTATCTATCGACGGGCTGATACCACCAAAATTACCGGGGAATACCGTGATATAGGTAGAGTCAGAACCTTTACACCCATTTGGTGTAGTAACCGTAAGAATGTAGTTATTACTGCTATCGCCTGTAAATACTATATCAGGTGTGTTATAGTTATCAAGACCTGTATTAGGGGTCCATGCATAAGTATAATTGGGATATGGAGGATCTACCGTAGCGTTGATTATGATGCTCTGCCACTGGCACATTTGTGCTGAATCGGGAATATTCACTACCGGGTTAGGCTGCACCTCTACATTGAAGGAGTGTATCATATCAGGACAACCCGGATAAGTAGCGGTGATCGTATAAGTGATCGAGGTATCGGGTGTCATCTGCGGATCGATAATGAACGGATTGGACACGTAAGTGGAAGGCGACCATGTATAAGAGAAGTTAGGATCACCGTTAGCCCTTACCTGTATCAGCCCACCTACGCAAACTACGGTATCAGGATTGAGCAGTGCAAAGTCATTGGGCAGCTCATGTATGGTAATAGTATCGGTGCGTGCGCAACCTACAGCACCGGGATCGGCAGTGACCACATAAGTAACGTCATTTTGTACGGTCGGTGTACTTACCGGGTTTTGTATCGCAGCGTCACTCAGGTAAGTAGCCGG
Source organism: Bacteroidetes bacterium 46-16 (assembly GCA_001897835.1). Taxonomy (GTDB): domain Bacteria; phylum Bacteroidota; class Bacteroidia; order Chitinophagales; family Chitinophagaceae; genus MKUN01. Next base: position 12,090 of record MKUN01000029.1, read on the forward strand.
ACTCCATGAATAGGTATAGGTCTGGTTAAGCGGTGTAGTTACTGCATTGAGCGGCACAGGCACACCTACGCAGGTGGTCACATCGGGGCCAAGGTCCACCGTTGGCGGGAACTTCACATCGATAGTGATATTACCCTGCATAGAAGGACAACCTGAACCCGGAAGCTCAGCAGTGACCGAATAAGTAGTAGTGGTCGTAGGCGTGGCAGTTGGAGACAATATATTGGGATCGTCCAAACCGGTAGAAGGTGTCCAGTGATAATTTAGGATACTATCGCCTTCAGCAAGGATATGCACTGAGTTGCCAATACATATTGGTGTGTCTGGGGAGATCACATGCAGGTAAAGCGAATCGTAAATAGTTATCTCTGCGCTGTCTGATATCTGGTTGCCATTGCAGAGGTAAGGAGAAAGTATATACAGTTTAACTGTTTTAGGGCCTGCCGGTGGTATAACGGGCAGTGCATTGATATACACGGTATCGGTAAGGCTGTCTGCCGGTATCACCGCACTATCAGCTATGGTCACATAGTCGTATCCATTTATCGCAGTGCCGCCTATCTGGAAATGCACTACTTTGGGAAGAGGCGTAGCTACCGGCCGGGTAAATACAAATTTACCGGGTGCGCAACCCCTTACTACATAGGGAAGACCGCCGGGACCGAAAGTAGCAATAGACGTAGTGCCCGAAGTAAGGCTGCCAGCTTCGAGCCAAACACCTGAATCGAGTATAAAATCACCGGCATCACCAACTGCCAGCTTAAGGTGATATGTATCGCAGGCTGTTACCGGTGATATGGCCGTAAACACCTCAGTAAAACCCGCATAAGTTATGTATATCCCTGCATTATTATTCACATAATATTGGGCAAAAGGAGAGCCGGGCCCCATAGCCTGACATGGGCCTAAATTCAATACATTATTTACTACCGGATCTGTGGTACTGTTTACCGCCACGGGGATATTGGTACCGGGTATCAAGGCAATATTGGTAGGCGTAGGTATATCAGGGCCGGAAATGAAAAAGCCAAAAGCATCGTTATAACCGGAACAGGAATAACCGGTATATTCTACTGAACCGAAAACATAGTTGAACTTAACCGTATCGCCGGAAGGCACAAAATCAAACTCAAGTATGCAGGCATCGTGTGTGGAATTACCCGCCAGGTTAGTGAGATCCGGATCGCCGGGGAAATTATTGGAAAAACTCGGCCCACCTACCGGGCCTGCCGTTGCAGATGCATGGCCTGAGGTTAAAACGATACCACTATCAATGCCAAGATTGCTCACACCATTGAATGTTCCGTTTGCCAGCTGCGCGCAGTTCAAAGAAGGATTCAGTACAATAACACCGGCGCCTGTTAGCTTAGCAGCAAGGGTATCAGCCGTTTGGTTAGCTACTACAGCATAATTCTGTGCCAGTGATGTATCGGTAATAAAAGCAGATAGGACCAAGATGGATAATAAGTAATAAATTCTTTTCATATTTGCGGCCATTTTCATGGATTTTTTATAATAGACGGTACTCTGCAAAAAAAAGTTTGCCTTTTAGTTGCAGAATTATCAAAAATACGGTTTTTATAAATGTTTTTCAAGAGTTTTTTAAACAAAGCAGCTACTTTATTAATATTGTACCTTTGCGCATCGTTTGCCCGGTATGGCCAGTAATAAGAAAAACAAAAATATAACTAAGCAAAAAGCTGAGGATCAACACCCGGCTGTGGGTGAACAGGCAAAAAGCAGGCAAAGCAGGCTTGGCGCCGGCATAATACTACTATTATGCGGGGTTTATACATGTGTTTCGATCATCAGCTATTGCTTCACCTGGCAGGCCGACCAGGATAAGCTCTTCAGCAGCAACGGTCTGAATCATTTCATATTCAAAGACAAAGGCCCTGTGGCCAATATGGGCGGGCGCATAGGCGCGGCCTTATCACACATCCTGGTATATAAAGGTGCCGGTATCGCCTCCTTAGTGATCGGCATGGCCATAGCAGCTCTTGGCATATATCTCATATATGGCAAACGTGCCATGCCGGGGCTCCGCTATATGCGCTGGGCATCGATAGTATTGCTGCTTACCGCTCCCACGCTTGCCTACCTGGCACCACATGCAGCTTTTCCTTACGGAGGGGCATTGGGCAATGAGATCATTACCTACCTCAATGGTGCGGTAGGCAGTGCCGGCACGGCAATGATCTTACTTGCAGCCATCTTTTTCTTCCTGTTCGTAGTACTGGCTCTTGACATACGCCCCTTATTGCACCGTATGCACCATGCAGGCAAAAGGGCGGGCACTGCACTGGCGGGTATGGCTCAAAGCAATAAGCGTGATGAACCGCAAGCTGAAGAAGAAGACACAAGTGAACATATAATACCTGTCACAATAAGCAATGAGGAGGCCCCCGCAAAGGAATGGAACATGACCCTCTCTGAAAAGGCTCCGCAAAAAACCCTTAATGACCTCTATGCAGAGACCAGCAGTTCGGTAAACGTGTACGATACAGATACTGTAACAGAAGAAGAGGAAACTGAAGAAGAAGACATAGAACAAGAAGTGGTATTGGAAGTGCCCAAAAAGAAAAAGGAAGAAGCTCCTGCAGATGATGATGAACTTTCGTTTGAAGTGATACAGCAGGAAGATGAGCCCCTTATTAAAAACGGTGCGCACATCAGTATAGCAGACAATGAACCTTATGCACCCGAGCTGGACCTCCCCAGCTATAAATTCCCCCGCCTGGACTTGCTTGAAGACCGTGCGCAGGAAACCATTGCCCTGGATAAAGGAGAACTGGAAAAGAACAAAAACCAGATCATACAAACGCTGCGCAGCTTTGGTATAGAGATACAGCGCATCAGCGCCACCGTAGGGCCTACGGTGACCCTGTATGAAATAGTACCTGCAGAAGGCGTGCGCATATCCAAGATACGTAACCTGGAAGATGACATTGCCCTCAACCTTGCAGCTCTGGGTATACGTATCATAGCCCCTATACCAGGCCGTGGTACCATAGGCATTGAGGTACCGAATGCGCATAAGCAAATAGTATCGATGCGGGCACTGCTGGCAAGTGAAAAATTTGCCAACTCCAAAATGAGCCTGCCCATTGCGCTGGGTAAAAAAATAGATAATGAGAACTACATAGTAGACCTGGCCACCATGCCGCACCTGCTGATGGCGGGCGCTACAGGCCAGGGTAAGTCTGTAGGTATAAATGCAATACTGGTATCGCTCCTTTACAAGAAGCATCCTGCACAACTGAAGTTTGTGATGGTGGACCCTAAAAAGGTGGAGCTGTCGATATACCGGACTATAGAAAAACACTTCCTGGCCAAGCTGCCCAACGAAGAGGAAGCCATCATTACCGATACCAAAAAGGTGATCAACACCCTCAATGCATTGTGCATTGAAATGGATAACCGTTATGAATTGCTGAAAGAGGCCGGGGCCAGGAATATCAAAGAGTATAATGAAAAATTCATCAACCGCAGGCTGAACCCCGAACGCGGGCATAAATACCTTCCATTCATTGTGCTGGTAATTGATGAATTTGCCGACCTGATCATGACCGCAGGTAAAGAAGTGGAAATGCCTATCGCACGCCTGGCACAGCTGGCACGTGCTATCGGCATACACCTCATTATAGCCACACAACGGCCATCGGTAAACGTAATTACCGGTACTATAAAGGCCAACTTCCCTGCACGTATCGCATTCAAGGTATCGGCAAAGGTGGACTCCCGAACCATACTCGATTCGGGCGGTGCGGAGCAACTGATCGGCAGGGGTGACATGCTGGTATCGCATGGCAGTGAACTGTTGCGCCTGCAATGCGCTTTCGTAGATACGCCCGAAGTAGAACGTGTGGTGGAATTCATCGGTGAACAAAGAGGTTACCCATCTGCCTTTGAATTACCGGAGTATGAAGGAGAGGACGGTGATAGCGCAGATAAAGTACTGGACCTTACCAACCGTGATAAACTATTTGAAGACTGCGCCCGCACTGTGGTGCAAACCCAATCGGGCTCTACCTCTATGTTGCAGCGACGCTATAACCTGGGCTATAACAGGGCTGGCCGTATAATGGACCAACTGGAGGCTGCCGGTATTGTGGGCCCTGCCATAGGCAGCAAACCCAGAGAGGTATATTTTAAGACCGATGCCGAATTGGAACAGTTTTTGAAAGGATTAGACTAAAAGACGGAAAAACACTTAATTATTTTTAAATCTATTAATTATCCGAGCAGAAAAATGAAAAAGTTACTGAGTGTATGTTTATTGATGTTGTGGTGCGGCATGCAGCCTCTACAGGCACAGGATGCGAAGGCGAAATCTATACTGGAGGCAGTAAGTAAAAAAATAAATGGCCTTAAATCCTTAAAAGCAAACTTTGCCTTTCACCTGAATGGTGCCAATGGCAAAGTAAAAGAAACTAAAAAGGGCAGTTTTGCTATGAAAGGGCAAAAATACCATGTACTTATAGCCGGGCAGGAGATAATATGTGATACCAAGACCATATGGACCTACATGAAAGAGGCCAACGAGGTGCAAATAAGTAATTTCAACCCCGATGAGCAATCCATATCGCCTACCAAGCTTCTTACCAATTTTTACGATAAAGAATACAGCTATAAATATGCCGGCAGCAAAAAGGTGGCCGGAAAAAACTGCGACGTAATAGAACTGACCCCCACAAATAAAGGCAAGCAACTCAGCAAACTGGAACTTGCCGTTGATAAAGCGAGCAAAACAATTACCGGTGGCAATATTTGGGAAAAGAATGGCAATAATTACCAGTACGAGATAAGCAATTTTACGCCTAACCCGAATATTAGTGATAGCTATTTCACGTTTGATACCAAGGCACACCCGGGAGTAGAAGTGGTGGACCTTCGCTGATAATAATTGAAGCAATTAAAAAGCCCCGCCTTAAGGCGGGGCTTTTTAATTATTTGGCTTTCCCTTGCTCTTCCAGCATACTCATCTCTTTGGCCTTAGCGAGAAACTCAGATGCAAATATGAAATCGTTGAGCACTTTATCTTTACTGAATATAATTTCACGGTTAGAACCTTCCCACTGCTTTTTGCCTTTGTACATGTAAACAATATGGTCACCGCTTTCCATAACGGTATTCATATCGTGGGTATTGATGATGGTCGTTATGTTATACTCTACCGTTATCTCTTTTACCAGCTTATCAATAAGCAATGATGTTTGCGGGTCGAGGCCGGAATTGGGCTCATCACAAAAAAGATATTTAGGGTTAAGCACTATGGCCCGGGCGAGGGCAACACGTTTTTTCATACCACCGCTTATTTCGGCCGGGTATTTTTTATGTGCATCTTTCAGGTCCACACGGTCCAGTACTTCTGTGGCCCGCTTGCGCTTCTCGCGCCTTGTCATCCGCGTGAACATATCGAGCGGGAACATGATATTTTGCTCTACCGTTTTACTGTCAAAAAGGGCTCCTCCCTGGAAGAGCATGCCTATCTGCTTGCGTATCTCCTTCAACTCCGCCTCTTCCATTTTAGTGATATCCCTGCCTTCATACAATACTTCACCCGTATCCACAGGCAATAAGCCGATCATTATCTTCATCAGTACGGTCTTGCCGCTGCCGCTTGAGCCTATTATGAGGTTGGTCTTACCTTCCTTCATACTTGCTGAAACATCATCGATCACCACCTTATCTCCAAAGCTTTTCCTGATATTCTTTATTTCGATCATCTAAAACAGATTACATGCCAAAAATCGTAACAATTTCCGACAACATGAAGATAATAAAAACTATACCCGGATAAGCATTCTGCTTACAATATAGCCCGGAGGCTCATCCTGCCGGTATGTATCACATTGGTATTGCCCGCCTTCCTGCCCTCGTATTCCAGCGATACCTCTATGCCTTTGGTCACCTTGCGCTCCCAAGTCATTCCCCATAGAAAATTATCCCCTTTTTGCAGGGCATCGAGCATGGTGAAGGCTATAGGCGCCGATACCAGCCCGTCGAAATATATATTCGAATAGGTGCCCCTTAATTGTATCGCCCCCGTACTGGTCTTACTTAGCCTGAACTCGAGGTTGGCACTTTCTATCTTTGCATGCTCACCTCCGTACTGTATACTGTTGTCTCTTTCTTCATGTTTATAAGAGCCAGTTATCCGCAATACAGAACGGTAGAGCCAGGTGAGTGACGGCTCACCCGACCAATTATCGATATGATAGCTCCGTCCGTCATCCAGGGCCGACAAGTAAGCCCTGTATCCACCCTTGCCTGAAAGCGTGAGCATCCATGCCCGGGTGATATTCCAGCGCAGCCTGCCCAGGTGCTGCTTGCTATTGTTCGATTCCACACCATAGTTGAGTAATTGCTTACCATTATTATTGAGGTAATTATAATCAAGGCCCCACTTTGTGCTGCTGCGGTTGAAATAAAAAGTGTTGCTGAAGGAATTATTGGTCACGATAATAGACGCATCATCGGCAACGTTCACAAAAGGATTATATGAATTAAGGCCTTGTGAAGCCAGCAGCCTGTTACCTATCTGCAATGCCAACTGGTCTGAAAAGCGGGAAACAAATCGCTGCCAATGCTTTTTATCATCCCTCCAAAAATAAGAAGGGTCAAAGGTGATAGACTGGTTGAAATTCACATAATTCACTTTTACATACTCATTGGTCGGTGTGTAGACCCGAATGAATTTCTTCTGGTCAGGATACAAGGCCACTTCAAATTCGTTGGCCTGCTGCACTCCGTCACCGTTGTAGTCTATCCAGTTATATACACCCTGGCCTGCCGGCACTTCCACATAGGTATAAGAGCGTTTTTGCTCCTGCCCTGCACCAAATTCGTATAAAGTAGTTCCACTCAATACGCCCTTCAGAATACTGCCTGTATATTCCAGCCTGCCCAATAAACTCTCCTCGGGTTTCTGGCTTTTGAAGGTACTGTCATCAATATAAAGCTTACGGTAAGTACCCGTAAAATCAATACGATGGTCCTGCCAGCGGGCTATGCCTACGCGCAGGTCTATATTATGACTATGGCTCTGTTGCCGGAAGTCATTATTGCGGGGCAACTGATCCCTGCGCAGGGAATAATTTATGGCCCAGTTGAACGCCTGCTTGCCCGGCGTTTTCAGGTAAAAAGAGGTAACATCGAAAGCAAATGCTGCCGGTGTGAGCGTATCACCGGTTTTGCTGCGTATGGCATCGTGCTCAGCATCATAGCGGCCGCCTGCGATCATATTCAGCAATGGCCTTATTTTGTATTCAGCATACACCGATGGCCTGAAAAATGTTGTTTTCCAGGAAGTATCGGCTGCATTAAGCATATTCATTACAAAACCGGCATGCACCGCCTTATAGTTATGGTCGTAGGATACAATGTTCCGGTAGCCGGAATAATCACTGCCGCGTTTATATAGCGTGAAGTCATAGGCCGTTGTACCAAACCGTTTGTTTTGCAGCTTTGTGCCCACATTCACAAGCTGCTCATCAGGCTTGTCGCCGGCCTGTGGCACATTCCAGTCCCGCCCAAACTCTACATTCCTGTATGGCGCGATGGCTTTGAACCTGTCTTGCACAAATTCATACGACACTTTATTCTGCAGGCTCCATTTGCTTTGGCCGGTGCTATCCCTGCTGCCCAGGGGCCTTGTTTCTATATAGCTCAGGTGAGCCGCAGTACCGAGATGAGTGTTATTGTCCCTTGAAGAAAACAAATTAGGGTCAGTATTGCTGGCACCCACTTCCAAATTGATGGTTTTTAATGAATCGATATTATAGGTGGTATTAAGGGTGAATACCTGCTGCATTTTAGGAGCTATAAGCAGTTGCACTGGTGCATAATTGCCCCGGTGATCGCCCGCTACAGGCGCTATCCAGCTATAGACCCTGCCATTGGCATTGGTATTTGCCAAAATGTAGTCGCCCATACCGTCGCCCACAAAAGAGAAGGAGAGGCTATACCGCGCACTATCGGGGTTAGTCGTATAAATGAATACGGAATCATAATGCACACTGGCAACTGTACTGTCCACAAGTTTATAAAGGATCTTATTCGCCGCAAATGTATCAGTTGCGATATTGGGGTAAAAAGCACTTTGCACCGAATCGCCTATGCCCGAGAGAAAACGCTTTTGTGCGCCATCAAGGTTTTGCAGATAAGGTTGATTTTTTGCATCCTGGTTGCTATATGCATTTAAACGGATGTTCCACTTATTCCCTATCTGCAACTCATCATAAGCATATACGAGCGAATTGAGATAGTTGCGGTCCTGGTATTCAAACTCCACCTGTATCCGGGAGTCTTTGGTGATCATACGGCGGGGCATGAAGCGCAGTTCGGCCGTGTTGTAGTCGATCACATAATCGGCATTTTCACCACGCTCCATAAGCACATTGTTGATATATACACGCTCGGTACCTGCCAGTACGATAAAGAATTGTTCCCCGTTATTTCCGCTCAGTTTATATGGCCCCTGGTTGCCCTCTTGCCCGTCAAAAATATTCCGGGCAAAGGCCCCTTTGGCTATAGAACCGCTCAAGCCGGTCTTGTTCACCGTATTGCGGTTCAGCCTGAACTCATCCTGGTAATATACACCCTGAACACGTTTGTAAAAATTCAGAAAGTAACCGGGAGGCCGTTCCAGCGCATAATCCCCTAGGGTTAGGTCGTGCTTGTTCTTTTGCAGGTGTATGAATACCTGGTCGAACTCCTGCAGGCGCTGTGTATTGCCTTCGGGTTGAAAGGGGATCGTATTATCGGTGATGGCGGCATCCAGTTTTATACTGTCCAGTATATAGCCGCTCATCTGCATATTGAATTGCGAATTGAGTGTTACATCCTGGTTGTTACCCAGGGTGATGCTCCTGCCATAGCTACCCTTGTAATCCAGTTGGTTAAAATCCACAAAATTGCGGCTGTTTACAGCATCTTCATCGTAATGATATATCGGGAATACATAGTTAGAATCAACCAATCGGCGGTCCTTATGGCTATACACTTGAGCCAGGGATACATTCAGTGTGCGGTAAGTGATGGCTACGGAGTCCGTCGCTGGCTTATGCCTCCAAACCAGCCTGCCCTGCGCTGCCAATGTAATAAAATCCGTATCGGGTACATTAAGGATATGCACCGAACCTGGCTCAATAGAAAATGTATCCAGGCTTATGGTATCGGCAAGCGGGTAAACGGCCTTGTGCAGAGTTGACGAAAAAACACCCTGCCTGTACTGCGCCCTTAAGCACGCAGGCACAAGAAAAAGAACAAAACACCATGTAAGCCTTGATAATAGCCGCTGCAATCCCTGTGTTTTAAGGAAATGTACTTAATTTTTACGGATTGGCGCGCTCACTGCATTACACCTGGAACACCCCGGTCTTGAACTCTTTTATTTCCGGGTTATGATTTGCGGCATTCAGTCCTTCAGATATCACACGCCTTGTTTCTGCCGGGTCTATGATCTCATCCACCCACAGGCGCGCTGCTGCATAGTAAACCGAGGTCTGCGCCGTATAACGGTCGGTGATCTCTTTCAGCATCTCTTTTTCTTTCTCAGGAGCTATCTCCTGCCCTTTTGATTTGAGTGCCGCTACCTGTATCTGCAACAATGTTTTTGCCGCCTGCTCGCCACCCATAACGGCTATGCGGGCATTGGGCCATGCGTAGATAAAACGCGGGTCGTAAGCCTTGCCGCACATAGCATAGTTGCCTGCACCGTATGAATTGCCTATGATGATGGTGATCTTCGGTACCACAGAATTGGCCACGGCATTCACCAGTTTGGCACCGTCTTTAATGATACCTGAATGCTCACTGCGGCTGCCTACCATAAAGCCGGTAACATCCTGCAGGAACACAAGGGGTATCTTTTTCTGGTTGCAGTTTTGTATAAAACGGGCCGCTTTATCGGCACTGTCATTATAGATCACACCGCCTATCTGCACTTCGCCCTTACCGCTCTTTACTATTTTGCGCTGGTTGGCCACTATGCCTACCGCCCAGCCATCTATACGTGCGTAGCCGCATACTATGGTCTTGCCATAGTCTTCCTTGAATTGGTCGAAGATCGAATTGTCTACTATACGTTCTATCACATCCACCACATCGTATGGCTTGCTGTTATCCGTGGTCACGAGTCCATATATCTCTTTGGGGTCTTTGGCCGGTTCTGCAGGCTTTGCCCGGTCGAAACCTGCGCGGGGCTGCTCGCCCATTTTATCGATGATGCGGCGCACCTGGTCCAGGCACTCCTGCTCGGTATCAAATTTATAATCCGCTATGCCGCTTACTTCCGTATGTGTTTTAGCCCCGCCAAGGGTCTGTATATCCACATCTTCGCCAATTGCAGCTTTTACCAGGTAGGGCCCGGCCAGGAATATCGAACCATTACCTTCCACCATCAGGGTCTCATCGCTCATTATAGGCAGGTATGCACCGCCGGCCACACAACTGCCCATCACCGCTGCGATCTGTGTGATGCCCATAGCGCTCATCTGTGCATTGTTCCGGAATATGCGCCCAAAGTGTTCCTTATCCGGGAATATCTCGTCCTGCATGGGAAGGAACACACCCGCACTGTCCACTATATATACAACGGGTAAATGGTTCTCCATGGCTATCTCCTGCAGACGCAGGTTTTTCTTGCCTGTTATGGGAAACCATGCCCCCGCCTTTACCGTATTATCATTGGCTATGATCATGCACTGGCGGCCATGTATATAGCCCAGGCCTGCCACCGTACCGGCAGCGGGACAGCCACCATACTCTGTATACATCTCATAACCGGCAAAGGAACCTATTTCCGTAAAAATGCTGTCTTTATCCACAAGGTAGGCTATACGCTCGCGCGGGCTCATTTTACCTTTTTCTTTAGCTTTATCCATCGCTTTTTTACCGCCACCCTGGCTTATCTGTGCGTGGCGTTGCTTTACCTGGCTAACGGCCATGCGCATGGCATCTTCATTTTTATTGAATTCTAGGTCCATCCCGTATTACAGTTTGTCGCAAAAATAGGGCGATATTTCCTTTAATGCCAAAAACTGTCACATGTCTGTAAAAAGAGGCAATAATCTTAATATAAAACAGGTATATGACAATAACAGATTTTTTCAAATAAAGAATATACCTCAAATTTGTTAACACGGCCTGTGCAGTAAGGTAAATGAACATGAAAAAGCTACATCGTTTTATATATTTTTTATGCGTCGCAATATTACTTCATGCCGATGCATATGCTACGCACGTTTATGGTGGCGAGCTGTTATATACATACATAAGCGGCAATCAATACAAGCTAACCCTTACATTGTATGGTGATTGCAGTGCTAATACTGGCGTATTCAATAAACTTTATACTTCTAGCCCTACCATACATATTTATCACGATAATCTACAGGATTCAACTCATATACGCCTGCAGCCCAGTGCAAATATCGGCGAGGAAGTATCACCCGTTTGTCCTGCTGAAATAAACAATACAAGCTGCAATGGCGGTACATTACCCGGTGTTAAACGCTTCATTTATACCGGCACGGTATCATTGAACACAAATTCTGCAAACTGGCATTTTTTGTTCATAGGCGAGCTGGATGATAGTACCGGTGCAGGCCGTAGCTACCAGATAACCAATGTGAATAATGCCGGCGGCACTTATGTATATCTCGAAGCCACGCTGAATAATACAGGCGGACCAAATTCTTCTCCTTTATACACTACCATACCTACCCCTTTTTATACTGTAAATGTACCGCAACAATATAACCAGGGCGCTGTAGATGCAGATAATGATTCACTTGCTTTTCAACTGGTCAATGCCCTTGACCGCGGGAATAATGTTACCTATTATAGCGACCCTGATATAACACTATCGGGCACTAATCCCATGGTAACCGATTCAGGACAGTTTGCCTTTAATCCCCTGAACGGGCAGATGAGCTTTAAACCCTCCATATTGCAGGATGCACTTATCGTGAACAGGGTGACCGAATACAAAAATGGAGTGGCCGTGGGCAGCAGTATGCGCGAGATGACCTTCGTGGTGCTGGATAACCCTAACCTGGACTATGTGCAAAACACCGATGCCGTAAACATCACCGGTGGCTACAGTAATGGCAACAATGTAATTAACATGTGTACCGGCACATCATCGGTATCCTTTGATATACATGCAGTAGATACCCTGCAAAACCAGGTAGCAGTAAGCCACACCTCCCTGCCCACCGGGGCCAGCCTTACTGTTCAAAACAATAACACCACCGCTCCCGACCTCCATTTCAGCTGGAACACGGCATCAGTACCGTCAGGGGTATATAACTTTTTTGTGAGCTATAAGAACAATGCGTGCCCCATATCCACTACACAGACCATAGCTTACACCATCAACATCGTTGATCCTTTCAATGTGCTTTCCATATCCCAAACCGCAACACATTGTTATTACAATGCCGATGCAACCATCATTATTAAAAACGGGGTACTACCTGCCGATATTACCATTTTAAGCAATGGCAACCCGGTTATCAATACGACCATCACCAACGATACGGCAACTTTTTCGCTTCCTGCAGGCACCTATACGGGCATCGTTTCGGCCCCGGGCATACCGGCCTGTTCCGCACCTTTCAGCTTCACGATAGTAGATAGCGGCGATTACCCCTTCCCGGTCGATATTTCCGGTGTGCTTAATTACTGCATTGGAGATCCTGCAACGGCACTGGTCGTTACCCCCGACAGCGATGCCATTGTGCACTGGTATACTGCAGCAGGAGATAGCCTTATTGCTGCCCCCATACCACCTACCGATACTGTGGGCATCTACACATGGTACGCAACCCAGCAGGTTGGCCCCTGCATCTCCGAAAAACAAACCGTGACCGTGCATGTATATGACAAGCCACCTATTGAGATATTATCAGAACAAGGCACCGTATGCGTAGGCGAAATAATATATCTTGAAGCTACAGGCGGTCAAAATTACGACTGGCAGCCTTTTGATAAAATACTCACAGACAAGGACGGCAAACCATATATCCGTGTATTCGGGCCCGAAGAATTCACGCTCTATGCCCGCTCTGCAAATGGCTGCAAAGACTCCATAAAGCTACGTTATACCAATGTGGAGCCCTGCTGCCAGTTCAGCTACCCTAACGCCTTTACACCCAACGGCGATGGCAAGAACGACCGTTTCCGTGCGCTGGTCGTCGGCAATATGGAGTTTTACGAGCTCAGCATTTATGACCGCTGGGGCAAACGCATGTTCTGGAACAATGATCAAAACGCAGGCTGGGATGGCACCTTCAGGGGACGCCCCTGTAATGCCGATGTATATTTCTACCGTGTACACGCCATTTGCTACACCGGGCATGAGGAAGATATTACTGGCACGGTAGAATTACTGAGATAAGCGGCACGGCGCTTATTCCCACTTGAATATCCTTGAGGCTACAGCGTAAATAACTATGCCCCATACAATGAGTATCAAAAGATCAGTATGCACATCCCATATACCTGCACCTTCAAAAGCTATCTTCCTCAGCGCATCATTGAGATAGGACAGGGGCAATAAGCGGCAGAGAGGCTGCAGCCATTTAGGAAAATTATCGATCGGGAAGAAGGTACCTGCCAGCAGGAACTGGGGCAGGGTAATGATATTGGACAAGGGCGGTATCGCCGATTCGTTCTTGGCTACACTGCTGATGATGAAGCCAAAGCCCATAAACACCATCATAGCAATACCACATACAAAGAGCATCTCCAGGAAAGTGACCCAGCCATTGATAAGCGTGTAATCAAAAGCGTAGTGCCCTAATGAGATAATAATGATGGCCCCCATCATCTGGAATATCATACGCGCTATACCCTCACTCACCACGATCACTTCGCGGCGCACCGGCGTGGCAAAAAAGCGCTTGAGTACCAAGGTCTGTCGCATATTAAAGAACACAAAGGCGGTACCAAACACACCCGATGCCAGTAAAGAAAAACCCAGTTGTCCCGGCAATATGAAATCGATCATTTTGTAATCGCGCACCTGTTCTATATGCACATCTATATCTGCCAGCTTATCTATGCGCTCCTGGAGTTCTGGGTCCATGCGCTGCATAATGTCTTTCAGTATTGATTGCAGTTGCCTCACTTTATCTTCCTGCCCCGATGTGCTGTTGAGCATTATTTTATATCGTGGTATCACGCCTTCCGGCTGCGGCTGTATGTTTATTGTTGCAGCAATATCCCCTTCGGCAAGGTCTTTCATAATGCCGGCACTATCCTTGCCTGTATCCCATTTTATTACCGGCACCTGGTGCATTATAGCATAAAGCATATTGCTGGTATCACTGCCCGGTTCGGCAGCCACCTTTATGCTATACCCCCTGCCATTGCCCAGGAAACCGAACACCAGTATGAATATCAGCGGGAAAGCGATACTGAATACTATTGCCGACGGGCTTTTGAATATGGCCTGCAGGCTGGCCTTTATAAGTGCGCGCATAGCGCGGGCATTACTATAACTGGACATTATGCGGTTTTACCGCGCAAAGATAGAGATAACTGCTAAGGGATTGTCATAAATATGTAGCATCCCCCATGGTAGCACTTATATCCGGTGCTTCCTTTTTACAAAGAGGCCTGGCCCGCGGAGCCCAGTTCTTTCTGCACCTTTTTAGGGAGCTTTGAGCGTATGATATCGTATGACTGGTGTACATAATGCCTCCATTCTGCCTCTTTAAGGCTGCCAAAGCCTTTTATATTGACCCATTTATTATGTGCCATATAAGCTTGTGGAGTAATGCCCGGTCGCTCCGTCAGTTCGTCGAAATCTTCGGGGGTCACTTTGATACTGGCGCCATCCCGGGTACCATCAGCCGAAGTGATGCAAAACATCTTTTCAGCCACCATAAAACAAAGATGATCTTCCCACTTGATACCTTCGGTTGCACCCGGGAAAGAAAGGCACATAGCGCGCAGCTTGTCAAGATCCATATACTGAAAGATAATAAGCAGGCCTTATAGCTGCAAGCAAAGAACGCCAAATGATTAACTTTGCCGCCATGAATATATTGGATAACCTCGTGTATGATATTGGCTTGCACGACGGGAACGATACAAAGTACTACCTCTATAAAGGCTATAATGTAGTGGCTGTTGATGCTAACCCTAAATTTATTCAACAAGCTGAAAAGGAATTCAAAGAATATATTGAACAAGGCCGGCTGACCTTATTGAATATCGCCATATCGGGCGAAGAAGGCGAGGTCACCTTCAATATTAGCGAAGACGATCATTTTAGCTCTGTCGACACTGCATTTGCATCAAGGGGCGGCACTTTGCAGAAAATAACAGTACCAGCCAAACGCATATCATCCCTCTTCGAACAATATGGCATACCCTACTACTGTAAAATTGACATAGAAGGTTATGACTCGGTTTGCCTCGGTAGTATCGACAAAAGCAAGGGTATACCGCCATATATATCTGCCGAATCGCTGGCCGAGCCAGCTGACAGGCAAATGGAAGAAAACGAAGAGCTTAAAATACTCGACCTGCTCCGGGACCTGGGCTATACCCGGTTTAAGCTAATAGACCAACATACTTTATTACCATTACAACCCGACAAAAAATTTTATACCTTAAGCCTTACTTTACCGGCCCGTGGGCTCCGTCATATCAAAAGGAAATTCGGGATCGATAACCAGGCCACCTACAGGAAACAACTAAATGCCCAACAAGGCTATAATTTTATCAATGGTGCATCAGGACCCTTTGCTGAAGACCTCGGTGGAACCTGGTACAACTACGATACGGCAAAGAGTATGTTCCTGCGCCATATGAATGATCATTATTCGAGAAAGTTTGTAAGAAAATTTTCATTTTGGTGCGACTGGCATGCAACAATAAATTAGCCTAAAATAACAGCCTGCAGGATCCTTAGATCCAAAATAAATTTGGATTCGCCCCCTCCATTATCGTAACTTGCCCTTACCGCCTATTTTTTAGGATAGCGGACAAAGGGGATGAGAAAAAACCTTATGACAAACCCTGAGTGTGGGCAGGAAACGGGAAAAGAATGTGATATTTTTGGGATATTTTCACTACCCAATGCATTGATTACCAATAAAAGTGTGGGAAATAAAAAATGTGGGAGGAGGCTGTTTTTCTTTCTTTGAAGAACGTTAAAAATATCTTCCAATAGGCCCGTGAAAAAGGAAATAACTAAATTACAAGCCGCTACGAAGACAAGCTGATGAGATACCGGATAATTGCAATAAGTATAGCAATAGCGCTGCTTGGAAGCGTTACTGCCCGAGCAGCCAAAATATTCATACCCATGGATGCCGAGACCCAGGCTGAACACCTCAAAGCTTACGGTATAGCATACGCTGCCCTTACTGAAGGCATAAAGGTCGATTGGCTGCTAAATTACAAAGGAGGCAGCTTTGGTATGGACCAGGCTGGTGATATCGAAAGGCTCTGCAAACTGCGCGGTGTCAATTACGAACTGATGAGCGATGCACAATACCTGGGCGTATTAGAGAAAATATCCGACCCCGATTTCAACGGTGATATCATCAAATTAGAAAAAGCGCCCAAAATTGCGGTATACACTCCACCCAATAAGCGTCCATGGGACGATGCTGTAACTATGGTGCTTACCTATGCCGAAATTCCCTATGACAAGGTATATGATGATGAAGTGCTGGATGGCAAACTACCTGAATATGACTGGCTGCACCTGCACCACGAAGATTTTACCGGGCAGTATGGCAAGTTCTGGGCACAGTACCGCAATACTGCATGGTACCAGGAAGATGTACGCCAGGCAGAGTCTATGGCAGCTAAACACGGCTTCAAAAAAGTGTCGCAGCTGAAGCTGGCCGTAGCAAAGAAGATACGCAACTTCGTTGCGGGCGGTGGTTATCTCTTCGCTATGTGCTCAGCTACGGACACTTATGATATTGCCCTTTCTGCTGACAATACCGATATCTGCGATGTACCTTTCGATGGCGACCCTATAGCTCCTGACGCCCAGCAAAAGCTTGACTTCACCCAATGCTTCGCGTTTAAGGATTTCAATATCAGTATTAATCCATACGAGTATGAGTTTTCCGATATTGACAATACCAATTTCCGGAAGGTACCGATGGATATCGACTATTTTACCCTCTTTACATTCTCGGCCAAGTTTGATCCCGTGCCCGCTATGCTCTGCCAGGACCATACCACTACCATAAAAGGTTTTATGGGACAGACCACTGCCTTCCGTAAAGACAAATTAAAAACGAGCGTGCTCGTTATGGGTGAGAACAAAACAGCTAATGAGGCACGTTATATACATGGTGAATTCGGCAAAGGTACATGGACCTTCTATGGCGGCCACGATCCCGAAGATTACCAGCACATCATCGGCGACCCGCCAACAGACCTGAGCCTGCACCCCACATCGCCGGGCTACCGCCTGATACTCAATAATGTGCTTTTCCCGGCAGCAAAGAAAAAACCAAGAAAAACGTAGTATTGTGCCTGAACGTTTTGATCAGCCAGATGAAAGCAAAACTTTATCCTTACCTGCCCGGTGTGCTGTTATTTATTATAGCACTGCTCATTAGCATCTTTACCTTTAAGGATTACGGCGTTGCATGGGATGAACCGATACAGGTAGAAATTGGTACAGTCTATTATAATTACGTAGCACAGCACGATACCAAACTGGAGACCTATGATAGCAGGGAATATGGTGCTGGCTTTGAATTGCCCCTTATCTTCCTTCAAAAAAAGCTGCGTATCGATGACAGCAGGAACGTTTACCTGTTTCGCCATTTTGTAACACACTTATTTTTTCTCATAGCAGCATTTTGTGCATACCTGCTGTGCTACCGTTTGTTTCAAAACCGTCTTATTGCGTCACTGGGTTTCATACTGATCGTCTGTATGCCCAGGATATATGCCCATTCCTATTTCAATACAAAGGATATCCCTTTATTAAGTATGTTCCTGGTCACCTTCACTGTTGCCCAGGCTGCGTTTAAGAAGAATAAGGCCCCATGGTACCTGCTCCTGGGTATGGCATGTGGTTATACCATAAGCATTCGTATCACTGGCATCCTGCCGGTAGCGATGCTCACTGTTTTTCTCCTTGTAGATATGGTCACATGCCTGGTAAATAAGAAAAATGCCCGAAAAGCAGTAATGCACCTCTTCATTTTTATTTTCTCATCCACGTTTACCTTATACTTATGCTGGCCTACATTATGGCATCACCCTTTAAAGAATTTCATTTGGGCTTACAATACCTTAGCACACTTCAGCAATTGGGGGGGCAAACTATTATTTATGGGGCAAGTATATGATGGCAATACCATACCATGGTATTATGCACCTGTATGGTTTGGCATTTCTACCCCTATACTTTGGCTGATAGCGGGTATTACAGGTATCGTATTTATCATTGTAGCTTTTTTAAAACGCCCGCTTTCCTTTATCCAAAATACGCCTTACCGTAATTACACCTTGTACCTTGCATGTTTTTTCGGTCCCTTATTAATGGTCATAGCCCTGCACTCTGTACTATATGACGACTGGCGGCACCTTTACTTTATCTATCCTGCATTTGCGCTCCTTGCACTATATGCCGTCAATGCCCTGCTACATACAAAATGGAAAAGGATTGTTTATGCCTTATGTCTTATGCAGGTAGCTTTGGTGATGGTTTTTATGGTCCGTGCACATCCATTTCAGCAAGTGTATTTCAACCAGCTCGTTAGCCATAAAGATGAAAGTCACAGGAAAAATTACGAGCTCGAATATTGGGGTTGCGCTTACAAGCAGGCCTTCGACTATATACTTGCTCACGATAGTTCCGACAGCATCCGGGTTTTCTGGTCGTTGAATCCCGTCATCAATAATGTTGATTTTCTGCCCGCAGAATACCGGAAACGCTTTTTGCTCCTTAACCGTAATGAAGTACCCTACTATTTTATCACAAATTTCCGCGGGCATCCGCAGGATTTCAATTATCCATACACCTATTATAATATTAAAGTGCAGAATAGCACTATACTAAGGGTATATAAATGCTATAAAGAAGAAGGCAAATAACAAAAAGGTAGCGGGCTTGTTATAACAAGCCCGCTACCTACCTCAATGCTACTTGATCGAATACCTGATACCTGCATAGATATTCCTGCCCATTACAGGCCCCCATATCATTGAAGCATCAAAATCCTTTCCGAAAGGATCACCTGAGCCCAGTATAGGGTTGGGCTGCATATAATTGGTAAGGTTTTCACCACCCAGATATAATTCAAGATCGTTCCTGAACTTTTTGCTTACCTGTGCATTCATCTGCACAAAGGATGGTGACCTGTATCCTTGCGGAGTGCTATACAGAGAAGGGATCCTTTTTGTCCCTATCCACTGTATCGTATAATCAAATTTCCAGCTATTATTGGTTTCGTAACCAAAATTGGCAAAGGCCCTGTTGGCCGCTACGAGCGGCTTCTCTTTCATAACGCCAGCATATCTTGTCATTACGTTGTACCAGCGATAAGCAAGACGCATGCTCAAATTGTGTACCAGCTCATAATCGAGCTGGGCCTGCAGGCTGTGCGCAAAGGAGTTTCCATGCAGGTTGTAAAAAGAAACCTGCCCCGGCACTTCCGCATCAGCTACCACCTGGTTTTGAAACCAGGTATAGTAATAATCTACGCCAAAGGAACCATCCCTGTAATTCAGCATGAACTTTTGTGTCAGGTTCACACCTGTATTCCAGGCCACCTCAGGCTGCAGATCATAGTTATTGCCTTTTACAGGTATAATAAAGCTGCGGCTACTGGCCATGTAACCCATGTTCTCAGCCAGTATATTGGCCGTGCGCTGGGCACGCCCTATCGACACACGTAATGCAGTCTTTTTGAACGGTGCATAACGCAAGTGCAGGCGCGGGGTAATAAAGCCCCCATACAGGCTATTGTAGTCGCCACGCAAGCCTGCTACGGCGGTAAACTTTTCCAGGTAAGTGTAGGTATATTCTGCAAATGCACCCGGCACAATTTCAGTACGCCTGAAGCGGTCCAATTCAAAGCCTTCGTTGTAATCATCTACAAGTGAGCTCAGGCCCAGCTTAAACCCATGGTTGGTGTTGCCGATTATGGACTGTAATATAAGGTTAGCATACAGGCTTTTCTGCGTGGCATCATAAGCGCGTTGCCCATATAGAGCATCCTGGTTGTGGTATACCCCCGATAGTTGCAGCCCTATACTTGTTGCAGGTTTGTCAGGGAATATCTTGCCTATCTTGGCCCATCCTTCAGCACGTTTTGTATTCAGCTCAAAGCCCCACGGCTTACCAGCCAGCTGCTCATCGCCTTTGTGGTAGGCCCATTGTCCCCCGGTATTGGTCTTATACACACCCTTAATACCCGCCTGCAGTTCAAGCCCATTATTCCCGTGATAGAACCAACGGTTGAGCAGTACGAACTGGTTGCCCAATGGCTGATCAAGGAAGCCATCGTTATTCTGATCTGTCTTTAGCCATTGCGAACTAACATTGGCAAACAAGTTGGAAGAGAGTTTTTTATTGAACTCTTTACGACCATAGAAATTGCCCTCGGTACGCCCCTGCCCGTTTTGATAAGCATTCAACAACACCTTTTCATCCTCAAAAGGCTTGCGCAATTCTATATTTATCTGGCCAGCTACACTTTCGTAACCGTTCACTACGCTCCCGGTCCCCTTACTTAACTGCATACCTTCGATCCATATGCCGGGTGTATAGGTAAGACCCGTGATCGCAGCAAGGCCGCGCACGTCAGGAATATTCTCCCGGGTAATAAGCGTATAAGGCCCGGCCAGGCCCAGCATTTGTATCTGTTTATAGCCCGACACGGCATCGGTAAATGCGACATCGACCGAAGGGGTGGTCTCGAAACTTTCACTAAGATTGCAGCAGGCAGCTTTGAGCAATTCACCTTTTCCTATTTCTTCTACCTTCATAGGCTTCATAAGGCCTATGCGGGTAGTGTTCAAATGCTGCTTTATGACTACCTCTTTCAACCTCCTCGGGGCTTTTAAGACCACATTTATGTTATTATTCCCCGCTTGCAGCTGAACCGTATCCGGGTCGTAACCGATATAGGAGATCACCAGCCTGCCGGCACTGTCGGGTATATCCAGGCTGAAGCTACCATCAGCCGAGGTCTGTGTGCCTGTTGCTGTTCCCGGTATGGCTACCGTTGCACCCGGCAATGCCTGTTTTTTATCTTTTCCGTTCTTTTCATATACGGCACCCGTCACTTGCCTGACCGTTGGCTGTGCCAATACGGAGCTACATGCAAGCAAGGATATGCCGCTGAAAAGCAGTCTGTTCATATAATTCATTTCGCGATGAGGTTTTAGTGTTTATGTATGGCCTGGTCCTTGTATGCACAGCATTCCGGCAGCTTCTTATAATCTTCGTCCTTTACTTTCACCAGTTCCGACTCATGGCCGGCATGGGCCACGTGCTCCAGGACGGTTTGTGCGGAGGTTAGCGATGGCCGGTAAGTAATGGTCAGTTGCTGCGTTTCCTTATCCCATTCTGCACGTTTGACACCTTTGATATAAGCAGCATTCTCAATGCGCTTTTTACATTGTTCACAATTTCCCGAGACCTTATAATGCTCCGTAACTATATCTTTTTTGTGCTGCGCAAAAAGAGTAAGGGAAGAAAATATAACTAATAGAAAAACGATGATCCGTTTCATAAAAAATCACTTATTAAGGTTAAAAAATAAAATGTACTTATCCGTATACGGGAGTACAGTTAACCATAATAAGTGAAGCGGGAATGGAGCTTGTATAAAGGTATATTTTGCCAGGTACCCGGCGGGGCATTGGCTTGATGTTGGGTAGCCGTAAGTGATAAAGCCGGCAGTGCCAAAGACCTCTCGCCATACAGCGGCAATACAGCTACATTAAAAAGCGGGATTTGTAATTTTAATTTATACGCAGATGCGTTGTTCTGTTCCTGCTGCACCTTAGCTACCACTACTTTGTCCTTGCAGCATTTCATGGGCTTCTTTGCCTCATTGCCGCAACCATCGTTGGCGCAACCGCCACAAAGTGCGGCTTTCAGGTACATATTCCATGATACCAGCTTGCTGCCGCAATAATGTGTGCTGATCATCACGCCCGACATTGCGAGCATATAGATGAACATCAACGGTATAGCAAGAAAACGCTTCATTATCCCTGCAAAGATACGTACTTAAACAATAAGGGCCTTATAGGATCATGGTATAAGCTTACATTATTCAGCAAACGGCATCATTGTTTTAACGCCTTCGCTACCATGGGTGTAAGTTTCCCGACCCATATGGCATACTCTTTTGCCGAGGGGTGCAAGCCATCTGCGGCAAGATATGCAGGTTGTGCCCCATTTTGCCTTGTGCTGTCGGTTATATACAGGTAATGGCACTTATGTGCCTCTGTTATGTCTTTGCAGGTAGTATTATACATATCTATCTCCCGGGCTACCCGCTCCCTGTCCCGGCCTTCGGCAAATGGCGTAGCGCCCCAGTCGGGTATAGAGAGTACAAATACATTTTGCGTATGCCCATTGGCAAATATAATTGCCTGCCGGAGCAACTGCTCATATTCTTCCCTGTAGTTTTCCACGGTCCGGCCACGATATTGGTTGTTAACACCGATCAGCAGTGTTACAAAAGAAAAAGTTTCATGAATATTATGCTCACAAATGGCTGTAGCCAGTTCATCGGTCGTCCAGCCTGTTTGAGCTATGATCACAGGGGCCGATACTTCCAGATGTTGCTCTTTTAAATGATTCACCAGCTGATGCGGAAAATTCTCCTGCATCGGTACTTGCTCCCCGATAGTATATGAATCGCCCAGGGCGAGATATGTATACATAGCCTGTCTTAATCTACTATCCTTAATTGATAAATACTGTTTTCACATTCACAAACTCCCGTATGCCAAATATACTCAATTCCCTGCCATAGCCACTTTGCTTCACCCCACCAAAAGGCAGCCGTGCATCTGAATGCACAAATGCATTTACAAAACAGTTACCGGCCTGCAATTCCTTAGCCGCTATCTTTTCAGCACGGGCCCTGTTCTTTGAAAAGATGCCTGCACCCAGTCCGTAAATACTATCGTTGGCTATGCGTATCGCATCCTTCTCATCTTTGGCTTCTATAATGGCCGCCACCGGCCCAAACAATTCTTCGTCATAAGCCGGCATACCCTTTTTAACATTACTGAGCACAGTTGGCGGGTAAAAAGCTCCTTCGCCCACAGGTATGTAACCACCACAAAGCAGCTTTGCACCCATGGCTATACTCCTTTGCACCTGGTCGTGCAACGTATCGCGCAGGTCCACACGAGCAAGGGGGCCTATTTTGTTAGCCTTATCCATGGGGTCACCAAATGTCGCTGCCTTCATTTGCTCTACTACTCTTTGCTCAAACTCTTTCCGGATGGCTTTTACCGCGACGAAACGTTTTGCGGCTACACAGCTTTGCCCGCTATTCACCAGCCTGCCATTTACACTAACCTGTACGGCTGTAGCCATATCTGCATCCTCCAGTATGATATAAGCATCGCTGCCACCCAATTCCAACACCTGCTTCTTGATATGTGCTGCCGCAACGGATGCTACTGCTTTACCTGCTGCTGTACTACCCGTCAGGGTCACAGCACTGATAACCGGTTCGGCTATAAGATCCTTCATCTGCGAAGAGGGTAACAACAGGGTCTGGAACAATCCCTTTGGGGCACCCGATCTCTTCACCACATCTTCTATTGCCAATGCACAACCGCTTACGTTTGAGGCATGCTTCAAGATCATACTATTGCCGGCCATGATAGCCGGGCCCATGGCGCGGAACACCTGCCAGTAGGGAAAATTCCATGGCATGATGGCCAGTACCACACCTAAAGGCTGAAAAGACACATAACTTTTTCGCGCATCGGTCTCCACTTTTTCATCTGCAAGGAATTTTAGGCCTTCCCTGGCATAAAACTCAAATGTCTTTGCGCATTTTTCCACTTCGTCAAGGCTTTGCTGTATGGGTTTACCCATTTCGGCAGTAGCCAGTTCTGCCAGTTGCTGCTTCTGCTTCCTTAATTGTGCGGCTATTTTTTTTAATACCTGGCCTCGCTCTTTCAATGAAAGGAGGCGCCATTCATTATATGTTTTGTGTGCCTGCTGCAGGGCTTTTTTTACTTTCACCTCATCATGCATCTCATATGTAGCTAATACCGAACCAGTTGTGGGACTTACGGACTGAAGAACATTTGCCATGGCTATTTGTATTTTTATTCAAAATTAAATAAGACAAAGGGTACAAAAGCTTTATTATTTTTGATGCCCCTATAAGTTTGTGTTAAATAAGAAACAAAGCGCATTTAAATAGCTGAATATAAGAACATGACAGTTGACAAAATAAAATTCGGGACCGACGGCTGGCGCGCCATAATAGCGCAGGACTTCACTGTATATAACGTGGCCCGTGTATCGCAGGGCCTCGCCGACTGGCTGCTGAAACGCGGCAGCGAGCCAAAGGTAGTACTGGGACACGACTGCCGCTTTGGCGGCGAGTTGTTTTGCGAGACGGTAGCCAAAGTATTGTGCAATAATGGTGTGAAAGTACTAATGGCTAAAGGTTTTGTAAGTACGCCCATGATATCCTTCGGCGTACTGGAATTAAAAGCACAGCAGGGTGTGGTGATCACCGCATCACACAACCCACCGTCATACAATGGTTATAAACTAAAAGGCGCCCATGGCGGCCCGTCAAGCCCTAATGATATTGCTGCTGTAGAGGCCTTGATACCTGAAGAAGTAACAATACCCAAAGAATCATTGTCGCATTGGGAAGATAAGGGCTTACTGGAGTATGTGAACCTGGAAGATATGTACGTAGAGTACCTGGATCAAAAATTCGATTTTCCTGCACTGTCGGGGTCACCCTTCAAGATGGCTTATGATGCTATGTATGGAGCCGGGCAAAATGTGATCCGCAGGACATTGCCTGGTGCTGTGCTGCTGCATTGCGATGATAATCCCGGCTTTAAAGGCCAGGCACCTGAACCGCTGGACAAGAACCTGAAAGAACTGGCCCAAACCATTAAGACCACCCCTGAACTAAAAATAGGCCTTGCCACAGACGGCGACGCCGACCGCATAGGGCTTTATGATGAGGATGGCAATTTCGTAGACGCACACCATATCATATTGTTGCTGATACACTACCTGCACAAGTATAAGGGCATGAATGGCAAGGTAGCCATTGCCTTCTCCGTGACCGACAGGGTGAAGCGCATGTGCGAAAAGTATGGGCTACCTGTTGAAGTGACACCAATAGGCTTTAAATACATCAGCGAGATAATGGTGCATGAGGATGTGCTGGTAGGCGGGGAAGAAAGCGGCGGTATAGCAGTAAAAGGCCACATACCTGAGCGTGATGGGATCTATGACGGCCTGGCACTTTATGAATTCATGAGCAAAAGTGGTAAAACACTAAAAGAGCTCTGCCAGGAGGTGTATGACGTGGTAGGCACTTTCGTATATGAACGTAACGACCTGCATATAGACAATGACAAAAAGAACGCGATCATTAAAAAGGCCCAGGACGATGGCTATCCTGCCTTCGGCAAATATACCTTTAACAGGCGCGAGACGATAGACGGGGTTAAATATCACCTGGATAACGGGGGCTGGATGATGCTGCGTGCATCGGGCACCGAACCCCTGCTACGCATATACGCTGAAGGAAACAGCAAGGAAGAAACACTGGATATACTGGAAGAAGTGAAGAAGGTTATACTCTGATCTATATGATCGCAGGATAAAAAATAAGCGGGGCACAAAAGCCCCGCTTCACTTTTTGTATGATCGCAAATTATTGCATTGATTTGGCATCCTTCAGGAATTGCTCCAGGCCCAGGTCGGTAAGCGGATGCTTGAGCAGGCCAAGGATAGAACTGAGGGGGCAAGTGCATACGTCGGCACCGGCCTCGGCACAGCGTACTATGTGCAGCGGATTGCGTATAGAGGCAGCAAGCACTTCGGTCATAAAGCCCTGCGCGTTATAGATGCCTACTATCTGCTCTATAAGCTGCACACCATCCCAGCCGCTATCGTCTATACGACCGAGAAATGGCGACACAAATGTGGCACCAGCCTTTGCGGCCAATATAGCCTGCCCGGCTGAAAACACCAGCGTGCAATTTGTACGGATACCGTTATCGGTAAACCATTTAATGGCTTTAATACCATCTTTGATCATTGGTACTTTTACCACGATGTTCTCATGTATGGCAGCCAGCTTTTTACCTTCCTCTACAATACCGTCGAAAGTAGTGCCCAATACTTCAGCGCTTACCGGGCCATCCACTATTTCACAAATGGTCTTGTAATGCTGCATTACCGCATCTGTTCCCTTAATGCCTTCTTTAGCCATCAATGAAGGATTGGTAGTAACCCCGTCGAGAATACCCAGATCGTGCGCTTCCTTTATCTGGTCGAGATTAGCTGTATCAATAAAGAATTTCATATAGCTTGTATTTCGGCTGCAAGTTAACTAAAACCTCAGGTGCAGAAAGCTATAAAGATCATTTGGGGATAACTGGTGGATATGTAACAGGGTCAAACAGCCAAATGCAAGGCATAATTTTTATCCCTTTAGGATGAAAGATATCTATGCTGCAAACAATATCAATAATATCCATATTAGCGGGCATCCTGTCCTCGCTCATCATACTGTTCCACGTATTGGCAGGGCATCAACAGAAAATGATGGTAATGAACTTTGTATGGATCATTAGCGGCTTGTATGGCGGCCCAATTGCCTTGCTGGCATATTTCACTATCGGTAAAAAGGGCGCTTCCAATACCAGCCATGAAAAAGAAAACAGATCAAAGATAAGCTGGGAAAGTGTGGTGCTCAGTACCCTGCATTGTGGTAGCGGCTGCACCACAGGCGACATTATTGCCGAAACGCTGCTCTTATTGTTCCCCTTTACGCTATGGGGCAGCAAACTGGCTGCTTCGTGGACACTGGATTATCTCTTTGCATTCGCAGTGGGTATCTTATTTCAGTATTATGCTATAAAACCAATGAAAGATCTGCGGCCCAGGGAGGCCCTGGCGGCTGCATTTAAGGCCGATACACTATCCTTAACTACATGGCAGGTAGGTATGTACGGGGGTATGGCCATAGCTGATTTCCTCATTTTCAAACATCAACTTGAAGCAACTACCACCCTCTTCTGGTTTGTAATGCAACTGGCTATGTTACTGGGATTTCTGACCGCCTACCCGGCTAATGTGTGGTTAATTAAAAAAGGTATAAAAGAGCCGATGTAGGTAAAAGGGCATAAAAAAACTGGCAAGTTACTTACATCGCGCCGCTACAACCGAACACCCTTGCTGCATTCCTGCCCTGGGGGATTCATCGGGAGCTGGCCGTATAAGACTTGCCAGGGCTGCAAATGTAAGGAGATTTGGGGAGTTTTTTAGCGGTTCTGGAAAAGAAATCTCTTTATAAGTAATAATTAAAGTCAATTACTTACCTTTGACGTAAGTAACGCAAAACATTAGTATGATCTTATCTTTTGGATCGAAAGAAACAGAAAAAATATGGAATGGTGAACGAGTCAATAAACTCCCGAATGAAATACAGGAAATTGGAAGACGTAAATTGAGGATGCTGAATAACTCACAAAACATAGCTGACCTGAAAATTCCTCCTTCAAATAGATTGGAAAAATTATCGGGCCAACTGAAGGATCATCATTCGATCCGAATAAATGACCAATGGAGGATCATATTCAAATGGAATAACGGCAATGCTGCTGAAGTGACAATTATCGATTATCATTAATGAAAGAAAACATGAATAAACTTAAAAATATCCATCCGGGGGAAGTACTGAAAGAAGAGTTTTTAAAAGAACTCAATATTTCTGCCTACCGCCTGGCGAAAGACACCGGAATACCTCAAACAAGAGTATCTGAAATAGTAAAAGGGAAAAGAAGGATAACCGCTGATACAGCACTAAGGCTTTCAAAGTATTTCGGGAATACGGCAAAATTCTGGCTGGGATTACAGGATGATTATGATTTGGAGGAAGAGCAAATAGCCAAGGAAAAGGAATTGAGCCAGATAAAGCACTATACATCAAGTGCCGCATAACTACAATTGTAACAGCCCCACCTTATACAAAGTATTCACCGGCTTATTGTCCCAGAACAATTCAAAATCTTCCAGCCCGGCCGCCTCATAACTATCCTTTAGTTCCTGCAGCGTGTGCAGTTTGATATTCCCTACCGAAAGCTGCCGGAGCATTTCAGCAAGCCATATACCTTGCGGCGCATCTACTTTTATATTTATGGTTTCACGCTTGCGCTCAAAGGTTAGCGAGGCCAGCTCCCACTGACTGCCTTTCTTCGATTTTGTGATCACTTCCAGGGCAGGCTGCATACCCAGGTACACCACTTTTGTATTGGGCCGGTTACTCACATACTCCCCTTCATCCAGGGCCTTCTGAATATAATCAGGCGCTATAGTTGTCTTAGGGGTTTTAAAATCGAACCATTTGTGCAGCGGCTGATCGAGGAACGTGCTGTGCATATAATTAAAGAGTGACTTTTTAAGGCCAAAACCAAATGCCTCATGATCAGCCCCAACCTCGTCTATATGCAGGATATCGTTATTGGCAAATGCGCCTATGGCTTCGCTCTCTTTGCGCACGCTGAATTTTTCAGGTTCCAGGCCTACAGGACTATGGGCCGTCATGGTGAAGAGGTGCCAGAATGCAGATTGCAGTATGCCTGCCGCAAACATCTGGCGAACCATTTCCAGCGAATCGATGGTCTCCTGGGCGGTTTGTGTGGGAAAACCATACATCAGGTAAGCATGCACCATAATACCCGCCTCAGTAAAATGTTTATTGACCCTTGCCACCTGTGCTACGGTTATGCCTTTCTGTATCATTCCCAGCAACCTGTCGGATGCCACCTCAAGACCACCCGATACAGCGATGCAGCCCGAAGCTTTGAGCAGCAGGCAAAGATCGCGGGTGAAACTTTTTTCGAAGCGTATATTGGTCCACCAGCTTACTACAAGTTTACGCTTTAATATCTCCAAAGCCAGCGAACGCATCAATGCAGGTGGTGCGGCCTCGTCGACAAAATGAAAGCCTGTCTGCCCGGTCTGTGCTATTATTTCTTCCATCCTGTCGCAAAGCACATGGGCAGTCAGCGGCTCATAATTCTTTATATAGTCGAGGGAGATGTCGCAAAAAGTACATTTGCCCCAGTAGCAACCATGCGCCATGGTCAGTTTATTCCAACGCCCGTCGCTCCAGAGGCTATGCATGGGGTTGGCCACTTCAATTGCCGAAATATACTTGTCCAAAAGCAGGTCGCTGTAATCAGGTGTACCTACATCACCTTGTTTGTAGTCGCCACAGGACTGGTTGTTGATATAGGCTACCGAGCCATCTTTTAAAATAAAAGTGCGTTTTAGCTCCTCTACGGGTATCACTCCTTCTATATGTTTCACGAGCTGCTCCATAGGGCACTCGCCATCATCGAGACAAATGAAATCGAAGAACTCAAATACCCGGGCATCTGAAAGTGAACGCAACTCTGTATTTGGAAAGCCCCCGCCCATCACCACCTTAACTGCAGGATAGTTTTGTTTTATCCATTGGCCGCAACGAAAGGCAGCATATAGATTACCTGGGAATGGCACTGAAATAGCGACGAGCTTTGGCTGCAGGTTGCTCATATGCTCCCGGAGCACATCAATGAGCATATTGTCAATAAAGGTGTAATGCTGCTGCAATAGCTGGTACAGTTCGTCAAAGCTGTTTGCCGAACGGCCCAGCTTCTCGGCATAGCGACTAAAGCCGAAATGCGCATCTACACATTCTATCACGAGATCCGAGAGGTCTTCGAGGTACATAGTGGCGAGGTGCTTGGCGCGGTCCTGGTTGCCCATACTGCCGAAGGCCCAATTCAGGTCATCAAGTTGGGCAAAGCGTGAGGCCTCAGGGAGAAAATCTCTTTTGCAGATCAAGTGCGCCAGGGTAGGATCGCGGCCCTGCAGGAAGCCAACAACAGGCTCAATGGTCTTTATATATTCGTTCTGCTGCGCAAGTATCCTGCGGGCATTATTACTCCATTCTGCATTGCCCGCGTCTATTTGTGCGAATAAATGTGATAAACCCTGTTTAGAAAATAGCCTTAAGGTGACCTCGATGCCAAGATCGGCCTGGAAGGATGGGATATTTTTGGTATTGAGAAAGCCCTTCAGGTACGCTGTAGCAGGGTAAGGTGTGTTCAGCTGGGTGAATGGGGGCGTAAATAAAAAAACAGGTGCGCTCAAACCGGGTGTTTAAGTTGCAAAAATACCTTTAATATTTAAATGCGCTTATTTTCATCCGCATCCTCAGAATCAGCGGGTTGCGCCGTCCGCTCCACAAATACCGTTTGCGTGGGATAAGCGAACTCGATCTTTTCCTTTTCAAAGGCCATTACCATATCAAGGTATATACTTTCCTGCTTGTTCATATAAACAGTATAGTCGGGATCGAGCACATAATAGACAAACTCAAAATCGAGGCTGAAATCGCCAAAGTTGCAGAAGTTGCCACGGTCGAAGCGCAGGCCCGGCGTTGCTTCGACTATACCTTTTACTATGCCGGGTATCTTTTTAAGCTGCTCAGCAGAGGTCTGGTAGATGACGCCTATCTTAAATACGATACGGCGCTCTTCCATACGCTTATAATTATGCACCCTCGAATTGGTCAGGTAAGTATTGGAGCAGACCAATTGCTCACCGCTTAGTGTGCGTATGCGTGTGGTCTTGACGCCTATATACTCAATGACGCCGGCATTGCTTTCCACCACTATAAAATCGCCTATCTCGAAGGGACGGTCGAAAAAGATGACAAAATAGCTGAACAGGTCGCCCAGTACTGCCTGGGCTGCAAGAGCAATAGCTATACCACCTATGCCAAGGCCGGTGATAAGCGTAGTGATATTATAGCCAAGATTATCAAAGAGGAAGAGAATACCTATGGCCCATATCACCACATTGATGATGATCATCAAGCCTTTGGCCTGTTTTTCCTTTGTTTCCCCATTCTCCTGCCTTTTGATAAAGGCATTGAGCATCTGCCGCACCAGTGCCGAAATGATGCGAAGCATGTAATAAGTGGTAACAAAGAGTATAGCAACCTGTATCACCCTTTCTACTTTAGTGGTCAGGGTAAGTGTTTTAGCAGCCAGGTACACACTGCCTATGTATAATAAGGGCAGCACCCAGTGCTGCACAATATCGAGCAGAAAATCATCAAGCTGGGTCTCTGTTTTTGCAGCCCATTTTTTCAGGTACTGCACCAGTATGCGCTTAAATATTTTTGCAGCAATGAAACAAACTACCAGGGTACCTAAGGCCCACAACCAGTCTTTACCTGTATTGCCCCAAAACACTTGTGTCATAAAATCATTCATCTTTATCCTGTCTTAAATGCCTGTAGCTTTTTTTAATTCAGCACTACCGAAGCCGTAAGCAATTCGGCCTCTTCGGGTACACTGATCTCAATTTTCTTATCTATGTATTTTGAGTTCATCAGGCGCAAAACGCCCATATAATCGGCACGGAACTCAACCATGCTGCCTACTTTGAGCCCCTGTATATTACGATCAAGGTCGAGCACCAGCATATCTGAGCTGGCACCTGCTATCTTTATGTTTTCATCCACAGGCTGCAAGTGGTTGGACTCTACATCAAGCAGGCCTATATCTACTATGGCCCTAAATGAGCGCTCCGGTATGCCTGTATGATCGAACTCTACAGCCTCACCTGCGAGGTTATAGCCCATTTCGCCGGAGGGTGCATTGGGTTTTTCGTAAAGCTCAATTATCTCGGCATATACTTTAAACACGTCCTGGTGCATGCCATCGAGCGGGCCGGTGCTATACACATCGGTACCCAGGAATAAGGTTTCCCCTACCCTGAAATGGTTGACGCAGGCTGGCAATTCGCCTCGCTCTATCAGCGGGATAGTAACTGATGCACCACCAGATATATATGGTAAAGTACGGCCAAACATTTCTTCGATCTGTTTTTGGTAAGCACCCAGTTGCTGCAGCTTTTCCTTGTCGGGCAGCACGCCGTACATGCACGTAAGATTCGTGCCAATACCGATCACTTCAATATTTGGCAACTCAAAGACCTTTGAAAAGAAAGAAATAAGATTGCTTTTCAATACGCCTTCCCTGCGCTCTCCCAGCTCTACCATGATGATGATCTTATGCACTTTATTCAACTCTACTGCCGCCTGCGAGAGGCGCTTAATGGTGGCAAAAGAAGTATTAAGGCTTATATCGGCATATTCCACCACCTTTTTTGCAATACGTGATGATGGGGGTTTAATGAATATAGTCTCTACACTGGGAGCCACCTCTTTGATACGCTTGAGGTTAACGATACGTGAATCGCATACCTGTTTTATACCCATACCCATCAGTGCCTCGAGGAATTTCGTATTGCCGCAAAGCATTTTGGTCACTACAGACCACTCTATATTATTTTCGGCAAAGAGATCGTCCAGGTATAAATAGTTATCTCTCAGTTTGTCCGCATTCAGTGTGATATGTGCCATAATTATGCCTTTGGTTTTAGCAGCCTCATTTCCAGGTATTTATTGGTGAAGCCAAATTTTTTGTAAAGATTAACTGCGGGATTATCAGGTTCTACATGCAGTGCTATATCGCCATCGGCCAGCTCAACGATGAGGTCCATCACCTTATTGGCAATACCTTTGCCCCGGTGATCCTTATGGGTAGCTATGTAAACCAATATATTTTCGGGTATATAGCCCTTCATACCGGTTTTATTTACTATAGCTGCCGCGGCCATTACATCACCATCAGCGTGAGCGGTGACCACAAAGCCGCCCGGGGTATTTTGCTCCTGCAAAGCATAATCAAAGGCCTTGGCAATATCTTCCTGTTTATCCCCATATTGTTCCAGGTGTTCGGCAAGGAAGCCCGTAACTGCTTTTTTTTCCTCTTCTTTAGCTTTATTGGAATGATTGTAAATATTGGTTTTTATCATAAAAAATATTTTTTTCCCTGAGGGATAGTCAAAAAATCGGCGTCACCAGCTAAGGCTTTATAGCTACATTTTAATAAACGGCGGCGAAGCCCGGAGACGGGCCAAAGGCCCTGAAAAACAGGAACACTATAAAATTGCTGAAAAGAAATGTTAGCAAGTAAATAGCAAAAGTGTTCCTACTATTAACGGTGCAAAAATACGAAATGGCCTACGGTATGGCAAATGTACATGATCATAAAGCATAAGTAACTAAGCGACAGTACCTCACAGCCCAATTACTGTACTTTACACCAATCTTGTGTTGTGCAATATACTTCTTACAGCATGCTCCTCAACCCCAAAACCGGGTTTAACACATAAGACGGGTATTACTGATTCGTTGATCATTTTCTGTACAAAGCCGGGAACGAAAAACTGTTTCAGGCCTCTTCGCAGTGCGGCGGTTATTACCAGCAGATCGGTATTCTTCCGGTTACTTGTCGCTATTATCTCGCGGGCTATGCCCTTACCGAAATACAACTTGCGGTCCACATGTATGTTCTGGCTCTTCATTTGCACTGCTGTGCTGTCCACCATTTGTTTTATGGTTTTTACTTTTTCGCTCTCTTGTTCATTGATCGCTCCCATTAGCAGCACACGGGCATTATTCTTCTTTATGATCGGGAAAACCATTTTGTATTTGCTCAAAGCATTCAATACAGGCCTTACCGGAAATAGTATATTCCGGAAATCGAGCACTCTTCTGCCAGATGGCACTATAAGCACTGGTATGCTGCAATTCTTCAGTATAGCCATTGCATTATCAACCCTCATGATCTTTTTCACTTTAGTGCCTGCAGTGCCTGTTACCACCAGGTCGCAATCCAGTTCTTCGGCCTTTGCGCATATTACATATGGAATGAAGCCCGCTTCGGTATAATGCCGGCAAGACAGGCCGTGGTTGCGCTGTATGGCATCGGCCATGTTCGCAAGGTTCTCTTCGCGTGATAGCTCCAGTTCTGCAACGATACCGGTAGCCGGTACCTGCATACCCGCCATGGGCACCAGCAATTCTGTTTCCAGTACATTGACCAGGTGCAGGGTGGCATTATGCCGCTTACACATAGCTATTGCGGTCTGCAAAGCATTGTTAGAGGCTTCGGAGAAGTTTACAGGCACTAAAATATTTTTAATTTCTTTCTGCATGATAACAAAGAAGTTTAGGGGTGAGTGAAATAAATACGTGGCTTGGGAATATGGAAGATAAATAGCCACTGACAGAAAGAATATACAAAAAAATTGGTTAGCCACCAAATCCGGAAGAGATATTTAACATTTAAAATGCTGAAAATAAAACTATTGATGGATAAAATATTTTCCCAGTCGCTGCATTTACAGGAGCCTCGAAAATTGAAATGAAGTGTTTCCAAATGTCTTTTAAGTGTCCCTGAATGTCCCTGAAGTGTCCCCAAATGTCCTTTAAAAACGCGGTAAAATGTGCCTGGGGGGATGCAGTATATGTATTCGATGCCCGATTCGGCATCATTAAAAACCGGGCATTTTTGAGCGGGCCCTATGGCTGAAAAGCTTGCCAGCGGCCTTGTATTATGAAAAAAAAACCCTGCCCGATTTGTGCCCGATCCATGCCCGATATGCCGAAGGAAGTGAAAGTTGCCCAAGGGCATAAAGCCAAGCGATTGCAATAATAAAAGAACTCCTGTCAGCCCGAAAAAAAATTCAGGCCAAGCTGCAAGATATGACATGCGGGGAGGGCTTTCCAAATTTTTAAATCCACATTTTTGTTGGGCGTATGCGACATTTTCAGAGCGGGGAACAGAAAGAACAGCAAGAGCTCCTTCGTTGCAAGCTACTGCCGCTAAAGGAAAAACATTTGTGGCGCTTTTAATAGGCAATACCGTTAAATGTATGAGTACAGCAAGTGCACAATTTAGCGGGAGCGGTAACTTTTGGATCCGCTAGTACTAATAAATCATCTTGAACGGTCAATTTCGAGTAATATGAGTTTTCGCCAATACTGACTACTCCATAATCTCCTTGTTCAAAATGAAGATCAACAAGCCAAAATATCGGTTCTTGCTTATCCAGTCTTTGTACAGCCTCTGAGAAAATTTTGTCCCAATTTTGTCCCGCTCGAGATAACAAGAATTTAAACAGCGGAGTGTAGTCGTAGCCTTCTCTTGTTCTTCGAACTGACATGTGAGTGCCTTCAAAATTTTTCACCTCTTTGGTATTGCGCTGGTAGCGAAATGCGCCGCCAAGAGAATTGTGATGAAACCCTCTTGCGAGCTTATTGTATTTACGATAAAGTGGTTCTTTCACCCTCTTCATATTACGAACAAATATACGAAATGCCGATCGGTTCGATATTCCAGTATGGGTATAAAGCAAAACCCGATCAGAGAGCGGGACTTCATTCCTCCAGGTTTTTGATCATTGCTGCCTTCCGAAATGTTTAGCATGATGCTAAAACTTGCCCTGCCCAACTGATCTTTGGCATAACCGGAAATAGTTTTATTCGCTTTCAGGAAACGATATACTATTTGATTTGCACTGAAGGCTTTCTTGTACACGTCAAGATTTTCATATGGAAAACATAGTTTATCTTTTCTCAAAAATAATTGAAAATAGATCTTTTGAAGGGATGAGCGAGAAAGAGTACGGAGAAAGAGGGAAAAATGAGAGCGGAGACCAGCCATCGCTCTTCGCTCTGACCGCTCTCCGCTCTCATTTTTGTGCCCAGGACTGGATTCGAACCAGCACATCCTTGCGAACGCTGCGACCTGAACACAGTGCGTCTACCAATTTCGCCACCTGGGCATTCAGGGAGTGCAAATTTGAGCTTTTTTTCTGAAAGAGCAAAACAAAAGATAAAATAAGCTTAGTGCTTGCCAGCCTTTCGTTTCAGCACGCCACCGGCAGCCTCTTTGATGGTATTGGTGAAAACAAAAGCTTTTGGATCTACCTCATGCACCAGGTGGGTAAGTTTGCGCACTTCGAGGCGGGTAATTACGGTAAAAATAATATCGCAATCGTGGCTTATATCGAAGCTGTTCTTAAGGTAACCGCGCTTGCCTTTATAGACGGTAATGCCCCTGCCCAATTCCATCACAAGTTTCCTCTTTATCTCATCGCTCTTGCCCGAAATGACCGTAACACCGGTATATTCTTCAAGGCCCTCAACCACATAATCGAGCGTGCGCGATGCAGCATAATAGGTAAGCATAGAATAGAGGGCTTTTTCGAGGCCGAAATGGAGGGCTGCAACAAGAAATATGATGACGTTGATGCCCAGTATTATTTCACTTACCGAAAAGCTGCTGCGCTTGAGCGTGTACAAGGCCAGCACCTCAATACTATCAAGCGCACAGCCGCCACGCATACAAAGCCCGGCACCAAGGCCGAGAAAGAAACCGCCAAAAAGCGATACGAGCAGGGTATCGGTAGTGATAACGGGATAATGAATGAATGCAAAACACAAGGCCAGGCCTACAACGGTGGCAAAAGACCGGTATGCAAAACGCCAGCTGACCTGGAACCCACCCATAAGAATGAGCGGCACATTGGCCAGCACAAGAACATAAGAGAGATTGAAGTGCGCCAGTTCGTGGATAAGGAGCGATATGCCTGTTACCCCCCCATCGAGAAAATTATTGGGTACTAAAAAACTTTTGAGGGCGAAACCACTTGAGAGAATGCCTAAAACTGTAAAAATAATGTCCTGGAGTGTACCGGGAATATTGAGCTTAC
Source organism: Bacteroidetes bacterium 46-16 (assembly GCA_001897835.1). Taxonomy (GTDB): domain Bacteria; phylum Bacteroidota; class Bacteroidia; order Chitinophagales; family Chitinophagaceae; genus MKUN01. The sequence goes on from MKUN01000029.1 coordinate 48,973, forward strand.
TTTTCATGTCACGGTGCCTGGAGCTTAGACCTGACCAGTTGCAGGTTTTGCTCTTTTTTTTCTTTCCTGAGCTTTTGCGCAGTGGCGGTAAAATAGTGATGTTTTTCCATAAAATCTATCTGCAGCCTGTTCCATTTATCTTCATCCATGAAGCTGTAAACGTTGAGTTCTGCATACAGGGTATCACCTATTTTAAAAAAGTCGTCACGGCCCAGGTAATCAAGGTCGGCATCGCAAATTATTTGTTCGAGTAAGTTATGTGGTGTCTGCGGTATTTTGGTGGCCATTATCATACCGCTTATCTTTTTAATCTGCTCATCGCTAAAGCCGTAATTAGGTAAGAATTCGGCTGCTATCTCGCATGAAATGCGTTCATGATCCTTTTGCTGTACCAGGAAACCTGAATCGTGAAAAAGGGCGGCAATGAGGAGCAATTTTTTGTCTTCACCTTTTATACCTTCAGCATCGGCAAGCATATCGGCAGCCTGGTAGACATCCTTAATATGCGCGATGCTATGATACGATAAGTACTCAGGAAGGCCTTTCCTGAGTTTTTTCATAATAAAAGTACTGGCTTCTTTAAATTGCATCCCGGGCCAAATTGAAACAATGATATAAAAAATATTACATAAAATTAACCCATAGCAACAAAAAATGCAATGGTAAGGCCTTTATATTACCATAAGACTGCATCCCCGCACCATTGCCTGATCCATACGACCCAACACTTCAAATGTACCATCATTGCGAATATTTCCCAAGTCTTCGGTTGCAATAAAAGCACAAGAAAAAACATTGGCCAGATCAATAATATTTATAGTACCTGCACCTGTTGCTGCAATATCCAGGGGGTCGTTTATATCACTTATAAGCACCCTCATAGTATCAGCCGGCTTAAAAACGCCCTCCGCTTTAGCATAGGCTTGCGATAATAACTCGGTCATTCCGTATTCCGAATGTATATTATCTATTTTAAAGCTTTCTTTCAACAACTTATGTACCTCTGCCCTTGTCAGCTCCTGCCGCCGGCCTTTCATACCTCCTGTTTCCATAACAAAAGTATGCCGCAGGGGTATGGGATACTTTTCAGCAAAATCGAGCAGGGCAAATGTAACACCCAACAATAGTACAGGCTGTGCTCTTGCCTCCAGCTGCTGCAGCATCTCACTGAGCTTATCCTGTTCGTTGAGATAAAAACCGCTTTCCGGATGACCACTCTCGGCCATCAATACGGAGGCCATATGCACCAGTGAGGAGTTGCCGCGTTCAAGATAGGATGGTAGCAATGCCAGTATCACATATTGCTCCGGCTCACCATAAAATTGCCTGAACCCTCTTAATAAAGTATCCCTGTATATGCCTGCATCGTGTATATAGTGCCGGGAAAGACCAGTATCGGTAGTGCCGCTGCTCTCAAATACAAAAGCAGGCTGCTGCCATGCGCCGGTTGCTACCCTATGCGTTTTAAAGAAAGATATGGGCAGAAAGGGTATATCCTGTAACCTGTGCACTACAGCAGGAGATCTGTATACTGCGTTTGCAAAGCTACGGTATAAGTCATTATTGCTGTATTGATAATGAAACAGGTCGAGGGCAATATTTTCGAAATTTGCCGCGTTAACATTATGCAGGAAATTGCCATTCATTAACTCTGTATTATGACCCAAATTATTAACTTTGATAAATATGAAACGCTGTATCGCTCTGTTTGTAGTCTTATTTTTGGTTTTCTCTTCCTGTAAGAGGCATAGCAATATGTCTGCCATACCCGCAATTACCCTGGTTGAGATGACCCCGAACTCTGTGCAACAAGGTTCCAGCGAAGATACAGTATATATAAAATTTACCCTGACCGATGGCGATGCCGACCTGGGACATGATGTGAGCTCAAGCGATTATGATATCTACATCAGGGATAATCATACGGACTCATTTACGGGTTATTTCTTCCCGGAAATAGCTCAAAATGTACTGGATCCTTCAAAGGGCATAAGCGGCACCTGCACCTTTAAAATGCTGGGGGCACTTATCTATGTGCGCCCCGACACCGTGCACCTCATAAAAGGGGATACCGTACATTACGAGTTGTATATCAAAGACAGGGCCGGTAATACAAGCAACCACATCAGCACACCCGACCTATACATTAAGCCTTAATTTCATTTGCTGCAGCCTGCTCACCGCCCGGCAGGCCTGAGTTTTGTGTCTTCTCTACTACTTCCCTTATTATATTATCGAGGCCTGTCGAGGCAAACTTGATGCCTTCCAGTATTTCCTGGTTCATAGGGTCAGAAGGATCGGTATAATTGAATAGCTGTGCCAGGCCAAGGATGCTTGCCACCGGCCCGCGCACTTTGTGCGACTGCAGCCAGGCTATTTCTTTCAGCACCTCGTTCTGGGCCTCTATTTTCAGCAGCTTCTTTTTCTCATCAGTAATATCGCGCAGGTATACAGTAAGGCCCGCTTTAGCAGGCTGTACATTCACATAGAGCCATTTTTCAAATTCCGGATAATATTCCTCAAATGATGCTGCCTGCTCACTGATCATTGCCCGTTGCTGGGCTTTATAAAATTCTTTGTCTTCAAAACCCGGAAACACGTCCCAAAGGTCATGATCCACGATATCGGCCCTTTTAATATCCAGTATCCGCTCAAATTCTTTGTTTATGTACGTGAGCTTCCAATCGGCATCTACGGCATAGAAACCTTCGGCTATGCTCTCAAGTATTGCCGACATTTCTTTTACATTATCTCTCAGCTTGTTCTCGATAGCCCTGAGCTGCGTTACATCAAGAGTAATACCGGTAATGACCCTTTCCCCGGTCTTTTTATTTTTTTTCATTACCGCCCTCGTCACCAGGGTTTTTAAAGAGCCGTCCCTGTGGTTAATGCGGTATTCAACCGATACTTTACTAACTATGGGCAGCAGGTTGAAGGTATCAGCCACGAGTTTCCTGTCCGCAGGATGTACGATATTAGTAAGTATATCCTTATCATTGATTATTTCGCCCGGCGTATAGCCATAAACCTGGAAACAGGCCTCGTTAATGAACAATACCGTATAATCGGCAGCATCGCAGGACCATATTACCTCTTCGGTAGCTGAAAGCACACTGTCGAATTGCTCATTCTGCTGCCTGATCACTTCATTAAGTTCTTCATTCTTTTTCTCCATCAATACTTTCTTATCGATGTCGAAAGCCAGCATAACGCCTGCGCGCCTGCCCTCGAAGCGTGTATTATGTATATATACCTGTGCATAGAAACTATTACCATCCTTTTTTACAAGACGCCGCCTGCCGCTGTTATAAAAACTATTTATAGCGGGCAGCTTAATGGTTTCCATCTGCGTATAGGCATCATCGGGGGCACGTATGCCCATCACGTCCATAGCCAGGAACTCTTCGCGTGTATAGCCATAAGTATCCATAGCGGCTGCATTTACCGCAAGGAACCTCAGGGTAGTACTATCGTATATGAACATAGGCATAGGACTATCCTCAAAAAGCTGCAGGTAATCAGTACGGGCATTATCAAGCGTATTGTAAAAATGCTTGCGTGCAATGGCGCTTTGCAGGGTATTCTGCAGCGAAATGTTATCGTATGCTCCTTTAACCAGGTAATCTTCGGCCCCCTCCTGCAGGAGGCTAAGGGCTGCTTTAACACTGCGGGGACGGGCAATAAGTATAAGCGGTACGCGTACGAAGATCTTTTGCAATTGCCTGAAGGTAATTACCGGGTTGAGATCGATAAGCGAGAGGTTAATGAATATGACCTCAAGCGCCTCGTCGGGTACAGACAGAATGTCGCTTATAGAATTAAACTTCAGAATGTCGTTCCCTGAGTAGCCAATATCCAGTAATTGCTGACTTAGGATGCTAAAATCGTCGTTATTATCTTCTACTATTAATATCTTTTTCCTGAGCTTATTAAGCATATTGAGTTATTGCTCTCCCTTCCCTCAAATGCAATATGGTAAGATATAGGCCCAAAGTTAAATAAAAGTTAAAGCCCAGCCAGTTATATAAGCTGCTTAACCAAGCTTTAACTATTAAAAATTAGCATATTTTTATATGCATGTAATATTACGAGCTGCAATCACAAAAATGCCTGTGGTCTATAACATTAAATTACATTTATTTTTTTAATACTATACTTGTCTATAAATTATTTTGATTATACCTTTGCAGTATAAATTCTGTAGAGGAACGCAAGCCTGATTTCTTAAAGGCTCCCGGAATTATAAACAAAAACACTTTTATCTACCCTGCTAAATAATCGCACCTATGGTGTGGGCTGTTGCGTGCAATCATCCCAGCGGATCATTGTTTCGGAATAGTGCGTAATAAACATCATCATAAAACACTAGCCATGCAGGGACAGCAACGGGCACAAAACGGTACCGGGAAACAAAGCCCCAAACGTGAAGATTTTGATATTAAAAAAGTACTGGCAAAAATAATCAGCAACTGGCCGCTCTATGCCATATGCCTTGTTATGGCGATAGCGCTTGGCTACCTGTACATGCGCTATAGCACGCCGGTGTATAAGATACATGCATCGGTATTGATAAAAGACGACAAAAAATCAGGTGCGCCGGATAATACAGAGCTCCTTGCAGACCTTGGCTTGTCATCAGGCGGAAAGAATGTAGATAACGAAGCAGAAATATTCAAAAGCCGCACGCTGATGCTGGATGTGGTAAAAGATCTGCAACTCAATGTGACGTACTATGTATCGGGCAATGTAAAGGTCGCAGAATCGTTCCGCAACCGCCCATTCAATATACGTTTCATCCCCTTGTTTGAAGATTCGATCAAAAACAAGTCATATAAATACCAGGTAAAGCTGCTGGGCAAAACAGATTTTGAAATAAGCAATGATGATAAAAGCTGGAAAGGGAAATGGGGCGATACTTTGCTGTTACCCCCCGGCCGTGTGATCGTTGAGCGCAGCTATTTCCCCTTCCTGAAAGGCATAAATGAATATACGGTAAACATAACCAGCTATAAGAACGCCGTAAAGAAATACATGAGCGCACTGAGTGTGCAGATAGCCAATAAGCAGGCCAGCATAATAAACCTGACCCTGAATGAGGAAACACAGGAAAAAGGAGAGGCTATAGTAAATAAGCTGATCAAAGTGTATATGCAGGCCAGTGTGGACGATAAGAACCAGATTGCCGACAGTACCATAGGCTTCATAGACAACCGCCTGCAACTGGTAGGTGAAGAACTGACGGATATAGAAAAGGAGATACAGAGCTTTAAACAAAATAACACGTTTACCGACCTTACTGAACAATCGAAAGTGCTGCTGAACAGTAACCAGGATGTATTCAATGAACTATCCAAACAGGAGGTGCAGCTGAATATCATTACCTCGCTGGAGCAATACCTGAAAGATAACAATAACAGCCGCAGGATAGTGCCTGCATCGCTTACGATACAGAACGATGTGCTCAATAACTTCATCGACAAATACAACACCCTGCAACTGGAAAGGCAGCGTATGCTGGTAAGTAATACCGAAGACAACCCGGTAGTAAAAAACTTTGACCAGCAACTTGACAACATAAAGGCCGACCTGATGGAAAGCATGGCTTCGGTAAAACGCAGCATGCAAGTGAGCGTTAACTCAATGCGTGAGCAGGCCGGGAATGTAAATGCCAAGTTGCGCCAACTGCCACCTAAAGAACGTATATACCTGGAATACTCGCGCCAGCAAAATATAAAACAGGAGCTTTACCTCTTCCTGCTCAAAAAACGGGAGGAAACAGCTATATCGAAATCATCGACCATAGCTAATGCGCGTATCATAGACCCTGCGGCTGCTGATGAAGATCCCTTCAAACCCAAGCGCTCGTCGGTAATGATGATAGCATTGCTCCTGGGCTTGCTGGTACCATCAGCTATCGTTTATTTAAGAGAAGTGCTGAGCCATAAGATAAGCAGCAAGACCGATATCACGAGCGCTACAAGCATACCGATCATAGCAGAGATCGGCCATTTTGAGGGCGAAAATTCAATAGCTGTAAGCAAAAACTCAACCACACCATTATCCGAACAATTCAGGGCACTGCGAACGAACCTGCAATTTACTATGACCACAGAGCGTGGTAAGACCCTAATGCTGACCTCAAGCATGAGTGGCGAAGGCAAATCTTTCGTAGCGATCAACCTGGCCATAACACTGGCCCTATCCGGCAAAAAAGTGGTATTGATGGAACTGGACCTCAGGAAGCCTAAGATATCGAAGCACCTGGGACTTGACAGCAGGTATGGCTTCAGCAATTTCATCATCAAACAAGCTGAGTACAACCAGATATTATTACCCTCGGGAATTGAGGACAGCATGTACGTGATACCATCGGGGCCCATACCACCTAACCCTGCGGAACTGTTGATGATGCCACGTGTAGAACAATTGTTCATGCAACTGAAACAGGATTTCGACTACATAATAATAGACAGTGCGCCTGTAGGGCTTGTGACAGATGCCCAGCTGCTGGCAAAATATGCAGATACATCGCTTTACGTGATACGCCAGGGCTATACCCTGAAACCTCAGCTGCAAATACCCGAAAATATTGCCGCAGAAGAAAAAATGCAGCACCTGCATCTTGTAGTGAATGATGTGAAACTCAATTATGGGTATGGCTATGGATATGGCTACGGTTACGGGTATGGCTACGGATATGGTGGCTATGGCAATACCAATGGCAAAGAAAGCCGCCTGAAAAGATTCTTTAAGAAGTAGCATGGCCCTGCGACCTTAAAAAGTTGCAGGCAAATGGTCAACAGCGGTATTTAACAACATTGTATTGTATCATAAAAAAGGAAAGTGCATAAACGAAGGTCCTTAAAAACAAATTTCCTCTTTGCCCTGGCAGGCAATATGATATATATGGTCTGTCAATACCTTATCCTGATGCTATTCACTAAAAATTACGATAGCGGGATAGTGGGCGGCTACCTGTTTGCCATTGCCTTCGTTGCGCCTATTGTCATATCGGCTGATATGCAATTGCGCAGCTTTTATGTAACAGAAAAATCGCCTTCGTTGGGCTTTCAGGAATACCAGAGCTTTAGGATCATATCTAACACTATAGCACTACTGGTAGTGGTTATCACCGCATATATACTACAACGGCAATTATTGCTAACCATAATACTTATTGGCGGTATAAAAATAATCGAGAACCAGGTAGACATGTACTATGCCTCTGTGCAGCGCATAGAAAGGATGGATTATATTTCCATATCGAAGACGATACGCGGCCTGATAACCCTGGTGATGGTATTCACTGGTATAAAGGCAGGCCTGCAGGTAGACACTATACTATTATTGTGGCTATCCTTATGGATCATTTTTTTGATCCTGGATGCGAATTTATCTTTAAAGATCAGCAAGCTGGGCAAACGTACCGGCAGTTTTTTCAAACTGCGGTCACTGGCAGCCATCCTGAAAATATGCATACCTGTGCTGATACTGCTGGTGGTATTCCAATATTATTCCAATTTCCCTAATTACGTAGTAAAAGGTAAATTGGGGCTTTCGGCCCTTGCCATATTCGGTTCCATCATTTATTTCCGTTCCATAGGTGCCCAGATCATCAATCCTATGGGAGCGGTCATTGCCCCGCGGCTTTCCGACTACTGGCGCACTGAGCGTTATGCCGATTTCATCCACCTGCTGGTACGCACTACTTTCCTCGCCCTGTTACTGGGCCTTGCAGGCATAGTGGTCGCACTGCCTTTCGGCAGGCAAATACTGCAACTGGTCTATACCAAAGAATATGCACAACACTATATGCTGCTGGTACTGGTAATGGTATATTGCGTGCCCACCTATCTCTACGTATTCCTCGGCACGGCGCTAACCTGCCTGCGCGTTCACTGGATAAAAGTGCCTATCCACATTGTATCCTTCCTGGTACTGGCAGCACTTACCTATTGGCAGTACGCTACACTTACGCTCGACAGGCTCGTTATATACATGATCATTGCCGAATCACTGACATTCTTGTTATACACACTTTCGTTTATAGTTCTCTACAATAAAATAAAGGACAATGGGTTTGCTACAAAGGGCATATTTAAAAATATTAGCTAGGATTGCGCCACAAGCCTTTTATAAAAAGGTGGGGGTACGTGTAGGCAAGGGCACACGTATCATGGGCTCCTTGTATAAAATATTCAGCGAAGAGGCCTATTTGATCAGCATAGGTGAAGACTGCCTGTTATCCAGCGAGGTAACATTACTAACGCATGACGGATCGGTGGATGTGATCCGGAAAGAATTTCCGAAAGCAGACAGGATAAAGCCGGTAACCATAGGCAATAATGTGTTCATTGGTTACAGGACCATAGTTATGCCGGGGGTAACAATTGGCAATAACGTGGTAATAGGCGCAGGGTCGGTCGTGAATAAGGATGTGCCTTCTGATACAGTATACGCCGGCGTACCGGCAAAATTCATTAAGACCATAGCTGAATATAAAAAGACGATAATACCCCAACTAACAGAACTGAAACACCTAAGCCAAAAAGAAAAAAAGAAAGCCCTGTTAAAGCATTTCGGAAAAGAGCGCTGATGTCGTATAGTAACAGGATATTGATCGCCATACTCACCATGACAGCATCCATAACGCTGTTCCTGTATGCACCTGCTGCACGCAGCGAGGCCTATTCGGCTTATGTTTGCCTGCTGTCGGGGCTTTGCATATACCTTAATGTAAAATATTCGGTGCGTGGCTTATGGTCGGCAAGCTCTGTGTTCATTATCATTTTCTGGTGTTTTCACTTTGGTGTTATCTTGTCGAATGCCGCCGGGCTGAATATAGCCTCAGCTACGGGCAATGATATATTCTGGCGCTGGATAGACAGTCCGTACTATACTAAGGCCGAAGGGATGGCACTCATTGGTATCGCAGCATTCAGCTTTATTACCATGCTGAGATCGAAGCAGGTAGCTGAGGAAGATGAAGAAAGTGGAGATCTGCAATCATCGCCCTATTACCGTCCTCTGCGGGTGCTTGCATACACCCTGCTGCTGGGTGGCATAGGCGGCTGGTTTTACATCATGCTGAGCATGGGTGGTGTCACTGCATTATTTGCAGGCTATGCATTTTACCTTAGGTTCATTGAGAATTACTCTTTTATTTCTACCATATACTGGGCCATTGGTGTGGGGCTCGCCATACTTGGGGTAATAAATGACTGGCGAAAAATACGTATTGGTATTTTTATTTTCCTGGGCTGGAGCTTAATTGCATTTGTGATGGGCCTCAGGGGCGAAGTGCTTTATCCCACCTGTGCTTTCCTGGTTACCTACTCACGGCAAACGAAATTACCTGAGAATGCGAAGTTGTTCGTGATACCCGTCGTATTGCTGTCTCTTATTTCATTTGTGCGGGTGTACAGGGTGGATGAACAGGTAAATTCCGATAGCTTTAATCCAATATATGGATTGCTGGAACTTGGCGGCTCCTTACAAACAGTAGTGATAGCAGAGGAATGGGTACACAATGGAACTGACCACTTTCGCTACGGGGAAACACTGCTGGCCCCCTTCGACCGGCTGCTGGATAAAATAATCTTAGCAAACAGGGCAGAAGGTGATAAAGACCTAAGGCTTATGAATGTGGCCATGAGCGAACGTAATGGCCCCTATGGCTTTTCACCAATAGCGGAAGGCTATATCAACCTGGGGGCTATGGGCGTCATCATACTGATGATGCTGTTGTCCATACTGCTTAACTATTTTGACACAAAACCGGTAGGAATTATTACCGACCCGCTTACCGGTGGTATCACCTTTATTTTATTTACGTTCGTCAGGAACTCATTCTCACATATACCGGGACAGACCTTATTACTGGCGGCAATCATCATGATAACATATGGAATATTCAGAAAACGATAAGAAGAGGGTGCTGCATATATTCGGCATTCTTAACAGGGGTGGTGCAGAAACAAGGACCCTTGAGTTCATGCGGCGCAATAAAGACGCACCGGTGATATTTGACTTTATTGTGCTCACAGGGGCAAGAGGTGTGCTGGATGATGATTTCAGGCAGGTGATAAAGGGCGACATTAATTATATACGTCTTAACCGTTCCTTCTTCTTCAAATACATTAAGCTGCTGCGCAAAAATAAATATGATGCGGTACACTCACATGTACTGATGGTATCTGCTGTATTTTTAATGATAGCCTGGTTTACAGGTGTACCAGTGCGCATCGCTCACCTGAGAAGTACGGGCAAAAGCGCAAAGTCAAAACTGCGAAAATTAAGAGACCTGTTTTTGAAAAGTATGATGCTACGCTTTGCAACCAACATTGTAACCGTTTCAGAAAGTGTAGCGAAAGCGATATTTAGTGAAAATTACAATAAGCAAAGAAAAATAAAGGTGATCTATAATGGCTTTGCATTGATAGAGAATAAGTCAGTAAAAAGTAATAGAAAAGTTAAAATTGGGCATATAGGTCGCTTTGACCCTTCCAAAAACCACATGTTCCTGTCTGAGATATATAGCATGATCTGTGAGGAAGACCCCGATGTAACATGTTCAATGACCGGGAAACTCGACAACAATATCTACCCTGTTGTTGCCAACTCCCTAAAAAGATGGAGCGATACGGGCCGGGTGATCATCCAGAGCGAGAACAGTAATATACCCGGCGAACTCAACACCTATGACATCCTGGTAACTACGAGCCTCTGGGAAGGCCTGCCCGGGGCCATTATTGAAGCCTTATCGGCAGGAGTACCTGTGCTGGCAAGCGGCATAGAACCAAATAAAGAAGTAGCCTCAAAAATGAATGGTGTTACAATAGTAGAAGGCTGGGATAAAAATGAGTGGAAAAAACAAGTTTTAACACTTATTAAAGAAGTGCGTAACGCAGACAAGCAGGATACCGTAAAACGGCTGCAGGCTTCATTTTTAGTCAGTCCGTTCTATTACAAGAACACTGATAACGAAATGTTAAAAATCTATGGCATAAAAGGCGTTTCATAGTATAAACAGAAATAAAAAACAAATTTTACAGTCCGTTACCAACCCCCTGGGTAATTTACTGTTACATATAGAGAGACATGAACACCAAAACAGTAAATATCATTTTAGAGTTCAGGTTTTATAAAGATGACAGCGGGCATATCTATACCGATGCATCTTTCGACTACCTGTTCTGGCAAAGATACCTTATGGTGTTTGACGAGGTGCGTATCATAGCCCGTGCAAAACCTGTTTCACAAGCAGATATAGCCGGTAACTGGAAAAAAGTAACAGGGCCCAAAGTATCTTTTACTGCTATACCCTACTATCATGGCGTAGCAGACCTGGTAAAGAACATGCCTGCCGTAATTAAAGAGATAAAAAAGATCGTGGCAGGTGACAACAACCCCTATATATTGCGCATGCCTTCGATAATAGGCGTGCTTTTCTTTATCAGCAGCCGGGATATGGGCCGCAGGGCATACGGCATAGAAATGGTAGGTGATCCTGAAGAAGTATTTGCTTCGCTGCCTGCCCTGTACAGGCCCCTTGGTGGTATGTTCGTAAGAAGGACACGTGCTATAATACGGCGTGCGAAAGCTGCAGCATATGTGGAGCGCGCGGTATTGCCAAAAAAATATCCTGTAGCAGTTGGTGTGCAATCTTATTTCTTTTCCAGCATCAACCTGCCAGAGCACAGCATATTATCAGGTGCAAAGAAGAAAAATAATCACAAAGCATTACACATACTGTCCATAGGTATTATGGACCAGATGTATAAAGGACCTGATATATTGCTGCAAGCCCTTGCCATCTGTAAAGAAAAAGGTTTCCCTTTCCATATGGTATGGATAGGTGGCGGCCTGAACCTCGAAAAAGTAAAACAAATGGCCCAAGAGCTTGGGATAGGTAATACGGTATCCTTCATGGGCACAGTAACGGAGCGGGACAAGATAGAAGCAGAAATGGACAGTTCTGATCTCTTTGTACTTGCATCGAGAACCGAAGGCCTGCCCCGGGCAATGATAGAAGCAATGGCACGTGGCCTTGCCTGTATTGGCTCAAAAGTGGGTGGCATACCAGAACTGCTGGATGGGGAATATCTTTTTGAAAAGGAGAACTACAAACAACTGGCAGAGCTGATCATGAAGGTAGGCGAAGACGAAAGCAAACTGGCCAGCATGTCGGTAAAAAATTTAGAAACAGCAAAAAGATATACGAACAGCCGGCTGGATAAAGAGCGCAGCGGATTTTATTCAACCGTATTAAAAGCCAGTATATGAAAGTACTGCATCTTATAAAAACAGGCGTTGGGGCTACATGGGCTTACAGGCAGGTGCGTGTGCTGGCAGCACAGGGTGCCGATGTAGCTGTGTGCCTGCCTGAAGGTAAGATGGCAGATAAGTATACAGCTGATGGCGTTGAAGTATTCAATTTTGAATTTTCCCTGGCACCGCATAAACTCCTGTCATCTTTCAGGTCTTTTAAAAAGATCATTAAGACCTGCAAGCCTGATATCATACACAGTCACTTCCTGATCACGACTTTATTTGCAAGGCTGTACAGGATGTTCTACAAGATGGATATACCCCTGGTGTTCCAGGTACCCGGGCCGCTGCACCTTGAACATTTTATCTTCCGCAACGCAGACCTTATAACCAGCAATAATAATGATAGGTGGATAGCATCCTGCAAATGGACGCAGGATAAATATATATTGAGCGGTATCGCCAATAACCGGGTGTTCCTTTCTTATTACGGTACCGACCTGTCCTTTATTCAAAAACACCCCAAAGGAAAATTGAGGAGCGTGCTTGGCCTTAAAGAGGATGACTTCATTATTGCCATGGTAGCCTATATGTACAAGCCTAAAAAATACATAGGACAAAAGGTAGGCATCAAAGGCCATGAAGATTTTTTCAAGGCCATGGCAAAGTGTATAGAACAGGATAATAAGATAAAAGCGATCATAATAGGCGGCGCATGGGACGGGGCCATGGATTACGAGCTGAAGCTTATGGAAATGGGCAAGAAATACTGCGGAGATAATATATATTTCATGGGGTCGAGGAATGACGTACCTGAGCTTTACTCTGACATAGACCTTGTAGTACACCCTTCTTACAGCGAGAACCTGGGCGGGGCAGCAGAATCATTGCTGCTTGAAGTACCTACCATAGCCAGTAATGTTGGCGGCTTGCCTGATATTGTGATACCCGGTGTGACCGGGTACCTTGTAAATCCAGCCGCACCGGCAGAAATAACCGATTGTGCTATGAATGCCCGCAAAAATTACACCGTGGCGAAAGAGATGGCGCTTCGCGGAAGAAAAATGCTTTTCACCGTATTGGACGTGAACAACACGGGTAAGGAGATCTACCATATTTATAACAACATACTAAATAATAAACAGCTCGATCATGTACCTGTTTTTCAAAAGACTGTTTGATATAATAATGGCTTTGATACTGGTCATCGTCTTATCACCTGTGCTCATTGTTGTGAGTATCTACCTTATTGCCGCACTCAAAGGTCCGGGTATCATCTTTAAACAAAGAAGGGTTGGCCTTGGCAATAAGCCATTCAATGTGTACAAATTCAAAACGATGCTGGACACAAAAGATGCGAGTGGAAAACTATTGCCCGATGAGCAAAGGCTTACAAAAACCGGGCTTATCCTCAGGAAATATTCCCTGGATGAGCTGCCGCAATTATTTAATATCCTGAACGGCACTATGAGTTTCATAGGCCCCCGCCCGCTGCTGGTGGACTACCTGCCCCTGTATTCTTACAGGCAGCTGCGCCGCCACGAAGTGCTGCCCGGTATTTCGGGCTGGGCACAGGTGAACGGGCGCAATGCCATTAGCTGGGAGCAGAAATTCGACTATGATGTATGGTATGTGGACCATATGAATTTTGCCCTGGACATTAAAATATGCTTACTAACCATTAAAAAGGTACTACGTTCCGAAGGCATTAGCTCAGCTAATGCTGCAACGATGGAACGTTTTACCGGGACCGACTAAAAAAACGACCATGAAAAAAATAGCCGTATTTGGTGCAGGGGGCTTTGGGCGCGAAGTAAAAATGCTGATTGACCAGCTTAATGCCATCTCGATGACTTATGAATTCGTAGGTTATTTCGACGATGGCGTTGCTATTGGTACAATGGTAAATGGCTACCCCGTGCTGGGCGGCCGCGAAGAGCTCAATGCGTATGCCCAACCGCTCTGCGTAGCCTTTGCCGTGGGCAACCCGGCCACCAAAAAGAAGATCATTGATAACATTACCAACGAAAAAGTCTCCTACCCCTCGCTGATCCATCCCAATGTGCTCATTGGCAATGACGATGTGAGCATTGGCGAAGGGTGCATCATATGTGCAGGGTGTATTATCACTATTAATATAGCCATAGGCAACTTCGTTATCCTGAACCTTGGCTGCACTGTAGGGCACGACACCGTAATTGAAGACTATGCATCCTTTATGCCGGGAGTGAACATATCGGGCGAGGTGAGGATAAAAGAAGGCGCATATGTGGGCACAGGTGCCAAGATCATTAATCAATTAGAGATAGGCCGCTATACCATTGTGGGTGCAGGCGCAGTAGTATCGAAAACACTGCCCGATGAATGTACCGCAGTAGGCATACCGGCAAAAGCAATAAAATTCCATAACCAGGTAATAGAAAAAACCGAAAACTAGAGCGCTTATGTATCAAAAGATATGGTTATCCTCGCCTCATATGGGTGGCACAGAAGAAAAATATGTACAGGAAGCATTTGACAGTAATTGGGTAGCTCCATTGGGGCCGAATGTGAATGGCTTTGAGCAGGACATAGCTAATTACCTGCAGGACGACATGCATGTAGCTGCATTAACATCCGGCACCTCGGCCCTGCACCTGGGCCTTATACTGCTTGGCGTACAGCCGGGCGATGAAGTGATCTGCCAGAGCTTTACCTTCTCGGCATCGGCCAATCCTATTAAATATCTCGGGGCTACGCCCGTATTCGTAGATAGTGAAGATGAGACATGGAATATGTCGCCACGCTTTTTGGAAGAAGCCATTATGGACCGGGTGGCAAAGGGCAAAAAGCCCAAAGCCATCATACCCGTTCACCTTTATGGCATGCCTGCAAAAATGGACGAGATAATGGCCATTGCCGACCGTTATGATATACCTGTGCTGGAGGATGCAGCCGAAGCGCTGGGTTCATCGATCAATGGCAAAATGTGCGGCACTTTCGGTAAAATAGCCGCTTTGTCCTTCAATGGCAACAAGATAATCACTACTTCGGGCGGTGGTGCTTTGGTAGCTCATGATAAAGAGCTCGTGAATAAAGCACGTTTCCTGTCTACACAGGCCCGCGATGAAGCGCCACACTACCAGCACTCTCATGTAGGCTACAATTACCGCATGAGCAATATCTGCGCAGGCATAGGTCGCGGCCAGATGGAAGTACTGGATACACGTATTGCACAACGCAGGCGCATATACAACTGGTATACCGAAGAAATGGGTACCATACCGGGCGTGAGCTTCGTTACAGAACCGGAAGGATATTTCAGTAACCGCTGGCTGACCACAATACTTGTTGACCCAAAGCAAAGCAACATAACGCGCGAAACACTTCGCCTGGCATTCGAATCGAAGAACATTGAATCGCGCCCGCTATGGAAACCCATGCATATGCAACCTGTTTTTGAAGGTTGCCCCTTCTATGGCGACGGCACGTCTGAGCGTCTTTTCGAGCAAGGCCTTTGCCTGCCATCAGGATCGAATCTCGGCGATACCGAGCTGACCCGTATCAAAGCAGTAATACAGGATTGTACCTACTTCAGGGATAAGACACGCCAAAAAGAACATGTTGCTATTTAACCTTATCAAAGGGTAAGAATAAAGGAATGGAATAAGAATAACAGCAGGGGAAAGTGATCATGCTTTAAATAACGCTGTTACATACTCAAACAATATTCTTTAACAAAAACTTTTTCTTATGAGCAAACAAATTTTTACACTGCTGTTGCTGGGCTTTCTCACAACACAAAGCTTCGCCGGGCCACAAAACAACTGGTACCAGGACGAGTACAAAATGCCTAAAAATTACCTGCGCGCCAGCCTGGGATATGCAATGCCGCTTATGCGCCAGAACCTTATCTTCACTGGTGTGCCCAGCCAGTATGGCGTCACTACAGAGAATACTTATACGCAGCCGCAGCGTGCCTCTTACATGAGCGGCATACAGTTGCGGCTTGCCTTTGGACATATATTCAACAATTATGTAGGCGTGGAGCTGGGTGCACAAACCAACCTCGCATCAGCAACCTACAGGCTTGACATTGCAGGCTCGCTTGCTTCAAAATTTGGCGACCGTGTGCAGGGCAGCACCTCAACATCGATGCCTTCAATAATAACGCCGGCCATTGTCATCCAAAATACCTATGACAGGGTAGATGCT
Source organism: Bacteroidetes bacterium 46-16 (assembly GCA_001897835.1). Lineage (GTDB taxonomy): Bacteria > Bacteroidota > Bacteroidia > Chitinophagales > Chitinophagaceae > MKUN01. Next base: position 65,437 of record MKUN01000029.1, read on the forward strand.
TTCGCTAAGTTCGGCCTGGCCATCCCGATAGTAGGCAACATAACCACTAATGGCGAAACCCGTGGCAACCCAGGTGAAGACAATAATGTTTACGAAAGTACGGTAGTCACTAAACCTCAATTTTTCCTCGGACTGTATGGCGGCCTGGGTGGTACCATACACATCAACGAGCGTATAAAGCTATTCGGCGAACTCGACGTTACTGCACTATCGATGTATGCCAAAGAAACAACCGTTACCAAATATTTGGTAAATGGCGAGGACAAACTGAATACGATTCCGGAAAAGGACAGGACATTAGTCTATAACAAGCGTGACGCTGCAGGCAATGCAGTGCCCAAATACGTGATCCCCTACAGCACATTCGGTTTTGTTGGCGGTGTATCGTTCAATTTATAAGAGGCAGAAAAATAAAATGGTAAAAAGTTCCCCGGTCATGCGGGGAGCTTTTTTATTTCCCATCTTTTGCATTCAATATCACCAGCTTATCCGAACGTGATATGCCTCCGGGATTGATGCCCGGATCACCCTCAGGTATTGGCATACCCAGTTTTTTATAATAAGTCACCCACACCGGGAAAAATTTCCTGGTCCCGGGTTCTTTAAAGGTCATAGGCTCCAGCTTAAAAAAAGGCTTATCATGATTCGCCTTCATAAAAGCATCATAAATAAGCTCGGAGCAGTAATACTTATCGTTATTGTACAAAAAGGCGTCATCATAACTTATCCCAACAGAGGTAAGGGCGTATTTGATGGCAGCAGGTATCATATCCCTGTACTGCATTTTCAGCCTGGCCACATACAGCTTATGCGCTGAGCGTTTTTTAAAACTTTCAAGGGTAACCAGTCTTACGCCACTGCCCATAGCCTCTATCACATAGCACGTATCGTTTTTAATGTATACCAGTCCTATGTGCGAGAATTTATGACCGTCGAATCCTTGCGTAACAGCTTCAATAGCGTCGCATAAAGGTCCGCAATCAATATCTTGAAAAATGAGGTCGCCTGTACACAATGACACCCGCTCAAATGGCTGCGCGCCCGCATTGGACGTAAAACACAACAGAAAGAGCACAAAAAAAAGAAAATATCGCATTTGGCCTGCAAAGCTATGAAAAAAACATAGCCGCCTGCCGGCGGCTATGTCGTGAAAAAAACCGGTTATTCCCCTCGCTCCAGTTATTTTGTTACTATTATCTTCTGCACTGCTTTATCCTTATCGCAGAGCAACTGCAAAGTATAGACCCCTGCTGGCAATGTGCTAAGATCTATTGTATATTGTATGCTGGGCTGCATATAGTCCAGTACTTTTACTACACTACCCTTTGCATCGTATATAGTACCCGTGATATTATTGGCACTTTCAGGATCAAAAAAGATGACCGCACGATCTTTAACCGGGTTCGGGTACATTTCGAATTTGATATGCTTCTTCACCTCGTTAACGGCAGTGGGGCCGTTGTAAACTGTTGTGGACTCTGAAATGGTGTTGTGCCCGCTGTTCGGGCCAGTATTACCAGCCTGTACAGTACCATAATAATGTGCACCGATGGTGTACGGATATATCGGCGTGCGGTTCGCATCGATGGTAACAAAATAGGCATAGGTACCCTGTGGATATTCCGGGGTCACACAAAACCTGCCGTTATTTGAATCCAGGTCACCGTAGCCCTGTACAAACTCATAATCCTGTATAAAAGCCCCAAGCGGGTAGGTTGCATTTATTGCCGGGCCGGGCTGGGAAGCTGGTGAACCATCAGGCAAGGTGGTCCTGTCGCTCATAGTACGTGTGCGATATGAAGACTCCATCCTTTTTATAGGGCCTGTACCATCCGTATTGGTATACGCATAGGCGCCATATACCGGGTAGCCATCAAAAGCATAGCCTATAAGTGGCGAATGATGCGTGCTGTCCATATCATCATACAGGCAGGCTGGGCTCACATGGTGATGATACTCCCCGTTTTGCTGCGGGTGGCCCAGGCAGCTATCAAAGCCCTGCCCCTCAAAAAAGTAGGCATTACGGTACCACACGCCCTGGTTGTTATAGGTCATTGCATCCTCTGCGTTGAAGATACTTACACCATTTGTCCACACCCCGATATGGCCAAGGCCAATGGCTACAGGTGTGCCTGTATTGGGTTGAGGATTTCGTGTGATCTTGTAAACAAAATTCTGGTTAGCAGCTACGTTGGGGTTGCCGATCCAGGGCCCTATATCATAGCCCGGTATACAGGTACAACTCACGTACACATTATTTGTGGAGTACTGTATGGTCTGGCAATTGGAAGGGATGTTATTATACCCGGTAGCATTATTGGTATTCCGTATCCACGAAGTGATCTCAGGACCTACCTGTGACCGGGCAGACAGGGATAAAAGCAATATCCCGATGGCAAGATTCAGTTTTTTCATGTTATTCGTTTGTGCAAGTATTTAGACGGCTATTCTATTCCATTCCTTCGCCAACTTTTCCATGAATGTAAACTTAAATATATAATACTTTATTTTTAATGTTTGTGCGATCACGAACACTTCAGATGAGAAGAATATCTTCGACGCTTTTTCCTTATTATCCAAATAAGAATAACAACTAGCAGGCCCAGTAACGATAAAATACCTGCAAAATATACCCAAAAGATATCTGTGCCGGCAGATGCACGGAATGCAGGCTTCACATCAAAATTCTTCCAGGGTCCCAGCCTGCCTATTACATAGATCAGCACCCTAAAAGCATGAAATATTGCTGCAGTTGCTCCTAATGTCAGGGAAATGGTTTGAGCTGCTGCAGTATTCCTGAGCAGCCATTTTAATGAAAATACTATGCAAACAGCATCTATAATCATTTCTATAATTGTCAATACATTGACCCATAACTCCAGGATCCGGAGACCATGCTCAAAAAACATAAGTGATATTGTTCTGAAAAGCAATATACCGGCCCCAAGTACCATTAAGAAAGGATATAGCTTTCGAATTCCAGCGTTCCTGTTCATGAATACAGTCATTTATGCACACTAGCTTTTAAACCACTTCTGTAAAAAATGACAGGTATTTAAACCATTATACCTGTGCTACATTTTAAGAAAAGACAAAATAACCCAGAGGAAATGATATCACATCAATGACTTTAATCATCAAATAAGTTGACCACGGTCAGCTTATTAGCTTTTGATAATATCTAAAATTGTCCCTTAATTAAAAGATGTTTTCAAATGCCATTTTATCATAGCCTTGGAACGATACCCGATAAACGCCATATAGTATTCCGCCAACCCGGCGGCAAGCTGTACCAGGAAGAACTGGTAGGCACACAGGGCTTTGGGGGCTTATCATCGCTGGTATATCACCTGCACGCACCTACGGCAGTGAAACAAAAAGGCAAACCTTACTCCGTGGCCCCAAAAGTAGCTATGGACAACAGCCTGAACGCTATGAGCTTTATGGGTTTTGACATAAAGCCTGATGACGACTATTTAAAAAGTCGCAAAACACTCTTCGTGAATGCGGCTATGCAGGTGGGCCTGGCTGCGCCAACTAAAGGCAACGACTATTTTTACAAGAATGCGGATGCGGATGAAATGATCTTCATACACAAAGGCAGTGGCACCCTGCATACCATGTTCGGTAAGCTGCCCTTTAAATATGGAGATTATATTATCATCCCACGCGGCACAGTATATAAGATACAGTTCGACGATAAAGACAACCGGTTATTGTATATAGAATCGCACAACCCGATATTCACACCAAGGAGGTATCGGAACGATTTCGGGCAGCTACTGGAGCACTCGCCCTTTTGCGAGCGGGATATCAAAAGACCTATGGAGCTTGAGGCCTATGATGAACAGGGCGAATTTGACGTGCTCATCAAAAAGAAGGGGCACATCTTCCCTTATACTTATTTATACCACCCTTTTGATGTAGCCGGCTGGGATGGATATCATTATCCTTATACCTTTTCCATTTTCAACTTTGAGCCCTTAACAGGCCGCATACATATGCCGCCTCCCATACACCAGACATTCGAGAGCAGGAATTTCGTGGTATGCTCTTTTGTGCCCCGGCTATACGATTACCATCCGCAGGCCATACCTGCCCCTTACCATCACAGCAATATAGACTCTGATGAGATATTGTACTATGTGGACGGTGACTTCATGAGCCGTAACAACATACAGAAAGGGCAACTGACCTTGCACCCCGGCGGTATACCACATGGCCCGCACCCCGGAGCTATAGAGCGCAGCATTGGTCAAAAGGAAACTAAAGAACTGGCGGTCATGATAGACCCTTTTGCCCCGATGATGATCACTGAAGAAGCACTAAAAATAGAAGTGTCCGACTATTATAAATCGTGGCTGGGAGAATAGGAGGGCGAAGAGTGGGAGCGGAGAGCGAAAAGGGAAAAGTAAGGTATGGAGACCAAATACGAGAAGAGGAGCGTGAAGAAATAGTATCAATGTAAACACAAAACAATTTCAATATGGATACTGCAGATTTGAAAAAAGTTGAGAATTACAACTACGGTATCGAAAAGATATTCGATAAGGCGCAGGACTTTCTGCCCATCAACGGCACCGACTATGTGGAGCTGTATGTGGGCAATGCCAAGCAGGCAGCTCATTATTACAAAACGGCAATGGGCTTCCAGTCGCTGGCCTATGCAGGACTGGAAACAGGCGTGCGGGACAGGGCCTCATATGTATTGCAGCAGGACAAGATCAGGCTGGTGCTTACCACCCCTTTTGACCCCGACAGCGATATATCGGACCATATCAGGCAGCATGGCGATGGTGTGAAGGTGATAGCCCTATGGGTAGATGATGCACGTCAGGCTTTTGAAGAGACGATAAGCCGCGGTGCCGATGTATATTTTGAGCCAAGAGTGGAGCAAGACGAATATGGTGAAGTGGTAAGGGCGGGTATCCATACTTATGGCGAAACGGTGCACATCTTCGTGGAGCGTAAAAATTATAAAGGTGTATTCCTGCCGGGTTATGAGAAATGGGAATCCGACTATAACCCTGCATCTACAGGCCTTAAGTATATAGACCATATGGTAGGCAATGTGGAACTGGGTACGATGAACATATGGGCAGATTTCTATGCCAATGTAATGGGCTTTGCCAATCTCGTAACCTTCGACGACAAAGACATCTCTACTCAATACACCGCCCTGATGAGCAAGGTGATGACGAACGGGAACGGGCGTATCAAATTCCCCATCAATGAACCTGCACAGGGATTGAAGAAATCGCAGGTGGAGGAATACCTGGATTTCTATAAAGGGCCGGGCTGCCAGCACATAGCTGTGGCCACCGACGATATCGTATTTACCATTAGCGAAATGCGCAAGCGTGGCGTAGAGTTCCTGCATGTGCCGGGTACTTATTATGATACCGTGAGTGCGCGTGTGGGTACTATAGCCGAAGACCTTGCCAGATTGAAGAGTCTTGGCATTATGGTGGACCGGGATGAGGAAGGCTACCTGCTGCAGATATTCACCAAACCCGTGGAGGACCGTCCTACCCTGTTCTTCGAGATCATACAGCGCAAAGGAGCAAGATCCTTTGGCAAGGGTAATTTCCAGGCCTTGTTCGAATCGATAGAAGCGGAGCAGGAACGCAGGGGCACACTATAGTAGCAGCATGCAGTTGCAGTAAGCAGTATTAAAAAAATAAAATCTTTTATGGACGCGATACAGGAAGTAGAAAATCAACTGAACGAGCTGCTCTTACAAAAATTTGAAGAGCGCGTTCAATCCGGTGATGCGGTAGAACCGAAGGACTGGATGCCGGAAGCTTATCGCAAACACCTGGTGCGGCAGATATCGCAGCATGCCCATTCCGAAGTGATCGGTATGCAGCCGGAAGGCAATTGGATCACAAGGGCCCCCAGCCTCAGGGCCAAACAGATACTGCTGGCCAAGATACAGGATGAGGGAGGGCATGGCCTGTACCTGTACAGCGCTGCCGAGACGCTGGGCATCAGCCGGGATGAGATGATAGCACAACTGCACAGCGGCAAAGCGAAGTACTCCAACATCTTCAACTACCCTGCCCTTACCTGGGCCGATATAGGCGCGATAGGCTGGCTGGTGGACGGGGCCGCCATCGTGAACCAGGTATCGCTGCAACGCACTTCTTATGGTCCGTACAGCCGCGCTATGGTGCGGATATGTAAAGAAGAGAGTTTTCACCAAAGGCAGGGCTACGAGATAATGGCCCATATGATGCGTGGTACAGCAGAACAGCGCGAAATGGCGCAGGATGCCATGAACCGCTGGTGGTGGCCCTCACTGATGATGTTCGGCCCGCACGACAGCGAATCACCACATGCAGGTGATGCCTTCCGCTGGAAAATAAAACGGCACAGCAATGATGAATTGAGACAGAAGTTCATTGATAAAACGGTGCAGCAAGCAGAAGTGATCGGGCTTAGGATACCCGACCCGGATTTGAAATGGAATGAAACCACAGGCCATTACGATCATGGCGAGATCAACTGGGACGAATTCCGCAATGTGATCAATGGCAAGGGGCCATGCAACAAACAGCGCACGGACCATCATAAGAAAGTGCATGAAGATGGGGCCTGGGTACGCATAGCTGCACAGGCATACTATGATAAAAGAGCGAACAAAAATTAATTCATCCGAAAAAACATTCGTTATGACCCCAGATACACAGTTAGGCACATGGGAAGTGTTCATGCAAAGCAAGCCCGGCGCCAATTTCATACACCAGGGAAGCATACATGCCGCCGACAGGGAGATGGCGCTCCAAAATGCACGGGACACCTACTCGCGCCGTGGAGAGGGTACAAGCATTTGGGTAGTGCCTACGGGAGCCATCACAGCATCAAGCCCCGATGATAAAGAAATGCTCTTTGACCCCGCCAATGATAAGATATACCGGATGCCTACATTCTACACTATTCCCGAAGGGGCTAAAAATATTTAAAATGAACAGGGAAACCGCTTTGTATAATTATGTGCTGCGCCTGGGTGACAATGCATTGATACTGTCGTACCGCCTGTCGGAATGGTGCAGCAAGGCACCCATGATAGAAGAAGACCTGGCGCTGACTAATTTTGCACTGGACATGATAGGTCGTGCACAGGCCTACCTGAAATATGCAGGCGAAATAGAAGGTAAGGGGAGAACAGATGACGACCTCGCCTACCGCAGACCGGAAAGACAATTTTACAATAACCTGATAACCGAACTGCCCAACGGCGACTTTGCATACACGATAGCAAGACAATTGTTCATCTCGGTATTCGAGTGCTTTTTATTCGAAGCCCTGCAAAACAGCAAAGATGAGACCATCGCTGCCATAGCGGCTAAAACATTGAAGGAGGTGCGCTATCACCGGAGGCATGCAGAGGATTGGGTACTGCGCCTGGGCGATGGCAGCGAAGAAAGCTACCAGCGCATGCAACATGCCGTGAACGCATTGTGGATGTACACCGGGGAATTATTTGAGCAAGACGAGACAGACCGTGCACTCATAGAGGCGGGTATCGCCCCCGACCCCGATACGATAAGAGCTAATTGGCGGTCAGCGGTTGAAACGGTATTAAAGGAGGCAACACTATTAATGCCTGCCGATGATTACATGCAAACAGGAAGCAGGAAGGGAATACATACCGAACACCTGGGCCATATACTCTCTGAAATGCAATACCTGCAACGTGCTTATCCTGGTGCAACATGGTAACACAGCAATACACACGGGATGAAATAATGGACCACCTGTCTGCTATAGTGGATCCGGAGATACCGGTGCTTACCATACAGGAGATCGGCATGCTGCGCGACGTGCTGATCACAGAAAAAGGCTACGAGATCATCCTGACGCCAACTTATACCGGCTGCCCGGCCATGGGCATTATAGAAGAGGATATAGAACGCCTGCTGGCTGAAAAAGGGGTTGGCCCGGTGTCGGTCAAGCTAGTATATGCCCCCGCCTGGACAACCGACTGGATGACCGACGAAGCTAAAGAAAAGATGCGCAGGTATGGCATCTCACCACCCGAGCATTCTTCCTGCAACCAGATATTTTCTTTAAGCAGTTCGGTAAAATGCCCCAGGTGCGGATCAGACAATACCGACCTCATCAGCCGCTTCGGCGCCACTGCTTGCAAGGCCTTGTACAAATGCAATAATTGCAAAGAACCTTTCGAATACTTCAAGTGCCATTAACTGGTCACAGTGCCTCACCGTCTTTTCACCACTACAGTAATGTAACCTGCCGCCAACACAGTAGCACTGGCTATAATGATGAAGGTAGTTCCCGGCCCTAACTGCATCCACAACAAGCCGGTTAAAGTGCTCGCCAATAAGGTGCAGATACTCTGGAAGGCCGTATATGTACCAATGGCTGTCGCCGTATCTTTTTTATCCGAGATATTCGATATCCATGCCTTGGCTATTCCCTCTGTTGCAGCAGCATAGATGCCATACAGGAAAAAAAATGCAAAAAAACCGTAAAGGCTATTGCTAAATCCCATGCCCGCATATACTATTGCAAACACTAATAAACCTGAAATAAAGATCTTTTTCAGCCCTACACGATCAGCAAGTATACCGAGTGGGAAAGAGACGGCAGCATAAACGATATTATAAAAGACATAGGCACCTATCGTACTGGTATCGCTGATACCTGCGTCTTTTATTTTAAGCAGCAGGAATACATCTGAGCTGTTGAACAGAGCGAAGAACAACAAACCGATCAATAGTTTGCGGTATTGCGCAGGGGATGCCTTCCAGTAGCGGATAAAGTCGAGGAAACGGGTTTTGCTTACCTTTTCCTTTGGCTTCACATTCTTGTCCTTAACGAGGAGGGTAAAAGCAATAGCGATCACACCGGGAATGAATGCCAGCAAGAACAGGCTTTTATACTGACCGGGCCTGTAATAAAGGAAGACCAGTGCAGCAAGGGGACCCAATACAGCACCAAGTGTATCCATAGCCCTGTGGAACCCGAACACGGTGCCTTTGGTTTGCGGCGTAGCCTCATCCGACAGCATGGCATCACGGGCCCCGGTTCTTATCCCCTTGCCTATACGGTCCATACTACGGGCTGAGAATATCCAGATCGGGAAGGTGAATATTGCCATCATAGGTTTTGACAAGGCACTTAGCCCATAGCCCAGCCGGATATAAGGAACACGGCGGCCCCTGTTATCGGACAATTTACCGAAGTATCCCTTGCTCAACCCGGCTATCGCCTCTGCCATACCTTCCAGCACACCGATCAGTACCAAGGAGAAATGAATACTTTCCAGGTACACCGGCATAATAGGATACAGCATTTCACTGGCAACATCCGTGAACAGGCTCACCAGCGACAATACCAATATGGTACGGGTAATCGCTTTCATCTTAAGCCAAAAATAACATAATATGACTGTGAATCACATTATCTTGCAGGCCATAAAATCACTTACGAAATGACTGTCCGGCACCTGCTTACCATCCTGCTCATACTATTGCAACATACCCGCTCCTATGCGCAGGCAGGATGCACAGACCCTTATGCCACTAATTATAACCCCGGCGCTAATACCAATGACGGCTCATGCCTGTATCCCGTGACCCATGATACCATGCAGTTACGTACACAGTTACCCATAGCCATCACAGAGAGCTCAGGCCTTGCATGGGACAATGGTAAACTGTGGACACACAATGACAGTGGCAACCCATCCACCTTCTTTAGCATCGATACCAGCGACGGGCATATATTGCAAACAGTGTACGTGGACAATCATAGTAACGTGGACTGGGAAGATATCACTACCGACAATGATTATATCTATATAGGCGACTTTGGCAATAATAATGGCAACCGGACCAACCTAAGAGTACTGCGCATCAGCAAAGCAGATATCGGCAACGATACAGCAGTGCATGTAAATGCGGACCTGATCGCATTCTCCTACAGCGACCAAACCAGCTTTACATCTAACCAACTAAACAATTATGATTGTGAGTCCATCATCTCTATTGGTGACTCGCTGTATATTTTTACCAAAGACCGCCTCGATCAGCAAACAAGGGTCTATAAAATGCCTAAGGTACCGGGCACTTACAGCCTCAGCCCTTACACCAGCTATAATGTAGGTGGTCTCATCACCGCAGCCAGCTACAATACTGCCACACATGAGATCGTACTACTAGGCTATACCCTGCTCAAGACCAACTCTTTTTTATGGTTCCTCAACGATTATAACGGTAACATGTTTTTTTCCGGCAACAAACGCCGTATAGAAATAGGTGATAACAGCGAATGGCAAACCGAGGGCATAGAGTTCATGGGACCCAACCGCTTTTTTATCTCCAATGAGACCGCGACAGTAAATGCTTCCCTTTTTATCGGGGAGAAGAACTGGCTGTCAAGCCTTGGGCTGAGTAACCAAAATATCAAGCAGAATACTATCGGCGTATTCCCTAACCCTGTAGGCGATACTTTTTACCTCACGGGTATCGATCATAAAATGAACTACCTCATTCGCAGTATGGATGGGCGGATCATTACAACAGGCAGCCTTGACCCGGTGCGCGATTCTATACATTTCAGCAAAGCTGCCGCAGGTAAATATTTGCTCGAACTTGAAAATGGCTCAGGCAATAAACAGGTGCTTAGCATCATCAAGAAATAGCATTACATAAAAAACACCCGGGCTCTTGTGATAAAAGCCCGGCATGAAGAATATGTACTGAAGACTCCTTATCAGTCCTTCGGCTCCCATAGTTCTATTTTGTTACCATCGGCATCCATGATATGGATAAATTTTCCGAAATCGTAACTCGCTATGTCGTCTAATATGGTTACCCCATTCTCTTTAAGTTTGCTGATCAGCCCCTCAAGATTCTGCACGCGGTAATTGATCATAAACTCCTTTTTTGAAGGTGCGAAATAATCACTCCCTTTCTTAAAAGGATTCCATTGCAGCGAACCTACCTGCTCCGGTTTATTCACATCCCTGAATTCAAAACTCGAGGAGCCCCAGTCATTGATATCGAAGCCTAAATTTTTTACATACCAGTCTCTCGTTTGCTGCGGATCTTCAGAAAAAAAGAAGATACCGCCTATCCCGGTCACCTTTGGTGTGTTGTCACCGGGAGTAGTTGAGTTGCCTGTTTGATTTTTTTGTTCTCCCATCTTTTTATATTTAATGCTTTACTGTTTTTCTTTTTAAAATTAATGAACTGATAAGCGTTACGATCAGGCCCACCGGCAGTATCTCCGCGTAGGTCATCATGGCATTCAAGAATGGGTTTTTCAGCATTTCGGTCATGTTCGCCATTTCTTTTGTTTGCTTATCTATCTCCATTTGGCTTGCCCCGCTGGCTTTCAGCTCATCAAGCATATGTGCCGAATATTTGTTTGCAAAATCGGGTATGAAAAAATAGAAATCGATCAGCCATGCCAGTACATACATCGTTGAAGCGATCAAAACGATCAGGATACCGACCTTAAACGCTTTGCCAAAAGTAATAATACCTTCATTGTATTTATCCCGGTAATTGCGAATGCCCACAAATACAAGCGAGAATGCTATGAGCATGGAAGCATAGCCAATGAGCATACTCGTGTCATAGGCCACATTACCCTCGCAATGGCTCAGGTAGTTCATGCTGCACAACATTAACACAGAAACAATAATGCCTGATATAAGGCCATAAATGAGGATATTCTTTTTCATTTTTTATTTATTTGTTGCTGCAAATGTGGTCCTTGCGCATCATTTCCGGGTCATACTTTCGGCCATTTTTCTCTTGCAGGGCTAATTTCTATACCAAAGCATGAGATTTTAAGGTATAAGGCTTAAGCTCCTGGCCTTCTCTACTGCCTGCATCCGTCTTTTTACATCTAATTTTGAAAATATATTTTGAATATGTGTTTTGACTGTGCTTAATGAAACAAACAATTTGGCAGCAATTTCCTGGTTGCTGTGTCCCTGTGCCAGTAGGCCCAGTATTTCCATTTCTCGTTTACTTAGTTCCAACCGGGATACAAGGGAAGTATTCAGCACAAAGTCCCCATTCCTGTTCACATACACCTCTTTTTCTATTACTACAGTTTCAATTTTGGGTTTTGAAAGTTTTAGCGCAAGCCATATACCCAATGCAGTAAAAATGAGCGCAATAAAGCCGATGTAGACCTCAAAAGAGTGATCGAATATGATAAAACGAAGTTCTAACCATTTGAGAAAGAAGAGCAAAAAAGCCAAACTGGCACTATAAATTATAGTCGCCTTATGCTTTAACAACAAATTTTTAATATATGCCGGAGTGTAAATGCTCATATTTTGTATTGACAGCTGAGCTACAAATCAAGACAAATGTAATAAATCAAAAACCATGTCAATATACCCGCATGTATAACAGGCATAAAAAAAGCTCCCAAAGGGAGCTGAGCGGAGAGAGAGGCTCCTGAACTTTACTCTCCAAAATGCTATTATTCAATATGTTGAAGTTATAGCCAACTCACTACTCATGAATTACTCACTAATTGTCTTTAGGTTCTACAACATGAACAAATATACGACTTCATGCTAAATTTTGATTAAAATTGTGAAAAATTCTCAAAATAATAAATTTTGCAGTATCTTTGAGAAAATATCTCACAAAATACATGCTGGTTGAATTTTCAATAAGTAATTTTCTTTCATTCAAGACAAAAACGACACTTAGTCTTGCTGCGACCTCAATTAAGGAGCATATCAGTACAAATATCTTTTCTACTGAACGTAGCGATTTACTTAAAGGGGCAGTTATCTATGGGGCGAATGCAAGTGGTAAAAGCAACTTTATAAGAGCGATGTCCACAATGAGGTATCTAATTTTACAATCATTCGACCAATCATCGACTGAGGAGCTCGATATTACTCCTTTTTTGCTCAATACTGAAACGGAGAAGTCACCCTCTTTTTTTGAGACTGTTTTTATTATCGATAATATCCGTTATAGATATGGCTTTGAAGCAGATGATAAACAGTTTAGGACTGAATGGCTATTTGAAGCTTCTAAAAATATTGAGAAACCACTTTTCATACGTGAAGGAGATGGAATTGAAGTAATGAAGACCTTTTCAGAAGGTAAAGATCTTGAAGAGCGAACAAGAGAGAATGCGCTTTTTTTAGCAGTAGTGGATCAATTCAATGGGAAAACTGCCAAGAAGATCATGCAATGGTTTAACAACTTCATTACTATTTCCGGGCTAAGTCATGAAAGGTATAAAGGCGTGACATTTGATATGCTTGAAAATAAGCAAACTAGCTCTGTTTTACTTGATTTTTATAAGAAGCTAGATTTGGGCTTTGATGAAATATCAATCAGCAAAAAACCTTTTGATGCAAAAGAATTACCTACTAATATGCCTGAAAGTTTAGTAAAGCAACTAGTTACTGATTTGGAAGGTGCTTTTAGAATTGATATTAAGACAATTCACAAGAAATATGATGCGAAAGACAAAGCTGTTGGAGAAGTAGAGTTTGACATGAGAAGCCAGGAATCTTCAGGAACTAATAAGCTTTTCAATATTTCTGGTCCTGTGTTTGATGTTTTAAACGATGGCGGTGTATTAGTTGTGGACGAACTGGATGCTAGCCTGCACCCTTTATTAACACTTGCGATAACTAAACTGTTTAATTCGAAAGACTTCAACCGGAATAATGCTCAACTTATTTTTGCCACACACGATACAAACCTTTTATACTATGGAAATTATCGAAGAGATCAAATCTATTTTGTCGAAAAGGATCAGTATGGTGCTTCTGATATGTACTCTTTAGTAGAATATAAAGAAGAAGGGAAAACAATCCGTAAAGATCGTTCTTTCGAGAAAGACTATATCGCAGGACGTTATGGAGCCATTCCGTTTATTGGGAATCTGTCAAATGTTGTAAAATGGCAAGAAAGGTAAAAATTCCCAATGAACAACTGAAAAGATATGCAAGACAGGAACAAAAGCGTAAGCTGAATGTTCGTGCTAAGCGAATGTATTATCTGATTGTTTGTGAGGGAGAAGCGACAGAACCAAATTATTTTGAAGGTTTAAAGCAAGATTTGCCCAAAGGCGTATTAACGGCATGTCAGATAGATATTGAGGGTACAGGACGCAATACGCAGTCTTTAGTTGATGAGACTTTGCGTTTAAAAGAAGAATATGAAAAGGATAGAACGCAACCGGTTGATAAACTTTGGGTGGTTTTTGACAGAGATAGCTTTGCAGCTAACGAATTTAACAATGCTATTAATCGTTGTACTCAAAACCTTCCAACAATTGGTTGCGCCTGGAGCAATGAAGCATTTGAGTTATGGTATTTGTTGCATTTTCATTTTTACCAAAATGCAATGAACCGACAGCAATATCAAGGTTTGATTGAAAATAACCTTCGGCCTGTCATAGGTGAAGCTTATAGCTATGAAAAGAATAGTCAGCAAATGTACGCTTTATTAAAAGAACACGGCAGTATTGATAATGCAATTCGCAACGCACAACGGCTTGCAGAAAGTTATGGAGAAAGACAGGACTATGCTAACCATAACCCCTGCACGATGGTGTTTAAACTGATTATAGAATTAAGGCAATTAAATGAAAATGGTTAAAAAATTAAACTATGGAAAATAAACTCCTACAATCCATTTTACAAGCAGGTCTTTTAGATATTGGCGACAGCGATGAAAGGCTTGAGAATATTGTGAAATCTATTGCCGACCTTGATGCAAAGTTAAAAAAAGAACAACATCTTTTGCCCGCTTATACACTAGTAGCTATGGATCCAAATATTGGCTCTGATGAGCCGGTATTGGTTGAGGTGGAGACAATAATTTCCAACCATTGGAAAGCGTTGCGAGCTAAATTTTCTGAGACGCCTATTCCAATAATCAGAGCAGTTATATTACATGCTTTGTATAACACGGGAATGAGCGACCCTAAAATTGCTAGAATTATTTATCTGAGCGGCTCAAATTTTTACCCATTTGCAAAACTGAGTCGCGAAAGAGAGGTAGTAGAAAAGATAATTTCTGACCTCGGTGAATTAGCCGAAGAAAATGCTTCTGAAGAATGGTCATTAAGTAGTGAGCCTCAATCATTAAAATTGGGAGTGATAAAAATCAATGGATTGAAATTTGGTGATATATCTCTAGATACGGATTCGTTAACAAGTGGTCTAAAAACTGCTGCCCAGCCAGATCCTGCAACAGGACATGGCCCTCAACATGGTAATGCAAATTGGCAAAATCATTTTTCAAACACGGCCTCGTCTGCAATAAGTAATGCAATTAATATGGTCATCTCAGAACTCACCTCGTCTTTGTCTTCAGAATCCCTGGAAACTCCCATCAACAAGTTCTTCGGAGATTTTAAAAAATCACTAGATCAAGCATTAAAATCCTCATTTAATTCCATACAGGCTGTAGAAAGAAGAAGCAAGCTATTATGGTGGAAAGAAACGCTATATTCTTCATCCTTAAAGAATAGCTATCGTAGCGTGAGTAATATGCTTCAGCCTATTATTATGGCTGAAGATCTGTATCAGCAATTACCCGCTGTGGTTCCAGTAAGCGTTGATTATTTGCTTAAAGACACTTTATTATTAGTGAACAATGAAGCAAATAAGAAAATGAAATTTTCTACCTTTTTAAAAGAAGTATCAAAACCTGAAAACATAGCCATTGCAAAAGAATATTTCGGAGATCGGGATGTATTAAATAGAAGGGTGCCAATTACTGATTTTATTGCCTTGCTATGCCACGAAAAAGTAGAAGCTTCGATGGTTAAAAAATATACTGGAATTGATGAAACGGAGCAAGTGTCTTTGGCGGACATTGGTGTGATGATGTTTCATGATCTAATGGCTGAATACCTAATACCAAAATCGAAATAACATGGCTGGAAATTGTTCACAAGAAGACTGTTATCCGGAAGAAACAGGTTGCAATCATGAGGGATGCGATGTTTTAACGGATTGCCAATTTTATAAGAAGCAAGCCAATCAAGTAGCCACAGAGAAAGAAGAGGAAGATGACTTTTATGTAAGGGTTCCTTGGACCGGCAATACATTAGGCTTGCAGGATTTGAATTTTCTTACGTCTACATCACCTGTAACTCTAATAGGGATCACCGGCGTAGCCAGTGCAGGAAAAACAACTTTCCTGGCAACTCTATATTGTTTACTTCGGCATGGACATAAAATAGGAGACTTTCAATTTGCTGGGTCGTTAACCTTAGTAGGTTGGGAAAATATAGCCTGGTATCTCAGTTGGAATACACATAACGATGTTCAATTTCCTCCTCATACCAGTAGTAATGCAGGGCGAATACCAGGGTTACTTCATATTTCTTTGAGAAACAAAAATGGCGAAAAAAAAGAAGTAGTCTTTACCGATGCTCCAGGTGAATGGTTTGGCCATTGGATTGTGAATAAAAATGATAGTAATGCCGCAGGTGCTCAATGGATTCATGAGTATGCAAATGCATTTCTTTTGTTTGCCGACTGCGAAATGCTCTCAGGAAATCAATTAGGTAAAGCACGTCAACAAACAAAACAAGTAGCGGATAGACTGAAATACAATATTAAAAACCGACCTCTAGGCTTGGTTTGGTCAAAGTCTGATATAGATATTGACCCAGAAGTGAAAAAGCAAATTTCAAACCATATTCAAAACTCACCCCTTTCCAACTATCAGGAATTTGAAACGAGTGTACGAAATGAAAAATCTACAGATTGGCAAATGAATATTTTGGAAAGTATCAATTGGATATTGACGATATTATCAGCTGACACAAATGAACTACCTATGGTAAGCCGATTTGCTTCGACAGACTTATTCCTTTCAAAAAGATAATGAAATGGATGCAACAAATAATACGATACTAATTATTGGAGGTCCAAATGCCGGAAAAACACATTTTGGTGGACAATTGTACGGGAGGTTAAATGCAAGAACTGAAAGCTATAAAATCACTTCTCCTCCTGAAGATCTTACTATTTTTCAGGAGGTTTTGGATAATTTGAACGATGGGAAATCATCAGGGCATACGAATGTATCTGCTCACAAAACTCTCGAACTAGAAATAGAAGACGGTTCAGGTGCAAAATCTGTCTTTAGTTTTCCAGATTATGGTGGTGAGCAGGTACGGACAATCGTGCACGACCGTCGCATTAATAAGGTCTGGAAAGAACAAATTGATAAGAGTAATGCTTGGATGTTATTTGTCAGGCTTGACGAAATAACTATGATAGAAGATGTAGTAAACAGAGGGTTGCCTGACCAAGAAGTGCTAAGGAATAGGAATGAAAAAACTGAACCAATGACCTTATCCGACACGGCATTTTATACAGAGTTGCTGCAAATTCTATTATATATCAAGAAAATTGGTGTAAAGCAAAAAATAGCGAATCTTAAACTAACAGTCGTTCTATCCTGTTGGGATTTGTTGCCAGATGGAGATCAAAATAAAATCCCGGAAGAGATATTACAGGACAAAGTTCCAGGATTATTTAGCTACATCACCAGCACTTGGAAACAAGAGACGTATAATGTGATAGGATTGTCTTCCATTGAAAAAACGCTCTCCGACAAGGAATCTGACCATGATTTTGTGAAAAAGGGTCCGGAAAATTTTGGGTATGTCATCACCAGTGCCGGACAAAAAGAAACAGATTTAACGCTAACAATTTCTACCCTCATTGGCTAGGAAAGATCAAATAAAAATACACCAGGCATTTTATGGTGAGGTGAATCGCTCGCACGGATGCTTGTGTTCAACCATAGAGAATGCAGTATTAAAGACATTCTTAACAGGATTTACAGATCGCCCAAGTTCCTTGCCTGCAGGCATAACTATGGAGCCGTATTATTCTGCCACAGTATATGGAAAACATTATGTATTTGCCAAAACATCTCCCGATAACACTGCTCAACGAGCAGGAATGGTTTTCACTCATGTTTTGATAACTGATGTCGAGGATATTGAATGTATAAGTAACCTTGAAAGCTTATTTGGCTATTTTTATAAAACGATCCCCGAGCATAAAACTTTATTGCAAGAGTTGATTATTCCAGTCTCATCGCTTGAGGTAGAAATCGATAGTGACTCTTTCCCCAAATTTGTTTTGCTTGGAGCACAAGAGCTGATCTCCGGCAAGCTGCCGATATTGTTTTGCGGAGCATCAGAAGCATTCATTGATTTAATAGCCCCTATTTGGGCAGGGCTCCCTAAATCGTTTCGAGCAAAAATATCATATACGGCTGGCTTTTCCACAACAAATATTGACACTTCTAAAACTTTCATCGTTTTTCAGGGTGATCTGGAAGAATCATTAAGAGCGAGCAAGTTCATATCGGACAAGAATAACAACTTGGCTGAAACTAATAATACGGTAGAAAGATATATCCTCACGCCGCATGCCGACAACCAATTTGAATTATTCATAAAAGAATTAAATGTTAATCTTGACAGCTGGATTATTTTACAATCATGTGCAAAAGCGTACGAAGCGTACAAAAATTATACAGAGCTTACTAATGATGCGTTAAAACAATTAATACGACAGTTGGCAAAAATATCGCCTGATAAGAATAATGGGCGATCCATCAAAACCCAAATTGTAGCTGAAACCGTAAAACGAATTAAAGCTGAAAAAGAAATCAATTTAAAATCGCTTAAAAACCTCCCACTTGACGCTTTTAGTAACGGAGAAGAAATGCTTGCAGATACTGTAGGGGCTTTTGTTGAGAACGAACTCAACAGAAGTCAAAACTTTAATGACAGACTTATATCTGAGGTCATTATAGTTTCTTGCATGGAGACTCAACTAAATTGGTGGCATAATGCAGTGATAAAAGCCTTTAAAAAAACCATTGGTGAGGAGAGAGCAATAAGCTTTCAAAATCTCTGGCAAGTACTGATGTTATCAAAGGATTCTATGTCCGCGATTTTATCTTTTTTGCCGAATGATAAAAAGCAGGAAGGCCTACTTATAAAATATTTCCCAAAAAATGTCCCCAAGCAATTTGCGGAACATTTCGCAAAGGTCATTTTAACAAGGAAATGGTTACTTCTTCACGCTTATTTAATACAGACATACTTAGCTTCTAAAGAGGCCGCAAAACAACAATTGCATTTAGAAAAAAATGCTTCGCCAAATTCTTTCGAAGGCACTAAGCATATCATTAAAAATGTAAGCGATCAAGACCTGCTTTCTTTGACTATGGAAACTAACGAAAGTTATTTTATAGCTGAATATGCAGTACGCTCAACAAAGAAGCCGGCTTTACTGCATAGACTGGATGTTAAAAATCCAATATGGCTCTCTATCTGGGCTAATTCCTTAGAAGAAACAAATGATCTGGAACATGGAATACTCAGTTTGTCAGAGAAGGTTGATCAATTACTTAATGATATAACCGAGGGAAAGAATGTTCCTGACGCAATTGTTCATCAACTAGCACATAGTAAATATGCGGACATTTCGAGATTAAAGAGCCGTGTTCATCTGTGGAAACACCTGCGGCCAGGAATAAAGCAGCTATTCCTCGATGCTACAGCAAACGAATTGATAAAGAACATTTCAACTGAAGGCCTAACCAACGTAACTATTGAAACGGAATTGTCAAATCACATATCTACTGAAAGGTTCATGTCTAATTTACTTGAAACATATAGATCAGACATAAACACTGTTTTGGAAATCTTTGAGTATATAGATGGGTGCGAAGATGGATTTCTTGCTAAGTATATAAGATACTATACGAATAGCTTAAACGACATACAATCTGCTCGACTAGGGAATTTGATATTGTCCAAACAATTTCGCTTATCTGCGAAACAAATTTTCAATAAAGCCAAAACCAATAAAATCTTTAAAATTGCATTGACCAAATGCCAATCTATTGCGGGCTTAGACTTCTGGGATAGGCTTTCTTGGGGGTGGTTAATTGGAGAAACCGTGTCTGCCGATTCTGTTTTTTCTGAACTTATGAGAATATCAGTTAGATTATATGATAAAGGACCAGAGGAGAATGATATATGGAAAAGAGCCGGTGGGGACGTTAGTAAGTTGCACAACCATAGATCTAGGGAAGAAAATTGGCAAAATGCCATCAGATTGTTAAGAAATGGTGGAGGAGGAAATATTTCAGTTGAGTCATTGATTAAAGAAATGATGGAGGAGCATCCCAATAATTCAGAATTAAAAGAAATAGCAAAATACTTCAAATAGACGATGATTAAGGTTTTAATACAAACTGCATTAAGCTTAGAATTTGCCGCTGTTAAGGCATTTTTAAAAAATACTAAAGTGATAAGGCATCCTTCAACAGGGTCTATTTACAATAAAGGCAAGTATAATGAAAATGAAATATTGCTTGTAGAAACCGGGACGGGTAATGTAAGGTCTGCGGACGAAACCGGACGAGCTATTGAATATTTTCAACCGGATTATGTTTTTTTTGTAGGGGTAGCAGGGGGCCTGAAAGATGTTAAAATTGGCGATGTTGTTGCAAGCTCAAAAATTATCGGATTTGAAATGGGAAAAGACGACACCGAGTTCAAACCGCGATTAGACACCATACCCTCTTCTTATATTTTAGAACAGGTAGCCAAACATGTAAAGAGAGAAGGACACTGGAAACAATTAATCAAAATAGAAAACGATGATGTACCAGAAGCATTTGTACAACCAATAGCTGCTGGGGAAAAAGTGGTCTCCTCTAATAAATCTGCCACCTATACTTATTTAAAGAAATATTGTAGTGATGCGGTCGCAATAGACATGGAAGGTAATGGCTTCTTGATAGCAACAAGGCCATATCATGCTCACGCGATCGAGGTACGAGGAATATCAGACTTAATTGAGAATAAAGCAGAGACTGATGCAGAAGGGTCTCAACCGAGAGCTGTTGCTAATGCTGCTGCATTTTGTTTTGAAATGATCAGTCAAATTGAGGTTGCAAGTGTAAAGCTCCCAGATATGACGTCGTTAGAGTTTCGAAAAGTATTAGTAGACAAGCTTGTGGAGCTGTATCCGCAAGGCCCTGAACAAGATGACATTTGGAAAAGGGCTGGCGGTGACATCTCAATTATTTCAAATTCTGCAAGTCGAAAATCTCAATGGTTTAATGCTATCGAAAAACTATATTTGGGAGGCGGAGGGAAGGGAATTTCAATCACGACTTTGATGAACGAAATAAAAGAAGATTTTCCCAAAGCAATACAGCCGTTTATAAAAATGGATTAATTTAACTGTATGCAATAATATTAGCGAAAGTGTCTCATGGCAAGCACAAGTTTTTAGTTAAGTCGCAAGTATACTTTGCTACCAATTCCCGGATGATACGAAGGCTGATACTTGATATAACCAAGGGAATCAAGCTCTTTGATACATTTATGGTAGGTCACGATGCTCTTAATCTTTGCCTTTTGCATTACGGCTCGTCTGGTGATGTTGAACGGATTAACGTAATCGTTCCTAATCCAATAGGAAAAAAGTACAAAGTAAATACTCATGTGGGTAGAGGATAGCCGCGCATCGTCTTTGACGATGCAAAAGAAAGCACTTAACGCATCTTTGCCGCTATTCCTCTGTAGTTCCTGCATCAAGTAACTGCTTGATTTCTGATAGACGATAAAAATAGACCCCTTCGATTTTAGAGGGTTTCAGAAGTCCCTTGATCCGAAGGTTCATCAAAGTACCGTTTGATATTCCGAGCATAGCTTTTACCTCTTTAGTACGGAGCCACTGTTTCTCTTGCTGGCCGCCTTTCTGGTGCATGTATTCTGTTATAGCTTGCAGTAGCTCACTTTTAAATGCTTCAAAGTCTTGTTTTGTTACTAGCTCAATCTGCATAGTGTTTCAATTTTACGTTATTGAAAAATGAGTGGTTTGCCATGTATGTCTCTCCATGCCTTGCCAAAGTCTACTTTGATATCTGGCAGACTGGCAAAAAAGAAGTAGGGACTGATACTTGCAAACCTTTCATTCTCTCTCAGCCTGTTTACGATAGATTCCAATGTTTTCTCATGATAGAATGCACAGAGAACGATTGCATTATCCTGAACGCCGTATTTTTTACTTGCAACTCCCTGTGCCAGCACCTTTGCATGGGTGGCTATAGATTGCAGCACTCTCTGAAGGTTTCTGCTATCGTCACAAAACATTTCAACCAGCAGGAGCTTTGTTTTACTATCCTTTTCTATGACGAAGATTCCGTCCGGTATCACACGTCTTCCATCATTCAAAAGGAGTTGTGCTTTCGACTGGAGGGTGTTGCCTTTGGTACTGCCGACATGATCATAGTAGGTAACAAATTCAGCTACGTGTATACCGCACTGTTCCATGTGCATATGTGCATGGATGAAACAATCAATTGATGCATTTCTATGTTGATAATCGCGTACAATCTGAACTTTCCCTGACTGCGGAGCAGTCACCAATCCAAACGACTTGTTACTATTTACGAAATCAGCACCAGCCGGTGTGAGGTAAAAGGTATCCTCGGCTCTGACGTGTGACGTGAGGGTCACACGAAACGACTTTACGTACTGCCTGTCTTTTTTCAGTGATCTTAAAAGCTGCCTGAGATAGGACAGGCTTTTGCCACCAGTTAACACCTGAAACTGGCTCGTTGTTAAGAACCTGTATTTCGCAAGGCTCTCCATTATCGTGCATTCCGTGCTATTCAGTAGCAGCATGTCCTTTTGTATCATATCAGCTAAAATGGGGTTTTAGATTATCGTCAAACAAGTCATCTTTTGTTACCTTTTTAGGCGTGTCATCTACGGTAGGGTTCTCTAAGACAGATGAGACGGTATTTCTTAGAGAAAGAGGAGCCTTTCTGTAAATGCCTGATTCATACACTAAGTAGTCCATCAACGATTTTCTCTCGGAAACTGACAGGAAAAACCGTTTTGCAAGTATTGGTACACGAAACTTGTAGGCGGTATGTCTGCCGTCATTCTTTCTTGCCATAAATTCTAATGTTTGCAATTTGTCCAGGGACTGCATTGAGGTCTGTAGCTCCTTCGACATTTCCAGTTTACCGGAATGATCAAGCAGTCCTACTATCTTGATACCACAGTTTACCATAGATGTGTTTTTCATATTTTTTTCCAGTGAAGAAGTGGACTGTACTGCAAGAACACAACTTAGCCCCCATTTTCTGGAAGCTGTTAGGTTGCTAATGATACTTTTACATGCTATTTCATGATACTCGTCCAAAAAGAGCCAACAGAATTTACGCTCTTTCCTCTCCACCATCGCACGGCGGGTCATACAGGCATGTATGAAAGCTGTTGTAAGACGTGAAACCACACTTGACGTGAATCTACCCGCAGCTTGAGGTAAATCTAAAATCAGCACTTTTCCAGTTTGTAAACATTCATCAAGTTTCACTGTTGAACGTCCACACACCATGTTATGCAACATAGGATCGGCAAGGAAGTACAGGAGCTTTGTACGGATAGAGGACTTCGTTAAAGTATAAGACCCGTTTTGCCAGTCATGCTGGAAAAACTGCCTATATATAGGAATCGGTGAGTTTTTACCTATTTCAAGCAAATCCGCATTTTGTCCATCTTTATCCAAGAAGAAACGAGCGAGGGTTGCAAGGGAGGGGTCGGGGCTGCACATAACGGTAAAAATTGCAGGTCTAAGCAATGCAGACATCTGTATAGAGAGTGCATTAAAAGTATTCGCTGAACTTTCCAAGAGTTCAGTAAGAGCATCCGCAATTTCATTTGCATAAACTGCCTTTGCCTCAATCGAATCTTCGGGCACTTCAAAAGGATTGATAACCGCAGTATAAGTTTCATTTGTGTTTGCCTCTTTATTTATTGCACTACTCACGTACACCAGTCTTTCCCTGTCCCTGTTATGGACGAAATTGAGAAGTGTTTGCGCTGTATCTCCGTGTATGTCCACGAATACCATCGCACAGTCTCTTTTTCTCTGTGATTTTCTTTGCATATCAAAAAACATTAGCTCCATTAATTTCGATTTCCCGGAACCTGTCTTTCCAACTATGAGTGTATGGGAATCGACTTTTATACGTGCTGTTATCAACGTGCGTGAAAAAAAAAGATAACATACGATACGCATGACACGACTGAAAAAGGAGCGAGAGGTAATCTTCATCACTATCACGGGACAGATGATAAATAAGCCGCTTTCGCTCCTTTTCCATAGTCAAGTCTAAGCAACGGAAGATGATGAAATCCTTATAGGATTGCTCCGTGATACCGACTTGAAACAAGTGTTGATATTCTGCGAATGTAAACCCACGTACTTGCAGCAACTCCTGATATTGTTGACTACCTTCACGTGCAAAATGGAGTAGTGTATCTATTTCTGCGGTATGCACCTCCAGCACCTTGTCTATTCCCGCCATAGCTTGAAACGGTTGCAGACATCCTACCGCCACCCCATCGGTCTCATTATCTATTCCTGCACCTTGCAGAAACAGTCGTTTCATTTCTTTCTGATTCATATGTATTTATTTACCTTAATATGTCAATAGTAAGTAGCACAGTCACAAGCACCATCACTACCGCCAACCCCTTTGTATGTTCATAACCCATTGTGCCACAATGCCTTTATAGCCGTTTTGCCGCGCAACTACCATACCTCCCTCCCAGCTCGTCATCGTGATTCGCAACCGCTCATCACTCAAACTCACTGGTCGGGGATATTGCTCTCGCATCGTTCAGCAGTTTTTGAATTGCTTCTGCTTGCTCTGATTCCATGCTATTGTACTGTCTCCGTTCTAAGTTTTGAAGTAACTGGATCACAGTCCCCATTGTCGTAGCTACTTGGTTAACGTGCCTGTCAGAAATCTCTCCTGATAGTTGGGAGGAGTTCCGGGCGGCGTTCGCCCATTCTATAGAGTATTGTCGTAATAGTTCGTTTTGTGCTTTGACTGTTTGTGACTCAAGTGCTTTGAAATACTACGATAAGTCTCTTGAAGCGAACCCGAACGACAATATCACTCTCAACAACATCGGCGCAAACCTAATGCAACAAGGACGCATTAAGGAAGCCAAAAAATACTTTTGGGATGCGGTCAAAATTGATCCTAATTATCCCAACACCCACTACGCTTTAGCCCTAATTGCAAAAATGGAAGGAGACTTACATTCTGCGCTGTATAGCGTTATTGAAGCTATAAAAAAGAATCCCAATAAAAACACGCTGTATACAAACTCGGTGAAAGATGCTTTAGCTATCAGTCTCAAATTGATGGACACAGTTGATGGTAAAGCAATCCTGAAAGGATATGCTGATAAACTGGAAGAGGAGTCGGGCAAAAAAATTGTCTTTGTAGCAGAGCCAAGTATTCCAACTGCTGCCAAACTGGAGATAGCCGAGAATTATGACAGAGATGAGCATATCGTTCGTTATAAACCAAGCTACCCAGCTGTTGAGCATTTGCAGATGCATGAACTCGTGCATTTGGATTTCGTCGTGCAAGCAAGAAAAGCAAATCTGAATAAGCTATTCACGTCTACGCAACAAGATAAGCAACGCTTCATTCGGACTCTTGAGCCGACTATCAAACGCCTCAACAAGATGGGTATTTCGGATGAGGCCCTTGCGAACTATTGCAGTAGCCTTTTCGATGGTTTAAACAGACAGATATTCAACGCGCCTATCGATTTGTTTATCGAAGACCTACTGTATCAGGAATTTCCTGACTTAAGAGCATACCAGTTCCAGTCCTATTATGGATTGGTAAAAGAAGGGTTGCAAGCCGTAACAGACAAAAAGATTGTTGATCTTTCGCCAAAGGATGTGCTGTCCAAAAGCAAGATTTACAATCTTATCACGGCGATGCATTTCAAAGATCTGTTTGGTATCGACTTAGTCAATGACTTTAAAGCGACAGCGATCGAACTCAATCAGGCGAAGGAACTCTATGAGGAGTTTCTCGAATACAGAGAAGACAGAGAACCTGGAGAGGAATATGAGCTGGTACAACACTGGGCAGAAGATCTCCATGTTGATAGCTATTTTGAATTGGTTGATGAGCAAGAATACCGTAATAAGAGAACAAACCTTGATAACATTCTTGAGTCAATTGAGAAAGATCCGTACGGTGTAGAAGAACAAGATCCATATAAGGACAAACAAATGGAAACGTTCCAAAAATCGCAAGCCGAGATTGGAACGAATATGGCAGTGGTGATGTTTATGGTTGATGCTATGCAATATTTTGAAGGCATGCCTAAACAGAAAGTACGGGAAGTAGCGTTTGAAATTGCAACACTTGGGACTCAAGGGATCAAGCCGGACGGTAAGTATGTATTACGTACTGTACCCAAGAAAGACTTCAGCGGCTATCACTTGCTGGCCTACTACTATGTAAGTTGGGCAATTGCTGTGCCTGAAATGCTAAAAGAACTACACTTGCCATACGATGATGAATATGCGATGGCAAAAACAATGTATAAACTGAAAAGATAATGAATGATTTTGCTGACATAGCTGAGGCATTAGCCAAATTTTCACAAGATCGGGATTGGGAGCAATTCCACAATCCGAAGGACTTGGCTATAGCGATAAGTATCGAAGCGAATGAACTCCTTGAATTGTTTTTGTGGAAGTCACCGACAGAAGCCGACAAGGAAAAAGTAAAACAGGAGCTTGCAGACATCCTCAGTTTCGCATTTTTGCTGGCAAAAAAATATGACCTTGACGTGAAACAGATTATATTAGATAAAATATCGCTAAACGATGAAAAGTATCCCGTTGACAAGGCGAAGGGTACTGCGAAAAAATATAACGAACTATAAACGAAATCAGTCTCTGCAATGATTGTCTACCAGGCTACAAAATCTGAATTCTCTGACGATGTTTTAGCTGATACTATAGAAACCAAGATTCACGACTTCTTTAAAAAACATCTCAATAAAAGCACTTCCCGGCAGGAAATAATATCATGGAAAAATTCACTTCAGTACATGGATCGTGTGCTAAATGATAACGAGATTCCTGACGATTGCGGAGTAACTATAGAATACCAGCTTCCACAAACTGCCAAACGCATAGATTTCATCCTTACGGGCACCAGTGCTGAAGATAAAGAGTACGCTATACTTGTCGAGTTGAAGCAGTGGTCGGAAGCGACTTTGTCTGATAAAGATGGTGTTATTAATTCGTTTGTCGGAGGAGCAGTGCGTGAATTACCCCACCCATCCTACCAAGCATGGTCATATGCGACATTACTGCAAAACTTCAATGAAACCGTAGCGACCGAAAATATCAATCTGAAGCCATGTGCTTACCTGCATAACTATATGCCTGACGATGTAATCACTAACGAGCATTATCAGGAGTATATCGATAAGGCTCCTGTATTCCTGCGGGGCGACGCTATAAAGCTAAGAAACTTCATAAAGGAGTTTGTGAAGCATGGAGATAAAAGAAAAATGATATATCGCATTGAGCAAGGAAAGATTCGTCCTTCAAAAATGCTTGCAGATTCGATGGTTTCCCTGCTTCAGGGGAATCATGAATTCGTCATGATCGATGACCAAAAGATAGTGTACGAAACAGCACTGTCGATGTCGCAAAAAGCTACCGCCAATAAAAAGCAGGTGCTTATTGTCAAAGGTGGGCCAGGGACTGGAAAATCAGTTGTGGCTATCAATTTACTGGTGGAAATTACCCGGCAAGGGTTGCTTGCGCAATACGTATCCAAAAATGCAGCGCCCAGGGCGGTCTATGAAAGCAAGCTTACGGGAACATTGAAAAAGACGGTCATCTCAAACCTTTTCAGTGGGTCAGGTGCGTTTATCAATACCAAGCCAAATACATTCGATACCCTTATTGTTGATGAGGCTCATAGGCTCAACGAAAAATCAGGGTTATATAGTAATCTCGGCGATCACCAAATAAAGGAGATTATCAATGCTGCCAGGTGCTCAGTGTTTTTTATTGACGAAGACCAAAGGGTCACGCTTAATGATGTGGGTACTCTGAAAGAAATATACAAATGGGCTGAGCTAGCGAATGCGGAGATTGTAGAAATGGAACTATCATCACAGTTCCGGTGCAACGGTTCAGACGGATACTTGGCTTTTCTCGATCATCTACTGCAAATTAGGGAGACGGCCAATACTTCGCTAGAAGGCATAGACTACGATTTCAGGGTCTTCTCTAATCCTAAGGAAATGCTTGAGGCAATTAAGGAAAAGAATAAGATCAATAATAAGTCCCGCATGGTTGCCGGATACTGCTGGGAATGGGCAAGCAAGAAGAATCCTGAGCTGTATGATGTAGTGATCCCCGACTACGACTTCAAGATGCGGTGGAATCTCACGCAGGATGGCAGCCTATGGATCATCAGCCCGGAATCAGTAAATGAAATAGGTTGTATCCATACCTGTCAAGGGCTGGAAGTTGATTATGTTGGTGTAGTCATCGGGCCGGATTTAATCGTTCGTGATGGTAAAGTGCTTACCCAACCCTTAGCCAGGGCACGGTCTGACAAGTCCATCTTTGGCTATAAGAAACTACTGGAATCTAAGCCGGAGGAGGGCAAAGCAACGTTACGTGCAATAATCAAAAACACATACCGAACACTTATGACGCGGGGCATGAAGGGCTGCTATGTGTATTGCATGGATGAAGAAACTGAAGCTTATTTTAATTCAATGATGAAGAAATTTTAGCTGAATTTCTCATCAATCGACAAAGGTCACGCGCGTAGCAATCGGGAAGGGTTTCTATACAGTCCGTTAGAAAAGATTGTACTATTTAGCACATTACGTATATTAGAATCATCTATCTCTTAAACTTCGTAGGATGCCATATACACCTAATGATGAAAATATCACTGTAGACAATGCACAAAAAACTGTCTTTCACTATTGTGACGATAAGTCAATACCAATATTTTTAGCGAGAGAGCTTTTTAAAAAGCAGGCAAAACTTATTATACACCCGTACTATGCGAATCGAACAACAGGTGCAATAAGGCAACCTAGAGTAACCACCATTGAATTTTTAGGATGGACACGTTTCGAGGACTTACCAGATGAGTTCAAAAAGCACATAAAAGGATCAACCTATTATGGTATCCACTCCAAGGTTCTCAAAGAGTTTTTAGCGCCAATTATCAGAAAATTGCCTAGACTTAATAAAATAGTATTTGGCGCGAGCGTAAAGACAAGATTTTCAGAAAAAACCGTCACTATTAACTGGAACACAGTAGATAGAATTCTCACAGAGATAAAGAAAGAAAATGCATACTATGCAAAGAATAAGCGTTTTCTAATAAACAATGAGATTGCTGCTTTAACTACCAAATTCTCCCCTCAAACAAAAGAAATTTATGCCAATGAATTAAAAGCATTCATCGGAAAATTTGATGGATTTGGCAGAATGACTGATGATGACACGGAGGCACTTTCCAAAGTACTTGAGGTACTGCCTAAAAGCAAAATTTCAGTGACGTCTAACTTCATAAAGACAAAAGATAAAATTAATATAGCTTATCTGGAGGATATTATATCAGAATTCGAAAAGCTAATGAAAATAGACATAGATAATGAAAAAAAGTGGCAACTATTCTTTGAAGTACATTCATGGGTTTTTTCGCATCTATTTCCATATGATGTCATACTTAGGCAAAAGGAGGCTTATGTTGGTGGCAAAACAATTGCTAATAAAGATGGAAAGGTTGTTGACTTTCTTCTATCAAATGGATTCAAAGACAACTACGCACTTATAGAAATAAAGACTCACAAGAAGGCCTTGTTGGGTAAAACTGCATACAGGGGAACCGATGTATTCACTATGTCGGACGACCTTTCTGGTGGCATAAATCAATGTTTGGACCAAAAGGACAATTTTCTAAAAGAATTTGGGAAGACAGAAAATCCTATTGATCCAAAGTGTATATTAGTTATCGGTAGGAAAAATGAGTTGTTGCCCGACCAAACCAAATGCTTTGAATTACTTAGGGCGAATCAAAAAAATGTCGACATAATTACGTTTGACGAGTTGTTAGCAAAGTTAAAAGGTCTACTTAAAGTTTTAAAAAATTAGTTATTAACCTTCACGCGCAGTAACCATGACTTGCGTAATGTATGTCCTCCATGTTGATAATATAAAGTTTGCTATTTCCCCGTTGTATTTACTTACCATCTACTAGCGCCATCATACCAATATAAGTCATGTATTCATTGAACGTATGAATTGTATATTTGGCATTATTATTAATTGCGTGACTTTGTATAGCGCTGTCAGCCGTTACAAAATGTAACTTTTCGCCGTTGACTGTGTGATTCCCTACATTTAGCATCAATTGAATATCCCAAAGAAAGTTGCTTCTACTATTTTCATACATGTTGTACTCACTATTAATAATATTTTCGAAAACAGATTTATAAAGTGATATATACTCCGGAAATATTATCGTGAACTGTTTGGACATATCTATCAAAGTTGTTTCCGGCATCGATTCCGCTAGCCCGGACTTTACAAGTAAATCATTTACAGTGTAAATCAGGCCGGCGGCTAAATTAATCGAAGACCGCTCGGAACGTAAATCTTCTAGTACTCGCCGTCTTTGTGCAGCATCATTTGGAAACACTCTCCATCCCGTAGCGGACGGGTCAACAGCTTTAATCCACTGTAGAAATGATTGGGCAAAGAAGTTTTCTGCATCTAGCACATGATCTCTATTGAGGTTAAGATTTCGCTGAAATTTCCGTTCCGCGTGATCAGACGGATATAATCCTAAGTGAAATGCAATTTGCATCATCGCTTTATTTGTTTCTTCTTTTGCAGGAATGTCAACGTTAAAAAACGATTTTGCGATCAACATTTCAGGGCTGGCCAAAAGGTGGTATGATGTATCATCACCACAATGTAAATAAAGTGCTTTCGTTGCGTTTAGACACTTCTGATGGCTTGGGTCACTTTTATCTGCTACGTGAGCCAGTAGTTCTTTGACTACAATCGGGCTAATCAAAGGGAGAATATCTAGTTGCTTCTCCTTTGACTTTACCTTCTCCATATATTTGTCAATCTCATCAAAACTCTTGCCGGTCACTAAATATCTATACGCATTGGTATCGAAAATTACTCTTTCCATACCCGCAAATTATATAAATTTAAGATATCTATATACTTGCCGCTGACAAATTATAGCTGATGGCCTAGTCTCGTTCGAAATGTTTAGTCATCCCTCCCATGATTTTACCAGGGTGCCAGTAGAATATTTTTCCATTTTGCAGAAAGGAAATTGGATGCATTGACACAATTGCATTTACGTTCAATAGGTCCTGCATCAGCTGTGTCATTTTAGCCTCTACCATTTTATCCGTTTCGGACTCTAGTATTCTTATTTCATCAGGAACTCGACCTATAAAACCAGAAGGGAATACAGCGTATGTATCAAAACCGTTAGTTTGCATACGCTGTGAGAAAATGAATGCAAACTCAATTGTTCTGGTGTTATTATCCAAAATTCCTTGTACGAAACTCTTTAGCAACTCATGCGGCAGGGTAAACATACCAGTATTGAGTAAGATTATCCCTGCATTAGATATTGTTTGAGTCTCTTTAAGTGCTTTTATTTGTTTGGAGGCCTTCTTAATGTGGTTCTTGACAGTGTTTTGTATTAGGGTATGAAATGGGGCAGTTAGTTCGCCGTAATTTAGTAGAGGATAGAGGTCAACGAATTTTCCTGGATATTGCTTAAAGATTTTCCCTATAGAGACTTGACGATCTTTGTCAAATAGGCTTTCCGTTTGCAAATCTTTTAACTCTATAGCAATTTGTCCAACCAGAAAGTCTGGAGTCTTGGTGGTAGATTCATCTATTTTGTTGCCATGCAGCTTTTCTATGATTTCTCTAAAATCATCTTCAGAAAATCTTGGCACTTTAAAAGGATTCATGCCAATACTTCCACTGTCAGCTTCGTGATAAAAATAATATCCGTTCTCAATAGCGTGCAAGTAAGCAGACCTGATCATTTCCGGCCCATTCATACATGATTCTTCAAAAACACGAATAATATCCGGCTGAGAGCAGACTTTAAATCCTGATTTCTCTGACAACTGATAAAAATACTCGACAGAATATAATTGTTCCTTTATTAACAGTAAGCATTTGGCAAACTTACCTTCATTCCGGTTAAAGCCCTCGTATAGCAATCGTAGAATCTGTTGCAAAGTGCATTGTTATTAGGTTAAAATTAGTAAATAAAGGTGTACTAGTGCTTGTTTCTTTTGTGAAGAAAATTGGTTAAAATAGTAGACGTACAAAGATACGTTATGGCATCTCCAAAATCATTCATCTTTATCAACTTTGATATACTTGGGCAACAACTTAAAGATGAATTCTTCGGATTTGGAAGGAAGAAAATACCACAACAGCAAAACTTGTTGATCAAATTTAAATAATGTCGTATTCTGACCATTCAAGGTTTTCATAGAGCTGGTATAAACCATTTAAGGTTATTGCCCCAACTTCTAAATGGCTATTGGAAGGATAAACTTGAACAACATGACCAATAGGAATAACTAGTTATGGAATCTCCATAGAATACACCTGTTTAAGATGTAGTCCAAAATTGGTTTGTTGGCTTTCTTTTGCATTTATTTCTAGATTGTGAATCATCATTTCTGTTGCGAAGTCAATTCTAACAGCAGCAACAAAGCCTTGATCTATAAAATTATCCGTAAGAATACCAACTAATAGATGTTTAGGGACACCATTTGCATCTATGTCACGCCAGTTTGGAACATACCATAAGCCGCTTCCACTAATACCGGTTAACTTCTTTAGGCGAGTTTTCCTGCTAGACAGAAACGGTTTAATTCTACCATATAACTTTACTAGTATGTGAGTTTCGGGATTGAAACCAAATTTTTTATAAGTTCTATTTCTGACAGTTGCAGTAACAACTTGTAAAGGTTCAGCCGTAAACATAGGTTGACCGAGTGCCTTAATGATATTATTAAGGGGATACCCACCTATGATATAGGAACTTGTTTCTACCGTGCGATGCTCTATGCCTATGTCAGATGGTGAGATGAAGTTGTAACGTCCAATAAGATGTTTGTTTTGACGATTAGTGAATTCAAATACTGCAATATCAATCTGGCTTTTGTCCCCATAGTTTTGATGACTTGTTATGAGTTTACCGTTACACAATGTCATACTATTATTGACTCCAGGAATCATCAGGTTAGGAAAGTCAGTTATATTCATCAAATGACCAGCCGATAAAATGTAGTAGGTGCCTTCTATATCTAACAGTACACCATTACCTACAGGAGTCACCACAGGGGGTTTAGGAATATTTACAATTGTTGTGCGACTTAACACCTGCTGAAATACTAAACCCGATTTCTCATTTAAGCTATTTTCGTCCATAAACTACTGATATTATTTCTTTACTAGGTGAGAATACATCTTATGTAGTCTTTCTTTCTCTTCCTCCGTTTGTGCTTTGTCTATTAGCCTTTGATAAAGGCCAGGCCTCAAATAATGTGTTTCATTACCCTCATGAAAATATCCTGTTATAAAATCAACGGAATATTCCAAAACTGCTGACATTTCGTTCAATCCATCTAACTCGAATAAGATTACTGAGTCATCCATAGGATTGTCATCATACTTGATAAACTGCTCCTTAAATCCATTAGGAATCTTGCGAAGATGGTCTACAAGTTTATAAAGCGGATCGAGAATCATAACTTGAAGAAGAGAGTCATTATGACCCTGAGTCACTGTAGCCTCAACAGTCTTTTGGTATAGGATAGCAAGTTTATGCCCATATGGTACTTCGCCAGTCGCTAACGAAAGATATGCTTTGTAAAATACCTCAACATAAAATGTTAGATTATGAAATATGGCGGGAGATAGTTCGTTCAGTAACCCATTTGAATAAGATTGGATATCGTAAACACGCTCATCCTTTGCAACCTCTATAGCCTTTTTTATCAATAAGGAGATTACTGTATATTGATTGAGGCAAGAATTTACTGCGCGATTTGATGTAGCTTTTCTGCTTGCAATCAAACCAACCGTGCTTATCCATACTTCTCCAAATTCATTTTCAGATATGTGCAATTTGCGATCTGGGCTATAATAGTAGTATTTCTTTGTAAAATCATCGTATTCTACCTTAAAATGATTTAGTAAGCGGACAAACAAATCTCTATTTGAAAATTTAAAGTAGAATGCAAAAATTGGCTTATCAAGTATTTGAGCTATCAATTCATCGAACTCGGATTGACTAGAAATTAAAATATACTCTTTACCATTTTCCGCTTTTATCTCCATCATCAGATACGTTTATAATAACTAAACAGCGGAGCATTTTAGTAAAATCCTATTCCCCCTTTGCCACTCGATAGATACAGCATTTAGATTAAAGAGTAGGTAGTTTTCAACTAAATTTCTCTCCTCCTGTGTAGGATTCATCTCTCTTACGCTATTTATAGCTCGTTGCTCTTGTTGATTTGCTGGCAATAATTCTATATCAAGGTATAAGTATGGATAATCTTTGCGTTGTTGATGTATAATATGTTTCATATTACATTATAATTATTTATTCAGTGTGATTGTAAGTAAAGCTTAATACCAAGTTCTTATTAAAATCAGTAGGGATTTGACTGGCAATAGAATTGGGATTGTCTTTTAGCTTATGATAAAAATTGTACACAAATGTCCTAATGCACAGATTTATTTTTTTTGCTACGATAACAAGTTGTGAAATATGTAAGTCGGGATTGGGTGGGAATACAAAGCGTAAGTAATTATTTTCATCATGTAGCGTTGTGAGAACTGCTTGTACATTCTCTGAAAATCCCGGCATCATAACACCGTGATTTGTACTAAATGTGCCTCTTTGGCTTGATGCTTTCAAGTTAAAATTATCGTATGCTGCAATGAATGGTACTAATTCTCCGCATTTTTCCTGAGATACTTGTTCTACTGAATAGCTGTTGCCAAAAGGCCTAAAAGGTATAGTTAAACCATGTTTGTATTGGACGTAAAAGTATTCGTACTCTTGATAAAACTTTATTATGTCGTTACACAAATTCTGCATTTCAACAATACCATTTGCATAATTTTCCGTATCCTCTTGCAGGCTAAACGTTATACCTTTTGGCAGGTGAAAGGCGGTCTCTATGCTTTCCTTGTTTGATACAAAGGTTTTAATTTTACTAGTGACTTGCCCAGCTTGATAGGTAATAATATTTTTGATGAAGTAATCAGGATTTTCAGAAGCCCTGATTAATGCAAATAAATCTTCGACATATTGTACGCATTCAGAAATTGCATCACAGTATAAGCCGATAGTCACTTCTTGTGCAATCATTGCTTCGGCACCTTCATCATATTGTGGAGTCAATTCTTTAAAAAAAGTATATTTTTCGATGAGCATTTTTTCAATACCACGCACTTTAATTAAACGCCAGTCATACCCCATTGCTGACAAATAATGCTCAGTCAAATCAATAGCGGCTTGTCGTTTTATTGCTTGCGTTTCTTTATTTCGGCCCATACTCATAGATACAATTGATTAGTGTAATTTAATGATAAAGGGGCTGATGACACCAATACATAGTCTGAATGGGAAACGATTTAGCATCAAAATGTTCGCTTCATCAGTTCTTTAAATACTCTGTAATTCCATATTTGTTTCTCAAACCCAATAAACTTATTCTCTTCAAAGCCGGGTGAACAACGCCTTAAAACTTCATATTTGCATCTAAACTATTTATCTTTATTAGCAAAGAAATAATATACAGCAATTTGCGCATATGGCAAATATGGATTGGTCATCACTGGTGGAAATAGATGATAGTTGGTACGCTAATCAACTAGTTGAACATTTCAAAGAAATTAACGAAAAGATCACCGTCGTTGTAAATACAGTAAAGGTATCTGGTACAACAATGTTGCCAGACAGCTTAGTTTCCGTACTGCATGATATGTTACCTGAATATGTATTCGGTAAGAAGAAAATAGAGGAACTAGGCATCAAAAAGGCAGCTCTTACCGCAAATAGATTTTTTGGAGAAAGACATACGAACTCAGAAGGGAAATTTGGTGAATTATTACTTTTTGCATTAGTTGAATCGGTATTAAAATGCAAAATGGTTGCTCACAAAATAAGGAGTCTTACAAATATGAGCGATCAAGTAAAAGGTGGAGATGGACTTTTTCTTGGAAACTATACTTTGCCTGACATGACAGTTGAGTCTGCCTTTCTTTTAGGGGAATCAAAAATAGTCAGTTCATTAGCAATCGGCCTTCATGAGGCCTTCAGCTCATTAGACAGGTTTCATAACCAATTACGTTCGCCTGAATTTCGATCAACAGAACTTCTCGTTGCTAAAGAAAATGTTTTGTTGAGCAATGATGTAGACTTAGATGAGCTATATAAACGTTTAAATGTAGAAACCGAAGAATACAAAGATCAAATACATGTCCACCCCGTACTAATAATGTTTAACACAAAGAGCATTGGTAGAATGGAGCAAAAAGCACTTAGCCGTTCTGATTTAGAAGCTAAAATATCGACCTATATCACAAAGGCAAAAGGAAATATAGCGACGGGAATTGCTAAGCAAATCAAGAAATATCAAGACGTCTCCAAGGTTTATCTCCACTTTTTCATAGTACCATTTAATGACGTTAACAAATTCCGTAACGCTATGTATTATGCAATACATGGAGTGAATTATCCAGAAAAAGAAGCAGATGAGTGAAAACGTTTATATACGGATTTATGAAGATGCTACTCTCAATGAAGTAATTGAAGATTTAGCAAAAAACTTGTTTCTGGCTCACCATGTCAATCAAGAGGTTAAATCAGATATTCAATATGGCGTTCTTAAAAAATGTATTTGGTTGGCGTCCATCCTTGCGTCTAGCACAGACGAAGACCATTGCAGGAAAGTTCAGCTATTTGCAATGCTGTCATATTTAACTTATAGAGATAATATAGAAGTTGAGAAAGCATCGTTATTATTGCTGTCTAGAATTGGCAATCTCACAGCAGTTTCCGAACACTTCCCATTTTTCAAGAGATTAACAGATAGTCATGAGGACCATTTTGATGCTTTACTATCACTGGAACTTGCTTTACAGCTCCAGAGCAAAACCATTTTGACATCTGAGCATAACTATTTAGTTGCCACTCGTTTTCAGAAAGATTTATGGGAAAAACTCAATGAGAAAAGGCATGTTTCGGTATCTGCGCCAACATCTGCAGGAAAATCACTTATTCTTAAACGATATATTAATCGGCTTCAGGCCAATGCGAAAAAAAACAACTTTTTATATATAGTGCCGTCGCGAGCCCTAATTAACCAGGTTAGTGAGGACTTTAGGAGAAGTCTGGATGGTGACATTGAAATTAGAACTTCGTTTATTGAACCGCCAAATGTTGAAGTTGACCACAATCATCTTTATATCTTAACACCAGAGCGTTGCTTACGTCTCATAGAATTTGCTTATGAAAATGCGATAGATGTAAGTTTGATTTTTACCGATGAAATTCAAAATATTGAAGATGAAAAGGGAAGAGGTACGACTCTAGAGTATGTCTTAACCGAACTTGCAATACTGTTCCCGGGGGCTCAAGTAATTGCTGCCGGGCCAAGCATCACAAACAACACGGAGCTATTTAGTAATATATTTAATAAGGACTCATTGTCTGCTAAAACAGAACTATCGCCAGTTTTCCAAATTAAGACAATAATTAAACCTAACGGGCCGCAAAAATTACAAGTTATTCTCAAAACTCGTCCGAAAGTATCAAGGCAATTTGAGATGGACGTTGATTATGATTTGAAAAAGCTAATTACTATCGGAATTGGGCCAGCGCTATCCAGTGTAATTAACACTTTTGCACCTAATCAATCTAGCATAATCTTTTGCCCCAAAAGTGACTGGGCTGAAAGTTGGGCATTAAAGAATACCCCTCAAGAGAATACCCTAGAAATAGATAACCAAACTGCCGAGCTAATAGAATTCCTTCAAGACGAAGTGCATCCAGAATATTTCCTGATACAATGTTTACGACATAAAATAGCCTTTCACCACAGTCGTCTTCCTGACCTAGTTAGAAAAGAAATTGAAGATGGTTTTACAGAAGGTCGTCTTACCAAGTTGTTTTGCACGTCAACACTAATAGAAGGGGTTAACCTACCCGCAAATAACTTGTTTGTCATATCGCCAAAAGTATTAAACGAACCACTTTCTCCATTTAGGTTTGGTAACTTAATAGGTAGAGCAGGTAGACTTAAAGATTCCCTATATGGTACTATTTATTGCATTGAACGGGATTCTGAAGATAAATGGGCAGAAGAATTTTACGATAACGCGTTAGGTAAAGATGTGATATCAGCGTCCAATAAATCTATCCAAGAATATACAAAATTTGAGACTGAAGTAGGTAAGGCAATAAGAGATATCAAGGAGCAAAAGCATAAAAATACTACAATACTTATTAGGCAAAAATTCCTAAAAAGCTCAACTACTCTCCAAACCTATCTAGAATCAAAAAAGATTCCGCAAGAATCAGTTGCTCGAATATTGAAGAATGTAAGGGAGTCGCTAAAAGACTTGCGAATACCTTTTGAGTTAGCAAGAAAAAACCCATCCATTGATCCTTTACTTCAGGATAAATTGTATAAAGCCATTTTAGAAAGTGGTATTGATAACTGGTGTATTCATAAGAATGAAGTGTTCGATGCAAGAATAAAAGGAGTAGACTTAACGGGTAGCTATTCCGAATGGCCTTTTTTCTGGCAATTGGCGGATTTATTAGAGAGGCTCGATAAGATTTTTAGCATATGGTACGAGATCAAAGTAATAGCTAAAGTTGATGGTTTGTCGATTAGAAATATGTGTGCTTACGCAGTTAGATGGACTACTGGACAATCGTATAGAGAATTGATTAAGGAGGACATTAAATATATGGCTAAGCATTCAAACGAAAAAAAGCGCATTAATCCAAATGATAAAAACGCTATAAACAAAAGAATCAACACTGTCATAAAGATAAACACACAAGTAGTTTCTCATATACTAGTTAAGTACATCAAACTGTTAAATGACATTGTGAGTTCTCAAATGAATGAAGAACAGCTTGAACGATTTAAGTTTATGCTAGCTTTGCCAACAATGTTAGAACTTGGTACTCGATCACACGCAGTGTTGTCTTTAATTTCTAGAGGGGTTTCTCGCAGTGTTGCTATGAAGGTGTTCGATATATTTAAGCAAGTGGAAGGATATGAAGATATCGACATAATTCAATGGCTAGGCAATCAAAAAACACTCAAAATTAAATCTATCTACCTAAGATATTTGAGAAACTTAAAATTGATTCCTACAAATTGATCACCACAACCGTTATCTACAACATTCGGCAAACCCAACCTATACCAATTCACGGATGCTATACTCTCATAAACGGCGGAATTGTATTTCCCCCTATAGGTATAGTCCTTACATCAGAGTAGTCCTTCTTATTTTCTTCATGTGATATAGCTATGGCTGTATATATGATTGCGGCCCTAGCCAATTTGAGCAAATTGATTGTTTTCTTTTCCAAATCGTTGCGGGTAATAGTGTAGGAAATATCAGTCTCATAATCAGGCTGCCAAAAGCTGACATCTGCTAAAACTTTTAGACCTTTGTGTTCAATAAAGTTTCTTATTTCTGCTATTTCCTTCGCTTCGGGTTCAAGGACAGAATCAAAATCATTACTCTTTTCATACAAATCCTTACTGAGCCAAAATAATCCACGTAATGCCCAGTTATCAGAACTTATGAAGAATGAACCAAGAGCTTTTTTCTTATGATCTGAATACCAAAGGCTCTTGAAACTGACCTGACGCTCCGGTATTTGTAATTCTAAATAGTCATTTAGTAAATATGCGATTTTATCAAGAATTGAATAGGACAGGCGGAATGCGATTTTCAATTGTTCGATATAATAAGAGTATCTGACAGTTTCCATTGAGTCCATTAAAGGGACATCAATATCTGAAATGTGTTGACTATATCCCATATTGGATTGGTATAACGAATACCTTGCTGTAGCATACTCCTGCTTTATTTGATTAAATAAGTTAAGACATACAGGTGGTCTCTTAGCGGGTATAATCATAGTAGGCAAGTTCAGACAATCGTGGCAGGCTACGGTATACGCCCCTAGATCATTCAATGGGTTTATATAAAGTTTATTATCCAAACACCATTGTCTGTACTGCTTAAGTTGCACGTCGTCCCCTAATTCATAGGTATTTAAGTCTGGTAATTGCAAAAAATCCTTTGGTACATTGTTTTCGATGTGATCCTTCAATGATTGAAATCCCTGCTCGGCATCTCCTTCCAAATATTGGCGCAACGATAATCCGGACTCTAGAAAATGATATGCATAAATAATAAAAATGTTCGCATGTATCTCGTCAAACAGCATACGCCCATAATAGTATAAGCCGTTTCCTTTATTTCCAAGTGCCATCGGAAAGTGAGGTATAATAGCTAATGCTTTATTCCAATAGTCCTGAGCTTCAACAAATCTGCCTATATAGGAAAACGAACTTCCTAAATTGGTATATATCTGGCATTGTCTCTCTTTTTGTACGATATGGAAGCCTGGAGATGCAACCGCTTTCCTTAAATAGAATATTTCATGCATAAGCTCATCCATTTGAAAATCCCAATCGCTTTTGGTAAAGCGATATTTCAACTTACGTAGGTAACTCCACCCGTTGGCTAAATCATAGTGAAGGACGGTATAATCCTCATCACTTAGTTTTTCCCTATCTATTTGTTCGCTGAGTTTGAAACCATGTTCAACTCCTTGGATATTGTTGTGGTCGTATGAAAAATCAAATAACGACCCAATGGTATGTACCTGGTCACTTGGCGACAAGTCCTCAATTGTCTCTAGTTTAAGTAAATCTTCGTGGTTCATGTTCAGCATCAAAGCATACCCAAATAAAATGCTTGGCAACGGTCTCTCTACTTATTGAGAGGTACCGAATGAAAATACAAGTAATATAACTACGAAACCAGTAAAATCAAATTAAGCTGGAGTAAATCCTGCTGATAGTTTCAATTGCAATTGAATCATATCCTCACTAACCTTCTTGTCCAAAATCTTCGCATAGTGCTGCGTCATTCGGATGTTCTTATGTCCGAGCATTTTGCTTACGGTCTCTATAGGAACACCATTGCTGAGGGTAACAGTGGTGGCGAACGTGTGCCGGGCTATATGGAAGGTCAAGGTTTTGGTGATTCCGCATAAGTCAGCCACTTCCTTTAGGTAAGCGTTCATCTTCTGATTACTAAGGATCGGTAAAAGCCTTCCCTCATTTACGCACTTCGGATGGTCTTTGTATTTTTCTATGATGGCCTGCGCTTGGGGGAGTAGAGGAATGCGGCTGGCTGTATCTGTTTTCTGACGGAAGGTAAATATCCATTGATTGCCATCAACTCCAGTCGCTATTTCAGACCGGGTAAGTTTCGACACATCAATGAACGCAAGCCCTGTATAGCAGCTAAACAGAAATATGTCCCGTACCTGAGTAAGGCGCTCAATTCCAAACTGTTTCGTTGCAAGTTGCTGAAGCTCCGCCTCTGTTAGGTATTCCCTCACTACCTCCTTTTTGGTCATCTTAAAACCAAAGAACGGGTCTTTGTTTATCCAGCCGCTTTTCAGGCAGTACAGGACAATCTTACGCATGTTAGCGATATACTTGATGGTGCTGTTATGATTACATTTCCGCTTGCTCTTCAGGTAGAATTCAAAGTCGGTAACGAATGCATAGGAGAGTTTCTTGATATCTATATCAGATACGCCGTATTTCCATTGTAGAAACGTTCTGACATGATCCAGCGTCGTTTCATAACGCTGCACCGTTGCCGGAGCGTATTCGCTCCCTGCAAGTGCTGCTATACGCTTATTATGCTGCGCAAACACTTCCAGTAGCATGTAGCATTTTTCATCTTTGCCTAACAGCCTATCTTTAAGACTGTCCGCTGTAATGGTAATTTGCGCCTCTATAAGCTGCCTACGTGCTTCATGAACCTGCCGCTCTAGAGTGTCCAGGTATGCATTGAGTGTTTTTGTTTTCTCATTGTTACCCTTAGCTCGTTGTGCATGGCTGTTCCATCGATCAGGCTCACACTCACGTTTCATGGTTATTTCTTTGGGTACGCCATTGACGGTGATACGCATATATACGGGCATTGCTCCTGACTCGTATCCTTTGGGCTTTTTGAGGTAAAATAGAATGCTGAAAGTTGTCTCTAACATATGACTACATTTTACGGTTACAAAATTCCTGTTGTAGTCAATCGCAGACAAGATGTTCAATTGCTGAACATGTTTATAATCAGTAAGTTATATCATTTCCAGTGAGTAAATTTTTCAAAAATTTTACTCACTGAATTACTCACTGAAGTTTTGAGCAAAAATGAATTGTTTGGTAGTGGTTGAAAAAGAAAAAAGCCCATAAATCAACGATTTGTAGGCTTTTAACTTCAATTGATATTGAACTGGCGGGCTGAAAGGGATTACAGTCGAACACCTCATACCAATATTGAGCTTTTTTGACAGTCTTAAAATGATGTAAACAGTAGCAGTGTGTATATGGTTTTAAATTCATTTGCTTTCACATTCAATACAATGAATCGCTTTATAAAGTATATAGCGTATTGATAAATATAGCTTTATAAT
Organism: Bacteroidetes bacterium 46-16; assembly: GCA_001897835.1. Taxonomy (GTDB): domain Bacteria; phylum Bacteroidota; class Bacteroidia; order Chitinophagales; family Chitinophagaceae; genus MKUN01. The sequence goes on from MKUN01000029.1 coordinate 108,192, forward strand.
TTGAAGGACGCTGCGTTTAAAGTTGGAAACACTTCATTTCTTTAATATAAAGTGTCTAAGGAAAATCTGTAGAAACCTATCAATTATGCCGCAGCCTGTTGTACGAAAGCGGATAGCGGGAATGTGACTGGGGAATCCGGTTTTGGACAAGTGGCTGCACCGCTTCCCTGCGCAGCGGCGTTCCGCCTACGGGGAAAGGAATGCCGATGCGCCGCCCTCGAAGGGCTTCAGGCGACTTTTATTGGGTGGGTGTTGAAGTCTTTTAAGTTGTGAAAAAAGCCCCTGTATTGGGTAAATCCGTTACGGAATAAGCCCCACAATAAAGAACAACCCATTTGAGCCAGTGAGGAATTAATATACAAGTCTTGTTTTTCCAGCGCTTCTGCCAAACTGCAACTTGGCGTGTCGTCCGTTGCTTCGGAGTGTTTTAACAAGTCGCCAAATTCATCTGTAACAAATGGCAGGCTTGCCACCGTTTCATACTTCTCGGATTGGGGTTGGCGTATATTTCCTATAGTGGATAGTATAACCTGCCCTGTATGCTGGCTGTTGCCGAAATCAAGCCAATACTTAGGTTCATTCCCGTAATTCCTGCCATTCCTCAACGCTTTTAAAATCCCTGCAATTTCAAACCTTGCCTGTACGCTATCTACGCAAGAGATATAAATGCTTGCGGGTGCATATTCGGGCAATTTCCCTAAATGGTCTTTCCCAAATTTTACCGTTTCGGCTTTCCAGTTTGTTCCTTCCCATCTGTTGAAACGGTTTATCAAGGCTACGGATTTGTACAGTCCTATTTCACATGCTGCAAAACGCTGTCTGCCTAAATTTGCTTCGGTTATAATGTCATCATCCCAAAGACGAACAGATAACCCTGCGTGTCCCAATTCAATTAGACTGTGCTCCATTTCAATTAAAGCAGTCAAAACCTTTGAACCTGTGCCACCTGCACCAAAAACGTTTACTTGGATTGGATTGGTGGCATTTATCAGGGAGTTATCTGTAAAATGGACTTTCATTTTTTCCGTGTTCATCATAATAAGTTTTTAAGTGTCCTGTTATTCTTTTTCAAAACCTCTTTAGGAAAGGCATTGCCTGTTTTAATAAGCTCTTTCCAAAGGCTTACACAATTTCCATTAACTGGGTTGTGGTTCTGCATCAGATGGCTGAAATAGCTATTAAAAAAGTAGGTCTCCCATGCTTCAGTAAATTCTTCCAGCGAAGCCGAATTTTTGATATTCACATTTACTGTTCCCATACATGCATTGCCATTTTCATAAACATTGAAAAAAGGAGCATGAAACAACGGCGTCTTTGCATGTGGTCGCCTGTCTGAACTAAGTCCAAATACAAAAAGGCTGTTTTTACTGGCATACCATAGCATGGGTGGTACATACGCCTTCCCGTTGGGTATTTCCAAATCCTTGCCAAAGAACAACGGGCGTTGCTGTGCTTTGGTGTACCATAATACTGTACCGTTGTAGCTTGGATTGACAGACAGTATATTGGTTGGCAAAATTCCCTTTGGTTTTAGAAATGCTTTGTTCTTTTCTTTTCCTGTATTCAATGCCTTTGCCAATAACTGTGCTTCTCTCACGGTCAAAGGATGGGCGTTAATTGGGTTGCCGTTTCTGTCCATGTCAAAATGCTCTACATACCCATCCGTATTTGTGCCTTTTGTTTCATAGAATATTAAAGCCGATTTTGGATGGTACAGCGTTCCAAAATCACTGGTTATGTCGGTTGTATTATTATTCATCGCCTTGTCGTTTTATAGTTGTTCAGTAAGTAGCATATATCGTTCAATAGCGTAAACAGGCGGTTCTCAAAATCAAGGTTGTTACCTGTTATAGGGCTTCCGTCAAAACATTTGCGGATGGTCGGTTCTTCCACATTGCCATATTCATTAAACTCATTGTTGATACTATCCGAAAGGCTTTCATATAGCCAGCCTTTTCCATCTGCCATAAAGGATATGTACTTTTCCATGCCAATGGTTTCCTGGTCATAGTCTTCGTTTTCATCATAAGGGTCTTCATCAGATTTCGGAGCATTACGAAAGATATTCGTATGAGGATATTCCGTGTAAAGTGTAAGCGCATTGCAAGCCAATTGCAAACATTCCTTATCAAATTCATCTGCCGGTTTAAATGCACTTAAACGCTGTTCAAAAAACGTTAGATTGGTACGGTTAAATAGCTTTTGCTCGATACGTTCACCCACCCATTTGGCTTGCCGTAATTCATTTTTATATAGTTCTGTTTCACTCGTTTCATCGTCTTGCTCCACCCAATCGGTCAACATTTCGTATATCCAATATAGGTAGCTGTTTTCCTGCCTGTAATACGGAATATCCGCAATATGGTACAGGTAACTGCAAACCGACACCAGCAATTGTGCGGCCTTTTTACGTATGGGGTCATTCAGCATTTCAAAGAGTGGTATTACAGGGATATAATAAAGTGTAGTACCTGTGCTGTACCGTTCTTCACAAATAAAAAAGGTTTTCATTCTGTCCTGTACCACTTGTAAACTGTCCCAATTGGAAACTATTTGCTTTAATTTCTCCTGTGTATCCCACAAAGCCAAACTGATATTGTACGGATAACCGTAGCTTTTTGTCTGCTTTAGCTCAATTCCGTAATGCTTTGCCAGTAGGGAAAGGGAATGGTAAATATCCCTTTCCGTCTTTTCATTTTTCATACAAGCCTGTGCAGAATGTGCCGTTTTTAGTTTTGGCAGGAACGCAGACTTTATGAAACCATTGGCAGCATCGAAAGGGGTACTGACCTCCGTGTGTCTTTTCGGGTTTCGCTTGCGTCTTTTGGTCTTTGCATCCAGTTGGCAAACTCGCCCAACTGCCGGTGCAATTGCCGTTGTTTCGGCTGTTGCGGTTTGCTGATAATCTCGGATATAATATTTCGTTGCATCGTTCATTATTTTTAATTTTTGATTAACCTTTTGTTCCCATTACGCTCTCAAATCTGTACTGTACGGTATCATCACGAATAACTGGTGCAGATACTTTTGCCGTTGTTAATATGGGATATGTGTTGGCATAAAAATTCAATACTGCTTCCACGCTCCATTTGGGTTCGGGGTCGGTCAATTTGATTTCCTGCCCTTTATCTTTCAGTAAGAACACCCGTTCTAATTGTGTTGCTAATAACATGATTGTTGTTTTTTGATATTGGTAAATTATTCTGTTTCGCAATCGTCTTCCCAATTATCCTCCACTTCATCACAATTCCTCTCATTGTCGGAGACTTCATGGTGAAGCGTGTTTTCTTCCTGTGGTTCGGTTGTCTCTCTCACTGTTTCAGGTGCGCCGAACAAGTCGGGAGCAAACTTGGCTGACAATGCAGTCTTGCGTTTGCGTATCACTTCTGCCTGCCCCGGGAATTGTGCAGGGTCGGGTACTTTCATCCAGGCATCCCTGTAACTGCCCTCTTTCTCCAGTTCGTTGGCTTTAGCCATAGCTTCTTTAAATTTCTTTTCCTTTTCTTCCTTAGCCTTTTTTTCTTTGTCGGTTTTTTCCTTTTCCATGGCCGATTGTTTTTTGGCTTCTTCCAATTGCTTCATAAAGGCTTCCATATTGTGTATTAAGCCCGAAGCGGATTGCAAAGGCGTGGTTATCCTTTCAAAAAATCCCTCGTCCAATTCGTTTACTGTTCCCTTTAGATTAAGGGGCGGGATCAGTTTTCTTGCATCATCTCCACATTGTTCATTATGGAGCATAACCGATACGATACAATTGTTTTCTGTTCCTTTGCGTATAGTCAATTGCAGGTCGCCTGTAATATTCAATGCGGCCACTTTGCTAAAAAAATTTGTCGTTTCCATTTTTAATAATTTAGTTTTTTAACTATTCTGTATAGTCCTGTTACCGTTTTGTTCCGCACCGTCTTACTTAAATAGCAAACCCCATGCGCCCCACAACATCATTGATAAGGCTACCCATTTCAGTATCCATTCTATGGAAAGGGTAATCAGCCCAATGAAATAGTTACTGAAATGCTGCAAGCCTCCTAATCCCCTGCGATTAAACTGTCGCATCCCGACAATGAGCCTGATACCCAACCCCGCAAAGAACAGGGTTGGGTAAGTCATACTTTGCAATAGTTTTATTAATGGTTCCATAAATTCAAGTTTAAGGGTTGAACAATAAATCCACTGCCAGTACGAATTTGTGGTTGCTGTGCTTGCGTGTGGTGGTATATAAAGTCAGGCAATGCACCATGTATAAAGCGAGATAGCCATCAAACAACTGGTCGGCAAACACACGGCTATGCGTATGCAGGTAATTGCCATACCGATTAATCTTTTTTTCCACTTCATCCACAAAGGAAAGCCACGCCTCAACGGTCAGTAAACCATTTTCCCACTTGCCGTGTAAATGCTCATCCTCTTTTATGGTTGCACACAGATTGCCGGCATATTCCAGTAAAGCAGGTATTTCCTGCGGAAACAGTTCATGCAGTAATCTGGCTTTTTCTACGTTTATCAATTTTTCTAAAGGTTTCATCTTCCTGTTTTCTTAAGTTAATAATTAAGGACAGGCAGTAATAGCTGCCTGTCCTGCTTATCAGTTGAATGCAAACGCATCTGCACCATCCTTTGCAAACTGGCCGCATAATTCAAATGCCCTCTGTGCTTTGGTTTGGGCTGTTCCACCCATAACGATGGACTGCAATTTGGCTTCATCGTCCTTGTAGTTGCGTACATTCTGATAATAGCCCGTGATGGCGTTATACGCACCGAATACAGTTCCTTTAGTGGTGTCCATCTGCTGTGTATCCGCTATCATCGCATAGGCGAAGGTATCCTCAACAGTGTTTTTGAACACGGTGGATAATTCATCTTCCGCACCTTTTTTGAGCGCCGTTAATGTTTCCCTGTTCGGGCATAATGCCAGTTGGATGAGCTTTTTCACTTCGGTATCGGTAATGCGAACTTTTGCCCACCCGTTGAATATGCCCTCCAGTTGGGTGCTTAACTTGTTAGCCAGTCCCATTACTTTGTGCGCTTCTTCCAGGCGTTGCTTTGCACCCGAGGTATGGCGAATGCGTACCACATTGGACATATTGTAAAGGGATGCGTTCAAGGTATTTTGGCAAACTATTCTTATGGGTGTGAAGGCTGCGGTAATGCTACCTGTTCCATCGTGAGAGGTGGTTAGGAAAATGTATTTCTCGGTCACATCGTCACCATTGCCTACACGAATATAGCCGGGCAGTTTGGCGGTTATAAATATGCGTTCCCCATTACCCAATGCCCCTGCGGTTTCATACAGTATGCCTTCACCACCGCCTACAATCGCATCGAAAAAAGCGAAGGCATCTGCATTTTGTACTATTTGGTAATCCTTGCCCACTACCCCGAAAACCTGATTGGTATCGGTGCGCATGGTAGCGAAGTTGCCGGGCAGTAAAATGTTATCACCTTCTTTTATTTCGCCATCATTGCCGATGGTTACTCCTGTACCATGCGTGTACAGCGGTGATTTGATGACCTCGAAGTCAAGCCCTGAGAATTTAACTGCTTCGGCACTGGTGGGATATTGCTCTACTACATGCCCCAAATTATGCCATGCCTTTTGTTGTACGCTGAAGAAACTGTATTTACCTGTACGTTCGTTGAAATTGAGATTATGTGCCATGATTGTAATTTTTAGATTTGATAAATGAAAAATGATTGTTTAGAAAGGGAGGTCGTCTTTTTCTGCTGTATTACTGCCTTTGCGTTTGTTAACGGATGCCCCGGTATTGTTTTCCCTGTCATCTGATACGGTTTCCGTTCTCCTACCACCTCCGTACAGTTTAATTTGTGAAGTATGGAAATTGAGTGCTGCATGTGCTTCTCCATCGCCCCCAATCCATGCGCTTGCGCTTACCCGGCCCCTAAGCTCCACCAGTGTGCCTTTGGTCAGTGCTTTTGCCACGTTTGTTGAAATCCAGTAGGCGCAGTTGAAGTATTCGGTTAGTTCCACCTGTTCGCCCTGTTTGTTGCGGTAATTGTCATTGACCGCAATAGAAAAGTTAACCACTTGTTTGTCGCTCGGCAGGGTGCTGATTTCTGCATCCCTTGTCAGTCTTCCGATAATGTTCATGATGTTTGAATTTTAATTGTTAAACCATTTTGTTCATTCGTCTTTTTTTCACGCCGCCTGCCCCAAAGAGCATTTTCCAAAAGAAAAAACGGAAAAAAAGAAAGCAGGTAAACAGTGCGGGTAAAGCGGAAAACCAAAAGGAAACGGAATAAGTCCCGAAGGGTGGGTTTGTGAGGAACGAGCAAAGCCATTATGCCGTAGTCTTTTGGTTTTCCAGTCAGCTTTGCCCGCAATACATTAGCTGCCTTTTTATCCGTTTCGCATTGGAAAATGCGGAGCAGGCTGGCCGTCATACCAGGTTTTTAAATTTTGACATGGCAGGATCAATAAAGCATGAGGGGGCTGGAAGGCGGCGAGAGGACAAGCCGGTGTGTTAACACGGAAGCGGAGCGTACCCTAAAAGCGCCCGGCCCGAAGGGACATGCCCAAGAAAAATTGATACAATCACCTATGATTTACGCTAAAGCCTATTAACGGCGACTAACGCCGTCATTTATGGTTAGCTCAAACTAAATTAATTTATGTATCTTTGAATTGACGGCGATTAACGCCGTCTTATAGCGAAAATATAAACATGGCAACCAATCCGGAAAGACGCAAAATGCTGGAACAACTCCTTCCTGAAGGCGTACTTGTAACCAGGCAGTGGCTGATGGAGCAAGCCTGGCTGAATAAACATGCGATAGATAACCTTGTCAAGAGCGAACAATTAAAACTCCTGCAAAAAGGCATCTATACAAGAGGAAGTGTCCGGCTTTCCTGGCAAAGTGCTGTCCATACTCTGCAATCTATTATGAAGACGGATTTTATCGTTGGTGGACTGACAGCACTGGAATTAAAAGGTTTCTCGCATTATTTACCAGCCTCAAAGAAAGAGATCATACAGGTTTACGGCAATGACAAATTGCCCACCTGGGTAAATGAGGTATCGGAAAACGCGGTGTTTATTCGCCATTCCAGAAAGGAACTTTTTGAAGAAATGGCCCCGGCAATAGCAGATGATTACACGGCTACCGTTGTGTGGAAAGAAGGAATGGAAGCACTCAAAATATCGTGTCCGGAAAAGGCCTGTCTGGAAATGCTGAACGAAGTACCGGAAAAAGTCTCGTTTGAGCATGCAGGTCAATTGATACAGGGCATGACGGCCCTATCGCCCCGTACTTTACAGAGACTTCTGGAACAATGTACTAATGTAAAAGTAAAACGGCTTTTCCTATGGTTCGGTTCTCAATATAATTATGCATGGTATAGCAAACTGAAACAGGAAAGTATAAGCCTGGGTTCTGGCAACCGGCTGATTGTGAAGGGTGGCGAACTGGACAAAACCTATAAAATAACCGTACCTAAAGATTTCCAACATTAACATGAAGAAAGACAGCATATATTACCGGCAGGTGCAGTTACTGGTGCGCATACTTCCGTTATTAGATACCGAGAAATGTTTTGCGCTGAAAGGAGGAACGGCCATCAATTTGTTTTACCGTCCATTGCCAAGGCTTTCGGTAGACATTGACCTGCTATACCTGCCTTCAGAAAGCCGTGAAGAGGCACTTGTCAATATCCGGGCAGCCTTGTCACGGTTGAGTGCACTGATGAAGAAAACCATTTCGGGCCTCCATATACAAAATGCGCATGAGCAAAGCGATGCCCTTCGGTTAATACTTCAGTTAGACGATGTACGGGTCAAAGTAGAACTGTCCCCTGTAATCAGGGGAACGGTATTTTCCGAAGTGCGTATGGAGGTAAGCGAGTTTGTGGAAAAGGAGTTTGGCTATGCAGAAATACAGGTGGCTTCATTCCCGGATCTGTATGCGGGTAAGATATGTGCAGCCTTAGACCGCCAGCACCCACGCGACCTGTTTGATGTAAAATTCCTGCTCAAAAATGAAGGCTTTCCAACAGATTTACGGAAGACCTTTCTGGTATTCTTAATCAGCCACCAACGTCCTATGTCAGAGTTGCTCGCCCCGCACCGCAAAGATATCCGGGAGGTTTACGCAACAGAATTTGTACAGATGGCAGAAGTAGATGTCCCGGTAGAAGAACTGGAACAAACAAGGGAAGATCTAATCGCTATCATCCATCAAACGATGACTGATGACGAACGGCATTTTCTGCTATCTTTCAAAGAAAGAAGGCCGCAATGGAATTTATTGGGACTATCCAATATGGAGGAAGTTTCCCAACTTCCATCAGTGCAATGGAAACTATTTAATCTTTCCAGGATGAATGGAACCAAACATGAGCAGGCCGCAGAGAAATTGAAAAAAGTGCTTTTTTCCTAACATCGCATAAGTATTTTATCCTTTTTTAATGACCAAATGCGACTGTCCCGGATCATTCAGTAACCGTTCCATTTCCGACTGAATAATGTCCTGTATATCCTGCTTGATCTGAAAATAGTTGCGTTGTACCATGCTGTTGTCCAGCTTACGGATTACCTCGATATTTTTATAGTTTTCTTCCTCTCTTTTTAGAGCTTCATGGTCATTTATAATTTCACAATGGAAGGCTTTTAGCTCTATTTTATTGTCAGGGTCATCGGCTATCATGCCCACAAACTCTCCTGAGCTTAACGCCGATATTTTTGAGGGAGGTATAGCAGTTTCCAATTGCTTGGAACGACTGATAGAAGTGTCACCGCTATTGATGGAATAACTTTCCCTGTCCTGCATGATTTTTCCGAAGCGTTCGGAGAGCTGCTTTGCTGTATCGCCCGTGACCTGACCGGCCACGATATTGCCTGTAATATTCATAATCACATCAGCCTGCTCCCGGCCATAATCTTTACGAAGCTGGCTGAAATCCTGAATACCTAAGCAGGTGGAAACCTTATTGCTTCTTGCCGTGGCTATGAGGCTGTCCATATTATTCAGATAAATCGTCGGGAACTCGTCAAATACCAGACTGCTTTTCAATTTTCCTTTTTTATTGACCTGCTTCACAAGGCGGGTCACATAAAGAGAAAGTACTGCTCCGTAGATCTGTATCTTTTGTGGATTGTTACCCATACAAACGATCTTCGGGTCATCTGGATTGTTTATATCAAGGTTAAAGTCGTTTCCGGATAACACATAGTATAATTGTGGTGAAGAGAGCCTTGCCATTGCGACCTTTGCGGCTGCGATCTGACCTTCCAACTGCTCCATCACATCATTGAGATAAGCGTTAACGAAAGGGTTGATCAGTACCTCAATTTCCTTCTCTGTCCTGAGCAGGGTAAACAAACTATCGTAATCCACCTGCATCAACTCGATGACATGGGGCAAGGTACAAAATTCACCGTCCTTGTATTTCTTCAGATACCATATTACCGCAGATAAAAAATTGATTGGCGATTCCACAAAAAAGTCGCCTTGCCGCTTAATCCATTCCCTGTTCAAACCCATCAGGATGGTGCGGGCACTTTCAGCAGCATCGGTAATATCCGTCATAGCAGATGGCTCTAACGGATTACATCGGTGGCTACGGGTCAGGTCGTCAAAATTGATGACGTAAAAAACCGGTGGAGTTGCATATTTATGTTTATTTTTTAGCCATGTGTTGTAGGCAATTCTTGAAAGGTCGTCAAACTTGAAATCATACACGAACATGGTAAACCCTTTACGGATATGCTGGGTAATGATATGCCGTATAACGAAGTACGATTTACCTGAACCCGGCGTTCCCAATACCATTACGGAGCGGAAAGGATTAATGATATTGACCCAGCTATTGCGCACCTTATTCTTGAGGTGGTAACGAGCCGGCAAATTGATGGAATACTCGTTTTCCAGCAGGCGTTCTTCCTGTGGAAACGTTTCGTTTTCTTTATTGAAAATGTCCTTGTTGTTGAATTTACTTTTAATGATACGGGAAAGTAAAGTGCCCCCTGAAAGTACCAATAGAAACCCAATAGCAGTAATGCCCATATAGACGGCTGCCTTCTCCTGCACAGGCATGTCCAGCAGCATCGAAAGATAGCTCGAAAAATAAAGCACCAAGCCTGTAATGGTGTAGGCAAAAGCTGTTTTATACCCCAGCTTTTCGTCTTTTCGGCCTTTGGCACCGAGCAGGGAAATCATCAGAAAGCCTAAAGCAATCAGCTTGCTTTTAACGAAGTTGCTAAAGATGCCTGTGCGGTAAACATTGCCTAAAATCCGGTCGCTGAAAGCGCTGTTCAACCCCCATTCCTGAAAGGCTGCATAGCAATAATAATAGAAATGTATCACTAAAATAACGATACTGATCAACCTGGTCATGTCCAGAATTTTCCTCAGCGCCTGTTCGTTTTCTCCTGTCTGTACAGCCATTGTTTTAAATTTATTGGTTATTGGATATGTTTTTTCTTTTTCTCTTCTTTTTGCCTTTTTTCTTTAACTGACCGGGTATATAATCGGCCAGTTGCTCAGGTTTCATCAGAATGTCTAAAAGACTTTGTTCGTCTGCTTTGAGCGGAATAATATTTGATTCGTGGGAAGTTTCCGGCATCGGTGGTGTTTTAGCCTGCAACGGCTCCCCGATGTCAGCCGGTTTTAATTTGGCCTGTGGCAACAAAGCGGCATAAATTTCATCTCTCGACTGGCATCTTTCCTGAATGGCTTTAGCGCTGTATTGCTTCCCTAAAGCACTGCCGTTGAAAACGCATTTCGTCTGATGATCTACGTAGGTTATCCCGTATAATAAACCACTCTCACTTTTACGCAAAGCAGTTTGTATCCCTTGTTTTTCCAACTTTTTTATCAGTTCATCAAGTGCCAGCGGTTTGCCGATAAACGCCTTTTCTATTTCATTTTTGATACGGGCTTTAAATGGCATTCGTTTTGCCTGGTTAGGCCCATATATATCTTCCAAAAATTTAAGGGTGGGCTTATTGTAAAAGTCGCTGGCTTTTATGGGTACGCCGATGGGATTTCCGATGTCATCCAGAATGCGATACACTAATCCTCCACCTTTAAAAATCCTCGAATTTTCACTGCCACAATCAGCCAGAACGTTGTATTGGCGAAGCACTGCATTAAGCTCTGGCAGGCTGGTAAATTTGTAGGTATTTAAGACCCCTTCCAGTACATTCCTGATGGCCTTTTTCGACTGTAATTTCCCATAGTGGATCTTACTCATTACGATTGGTTCCAACTCGTATGGTTGCTTTGTTTGCCTGCCCTGCGCAACCACTAATCCAAATTGCTTTTCAATTTCCTTCCTTGCCGGTTCCGACTTGCGGATGCCTAAATGATGAAGGTCTATACGCCTTCCATCGGCTTGTATGTTTGTTGTTACTAAATGAATGTGGGGATGCCCCGCATCGCGGTGCTGGTAAACCAGATATGGCTGGTCGCCGAAGCCTAATTTTTGCATGTAAGTTTTAGCAATCTCTGTTAATTTTTCCTTCGGCAAACCGATTTCCGAAGGATCGAAATTGAGCGAAATATGTACGCTGTTACGCTTCACATTTTCATTAAGCGCCATGCGTTTCAGCAGGTAATTGAGCTTTATGCTAAGGCTCATTTCACCTGCATTCAGCGGATAATTTTCTGCGCCAATGCACTCTGCAACGCCTTCTTTTACTTTATTCTCATTGTAGTTGAAAATGCGGTGCATGGAATGTCCGGCCTTGATCACTGCAACCATATTTCCAACATTTTTTTGATGTTATTCCTAACCTCATCCACCTTGTTATTCAGGATTTTTCTCTCCACTTCATAAGCAATCATCCAACTCCTAAATTCAGCAACCTGGCTGAGTGTATGCAACTTTTTAACCGCTTGGTTGAAATTGTTTCCAACTGCGTTAAGCTCGCTGCGAAGGCGTGTAAGTTCTGCCATTAAGTCATCCTGCGAGCTGTTGCGGTAAGTTGTAACAATGGGTTTTTCAAATACACTGCGGCGTACATACTCGCTTAGCTTACGGCAGGTAGAAGCCTTCCATTTCTTTTCGATTTTGGCATACTCAACGGGAGTTAAGCGTAGCCCGATGATGCGTGTCCTGTTTGAATTTTCTCTTTCCATCACTTTTCATTTTCACGTTTTCAAACTCATTTTCACATTTTAGTAGCCCTGCCCACGAGTTCCGAGTAAAGGGCAGCCAGATCCGGTTGTTTAACAACCGTTCATCTGGCCGATTGCGGGAACATTGCAATCTGACAGCCTTCCATAAAGCTTTTATGGCCTTAAAAGCAAATAAATCCATTTTCTACAGCTACCAGGAAGAAGTTTTACAGTTGCTGGATATACTTAGATGTCTTCAGTTACATCAGCTTAACTGCTGTTTTAAATATGGTTAGATGGTTTGCCAAAATTCACCACCCAGTCATTAAGGTCTTTATGGTTTTCGTAAAGGTTACTTTCATCCGAATATTTATCACTTCTGGAAAGCGCAAGCTGACTGCAATTTTGTCCGGCAGTGTCCCGGTCCAAATAAAGCCGGATAACTTCATGTGCTTCCATAAACGGGCGGGCTTTTTCAAAGAAGGAAACAGAATTTAAAACCACAAAATCATACTTTTTGCCTGAAACGTGTTTATGAATGGCCTTGAAAGATAAAAAATCTGTAAAGCCTTCAAAAATGATGATCTCGTTAGCTCCATTTTTAAAGGTGGTGACATCTTTGGGCGAGCTGCTCGCCTTAAAATACGGGTTCCGTATTTCAAAACCGCCCGCATCATTTTTAAAGCCTATGCCATAATACGTTTTACCGTTTAGCTGGTACCGGATCTCCCGGCAGTATTTATCGGCAATTTCAATGGGGATAAGTCTTTGCTTGAGGTAGCGTAATAACGGGTAAGAAGTAAGTGAAAAATCTCCCAACACTTTGATTTTATGATCGGATGCATTCTCCACTTTCGTAGGATAAATAACAGGCTGCTGAAGAGAAAAATTAACACTAATCTTGTCCAGTAATTCACTGATAGTACAGCGATGATATTCGATACCGAAATCAATTAGATTACCACCTTTTCCCAGACCATGATCGTACCATCTGTTCAGCTTACGATTAATCTTAAAAGAAGCCGTCTTTTCTTTCCGTAAAGGAGACAGATACCAATAATCGCTATTCCTGATTTTTGAAGGCTCGTGGCCTAATGAGGACAAGTAATTAACCATGTCCATTTCCTTGCCTTCCTCGATGGAAAGCCTTTGCTTTCTGAAATCCATAACTACACATTTTCAACTTCACTATTCAGTTTTATGAAGTAAAGTTAAACAGGCGTTATGGATTATACCTATCCTCATTATATTTTGATGAGGATGTTAAACGATGTACTTATTATTTTTGTACTTGAAGATTTTTAAAAATAAAACGTGTGATTATGTTAACAACAAATGATGTGGCCAAGGTTTATGATACCATTCTGAGTATCCCTGGCATGAACGAAACAGTGAAGATTGATTTAAGAATCTCACGCAGAAATGTATTGCTGTTGAATAGTGTTATAGAACGTGGACTGGCAGTGGAAGATGATGACAAATCATCGAGCTTGTTGAACAGTGTTCCTCAGGAAACCTTACAAGAGCTGAAAGCCTTAGCTGGTGATTGTCTGCAAAAAGCGGGACTGATAGAGCTTAGTGAAAAATTGACTTCTTTAGGCAGTGGAAAATAATATTGATCATTATTTATGATGTGACCCAACCTTTCTCAGTTCTCATATCTATCACTTTATTCAATAGCAGCCAGTGGCGAAAAGAATTAGCATCATCTGGTGTAAAGTGGATAATACTTCCATCTTTTAGCATAATGGTAAAGAAATCAAGAACGCCTAGAAATTTAGATAGATTTTGGGCTGGATAATCGAATCCCGGATAACGGCTGTTTGCGGTCATAACATATTATTTTAGGTTAGACATTGACCATTGTCGCCTGCAAAAATAAGCGCAGGCAACAACTTACAGCACTGAGGTCTTAGGAAACCCAACAACAATAAGTGCGCCCACGCTATAGCATGAGCGTTCTCCACTTATGTCCTGCTGTTGGTGAAATTCCTAAGTTTCAGTGCCGGACTTAAAGCAAAAACGCTTCAAGAATATTTTATACAAATGTACTATTTCAATTAAATATAAGGGAATAATTGAGCAGTTTTGCTGTCATCTCAAGATACGAGCGTATGGAAAGTAATGTATTGTCTTGGAACCAAGCATTGGAAAAAGGGTATGAGCCGAAACTATATCCTTATCAAACAGATCAAATACCTTTAGGAAAGTATTATACTAAACTGGATTTTAAAATCTGGGCGAGGAAAATAGCGGGCATCTGCTGTTACTTTACTCAGCAGGATACCGGTATTAAATTTCAATTAACTGTGTGTCGCAGAAAATCAGATGAACTATACCAATTAGAAGGGTGTGATATAGACTTCAAAGTTTATCCGACTTCGGCATTTTACGAAATTAAGGTGGGGCTAAATAACAAGAGAAATATTAGCTTGATAGAAGCTAATATTTCCGGAGATCTATAAATTACATTCCTTGTTTTTTTTCCAATCTCCAGCCATCATCATACAAAGCAAAATTAGCCTGATGGATATTTTCTTTTTGAAAATCGGTATTGACTAAGGCGGAGAATGGAGTAACGCTTTTGTATGTTGTAGTGTACTCTGCAACCGCACCTTTTCCGTCCTCGGTCATTTTTATACCGGTAACTTCTTTCAGTTCTTCTTCAGCCAATTTCACCTTTTGTACATTTATTGATTTGTCCTTTTCGGGAGTTGGCAATAGATAAGGCTCGGCTTTGCCAGAAAGCTGGATGATAGGCTTCCCTACGTCACTTAATTTCTGAGTGCGTTGCACAGTCAAGAGGCCCCGTTTTTCCAAGCCGGCATCAAGCACTTTTTTTGCAAATTCGGGATCTCCGCAAAAGAGGTCATAATCAACAACCTTAGGGTATGCGGTTTCCTGTTTGATGAGATTCATAGCTTCGTCTCTGCTTAAATCTTTATTATCATTGGAGCAAGCTGTCATTAGGATACATGCGGCAAAAAAGGCAAATAGTACATTCTTCATAGCAATAAAATATTAGTTATTATAAAATTACGAATAATCTCTTTTTTTAGGAATGATTTTGAGAAAAAAGGGAGTTTACATCTCCCCTTCATCTGCTAATGAGCAATATCCTTCTGTAGTTACAATGATATGGTCAAGTACCGAAATGTCCAGTAGCTTGCCTACTTCCTTTATCTTTCTGGTCAAGTACTTATCAGCTTCACTTGGTTTGATATTTCCAGAAGGATGATTATGTGCCAGGATCAGGGAACTTGCATTCGCTTTTAAGGCCGCTGAGAAAATCACTTTCGGGTCAGCAACAGTACCTGCGATGCCACCGGTTGAAACCTCAACTATGCCTAAAATTCTTCCACATCTGTTTAATAGCAATATTTTAAACTGCTCCACAAATTCGATTTTATTTTTATCCCAGCTTTGTAGCAAAACATTATATACTTCTTTGGAAGAGGTTACTTTGGGACGTTGCGATGCTTTAATTTTAGTTTTGTAAACCAGTTCAATTTCTGCAACATTGTACATTTCTGAAACACTCATTACGCTTTCCATAATTCAATCATTTAAAAGTTTAAAAATTAATTATGGTGCGTTATCAGGCACAGGGCAATCAAGTCCAAAAAGCAAAGGAATAAATGAGGGATATGTGCGAGGGCATGTGTTTATGCCGGAAGTTTTTGGACGCTCCAGCAGCCATGTGCGTAACTTTGCATATAATTAATGCGATAAACTCTTTAAGTCCCAATATATAGCTGTGAAAGGAAGAATTAGCTGATGTCTGAATTGGTGTGGTTCAGTCTGTTATAAGGGCATAATTATTGAAGAATAGAAAACATGAACAAATATCTTTAAGAACTGTAGTCTTAATGATCCACCAAGATGCAATTGAGAAATACAGCCATAGTGAGTATAGCCGCACTTTATCTGTTGATAGCAACGGGTATGTTTGTGTGTATTGTTCATTGTGCAGGTGATTATTTACTTGGTAAGGTTCAAATAGCGCATCAGGATCAGCCTCATAAAGACAATGAAAAAAGTGCTCACAATGGCAAAGACAAGGACTGCGATGGAGATAAGGACTGTTCCTGTTGTAACAAGCATGGAAATTATGTAGTTACCGAAAATATTAAAGTAAATTTTAGTATTAAAATTCCTTCTCTTCCTGAATTACTTAGCTATTCAAATTACCAGTTTGCTGCATATTATAAATACATATCATTAGAAGAATCCTGGCCTGAAATTCATGGCCCACCTGGAATTTCAGGTAAAGATATTTCCATTAAATTTCGTTCCCTTCTTATATGATTCAAGCCATGATGCTGTAACCTCTTTCAGCAATGAATTCCTATTGCCACAAAGAGCTTGAATTTAATAATCGTTTTACATCCTACACGATCTTTATTACCACGGCACATGTTTGTTGTGAGTTGGAAAATCAAGATAATGTGTAACACAAATACATTTCTATGAGAATACAATTCGTTGTCATAGTGACATTGCTATTATGTAATGCACTTATGGTCCGGGCTCAGCATCATATGCCAGGAATGACAGATAGTACTAAAAATAAGAGAATGATGCAGGATTCATCTATGATGGACATGGATATGCCACCAATGAGTCATTCTTATTCTTTAAACCTTCCTATGAGCCGAAATGGTTCAGGAACAGCATGGCTCCCGGACGCATCACCCATGTATGGCATCATGGTACATTCCAAAAAATGGATGTACATGTTTCATGGTAATATTGCTCCCAGATATACAAAGCAGGATTTAGGAAACAAAGGCTCACGTGGGGATGAAGCTTTTGGCGCACCCAACTGGTTTATGGCAATGGGGCAACGAAAAGTTGGACAGAAAGGCTTATTCCATTTCAGTGCGATGTTTTCTTTAGACCGACTAACCGAAGGTGGAGGCGGATATCCTTTGCTGTTACAATCAGGGGAAAGCTGGGAAGGAAAACCTTTAGTAGATCATCAACATCCGCATGACCTGATCTCTGAACTTTCAGTCGGCTATACGTATGCTTTTTCCAAAAAGTCAGATTTGTCAATTTATATCGGATATCCGGGTGAACCTGCATTAGGATCAGTAGCTTTTATGCACCGTCCTTCGGCCTTGTCTAACCCGGATGCTCCAATAAGCCATCACTGGAATGACGGGACACATATCACTTTTGGAGTAGCGACCATCGGTTACCGCTATGATAAATTCAAAATTGAAGCATCTTCCTTTACCGGCCGCGAACCTGATGAGAACCGTTACAATTTTGATAAGCCCCGGTTTGATTCCTATAGTGGCCGGTTATCTTTTAATCCATCGCGAAGCTGGTCCTTTCAGGTATCACAAGGCTGGATCAAAAGTCCGGAAGCCCTGCACTCAGAAGAAGACATCAGCCGTACCACAGCATCCGCTATTTATAGCCTGCCATTTGGCGAAGAAAAATCGCTGAACGCAACAGCTCTTTGGGGATTAAATAAAAGTAAGGGGGTTGATGGAGAAAATGCAGCGCTTCTTGAAGCTACCCTGCGTTTGCAACGACTTGCGCTGTACACGCGTTATGAATGGACGCAAAAGTCTGTTGAAGAATTGGATTTAAACCCGGTAACGTTTGGTGATCATGGGCTATTCCCGGTAAACGCATTGACACTTGGACTGAACTATGATCTGTTTTACATCGGCAAGCTCCGTGTAGCTGGAGGCGGCCAGTTAACCGGTTACCATGCGGATAACCGATTAGATAATTTGTATGGCAAAAATCCTATCTCTGGACAGGTTTTCCTAAGGATCTATCCTTCATTAGTGAAAATGAACAAGTAAACATTAACAATAAAAAATACTGCAGTTATGAAAAATGCATTCAAACTTTTAGCAATTTCTCTCTTTACCATTTCAATTGCATCATGCAGTAAAGACGATGATACCATCAAAATCCAAAAACATGATGATAACCAGATGATGTCTATTATGCACAGTATGATGGATACTATGATGGGTATGCAAAAAACAAATGACCCGGACAATGATTTTGCAATGATGATGCGCATGCACCATCAGGGAGCTATTGACATGTCAAATGCTGAGCTGAAAAGTGGCGATGATGCACAAATGAAGGAAATGGCACAAATGATTATTGACGCTCAAACAGCAGAAATCGAACCGCTTACCACTTTCTTAAATGCCCATTCCCCACACGGAAATGTCCCTGAATTCAGTATGCAGCAAATGGCTAATATGGAAAGGTCAGGAAAAGTTACTGACCTCCAGATCATCAATGGAGACATAGATCACGATTTTGCCATGCTCATGATACAGCATCATCAAAGTGCTATTGAAAATGCAAGACTGGAATTAATTTACGGTCACGAGGATTCCATGAAAACAATGGCAAGGAATATCGTTGAAGCGCAGGATCAAGAGATCAAAGAATTGCAGCAATGGATTTTATCAGACGGAAAATAACAATAACAATAATTTATCTAACTAAAAAAGTAACATTATGTCACATCAACAATTCAAAGATTGCATCGATGCCTGTGTAGCATGTGCAGTAACTTGTAGCCATTGTGCTACCGAATGTCTTAAAGAAGAAGACGTAAAAATGCTATCGAAATGTATTCAACTTGATCTGGAATGCGCAGCAATCTGCCGTTCAGCAGCAGAGGTAATGAGCTTAGGGAGTGAGTACAGTAATCATCTTTGCCGGGTTTGTGCAGATGTTTGTAATGCCTGCGCCGAAGAATGCGAAAAACATGCGCAAATGGGTATGGAGCATTGCAAGGAATGTGCAGAAGCTTGTCGCAAATGTGCTGCCGCTTGTGAAGAAATGGCTACAGCAGCTTAATTTAATTTTCCTGCCTGGAGTCTTCCAGGCGGGAATTTATAACAATTTTCCGTAATTGTGTAAGTTCCTGACTACTTAAAAAAGTACCTTTGTTGCTAAAGATGCAGGTATTTGTATAAATAGTTTTATTTTTGTATTGATTAATGAAAAAAAGCCCGTCCATACAACTAAAAGCAGTTTTTCTACTGATCGTATTTTCTTTAAATACGGTTGTAGGGTTTGCTTGCTCTGTTGGGTTAGATATGGGTTTTAATGGTTCACATCATCAGGAAGAAAAAGCCGTCTTAGCTGATAAGGATGCGCCCGCTCATCAGCACTCTAAAGCACATTCACATGATGAACATAATGGTTTGGCTAAGGATCACCATTCATCGAAAAAGACTAAAGACAACTGTTGCACAGACGAGGCGGCAAAATTCGCAAAGGTTGATAAGCTAACACCGCAATCTTTTGATTTTAGTATCCACCCTGTATTCTTCACAGCATTTCTTTCCTCTTTTTATCATTTTGATTTTTTTGCATCAAATTCGCATATACCCAACAATAAATTTTTTGTCCGAATCCATCATCCACCTATATCGGACATACGAGTAGCTATTCAGAGTTTCCAGATTTGATTTAATGTTTTTTGCCTGTGGTATGGGTGTTGCACATCCATGCCCGTAATTATTTAGCTTAAAACATTAAAATCAATTAAAATGAAAAAGATATTTTTCTTAGTTGCTTTCATAGCAACTGCGTTTGGCCAATATAGCTTTGCCCAAAACAATACAAATAATACCTCCTCTCAGTTACTCACTCAATACTATGCTATTAAGGATGCTTTAGTGAGCAGCAATGCCAGCACAGCGGCAGCAAAGGCTTCTGAGTTTGTAAAAACTGCTAACTCGATTGATGACAAAACCCTTCCCGAAGCAAGCCGTACCGCTTTGTTAAAAGATGCAGGTGATATTGTAAAAACAAAAGACATCAAAAAACAGCGGGAATATTTTGCCGGTTTCTCAGACCATATGTTTGCTTTGGCCAAAACAACAGAGCTTAGTACAGAACCTATCTACAAGGCTTATTGTCCCATGAAAAAGGCAAGCTGGCTCAGCAGCAGCACAGCAATTAAAAATCCTTATTTCGGAGGCTCCATGCTTACCTGCGGGAAAGTCGTTGAAACTTTAAAGTAACAATAATTTGTTTGTGCCATAGTTGTGTTCTGCGACTTTGGTTTCTACACTTTAATTTTTCAATCATGGCTAAGATAATCGCAGTCCTTAAAAGGATTTTTAAGAGCATTTTTATAAAAAAATGCTGCCGGTAATTTAACACTTCTTAATTCACAGTTTAACTATTAAAATAATGAAAACACTAATTTTTAGCATAGTTCTTTCTACGATGTTTTTCGCTGCCTGCAATAATGGTACGCCTAAAAACCAAACGGCTGACAATACTACCCCTGCAACGGCGGAGGGACCAAAGACAAAGGGTGGATCTATAGAAACAGGTTCATCAATAAAAGACCTATTAAATAGTTATTTGAAAATCAAGAACGCCTTAACAAAAGATAATGACAAAGATGCTGCTGATGGCGGAAATGAAATGGTAAAAACATTTGACAGTTTTGATAAAGCTTCTTTAACCGCTGAGCAGGCCAAAGTCTATAATGATATAGTAGATGATGCCAAAGAACATGCAGAGCATATCGGGGCCAATGCAGGTAACATCGAACATCAGCGGGAGCACTTTGAAACATTAAGTCAGGAAACTTACGAACTTGTCAAGGTAGTTGGTGCAGGGCAGAAATTGTATGTTGACCATTGCCCTAAGTATAATAAAAATAAAGGGGCTAATTGGTTGAGCGAGACTAAAGACATCGAAAATCCTTATTTAGGAAAATCTATGCCTGCCTGCGGTACGGTAAAAGAAGAATTAAATTAATAACTACAATGAGCCGGATTAAAATAGGATTGTTGGTCTTGTCGGTTGTAATCATTGCCATTCAGTTTGTACAACCTGCCCGAAATCAAAACCGACAGGTTTTGGATGCGGACATAACAAGGCTCTACATGGTGCCGGAGAACGTAAAAGCGGTTTTAAAAACTTCATGTTATGATTGCCACAGCAATAACACCAATTACCCTTGGTATGCAAACGTCCAACCAGGTGGCTGGTGGCTGGCCTCGCATATAAAAAAGGGGAAGGCAGAATTGAATTTCGATGAATTTAGGAATTATTCCAAACGAAGGCGACAAAGCAAATTAAAATCCATCGCAAGCAGCATAGAAGATGGAACAATGCCTTTGCCTTCTTATACATTAATCCATAAAAACGCAAAACTTTCAAAAGAAGATAAAACCCTCTTACTGAGTTGGGTTAAAAAAACGAGAGACAGTCTTTTACTAAAAAATTAAATGATGAAGAGAATATTAATAGTTGTGTTTATACTTTGTTTCGGGCAATTAGCATTTGCTCAGCATCAAGGGCATAATACACCTACAGGGCAAAAAGAACAGCCCGTTACCTACACCTGCCCAATGCATCCTGAAATTCATGCATCAAAGCCGGGTAATTGTCCTAAATGCGGAATGAAACTGGTTAAGGAAAAACCTAAAGCTGCAGCCCCTAAAGCAGTATCTCAAAAAGAGGCAAAAATGAAAATGCCTGCTAAAGTGCCAGCAAAGGCGCAGTCCGCAACATACACCTGTGTAATGCACCCTGAAATACATGCTTCTAAACCCGGAAATTGCCCTAAATGCGGAATGAAACTGGTAAAAGAAACTCCCAAGACAGCTCCTACTAAGCATGATGGAATGGATATGCCAATGAAAGAGGACGCTAAAAAGACGGACAATACGGAGGCCATGAGCGGAATGCAAATGGGAGATGATAATCCTAATATGGAAAATATCAAACAGGCAAAGGCAAATTTAGGACCCATAAAAACCATTACCAGCAGTACACCGCCCCGTACAGTGCGTTACGATTTATACATAGCCGATACCACGGTAACCTATGGTAAAAAATCAAAAAGAGCCATTGCGGTAAACGGCCAAATCCCTATGCCAACATTAACTTTTACAGAAGGCGACACGGCATTGATTTATGTGCATAATAACCTTGATGAGGAAACATCACTTCACTGGCATGGACTGTTTTTGCCGAATAAAATGGATGGAGTGCCTTTCCTTACGCAGATGCCGATAAAACCACACAGTACCTATATCTATAAGTTTCCCATCGTCCAGCATGGCACACACTGGTACCATAGCCATAGTAAATTGCAGGAACAGATTGGCATGTACGGTGCATTTATCATGAATAAAAGAAAAGAATGGGACATTCCTACCATTCCTGTAGTGTTAAGTGAATGGACGGACATGAAACCTGAAGAAGTTCACCGCAGCCTGAAGAACGCTACTGATTGGTTTGCCATACAAAAAGGTACTACCCAAAGCTATGCCGAAGCAATCCGAACAGGACATTTTAAAACCAAAGTCAACAATGAATGGAAACGAATGAATGCAATGGATGTTAGCGATGTGTATTATGATGCATTTTTAATCAATGGGAAAAACCAAAATGAGCAACCACAATTTAAGGCTGGTGACAAAGTACGATTGCGTATAGCCAATGGCGGTGCATCTGACTATTTCTGGCTTACCTATTCTGGCGGTAAAATAACGGTAGTAGCTACGGACGGTAATGATGTTGAACCTGTAGAGGTGGACAGGTTAATTATCGCTGTATCTGAAACATACGATGTAGTGGTGACTATTCCTGATAACAAGAGTTACGAATTTTTGGTAACACCTGAAGACCGTACTAAATCGGCTTCGCTGTGGCTGGGAAAAGGAGAAAAAGTATCTGCTAAGAAGTTGCCAAAACTGAAATATTTTGCCGGAATGAAAATGATGAACGACATGATGGACATGCAAGGCAACATGATCGAAATGGAAGGTATGAAAATGCAGAACCAGGTTATGGATATGAATACGGTCATGTACCCTGAAATAACCGGTGCAGAAAATCCAAAAACCGATAACAAAAAAGCCGATATGCCAGACATGCAAATGCCAAATGATAAAAGCATGGCGGGAATGAATATGGCTGCTGAAAGCCCTGATATCGTAACACTCAATTACAATATGCTCCGTGATCCCAAGAAAACAACATTGCCTAAAGGACTGTGGAAGGAATTGAAGTTCGAGCTTACCGGCAACATGAACCGTTATGTATGGTCATTGGACAATAAAACCGTTTCTGAAAGTGACAAGATCCTGATCAAAAAAGGGGAAAATGTACGGATCATCATGTTCAATAACAGCATGATGCGGCATCCTATGCACCTTCATGGCCATGATTTCAGGGTGCTGAACGAACAAGGGGAAAATGCCCCGATGAAAAATGTGCTGGACATTATGCCTATGGAACGGGATACCATTGAATTTGCTGCATCCGAACCCGGAGGAGACTGGTTTTTCCACTGTCATATTTTATATCACATGATGAGCGGAATGGGCAGGGTTTTCAGCTACCAAGATACGCTGGTTGACAAAACCGATATTACGGACCCCAAAGTAGCTAAGCGTGGGCTAAATTCCGATGACAGGGCATTTCATCCAATGGCGACCATCGGACTGGAAAGCAACGGAAGTGATGGTGAATTTATGCTGGCCAATACCCGCTACCGTTTTTCAACAGAATGGCGACTTGGCTTAAAGGCACATCATGGCAATGAAAGTGAAACCTATTTCGGGCGGTATATCGGCAGGATGCAGTGGCTGTTCCCCTTTATTGGTTTTGATTACCACTATAACAGGATGAACAATTTCAAAGAAAATAATTTGTTCGGGCAAGTCAGCAACCAAAAGAACCGGAAAGCTGCTGTGATAGGGGTTCAGTATATCCTTCCGATGCTGGTCACTGCTGAAGCAAGGCTGGACAGTAAGGGAAAACTGCGTTTTCAGTTGATGCGTGAAGATGTTCCCCTAACCAGCAGGTTAAGAATGAACTTTATGGCTAATACGGATAAGGAATACATGGCAGGGTTCAGATATATTGTTACCAAATACTTCTCTTTATCCACACATTACGACAGTGATATGGGTTATGGAGGAGGGATTACTTTAACCTATTAATTGATTGCATCATGAAACATACCTATAAAATAACCGGAATGAGCTGCGGCGGCTGCCGCACAAAAGTTGAAAAAGCACTGAATGCCATAGATGGAATTTCTGCGGTAGTTACATTAGAGCCGCCACAGGCTACTATTAACATGCAAAAGCATGTTTCAACAGAAAAACTGCAGGAAGCATTATCCGCTACGGGAAATTATACAATTGTGATGTCAAATCAACAGCATTCAGATGCGTCTAATCATCATGATGTGAAGCCACATGAAACCCATCAAAATCCTGATCCTCGTCACGGAGCAATGGTCTCGAAACCCCTGACTGCAAACAGTGGAGGTAAATATTATTGTCCAATGCACTGTGAAGGTGACAAAACCTACGGTAAGCCGGGAAACTGCCCGGTTTGTGGAATGGACCTTGTCCAACAGCCATCAGTAAAAAAAGCCACAAAATACACTTGTCCAATGCATCCCGAGATTATCCGGGATGAACCCGGTTCCTGCCCGATATGCGGAATGGATCTGGTGCCAATGGATGCTGATGCGGAGGAAGAGGATCAAACTTATAGCAAGCTCTTACGCAAATTTAAAATAGCCACTGTTTTCACAATTCCCATTTTCATCATCTCCATGTCGGAGATGATCCCGAATAATCCATTGTTTAAAATCATGGATCTGCAATATTGGAACTGGGTGCAATTTGCTTTGTCAATTCCGGTGGTATTTTATGCGACCTGGATGTTTTTTGAGCGGGCATGGCGCTCTATCGTTACATGGAAACTGAATATGTTTACGCTTATCGGCATCGGGGCTGGTGTGGCCTGGTTGTTCAGTATTGTTGCCTTATTGTTTCCCAATGTTTTCCCAGACCAATTTAAAACGCATATGGGAACCGTTTACGTGTATTTTGAAGCAGCTACTGTTATCCTGACACTGGTTTTGCTCGGACAGCTCTTAGAGGCAAGAGCGCATGGAAAAACGAACAGTGCCATTAAAGAACTGCTTAAACTGGCGCCCAATAAGGCTACAAAGATCGTGGAGGAAAAGGAATTACTTGTTGCCATCGATGACATTCAAAAAGGAGATCTCCTGCGTGTGAAGCCAGGTGAAAAAGTACCGGTTGATGGAAGCATCAAAGTGGGAGAAGTAACAATTGATGAGTCTATGATTTCAGGCGAACCTATCCCGGTTGATAAGAGGCCGGGCGACAAGGTAAGTTCAGGCACCATAAACGGGAACAAGACTTTTACTATGCTTGCCGAAAAAGTAGGCTCGGAAACTTTACTGTCCCAGATCATTGAAATGGTCAATTCTGCAAGCCGTTCAAAAGCGCCCATTCAAAAGTTGGCCGATAAAATTTCAGGCTACTTTGTGCCCATTGTAGTTCTGATAGCGATAGCCACCTTTATTGTCTGGGCGATTTACGGTCCCGAACCTTCCTACGTGTATGCATTTGTAAATGCGATAGCGGTGCTGATCATTGCCTGCCCATGTGCGCTTGGTCTTGCCACCCCGATGTCGGTGATGGTTGGTGTCGGAAAAGGGGCAAAATCCGGTGTGCTCATCAAAAATGCCGAATCTTTGGAAAAAATGAATGCCATTGATATCGTAATCATTGATAAAACGGGAACGGTTACCGAAGGAAAGCCATCTGTTGAAAAGGTTATCAGCACAAATCCCGGCCTAAACGAAAATGATATCCTTCAAAGGATCGTATCATTGAACAGCAGCAGTGAACATCCATTGGCACAGGCAACGCTTCGTTATGGACAAGAAAAAAATATAAACGTTCAGCCTATTTCAAATTTTGAAGCCGTTACCGGAAAAGGAGTTATAGGTAAGCTTGGCAAAGAGGAGCTTACTTTGGGGAATCAAAAATTAATGGAGCATGTTGAAGCTGATATTTCCCCTGAACTGGGTGAACAGGTCAAAGCGGAGCAAAGACAAGGAAAAACGGTTTCCTATTTAGCTGTTGGAAATAAAGCCGTTGGATTTGTGGTTATTTCTGATAAAATCAAGCCATCAAGTGCTGTCGCTATCAAAAAACTTCAGGAAGAAGGCTTGGACGTAATCATGTTTACCGGAGATAATGAAGATACGGCAAGAGCAGTAAGTGGTATCTTGAATCTGAATGGTTTCAAAGCTGGGATGCTACCGGAAGATAAACTGAACGAGATAAAACATTTGCAGGCTGAAGGGAAAAAAGTGGCGATGGCAGGCGACGGAATTAACGATGCACCGGCATTGTCCCAGGCAGACATCGGTATTGCAATGGGTACCGGAACTGATGTGGCTATTGAAAGCGCCGCCATTACGCTGGTGCAAGGTGATCTAAACGGAATAGCGAAGGCCAGGCTATTAAGCCATAAAGTGATGCGAAACATTAAAGAGAACCTGTTTTTTGCGCTGGGATATAATGTGCTGGGTATCCCCATAGCAGCGGGAGTACTGTATCCGTTCTTTGGCCTGTTGCTTTCGCCGATGATTGCGGCTCTGGCTATGAGCTTTAGTTCGGTTTCCGTAATCTTAAATTCATTACGGTTAAGAAGCGAAAAATTATAAATTGTAATATTCTATTTGCAAATCAAAAAATAAAAATCATGGAAAACACTAATAATCGAAATGAACACGTAACAATGGGACATAGTGGTAGCCCATACAAAAAATTTCTTCTAATCCTGGGTATTTCATTTATTTTGATGTATGCCATTATGTTTTTAAATGTAGATGATGCAAACCATATTTATCTGAGTGTGACAAGAACTTACATGTCTATACTCATGGTTTCGGCAATGGCACTCGTTATGCTGCCGATGATGGGAAAAATGTATCCGAATAGAAAACTTAACCGGATTATTCTTGGAGCAGGAATTATAGTTTTTATTGTAACGCTGACCTTTTTAAGACAACAAGCCTTTATTGGAGATGTACAATATATGAAGGGAATGATACCCCACCACTCATCCGCTATCATGACCAGCAAAAACGCAAGCATCAAAGATCCTGAAGTGAAAAAACTCTCTGAACAGATTATTAAATCGCAGGAAGAAGAAATTGCTCAAATGAAGGCTAAATTAAAAGAATTGGAAAACTAAGCCAAACTGTATGAAATCAAAAGAAAAGACCCGTGTTAAACAAAGATTAAATCATCATCTAATTTTAGGATTGATCAGTATTGTTCTGCTTGCGGGTGTTTACTTCACCTTGGAATCGCCTGATGCTACTTTTAAATGGAGTATGAGCACGGCATATGTGTCTCTTTTATTCTTAGGACTCACTTTACTAACTGGCCCGATCAACTTACTTAGAAAACGAAAGAACCCGGTCTCTACTGACCTGCGCAGAGATATTGGAATTTGGAGCGGTATAATCGGACTAGCTCATGTGATTATTGGTTGGCAGGTACATATGGGAAATATGCTATTGTATTTTTTTAAGGAAGATAAGATAACTAAAGAGTTAACGCTTCGCTCCGACTTGTTTGGTTTTGCGAATTATACCGGCTTAGTCGGAGCAATAATTTTAATCATGTTATTGGCGCTATCAAATGATTTAACATTAAGAAAGCTTAAAGCACCCAGATGGAAATATTGGCAAAGATGGAATTATGTATTTTATCTATTAGTGATCATTCATGCGATTTCTTACCAAGTAATTGAGAACAGGAAACTTCCGTATCCTTTGATATTAATGTTTCTCATTTTACCGGTCTTAATCATTCAGCTAAGAGGGTATTTTTTTTATAAAAAATACCGTTGAAGCAACATTTAGAACCAATACTACCCAGTTATATTCTTAAGGTGGTTCCTTCTTGTAAAAAACACCAATAGCCCTAATAGAACTACAGTAATAAAGGTAGCGGGTATAGTTCCGAGACCTAAACCTCCTTTAGATATGGGCTTGGTGAGTAAATCTCCAAAAGTTGCTCCGAACGGACGAGTGAATATGAACGCAACCCAAAACAATACGATCTGATTCACCTTCGTTAAATAATGAACTAAAACGACTAAGGCAATTATCCCACCAGTCGCCACGGCACCATATAAATAATTCAGGCCAATATCATCGCTTAAAAAATCGCCAAAGGCAGTACCTAAACTATTAGAAAATAAAATAGCTATCCAGTAAAAAGTTTCAACTCTAACAGACTGGATAGGATAAATTATTAGTTTATTTTCCTTCAAATACCAAATCAATAAAGTAATAGCTAACGCTGAAAATAGTATTAAAGAGCCTATCGCATAACCTAACCCTAAGGTTCTATCCATAAAATCAGAAATTTCGGTTCCTAATGTAGTAGTACCTATGATGACAAGCCAGTAGAGAAAGGGATTAAATCTTTTTGCTTTAAGCTGAGCAAATAATGAGATCAAAAAAATAATCGAAATGGCTATCAAACTGATCGTATAACCTAAATTTAAAGTCATGGACAATAAGTCACCAAGTGTCTCACCAAGTGTGGTGGCTAATATTTTAATGATCCAGAAAAACAAGGTGATCTGGGCTACTTTATTCAATCTTTCCATGATTGTTATATTTGTTTACCTGGACATTACTTACCCAAGATCTTTTATCATTTAAAATTAGAAGTGCAGAATGCTGTCTGTGCATTCTGCACTAAATTATTATTCTTTCACTTCTTTACCTTCTGCGGTATAAAAAAGTTCAGCGGTAGAAACGCCTTTTTTGATCTCGACTTCGTATTTATGCTCGCCTTTTGAAGTTTCAATTTTCGCAATGGCTTTTATAACCGCTCCTTTATGAGCATTATTGAAAGCACTCTGAATTTTCTCCGGAAGTTGATTGAAGGAGAATTGACTTTCGGTTTCTAACCAATTTCCGTTGTCATCAAAGTTAGCCGAATAGTTAAGACCATACCACTGAAACTCTGCTTCGTATTCGTGGGGATTTTCTTTGTCCCATTTCACTTTTGTTGCGTTTTTAAATTTTTGATTAAATGCTGAATTTACTGCATTCGGAACTTTGCCCTGCGCAAAAGTCATTGCATTGGCAAACAGTAGCGTGATTGCTACCAAAACTATTTTTTTCATTTCTATTAAATTAAAATGTAATTTATTTTTTTTATACAAAAAGAAGGTTAATGTAGATTTGAAAATCATGTTTTCGGGGGGACGAAAAACATCTGAAACGTAGTTCATAGGTGCGAACTTTACAGTTTCCAATAGTGGCTCAACAGCCACAGTATAAAAACATTGAACTGAATAAGTACAATAAGTAATAAAGTAACCCGGTTGCTGCAACTGGTGCATACTTTGACTATTTTGATGAGGCTTTTGTTCGTCACCGTTTGTATGCTTATCAAATAAGCCATCAATGTTTATTAAATGATCTGTGATAAAATCTAACGGTGACATGTCTTTATCCTCTGTTGCTTTACAAATGCGGTACATGTCAGGGAGCGCTTTAAGCATAGAAAAATTACCCATCGGCAAGCAGAATATACCAAAGGAGTAAAAAATTAGAAGAAAAGTAGTGAATGCTTTTCTAAAAACAGACCGTATTGCAATAGATACGAGTGAAGACATTATCACAATGGGTTAACGCTATGAGTGCCTTTGTTCCTAAACAATTTACTATTGATCCAATAAGCTGCTTTCGTACTTAGAATACCGATTCCTGCACCAGCTATTACATCACTGAAATAATGTTTGTTATTATACATCCTCAAAGTGCCTGTAGCTGTTGCAGCGAGATAACCGGAATAGCTCAGTAAAGGCGACGTGTTTTTAAACTCTTGATGGAAAAATTCTGCACCGGCAAATGCCGTTGCGGTATGCCCAGAAGGGAAAGAAGTTCTGGCACTTCCGTCAGGCCTCATTTCTCTGGTAGTTATTTTTAAGGCATAGACAGTACCTGCCATTAATAAGGTGGATGTTGCGCATAGTTTTATGGAATTGAACATATTATTCTGTCCTCTGTTTCCTGAAAACTTCAGGGAGAAGACAGCCAAAGCAGGAGAAAATTGAAGATAATTGTCCGCTGTCGTTCTAAAGTTTGCATGATGTTCAAGAATTTCTTCCTGAAATTCAGCGTTGATATGTTTAAGCGGATCATTCTCAATTGCCAACAGCCCATAGGCCGTTAATAACAGCGGGGCATACGTAGCAGAAGAGTTAAACGACTTAAATTTAAATTGGCCGGAGACTGGCTCTGGTTTTAGTGATGCTGTACCCGATATTTTGTATCGAATAGGTTCAACCAATGTCTGTGCAAAGCCTCTATTATTGTGTAATAGTAAAAAAGAGGCCACCACAATGTATTTTAGATTTTTCATCACGACTAAATCTATGTTCTGATAAATAGTATTGTAAAATAAACAGGTGAATTTGGAGAAATTCTGTACGAACTGGAAGACCGGCGCATTGCGTAAGCGGATTAGGTTAAGGCGGATAATATATGGCGTTACGATCTCTACAGAATTAATCCGAAATTTGAATTTACTTTAGCGTATGAAAATTTTAATAGTAGAAGATGAAATAGAATTAGCAAGTAGTATTGCATCGTATTTGCAGGCAGAAAAATACGTTTGTGAAACGGCTACGTCCTTTCGGGAGGCTTATGATAAAATCGGCCTGTTCTATTATGATTGTATCTTATTGGATATTATGCTTCCCGACGGCGATGGTATAAAATTGTTAGAAGAACTCAAAAAAGAAAAAAAACAAGATGGGGTCATTATCATCTCAGCCAAAGACTCCTTAGAAGATAAAATTGCCGGGCTGAAAATAGGGGCTGATGATTATCTCGCTAAACCGTTTCATTTATCAGAATTGGGCGCAAGAATTTATTCTCTGATCCGAAGAAAGCAGTTTGATAATTCAAACCAGATAAAAATAAATGAGATCATCATTGATCTGCCATCAAAAATGCTTACCATTCATGACAACCCCGTTGAGCTGACAAAAACAGAATTTGACTTGCTTCTCTTTCTAATCGGTAACAAAAACAGGGTGATTTCAAAAGCAGCTGTAGCTGAACATCTTTCAGGGGATATGGCTAACACAATGGATAATTTTGATTTCGTTTATTCCCACATCAAGAATCTGAAACGAAAACTGACGGAGGCAGGGAGCGAAGATTACATTAAGACGATATATGGAACAGGTTATAAATTTCAGTTATGAACAAGCTGCTTAACCGATCGCTTTTATATTACTTGGTTCTATCAACTGTTGTTTTGGCATTAAGCGGGCCATGTTTTTACTGGCTTATTGAAAAATTATACCTGGATGATGTGGATGAAGCGATCCTGCTTCACAAAGATGAATTTTTTAAAAAAAGTCTGCCGGGTTTAAAATTGAGTGATGTGCCGCAATGGAACCGGTTTAACCGTGATATACAGATTTATGAGGGAAAGAAAGTAACGGATAAACCGAAGGATAAAATCATAAGAGAAATATTTTTTGATGATATGGCTCCCGAATATGAGCCATACCATGTTTTATACAAGCCGGTAACTATACAAGGAAAAAGCTTTACACTAATGGTACGCCTTAACCTGGTGGAATCAGAAGACTTAATGGTTACTCTTACCTGGTTGTATGTGGGTTTTTTGTTTTTGCTCCTTTTAGCAAATTTTTATGTCACCCGTTTAATTTCTAACAGGCTTTGGCAGCCATTTTATGATACGCTGGAAAAGATTGAAAAATTTAATATTGAACAGCAAAACGTCCCTCAGTTTACAAAATCTGTTATAGAAGAATTTAAAAAATTGAACCAGGCAATCAGTAAACTGATTAGTGATAATGTTAAGGCTTTCCGCATACAAAAAGAATTTACTGAAAACGCTTCCCATGAATTACAAACTCCACTTGCCGTTTTTCAGTCAAAACTGGATATGTTATTACAGGAGCCTGAATTAAATCAAAATCAGGCGGCTATATTGTTGTCACTATACGAAGCAGCATCCCGCTTATCCCGGATGAATAAAAATTTACTATTACTGGCTAAAATAGAGAATAACCAATACAGTATTTTGGAACCGGTGGATATAAGCGGTGTGGTGAACGAAGTTATCCCTTATTTCAAAGAACAATCTATATCTAGGAACCTTCAAATCAGTACAAATATTACAAATATGTCTGTTTTGAACGCTTCGAGACCTTTAGTGGAGATTTTGGTCAATAACCTTATTTTAAATGCGATAAGCCATAACCGGTTAAATGGCCGTATTGATATCCAGGGAACAATTGAAGAACTTTCCATCAGTAATACCAGTGATCAAACTGCTTTAAATGCAGACCATTTATTCAAGCGTTTTTCAAAATTCTCCAAATCCACAAGCAGCAGCGGTTTGGGCTTATCTCTTATACAGCAGATCTGCAATTATCATCATTGGCAGGTGAAATATTTTTATAAAAATGATATGCATAGTTTTACTATAATTTTCTAATCCAAAATTTATCCTAAATCTGGTTTTAGGTTTGAGCTGCAAGTTCACCAGATTATGGAAAAATTAAGACATGTCATCTTTTTTACATTAGCTATTCCTTTGATAAGTTTTGTATTTGCCTGCAATCAAGGCAATAGAAAAAACACTAGTAGTCCTACCAGCAAGAATAAAAGTAATTCTTCAAACACCCGTTTCCTCAGTTTAAAATCCACTATTGGATTGCCGGAAGTAAACGGAGGCTTCGATTTAATGTCATTGGATATTACTGGGAAAAGACTATTTGTTTCCGCCCAGGATAATCATAGCCTGGAAGTTATTGACCTGAAAGCAGAAAAAGCTTTACAAAGTGTTTCGGGTTTAAATGAACCTAAATGGTCATTCTATTTGCCTGAAAAGAATGAGATCTATGTTGCCTGTGGCGGAGACGGAAAGGTAATTGAAATGAATGCCTCCACTTTTAACACGATTAAAGAATTTCAATTTAAAGAAGCCTGTAACAACTTAAGGTACGATAAGGTTTCCAATCAGCTATGGGTTGGTATAGGACAATCATTTGGAGCTTTGGGAGTAATTGACCTGGATCAGGACAAAATCATTAGAGAAATACCGCTTTCAGGTTATCTCAAACAATTTGAGCTGGACGGAAATCGTGTCTACGTTAATATACCGGGAAAGAACCAGGTGGATGTGGTTGGTCGTAAAAAAAATAAAGTGACAGATGTGTGGCCTGTTAAACTATCAGAACAAAATGTTTCGATGGCCTTAGACACGGCTAACCAAAGACTTTTTGTTGGGTGTGATCCCGGAAAACTTATTATCATATCCACTGAAACAGGTTTGCCTGTAACAGAAATTAACATTAGTAAAGGTGCGGATGGTATCTATTTTGACAAAAAACGTTCTTTGATTTATGTTTCATGTGGCGAAGGATACATTGATATCATTAAACAAAATAGTGCTGACCATTATCAGGCTGTTGAAAAGATAAAAACTAAGGAAGGCGCAGCAACTTCCTTTTATTCTCCGGAGCTGGATGAATTGTTCCTGGCAGTGCCGCAAACTGCTAACCAACAAGCAGCAATCAGGATTTATCAACCCACGAATTAATGAAGTATGATCCGTAAACTAATCTTAATCTTAGCGATGTGCTTTTGGCTGATGCCTAATTTATATGCACAAAACACACTGCCGGAATACCTGCAAATTGCCAGGAAAAACAGTCCCCTTATAAAAGACTTTAAAAATCAAAGCATCGCCAATAAAGCAGAAGCAGAAAGACTAAAAGCGCTTCTTAATAAGCCGAAGCTGGACTTAAGTGCCAATTACCTACTGGCCCCGGTTTACAATACAGATAAGAACCAGCTGGAATTAAACCCTAAAAGCGCTGTGAATTATTACGGCTATGATTTGGGCAATACGAATGGTGGTGCATACCAGGCTTTACTAACTCTCACCAAGCCGCTTTTTAACAGTAAGGTTTCAGAAACAGTAGCCAATCAATCACTGGTAACTGCACAGGTCAACGACAATGCGGCAATATTGAGTGCCCATGACCTGGAAAAGCTAATTACAGACCAATACATATTATGCCTGCAAGACAGGAAACAAGCTGATTATGCGAGAGAAATCCTTAAACTTTTGGCGCAGCAGACAAATATTGTGAAAAAGTTCGTCGAGCATAGTTTGCTTAAAAGCTCGGATCTCACTCTGCTTAATATCGAGTATGAAGGAACAACGGGTCTGTTGGCTACTTACGAAGCTAATTACCGCCGGGATTTTCTGGATTTAAACATACTCGCCGGATTAAAGGACACAACAGTGCATGTTTTAGATTCTCTAACAATCAGTTTAAAACCCGATGTGTTTTCTTCGGCTTATCTCGACAAATATCGTCTTGACAGCCTTAGTTTAGTGGCTACCCAAAAGGCTTTTGAAACAAAGTATAAGCCGCAAATCAATTTCTTTACCAATACAGGTCTTAACGCCAACTATATACCAACTATACCCAACCGCTTTGGGTTGAGCGCAGGCCTGAGCCTTACTTGGAATATTCTTGATGGAAATCAAAAGTACCTGAATAGAAACAAGACCAGTGCTTTGCTTAATTCCGTAACAGGCTACAGGGAAAACTTCCAAACACAAAATACACTAAGAAAAACCAAAATACTTGCTGAGATCAGTGCTTACGAAAATAGGATAACAATTATCAGAGGGCAGCTTAACGATTATAATTCTTTGCTTAAAGCCTACACAACACAAATTATACAGGGAGAATTGTCCATTATAGATTTTATTAATGTACTTAAAAATAAGTCTGCCACAGAACGGGATTACCTGCTTTTGCAGACTAACCGGAACCTGCTGATTAATAGCTATAACTATTGGAACTGGTAAAAAGATACCAAACTTAAATCCATCGATCATAATATTTTTAATGGTTATCAAATGAAAATTATACAATTATTTCTTTTATGTCCTTTACTGGGATTGATGGCATGTCATCAAAATGAAAGTGTAAATGAAGAACAGACTGTTCGCCCCAAAATACCGGTTGAAGTGGTTTCAGTTGAAAGTGGTTCAG
The DNA here is from genome assembly GCA_001897835.1 of Bacteroidetes bacterium 46-16. GTDB lineage: Bacteria > Bacteroidota > Bacteroidia > Chitinophagales > Chitinophagaceae > MKUN01. The sequence continues at coordinate 143,232 of MKUN01000029.1, forward strand.
TAAGTAATAACCTGGAATTGACCGCCACCTCCATATACCTGCGCAGAAACATTGTTACCGTACCCATAGCAGCCTTTATAACTAAAGTAAATACGCATTTAGGGGAACGGGTAGCAAAGGGTCAGGTACTGTATGAATTACAAACCAAAGAACGCCGGGCTTTAGGCAATGATCTTTCAGGAGTTGACCCTTCCCTTAAAAATTTCGGTATGATCAGCGTGAAAGCATCGGCATCGGGCATCATCAGTACGTTTGATAAGCAACAACCCGGGGAATATGTGCTGGAAGGAACGCCATTGTGTACAATAGCCGAAAGTTCGGCCCTTGCTTTTCAGGTCAATGTTCCCTACGAATTTTCAGACATTGTTAAACCGGGAAAAAAGTGTATGCTAACCTTGCCGGATCGTACCCACCAACCTGCAACTATTACTACACCCCTAACATCGATGAATGCAGCTTCCCAAACGCAAACTTTGTTGGCTAAGCCGGATGAAAATCTTTTCCTGCCGGAAAACCTAATTGCCAAAGTGGAAGTAAGCAGAGGCATTGAAGGGAATAAGCAAATCCTGCCCAAACAATGTGTTTTGAGCGATGAAATGATGAAAGAGTTTTGGGTAATGAAATTGATCAATGACAGTACTGCGGTTAAGGTACAGGTAGAGCCAGGTAATAAAAACACCAAAACCATCGAAATCTTAAGCCCGGTATTTAAGCCCGCAGACAGGATTATTTCTACGGGTAATTATGGTTTACCAGACACGGCCTTAGTTAGTGTAACCCCAAAAAACTAAATTCCGGATGAAAAATCACAATTACTATTTTCAGATATTTTCTAAACCCATCATATTCATCGGAATATTATTACTTGCTGCTGGGATTTTTGCTTACACAAAAATGCAGACCAACCTATTTCCGGAAGTGCTTTTCCCACGGGTTACGATCATCGCTGATGCAGGCCAGCTACCGGTTGACCGGATGATGATCACGGTAACCAAACCACTGGAAAGTGCGGTTAAAAAAGTAAGGGGCGTTACGGTTGTAAAAAGTAGTACCAGTCGTGGCAACTGTACCATCGAGGTATATTTCCAGTGGGGCTTAGATACCTACAACCAGAAAACACAGATAGAAAGTCGTATCAATGAGGTAAAGAATTTTCTTCCACAAAGCGTAAACCTTTCGGTAGAAGCCATGAACCAGTCGCTTTTCCCGGTTTATGGTTTCACTTTGGAAAGCCAGGAACATAGCCAGGTTGCCATGAAGGATATGGCGAATTTGGTAATCCGTCCCATTTTTTCACAGGTAAACGGCATTTCAAATGTGATTGTGCGTGGCGGCAAAACCAAAGAGTTCGTCATTACCCCTGATCCTGTAAAAATGTCTTCACTAGGCATCACGCCCAATACCCTGATTACCGCTTTCAACAATACCAACTTTGTATTGTCTAATGGAAATGTGGCTAATTATGATCGGCTTTACCTTACGTTGACTGATACCCGTGTAAATGATATAGACGAACTGAAAAACGTCACTGTAAAAAACGACAGTAGTCGCTTGGTTAAAATAAAAGACATTGCAAAGGTTGATATACAAGAACAGCAGGAGTTTATTAAAATCAATGCCAACGGACAAAATGCGGTACAGATTGATCTGGTAAAACAGCCCGGTATCAACCTGATTGACTTTGCTAAAGATGCTGAAGTTAAGGCCGAAGAAATCAGGCAGCAGCTTCCTAAAGGTTACGTGTTGAAGCCTTACTATAATCAAAGCGCATTTGTCGGAGACAGTATCAACAGCGTAATTAAAACCATTTATGAGGGGTTGTTCCTTGCTATTCTGGTCATGATTATTTTCCTCCGCTCCTGGAGGGCAAGTTTGGCGGTTATGCTCACTATCCCCGTCACATTAGGTTTTACCATGCTTGTGATTTATCTGGCAGGTATTACCATTAACATCATGTCGCTGGGGGCTATTGCCGCTTCCATCGGTTTGATCATTGATGATGCCATTGTGATCATTGAACAGATTTACCGTGGCCATGAAGAGCATCCGGACAAAAGTCGTTTTGCCATTGTCCACGATGCCATACATGATCTGTTCCCGGCAATGATCGGCTCCTCGCTGGCTACTATTGTGATCCACTTTCCTTTCCGACTGATGAGCGGACTGGCAGGCAGTTTTTTCAGAGAACTATCAGATACCATGCAGCTAACGATGATCACATCCTTTCTGGTAACCTGGCTTTTACTCCCGGTTTTGCATCTGATCATCGGGTATAAGCAAGATTTAAAACCTAAAGTTCATGAACACAAATCCCCAAAGCATAAACTTAATTGGCTGACCTGGACATTTAAAAAACCTGTAATTGCCATTGGATTTGTTCTTGTCTTGGCACTATCCGCATGGTGGTCTTCTGGCAAACTGGAAACAGGCTTCCTGCCTAATTTAGATGAAGGAAGTATTGTACTGGATTATTACTCACCTCCCGGTACATCTATAGAAGAGACAGACCGCCTTTGCAGGGAAATGGAAAAGGTTATTGTGGCTGATCAGAATGTAGAGACCTATTCAAGAAGAACAGGCGTTCGCATGGCTTTCCGTACAGTGCCTCTTAATTTTGGCGACTATTCTATCCAGTTGAAAAAAGACAGAAAGAAAACAACTGAAGAGGTAATCAGTACATTGCGGAAAAATATACAGGCAAAAGTATCGGTCTTAACAATTTCATTCGGACAGCGGATAGCCGATCTTCTGGGGGATCTGATGAGTACTCCTCAGCCAATTGAAATAAAAATATTCGGAGACGATTATCAGACCTTACAGCAACTGGCAAAAAATGCACAGGCTATTATGGAAAAAGTTCCTGGGGTGACCGATATTGATAACGGTTTGATAACTGCAGGGCCATCTATAGTTTTTCTTCCGGATCAGGATAAACTCAATAGATATGGAATTTCTCAAGTGGATTTTCAGATACAATTAAGCGCTTATACCGGCGGCGTACCTTTAGGCATCAATGCTGCAACGGCTACAAGCCCTTCACCAGCCCAGGCCGCCATGACGGGGGGTGTCCAGATCGGACAGTTGCAGGACGGCGAATTGATGCGGCGCATTTTGTTCTGTTTCACTGATTTTAAGGATAACGATATAGATAAGCTGAAAAATCAATTGATATTTCTACCCGATGGAAACACACGCCCTTTGTCTTTCTTCTGCGAGGTGAAGGTGATCCCGGGTGAAATTGAACAAAGGCGGGAAGACCTCAAGTCAACAATTGTACTTGCTGCCCGTTTGGATAACCGCGACTTGGGAAGCACCATCACCGACATTCAAAATCAGTTTAAAGAGAAACTGGCATTACCACAAGGCTACCGTGTGGCTTATGGTGGTGCTTATGCCGAGCAGCAACAATCATTCAAGGAGTTATTGTTTATCCTTTCTTTGGCCATCCTTTTCGTTTTTGGAGTATTACTGTTCCTGTTTAAAGACTGGATAGTTTCTGTTTTGATTATTTTCATATCCGTATTAGGGATCAGCGGATGTATTCTTGCTTTATATCTTACCGGAATACCTTTAAATGTGAGCAGTTATACAGGTATTATTATGATTGTGGGGATTATTGCCGAGAATGCTATTTTTACTGTTAACCAGTTCAGATACAACTTTAAAAATACCGGAAATGTAGAAGAATCTATTAATTATGCCATCGCCTTGCGGATCAGACCCAAGCTAATGACCGCTATAGGGGCTATCATGGCATTGATGCCATTAGCATTGGGCATAGGTTTGGGAGCTCAAATGCAACAGCCGTTAGCAGTGGCGGTTATAGGGGGATTTATAGCCGGTTTGCCTTTATTGTTACTGGTATTGCCAAGTCTGATGAGGCTTGTTTATAAAAACGAAAGAAACCTGCAGAAAAAGTGATTCCATAAACATTTACCTGACGAAAAAAATAACTGAAAATATAGGGAGATGAGTGATTGCCATAAACTAAATCACCGTTCAAAAACCATTACAAAGATAGTTTGGATATTGTCTTTGGTAAGCTTATTCACAGATATGGCGAGTGAAATGCTGTATCCGGTAATGCCCATATATTTGAAAAGTATCGGGTTCTGCATTGTATTAATAGGTATTCTGGAAGGCTTTGCAGAAGCAGTTGCAGGCTTAAGCAAAGGTTATTTTGGGAAGCTGTCTGACAATTTAGGCAGGCGGTTGCCATTTGTACAATGGGGTTACTTCTTAAGCGCTTTGTCCAAGCCTATGATGGCTGTATTAACTTTTCCTATTTGGATATTTTTTGCCCGGACGATAGACCGCTTGGGAAAAGGAATTCGTACAGGTGCAAGAGATGCGATGCTGTCTGATGAGGCAAGCCCTGAAACAAAGGGAACTGTATTTGGATTTCATCGTTCAATGGACACATTAGGCGCTGTTTTTGGTCCGCTGTTGGCTTTAGGCTTTCTATATTTCTATCCCGGAAATTACAAGTTATTATTTTATCTGGCTTTTATTCCAGGTATTATTGCGATAAGCTTTACTTTCTTTTTAAAAGATAAAAATCCTGTTCCAAAAGCCAACCGAATAAAAACGTCTTTTTTTGATTTTATCCAATATTGGAAGGCAAGTCCCATGAGCTATCGAAAATTAGTATTAGGACTGTTACTTTTTACTTTATTCAATAGCTCAGATGTTTTCTTGCTTCTGAAATTAAAAGAAAATGGCCTGACCGATGTAGCAACTATAGGAATGTATACTTTTTATAACGTTGTTTATGTATTATTTGCTTATCCCCTAGGAATCATAGCGGATCGTTTAGGACTGAAAAAAATATTCATCACAGGTTTAGTATTATTTGCGATTGTATATGTTGGGATGGCTTTAAACTCACATTGGTACATTTATTTCGGTCTTTTCTTTTTATACGGCGTTTATGCAGCAGCTACAGAAGGGATTTCAAAGGCTTGGATTTCAAATATTACTGATAAAAAAGATACCGCTACAGCTATCGGGGCATTTACAGGATTTCAGAGTATCTGTACCATGATAGCCAGTAGCCTAGCCGGTCTGTTATGGTTTAATTTTGGTTCGATGGTAACTTTTATGATAACGGCAGCCATAACGCTGATAGTCATCTTTTATATGTCTTTACTAAAGCCAGCTTAATGCTTAGTACGGGTTTTAGATAACCGATTGGTTTTGGTGAATTTGTGTATATTTAACTTTTATGATGAGAGCGAGTAAAACTCTTCTTCCAATCTTACAGTTATTTGTAATTACCGATATCAGTGCTGTTTGAGTTATTAACCCTATCCTTTTATTCATCAGAAAACATTTACCTGTATGACATTATTACCATTTACAAAAAAATCATTAATCCTAATTGCCATCATACTCGGGCTGCTGCTACTTGGTTTTGCAGCTAAAGTTTTTATATTAATTTTCGCTTCTGTTGTATTGGCAGTTTTGCTTACACGCATTGCCAGCAAATTATCTGTGTTGTTTCATGTCAAATATCCGGTTGCACTAATTATAACCTGTTTACTTTTACTATTGGTATTGGGAGGAGTAGGGTTCTTAATTGCGCCGTCGCTAAATGAACAGATTGCACAATTGCAAACAGATCTTCCTAAAGCAATTGAACGATTGAAAGAGCAACTGTCTTCAACATCCTGGGGAAAAGAAATTGTAAAAGGATTATCCGACCCCAGTGAGCTCCTGCAAGATAATAAAAGTGATATCGTATCAAAAACAACAGGCATTTTTTCGTCAACTTTAGGAACTTTAGCGAACACCTTCATTGTTGTAATAACGGCACTATTTCTCGCTTCTGACCCAAAACTTTACATAGATGGTTTCTTAAAATTGTTTTTACCACAAACTGGCACTCGCGTTAAGGAGGTGTTTTATAAATCTTATGATACTTTAAGTTCCTGGCTAAAGGGAAAGTTTCTTTCCATGCTTGTGGTAGGTATTTTAACATACATAGGTCTTGTTTTACTGGATTTTCCAATAGCAATTGTACTTGCATTAATTGCAATGAGCTTAGCTTTTATTCCTAATCTTGGTCCTGCATTAGCCATGATACCTGCCGCACTGATAGGCTTAATGGAAGGGCCAGATAGAGCATTGCATGTAATCTTACTCTATATAGGCATACAGCTATTAGAAAGTTACCTTATTACTCCCTTTATTAACCAAAAAGCGGTTTCTCTTCCTCCAGCCTTAACGCTGTTCTGGCAGATTCTTTTAGGGACATTCTTAGGTGGGATAGGTCTATTTTTTGCCACTCCTTTGCTTGCAGTTATCCTTGTTTTTATTAATGAACTATATATTAAGGATTATGTAGAAAAACGGAATGAAAACCGAAAAATATAAATCGCTAAAGATTGAACAATGCGGCCGGTGTCGTTCACCAGCCGCAGATAAGGAGTAACGGGCTCCCAAACCGCCTGGGTAATTCAGGGAAAAGTTTCCCGAGTTATTACGGCTTAGGCTGGTCAGGCAATAAAGCTTCGATTTCTTGTTTTACTTTCGGACTTTTTTGGTAAGCAAACATAATTTGCTGGTAAGTTTGGATGTCAATCCCTTCTTTTTTGATACTTTCTTCCATTTTACCATTGATGTCTTTTTGCATTCCCATAATTTTATTGGCGGCATTAACAAAAGACTGCTGCTCTTTGCTATCTACATTTGCCTTTTTATCAGGGCTCTGTTGAGCTTGCGCCAGCTCGTTAAATTTATCCACTGTCAACCCTTTTTGTTCTATCACTTTTATCATTTCTGCTTCACTGTTTTTTTGTATTGCTATAATCCTCTGATTGGCTTTAATAAAAGATTGAAGTTCCTGCTTTTGAAAGTTTTCTTTCAATTCCGGCTGAGTAGGAACTGTTTGGCCTATAGTAAAATTACCCACAGAAGATAGAAATAGCGTAAAGGCTAACATCATCATGTTTCTGGTTTTCAAAATTTTCATCATGGTTTTGTTAAAATACATAATATATTAATTAAAACTCTAACGATCTCAAGCTGATTTATTGTAATCTTTTTGAGATTATAAGATTAACATCTTTCAAAAGGGCACAGAAAACGATAAATTGTTTCAATAAATAGAGGGAAGAACTATAAAGTCAATAGTTCCTATGTTTTACTTTCTTTTATTAAAAATCCATTTGAAAAGATTAATTGGTTTTCCTATTCCGCCGGAAATGGTATCCAGTAGGGAATAATCTTTATCAATTTTACTTTCCGCGTGTAGTCCAATTTCTGTTTGTTTAGGATAAAGAATAACAAAGCTGTTCTTCTGGAAATAGCTGGAAAGGTAGTAAGGCAGTTTGTTTAACTGCATATTGTAAGATAACTGATTCTTCCGAGATGAAATAACAATAAACAGATCATTGGGTTTTAATTCGCGACTAAAGATCAGGAAGTCGTCCCATTCTGTAAACTTGTTGAAAATGAGTTTGCCAGGAATGATACTCTGTTGCTGCAAAATTTTCATTTCCACGAGCGTGTCCGGATCAGAGAAAAATGTCACTGGAATTCCTACTTCTTTTGAAATCGTTAGAAGCTTGCCGAACCAATGTCTAAAACCGGTTTCCAATTCTGCTTTTGGAGGTACTGCTACAATAAGCCTTTTAATTGTATTAAAAGGCTGCACTGGTTTATAGATGTAAATTGTCTCGGATACTTTATTCAGAATATCCTCGGCTTTAGGACCGAAAAACTCTAAATTGTTCTTTTGCTTATGAAGACCGATCAAAATGTCTGTAATATGATGTTCCTTAATTGTATAGATAATACCATTACTCACATTAAAATCAAAACGGGTTAAGGGGAGTATGATGCTTTCTGTAGCAGAGGCATGTACTAAAGCTTTATCTATTATTTTTTTACCCTTAATTGAACTGTTGTCATCCGCCTCTCCATCGTGGGTGACATGTAAGGCATAAACCGGGATATTACTTTTTCGGGGCTTAAGCATTAACCCGAAATCCACTAATTCAGAAACCGTTTCTGGATAAGCAAGGGAAATAAGAATTTTCTCAGTCGTTATTTTTTCTTCTGGATTTTCCTTTTCTTCAAGCAGTGCAAGGTTTGAGGACGCTTTTTCCACTACAAAAGAGCTGATAGCACAACTAACCAATATAAGGAGTATGGTCCCGTTTAAGACATCTTCGTTTAGTAGTCTTATCGGTTCACCTGAAACTGTTTCTCCAATAATAATATTATATCCAACAAGGATAATAGCCAGGGTTGCCGCCGCATGGCTGGTACTTAAACCAAAGATAATATTACCTTGGTCAGGGGATAAACCAAACGCTTTTTGGGTGATTTTTGCAGCGATATATTTTGTGACAATTGCAACAACGATGATTACACCTGCTACTTTTAAAGCTCCCCAGCCCTGAACTAAAACACTTACATCTACCAACATCCCTACGCTGATCAGAAAAAAAGGAATAAATAAAGCATTACCTACAAAATTAATCCGGTTCATCAAGGGAGAGGAATGCGGTACAAATTTATTTAGAACCAATCCGGAAAAAAAGGCTCCTATAATTGCTTCCAAACCGGCTGCTTCGGCTAAAAAAGCAGAAAGAAACACCATGGCAAGCACAAAGATGTACTGCGATACGCTATCTTCATGATGCTTAAAAAACCACCGGGTAACTACCGGAAAAAGAAAAAATACGATACAAACGAAAATAACCGCTGAAATACTAAGCTGAACCCAAAAAATTGAAGAAGCTCCCTCTTTGCTCATGCCTGCTACTCCGGCTAAAATTAACAGGGCAAGAACATCAGTAATCATGGTGCCACCAATAGTTAATGCGATAGCATGGTCTCTGGCAACTCCATACTTGCTTGCAATGGGGTATGAAACTAAGGTATGCGTAGAGAACATACTGGCCAGCAGCAGGGAAGATAAAAAGTTAAAATCTAAAATATAATAACTGGCTAAGGTTCCAAAAATAAGAGGCAGAAGAAAAGTGGTCATACCAAATAAAAATATCTTTGCTTTGTTTCTTTTAAATTCGGCAATATCAATTTCCAAGCCTGCAAGGAACATAATATATAATAAGCCCGCCGTTCCGAATAATACAATGCTGCTGTCCCTTCTTAATAAATCAAGTCCATAGGGACCGGTGACCACACCAGCAAGAATAAGTCCGATAATATGGGGTACTTTAATCTTGTTTAACAAAATAGGGGCAAACAAAATAATAAAAAGTACCAGAGAAAATATAATGACTGGATTTTTAAGCGGTAAAGAAAACTCTAAAGCAGACAGCAAAATCATAATTAGCATTTAAAAAGGGTATAGGAATTATAACTTTTCTATTTCAACAGTATAAATTATTTTACAATCATCTTGCTGCCTAATCTCTCTTTCCCCCTCCATTTTGTTTTTTGAAGTTGGATGAAGATTTATTGTAATAGCAGTTTTGCTATCTGGCTGTTGTTCAGATGTTAGTCTGAGTTTGTTCTTTTTGTATAGTCCGCTGTAAATACGGTTAAATCTTTTGTTCGAAGTTACTTTAGCAACTACCCGGTTGCCTTGATAAGATATATTCCATTGCTCGGATTTTGTATCGCCAATAGCGGACCCTTGGCAGGTAGTTTCCGTACAAAGCATTTTTACATGCCAATTGCCCACAAGAGCGGAATTGTATATACCTATAGAATCTAACTGTCTGCGTGTACTATCCAGATTACTTTGGAGTGCTATCAATCTTATTTCCTTTAGCTGGAGTTGTTGTTCCCAGTTGTGTAACTGCTGTTCTCTGGCATCTAGTGATTCTTTTGTATTCATCGTTTTTTCTTCTTTATGTTTGCCACAACTCATTAATAAGAGCATAAATACAAGGCAGAAAAAGTAGCAGGTCTTCATAAATATGTTTTTAATTTAAAGATTTTATTATAAAGTCAATTTGGATACAACCAATTGTTACACGACTATTTCAACTTCATCAACAGAAACCAAGATTTTTTTGTCATTATAATTTACCCACAAATCTCTCCAGCCATGACTGTCGTATCCCAAAAAGGTCATATAGGGTTGTTCCTGCTGAAAATCATCAAAACCCCTGCCTATATATTTAAGCTTAATTCCTTGTGTTAGTTCCTTGTTTTTATCCATAAACTCAAGCAGATGTTAAATCATTAAAATCAGAGCTTCAATGTATAGCCGCGTCAACATTTCCGAAGACTATTTCTTTAAATATAAAAAAGCAATCCTTATTGGCTATCCCGCAATATATAAAAAATCAAAAGAAACATTCTATTAGTCATTCTGGAGATTACGCCTGTCCTCTTAAATTAAGCTCCGCAAAAAAAATACAATAACAGGTAATTTTAAAAGGAGAGTATCATGGAAACATCTACGGATGATTTAAAAGAAGTTTTGTTTAAAATAAATGCAAGCAATCATCGGACTAACGGACGTAAATTATTTAGCCTGGATAAGAACCATTGTAGTTATTATGGGATTTGGGTTTGTGGTAGTAAAGTTTTAATTATTTATTAAACAGCTTTCATTGGCATTTAGGGGAACATCAGATATTTCGGGGTAAAGGCTATTCATCCTTGATTGGTATTCTCTTGGTAGCAGTTGGAGCTTTTATAGCTTTGCTCCGCATTTATTCGTTATCGGAATATTGAAAAGAAACTACTTTCAAAAACTTATTTATTACCCCTCTTTGATTCTCTCATTGCTTTTAACCCCCGTCGATTTTAGTAATAAGCATTTTACTGATACTATATCTGGCACCGAGTTTATAAACTACCCTGCAATGCCACTAAATAAGCTAAAAGCGATTATTGCTAAAACAATTAAAGTGATAATAACATACAGGTAATCTTCCTCCAACAAAAATCCAAAAACAGAAAAAAGGACGCGTGCAACAGGTGTTGCAATTAGAATGAGAAGGCCAAGTTGAATAACAGCACGGCTGTGAAACTCGGTAACACCTGTAACTATTTGTTTTATCCCTTTTAAGTCCGACGGTTCGCCTCTGAATGTTTTATAATGAGGATGAGCAGAACCATGCTGAATGATATAGAGGACTCCGCCAATTAAAACAATACCTGCCGAAACCAGCACTCCAACTCTGAGTAAAGAACCCATAATGGATTCTATATCCTGATCCTTAATCTTTCTTTTTTCGCTCATAGTGTCCCTGATATTCCGTTATAAATCATTTGTATCGCAAGAAAAGTAATGACAATGGCAAATAGAATACGCAACGATTTAGTTTGTGCTTTTACCAGAACTTTTGAACCTACAAAAGCCCCTCCCAAAACACCTAATACAATCGGCATGGAAAGCCCTGGATCACTATAACCGCGACTTAGATAAACCCCTGTACTTGTTGCTGCTGTAACCCCGATCATAAAATTGCTGGTGGTCGTAGAAACTTTAAACGGAAGTTTCATAATATTATCCATTGCAATTACCTTTAAGGCTCCCGAACCGATTCCGAGCAAGCCTGAAATTACTCCCGCAACCATCATCATTAGAAATCCTCCCGGAACGTATGCTACTGTATAACTTATCTCTTTACCATCCTTTGTAGGATAACTGCTATTCAATCTTAACCATGCTGCCACCTTACCTGGCCTGCTGATAATTTTTTCCTGTCTTTTTCTCAGACTCACGCTCGCTGAGATTAACAAAATAATTCCAAATAATACCGCAATGAGCTGGGTCGGAGCGTAAACTGCAACCAATGCTCCGGCAACGGCGCCCATAGTAGTAGCTATTTCCAGAAACATCCCAATTCGTATATTAGAAATACCTTCTTTTACATAAGCAGCCGCTGCTCCGGATGAAGTGGCAATTACAGAGATCAGTGAAGCTCCTATTGCATAGCGTATGTCCACATGAAAGATCAGGGTAAGCATTGGAATAATTACTACCCCGCCTCCCAAGCCGGTGAGCGATCCGAGTAGCCCAGCTATAAATGCTCCAATTAATAGAATGAGAGTGAATACGAATATGCTCATCTAAAAGGGATTAAGTTCATGTCAAACTTACAATGGAATCTGAACTTTGGTTTTTTTATTTGAGTAAGTTTTTGAGATAAATATTCCTACTATTCCGGCCAGTACCAGGAAAGCAGAGATCATTTCTGCCTGCGTAAAGCTTAGTCCCCAAAGATGATATTTTGAATTTACCCGGATGAGTTCAATTAGAAATCGCTCTACTCCCGCCATAATCAGGTAAATTGAAAATAAAAGTCCCGGTACATGAATCCGTTTTCTTAAAAACCATAATATGGCGAACAGACCCAAGCACATGAGTACTTCATAAAATGGAGTTGGAAAAACGGGCAAGGACAGTTCGTTGCAATATCTACCTGTACATCCTGCAATAGGTATTCCTTCCTGCACCACATTGTGAGGAAATTTGAATGACCATACCCAGTCGGGGGCAAAATTTAACCAGGAAGGTTTAGGAGAGGTATTAACAATGCCCCAATCACCATCTCCCGCCATCTGGCACCCGATACGGCCAACAGCATAGGCAAGCATCATCCCCGGCGCTCCAATATCAAGCATATGCACCGGTTTTATTCCATGTTTATTGGCAATAATTAATACTGATGCACCTCCAAATATCAATCCTCCATAGAAGGTTAGACCGCTAAAAGATAACATTTCAGCAACCGGATCACGCACAAACTCATTCCAGTGTTCCAGATTATCAAAAAGTTTCGCTCCAAGGAAGCCCCATATAGCTGCCCAAATAATGAGCTTGCCCATTAATTGATAGGGATGTTCAACTGCTTCTATGACTTTGAGCTCAGGTAACTGCTTTTTTCGCTTCTCTGCATAAGCCCAATAAGCCAGAAGGATACTTAAAAGGATACCTCCTGATAAACTACCCTGAGCGGATAATAAAAGGCTTTGAGGATCATTAGTGAACTCCCTGTAATTAAACACTACATATACGAGTTTATAGCCGATCAGAAATCCAAACAAAGCATTTCCTGCAATTTCTAATAAAGTTGCAGGTTGGCCGACAGTAAGGCAAACTTTATAAGGATGAATTAATCCCTGTTTTTCTTTTCGTTTTAATTCTTCTGAAAAAGCCCAGTATCCAGATATGAAAGCCACTGCAACGAAAAAACCAAAAGTTTGGATGGGCAGGGGAATATGTAAACCGGTTAAATATTCAATGAAATGTGTGAGGGTTGGAAACATGACGATTATAATAATAGTAATAAGGTTGGCAAGTTAATATAATGGTCATAAAATGAAAATTATAACCGTGCAACTTTATGTCATGTGATTCTTTTTATACTGCTTAGCTGTTTGACCAAATACACTTTTAAACGTTTTATTCAGATGGCTTTCATCCGTAAAGTTCATCTCGTAGGCGATTTCCGATATGGTAAGATCACTGAATTTAAGCCGCGTCTGTATTAGGTTCAGTTTGTATCGGGTAATGTAATCTTTAATAGTATTGCCAGTCTCATTTTTAAAATACCTGTTCAAATGGTCAGGCGACTTATTAAAGCAAGCAGCTAAATTTTCAATTTTAATTAATTCTTTGTCATAAATATGATGCTGGATATAGGTCATAATTTCATGGATTTTACTCTTTGGATTTTGCTTTTTCAAAAAAGTCGTAATACTCTGTTGTATGTTTCTGGCAATTAGGTGCAGGAGTAAAAAAACGATATTCTGTGTGATAATTTCATCAAAAACCTGCTTCTTCTCCCTCTCTTCGATTAATTGATAAATCAAAACCCTAAAAACATTACGGTCGGCATTTGCAATAATGTTGCCCCTCACATTGTGATGGTATGGAAAATATATTCCAGCCTTTTAAAAAAATCACTTACATCCATTTTTTCTTCGTGCCTGTGTGTATTTTTAGAGAAAAAACTCTTTGTGAAATCAACAATACAAAACTTTGTTGGAGTAACAATCTGAAAGGTATGCGCATCTTCAGGCGTTAACAGAAATACATCTCCTTTTGAAAAATCAAAATGATTATTATTTATATTATGGATGCCGGTGCCATCAAGAACATAAATCAATTCAAAAAAATGGTGCTTGTGAAGACCAGATTTATTTGAACTAATCTCCTTAATAGCCACTTCCACATTCTTAAAAAGCTGTGCTGATTTCATATTGCAAATCTACTGAAAAATGTCGGTTTTTTACCTGTTTTAAGACCTTGTACAACGATACCTTTGCAGATGCAAGTGTTTAAATTTTAGTATCATGGCAGAATTATCAATTACAAAACCGGCTGGTGGCTTATCTTTTGGTTTATGGGAAAAGCATGGAGCGGTAATAGTTACAGGTCTGTGTCTTCTGTTTATAGGCTTCGCATGGATGGCAGGTAGAAATGAAATGAGAAGCTTGGAAATTGTCCTATATATCCTGGCTTATGTCATTGGCGGCTACCAAAAAGCTTTAGAAGGCTTAGAAACTTTGTTTAAGGAAAAAGACCTGGATGTGGATTTGCTGATGGTAATTGCGGCTATTGGCGCAGCTTCTATTGGATACTGGATGGATGGAGCAATCTTAATATTCATTTTCTCGCTGAGTGGAGCGTTAGAAGGATATACAATGGAAAAAACCAATAAGGATATACAATCTATAATGAAGCTCCGGCCAGAAGAAGCAGTACTGCTTGAAAACGGAAAGGAGAGAAAGGTAAAAGTAGAGGACTTAAAAAAGGGAAATATAATTTTAGTACGGCCGGGTGACCGTATTGCGGCAGATGGTATAATAATCGAAGGATATTCTGCCATTAATCAGGCTTCAATTACGGGTGAGGCGATCCCCGTAGATAAAAGCAAAGGAGATGAGGTTTTTTCAGGAACTATTAACGGTCAGGGTGCTCTGGAAATTAAGGTAACCAAACCGACGGAAGAAACTATGCTGGCCAAAATCATACATCTGGTACAAGAAGCCAAAAACGAAAAACCTCCAAGCCAGCTTTTTGTGGAGCGTTTTGAAGGGGTTTATGCAAAAGTTGTAGTAGCCGTTGCAATATTATTAATGATCTTACCACCATTTTTAATAAACTGGACATGGAGCGAAACTATATACCGGGCAATGATTTTTCTTGTAGTGGCTTCTCCCTGTGCGCTGGTATCTTCCATTATGCCAGCCATTTTATCTGGGATATCTAATGCGGCAAGAAAAGGAGTTTTATTCAAAGGAGGTGTTCATCTGGAGCATATTGGCGGTGTTAAGGCTGTAGCATTTGATAAAACAGGTACGCTTACCAGCGGAAAGCCTAAAGTAGTAGATATCATTCCTTTTACAGATTATAATGAAACTGAGTTACTGCGCATAACCGCTTCTATCGAAACCCTTTCGGAGCATCCTATTGCCAAAGCAATAGTGAAAACCGCTAATGAAAAAAATATTCTTTTAGCAAAGCCAAAAGAATTACAAGCTATACATGGGTTAGGCGTTCATGGAATTTTAAACGACATCACGTATAAGATAGGGAAAGTGGACATGTTAGAAGATATTGAGATAGCAGATGCATATTTACAACGTGCAGACCAGCTTGAAGAGCAGGGAAAGACTGTAATATTTGTGTCAGCGGATGGACAGCCAATCGGCCTTCTTTCTATCGAGGATACCATTCGCCCCCTGGCTAAAAAAGTTGTGGATGAATTAAAAGCAAAAGGTATAAAAGTAGCTTTATTAACGGGAGACACGGAAACCACAGGAAAGGCAATTGGCAAGCAGGCTGGAATTGATGAGGTTTTTGCACAGCTTTTACCTGAACAGAAAGTTGAGGCAATAAAAAAGCTGGAACGCAAATACGGTAAAGTTGCAATGGTTGGTGATGGAGTTAATGATGCACCTGCTTTAGCCACTGCCTCGGTTGGTATTGCAATGGGCAGTGCCGGAACAGATGTAGCCATGGAAACAGCGGATATTATTCTGATGGCAGATAACATAGAAAATATCCCGTTTGCGATTTCGCTGGGCGGTCGGACAAGCAGGGTAATAAAGCAAAACATAGCCTTTGCAATTACAGTTGCTTTAACTTTGGTGACACTAAACTTTATAGGCGGTATCATCAATTTGCCCGAGGGTGTGGTTGGACACGAAGGAAGTACGGTGTTGGTAATATTAAGCGGGTTAAGACTTTTGAAGTAATTATGGAAAGATACAATGTAGAACAGCTAAATTCCATCATATTGCATAGGCGAAGTATATATCCCTATCAATATGAAAAAGGCAAGGTTGTGCCCGATGAAATTATCTGGCAGATATTAGAAAATGCAAATCGTGCTCCAAATCATAAACAGACAGAACCCTGGAGGTTTTCCGTGTTTACTGATGAGGGGCTGAAATATTTTGGAGAACTGCAAGCCGAAATATACAAGCGATATTCAGGTGAGAGTTTCAATGAAGGCAGGCATAAGAAATTATTAGATTACCCGCTGATTTCTTCTCACGTCATCGCTATCGGCATGAAGAGAAATGAGGCTAACAAACTGCCGGAAATAGAAGAGATAGAAGCCACAGCATGTGCTGTTCAAAATATGTTTTTAACCATTACAGCCTACGGCTTGGGTTCTTATTGGACAACAGCGGGAATAACTTATTTTGAAGAAGCGAAATCCTATTTCCATTTGAATGCGAAGGACAAATTGTTGGGCTTCTTCTATATTGGCTACGTGGCAAAGCCATTGCTGATCCCGTCTAAAAGAAGGCCGATCCAGGAAAAAGTTAACTGGACTAATAATTGTGGAACAATGAATGAATTAATTTGATAACAAAAACAGAAAATCATGAAGAAAGTAATTTTAACAGTAGCATTGGCAGCATCTTCTTTAATCGCTTTTCAGGCTTGTAACAATAGCGGCAGCAATAACAGCAGTACTGAAATAGAAAATACCGACGTTGTTCCTTCAGGAACCTACACAGGAACCGCTGACAAAGTAGATCCGGATGAAAAGGAAGTTTACGTTAAAACCAATGATGGGAAGATGCTGGAGCTTTATTTTACAGACCAAACAACGCTTACACAAAATGGCCAAACAGCAACATTTGATGCGTTAAAAGAAGGACAAAATCTTGAAGTTACCGTTGAAAAGAAGGGCAAAAGATTAGAGCCAATTGCTGTTAAAATCATGGAATAAATGAATGAAATTCCAATCGTTGGTAGAACTGAACTTTGGCATCCTTTATTTGTTCATTTTCCCATCGCTTTATTGATTTTAGGCACCCTCGTTGGACTTGCATATCTTGTATGTAAAAAATTCGGGTTTGCTGATAATTTAAGATTTGCAATGTCACTACTTTTATGGTGTGGAATTGTGTTTTTTTGGATAACATTCTATACTGGCAACCTTGCCTACAGTGTAGAAGTAAGAAGAATATGTGATCCTACCATATTGAAAGATCATTTGAAATGGGCATATATTTCTGGTTTCCTATTTTCTCTTGCCGCATTTTTAGATATCATTCAAAAGATTTGGCAAAATAGAATAAATAGATTTTTATCGGTACTTATCATTTTTTTGATGTTAATAGGATCAGTTTCCCTTGGATATGATGGGCACTTAGGAGCCTCATTAGTTTACCAGCAGGGAGCGGGGGTTCACAAACCTGCTTCGGATTGCAGCGACTACAAATAATTTATGGAAGGTAGCGATAACAAATCATTACCCTTAGGCAGCGGATTAAAAACGACATTAATAGGTATTATAGTTAGTGGCGTTCTGGCTACAATCAAGGCATTGGGAGGGATATTTGGCCATTCCTATGCTTTGATAGCTGATGCATAGAATCTACTGCCGATATTTTTACATCGAGTATGCTTTGGCTCGGATTAAAGTGGTCTGCAAAACCAGCAGATAAGGAACATCCTTACGGTCATGGGAAAGCAGAAGCGCTAACAGCAATTGGTATTGCGCTTGCCTTAATTATTGCGGCATTTATCATAGCTAAAGAAAGCATCCATAATATTCTAACTCCGCATAAAACGCCTGCTGCATATACATTAATCATTCTCGTGGTTGTTATTGCTACAAAAGAATGCTATATCGATTTGTTTTTAAAACGGGACTTGAGCTGAGTACAGAAATCTCTGCCACAGTTTATTGATATAATGATTCATATAGAACCGGCAAAATAAATTTTCAGCCAATAACTAAAATTCTTACTTTTGCAAGATTCATGAAGTTTACAGCTTCCATATTGACTATCATTATCCTGGCAATGCATTTTTTGCCCTGCTCTGATGCTTTTGCCCTGAACGAAAGCAGCCGATATGATTCTGTACAGAAATCTGCCGATAAGGATACACATAAGGCTATGGATGAGTGTACTCCCTTCTGCTCTTGCGCATGCTGTGCTATACCATCTGTAACGCAAGCAAAAATTGCAATAGAAATTCATGTGCCCAACTATTCAAATACATACAGGCCACATTTACCAGGCAATTTTATTGAAGTCAGTCTGCCCGTCTGGCAACCTCCTCAATTAATCTCTTAAGCTTTCTTTTTTGTGTACATGCCAGTTTCTGGCGTGTATAGCTCAATTATTATTTCATTTTTTATCTGATGATTATGGCTAAAAAGTCCAGATCATCCGGTCGTCAATACGCTCGGCATTATAGTTCAAAAAACTATAAAAAGCCTCGTTGGATACGAATTACAAAGGCTGTTGCTATGGCAATCATTATAGTCTTTCTAATTCTGGCCATTACCGGTTTGATCCTTCATTTGATATCTCATTTTAAATAAGATATGCTTAAAAAGATTATTGAATTTTCAATCCAAAATAAATTGGTAATCGGGCTATTTACCCTGGCATTGATTGCATGGGGTGTATATTCTCTTAATACGCTTCCGATTGATGCAGTTCCCGATATTACCAACAACCAGGTACAGGTGATTACATTAAGCCCTTCCCTCGCAACTCAGGAGGTAGAGCGGTTAATTTCTTTCCCGGTTGAACAAACTATGGCTACTATTCCCGAGATCGAACAGGTACGTTCCATCTCTCGATTTGGCCTTTCTGTTGTAACTATTGTTTTCCATGATGATGTGGATATTTACTGGGCCCGGCAGCAGGTAAATGAAAAGCTTTCGGAAGCAAAGAATAATATTCCTCCCGGGTTGGGTAATCCTGAAATTGCCCCTGTTTCCACAGGCTTAGGTGAGATCTACCAGTATGTTATCCGCGCCAAATCGGGTTACGAGAAAAAATACGATGCTAGGGAACTACGGAGCATCCAAGACTGGATTGTCCGCAGGCAGCTTCTTGGAACGCCCGGCGTAGCGGAAGTGAACAGTTTCGGCGGTTTATTAAAACAGTATGAAATTGCTTTAGACCCCGATAAACTCAGAAGCTTTAATATCAGTATCAGCGACGTGTTTGGCGCACTGGAACAAAACAACCAAAATACAGGAGGTGCATACATTGACAAAAAGCCCAATGCTTACTTTATCCGCAGCGAAGGCTTGGTGGTAAGCCTGGAAGATATCAGCAAAATAGTGGTAGAAAATACAAGCAATGGAATTCCCGTACTAATCAAAGATATCGCAACGGTACAAATAGGTAATGCTATCCGGTATGGAGCTTTAACGAGAGCCACAAAGGAAAGTCAGGGAGAAGCAGTAGGTGGCATTGTGATGATGCTGAAAGGTGCTAACGCTAATGAGGTCGTAAAACTGGTTCAGCAAAAAATAGATCGCATTAACAAAACGCTGCCAGAAGGGGTTACCGTTGAACCTTATCTTGACAGAAGCGCTTTGGTTGACCGTGCGATAGGTACTGTTGCAAAAAACCTGATAGAAGGTGCTCTGATTGTAATCTTCGTACTTGTTCTTTTCCTGGGGAATTTCCGGGCAGGCTTGGTAGTAGCTTCTGTTATTCCCTTATCCATGCTATTCGCGATTTCCCTGATGAATGTTTTCGGCGTATCGGGAAACCTGATGAGCCTCGGCGCAATTGACTTCGGATTAATTGTGGATGGCGCCGTAATCATCGTTGAAGCAACCATGCATACACTTGCCGCCCGTGGAATAGTGAAACTCTATACTCAAAAAGAAATGGATGAGAAGGTAACTAAGTCGGCTGTTCGCATGATGAGTGCAGCTGCCTTCGGCCAAATCATTATTCTTATCGTGTACCTGCCTATTCTTGCCTTGGTCGGCATTGAAGGAAAGATGTTTCGGCCGATGGCCCAAACTGTATCGTTTGCGATTTTGGGCGCTTTCATTCTTTCCTTAACCTACGTACCAATGGTATCTTCCCTGCTGTTAAGCAAGAAGGTATCGCATAAAAAGAACTTTTCAGACAGAATGATGGATTTCTTCCAGCGAGCGTATTCGCCTATGATCAACGCAGCTTTACGCAGACGGTTACTGGTGGTAAGTTCTGCTGCGGTATTACTTATTCTTAGTGTTTTTCTGTTTACGAGAATGGGAGGCGAATTTATACCGACGTTGGAAGAAGGAGATTTTGCCATAGAAACCCGTTTACTTACAGGGAGCTCTTTATCTCAAACAATTGATAAGGTAAACCAGGCTTCTAAAATATTGGTGGATGAGTTTCCTGAAGTGAAGGAAGTGATTGGCAAGGTTGGAGCCGCTGAAATACCTACAGACCCAATGCCCATGGAAGCCACGGATTTGACCGTTATTTTAAAAGACAAGGCCGATTGGGTAAGTGCTGACAACCGGGAAGAGCTGGCCGAAAAAATGACTAAAGCATTGGAAAATGTACCTGGTGTTACCTTTGGCGTTTCTCAACCCATTCAGCTCCGGTCAAATGAATTGATTTCCGGTGTCAGGCAGGATATAGGAATTAAGATTTTTGGGGATGATCTACAGGTTTTGACAGATCTTTCTCAGAAGATCGGAAAAATAGTGAACACTGTTGATGGAGCTAAAGATTTGTATTTGGAGCAGGCAACAGGGTTGCCACAGATTGTTGTAAATATCGACCGCGATGCAATTGCCCGTTATGGTCTAAGCATCGGAACCGTTAACCAGGCTTTAAGCACAGCTTTTGCCGGACAGAGTACAGGACTTGTCTATGAAGGTGAAAGAAGGTATGATTTGGTGGTCAGGCTTTCTCAGGAAAACCGGCAGGATATCAAAGATGTAAAGAACATCTACATTACTGCCCCCAACGGCAACCAGATTCCATTGGACCAATTGGCTGCTGTCCAATTCCAGGTTGGGCCCAACCAAATACAACGTGAGGATACCAAGCGTAGAATTATTGTTGGATTAAATGTAAGGGGACGTGATATTGCAAGTGTAGTTGAGGAGATTCAACAAAAGGTAAACCAAAAAGTAAAGCTTCCCCCAGGCTATTATATTACGTACGGTGGACAATTTGAAAACCTGCAAGCTGCCAAGCAAAGGTTATCCATAGCTGTTCCGGTTGCCTTGTTGCTCATTTTATTGTTGTTGTATTTTTCTTTTGGCTCAGTAAAACAATCTCTCCTCATTTTTACTGCAATACCGATGGCGGCAATAGGTGGTGTATTTGCCCTGCTACTAAGAGGTATGCCTTTTAGCATATCAGCTGGTGTTGGTTTTATCGCCTTGTTTGGTGTAGCGGTTTTAAATGGAATTGTACTTATCACCGAATTTAACCGGCTGAAAAAAGAGAACAAGTATAGTTTACAAGATATAGTTATTAAGGGGACTGCGATCCGTCTGAGGCCGGTATTGATGACCGCTGCCGTGGCTTCCCTTGGATTTTTTCCGATGGCAATTTCTTCTGCCGCAGGCGCCGAAGTGCAGAAACCATTGGCTACCGTTGTAATCGGTGGATTGATTACCTCTACTATACTTACTTTAATTGTTCTACCTGTGTTATATACCTATTTTGAGTCTTTCAAAAGAAAAACAAAGGGAATTTCCGTCGCAACAATAGCTCCTCTCATTATTGGCTTGCTTTTATGGTCTCCGAAAGCCAGGGCACAGGAAATCAACGTCGGCCAACCGCTAACCATGCAGCAGGCCATAGCTATTGCGACACAAAATAATCAGGCTGTAAAATCATCGCAGTTGCTCATTAATCGGCAACAGGCTTTAAGAGGAAGCGCAATAGATTTAGGAAAAACCAATATTGGTTTACAGTATGGCCAGATGAATACAATTGAGAAGGATAACAACATTAGTATTCAGCAGAATATTCCTTATCCTGGATTGTTCAAAAACCAGCGGAATTTAAACCAGGCACAGACCAAAGGCGCTGAAATTAGCCTTGCCGTTACGCAAAATGAATTGACCTACCAGGTAAGGAGTACCTATACACAATTAGCTTATTTCCTGGCACTACAGGAGTTATACCAAAATCAGGATACAGTTTACCGGAGTTTCCAGAGGGCAGCTTCTTTGCGTTATCAGGCCGGGGAGACAAATTTACTTGAGCAAACCACAGCAGAAACGCAATACAATGAAATCCGTAATCAAATGGCAAAAAACCAGTCTAACATTGCGATATATACATATGAATTACAACGGCTCTTAAATGTTACGAAGAAACCAGAAATCATTAAAGCGGACTTTAAAAAGGTTATCTGGAATGCCAGCATATTAGATAGCGCCATTGCGTATAATCCTCAGTTGGCTTACCAAAAACAGCAGATTGATATCGCTGACAAAGCAATTGGTGTAGAAAGGGCTAAAGCAGCACCAGATTTCAATTTAGGATATTTTAATCAGTCTATTATTGGTTCTTACACGGTAAACGGGCAGGCTGAGTATTTTGGTGGCAACAAGCGGTTTCAGGGTGTTCAGGCTGGCATTTCTATTCCGTTGTTTTTCAAAACACACTCCTCCCGGATTAAAGCGGCTAAAATTGAGAAACAGGTGGCAGAAAGCCAATTCAGCTTGTTTCAAACCAATTTACAAGGTCAGTTTAACCAGGCTTACGAGGATATGTTGAAAGACGAGAGAAGTCTCGACTATTATGAAAAGAGTGCTCTTCCTAATGTGGACCTGATCTTAAAACAGGCTCAGATTGCATTTCAAAACGGTGAGATCGCCTATGTTGAGTTCTTACAGGCTTTACGCACCTATTCTGATATCCGATTTAATTATTTGGAAACACTCAATCAATACAATCAATCAGTTTACACCTTACAATATCTTATTGGCCAATAAACAAGTTCATAAAATGGAAAAATATATAAAAATAAAATGCCTCATTGTCTATCTATTCTTAGCTGCCGTTTTACTTACCTCTTGTGGGAACGAAAAAACGGCAGAAGAAAACGTAACAGCGCAGCAGGCAACGATCCCGGAGGATGAAAATTCTGTGGAGCTAACACAATCACAATTACGAGCGATAGGCTTAACATTAGGCTCGCCGGAGAAGAGACCGTTGAGCGGAATATTAAAAGTGAATGGTTTTATAGACGTTCCTCCCCAAAACCTCGTAAGTATAACCACCCAGATGGGAGGCATAGTTAAATCCACGCCACTGCTACAAGGCAGCATGGTAAAAAAAGGGCAGGTAATAGCTGTTCTGCAAAACCAGGAATATGTTGCCATGCAACAGGATTATCTCGAAAGCAAAAGCCAATTAGAACTTACTGATGCAGAATATAAACGACAACAAACACTTGCCCGGCAAAATGTGAATTCTCAAAAAGTATTGCAACAAGCAAAAGCAAATTATCAAAGTACCCTGACACAGGTTAATGCATTGGAGGAACGTCTGCGGTTGATCAACATTAATCCAGAGACCCTAACTGCGCAAAATATCCGCAGCCAGATAAATATTTATTCTCCTATTAGCGGGTATGTTACCAAGGTAAACGTAAACACCGGGAAATTTGTAAATCCAAACGACGTAATGTTCGAGATTGTAAACGGTTCAAATCTACACGTAGAATTGAATGTGTTTGAAAAGGATGCGGTTAAAGTTCGTTCCGGCCAAAAGATACTCTTCACACTTAACAATGACACCACGCAACGAACGGCCATTGTGCAGTTGGTAGGCAAAGAAATCAACCCTGACAAGACCGTAACAGTACATAGTGTCGCTAACGGTGGTAGCGCACATTTTATACCTGGCACTTATGTCAAAGCTTTAATAGAAACAGGAAGCAATAAGGTACTTGCTTTACCAGAAGAAGCAGTCCTAGACTTTGAAGGCAATAAATATATTTTCATAAGTACGGAAAGTAAAAATGAGGCGGTCTCGACTAAAAATAATGGAAATAAACAAGGCGAACAAACTTATCATTTCAAAATGACACCGGTAACCACCGGTATTTCCGATGCAGGCTATATAGAAGTTCAGCTACCTGAAAATTTAGATGCTTCTGGGAAGGTCGTTACAAAAGGGGCTTATGACTTATTGTCGAAACTGAAAAACAGCGAAGAGGAATAAATAAAACTATATAGCCGGGCAATGTCCGGTTGTTTTTGTCAAAATATGGAAGAAGTTTTCAATGAATTTGAAGCGGATTTAAAAGATTTAAAACCGAAAGTGAGGGAAAAAGCTATAGAAATAGCTTCCGGACTACTTATCAAAAAAAATTATACCAGGCAGGGTGCTTTAAAAGAAGGAATAAGGCAGGCCGAAGAATGGTTTCTTGATTTAGAAGGTTAAAACACCAAAACAATTATGAAAAAGAATATAAACAAACCGGCAACGGACCAGAAAATTAGTGTTAACGAAGCAGCTATAGACCCTCATCTTGAGGGCGGCACTATTAAAAAGGATGCCAATCAATCGCATGATGATCATGGTATCTTCGGAAAGAATACCGAACTGATTTTCAGTCTCATTTGTGGTGCTTTTCTCGCCATCGGCTTTGGTTTGACTTTTATTGCAGATTTGCCAGCCTGGATAAGTCTGGGCTGCTATTGCATTGCTTATTTTTTTGGAGGATTTTATACCACCAAAGAAGCCTTTGAAAGTATTATCAAAGGTCATTTTGAAATTGACTTTTTGATGCTGGTAGCGGCTGTTGGTGCGGCCACCCTGGGCCAATGGGCAGAAGGTGCATTATTGCTCTTTTTGTTCAGCCTGGGGCATGCTTTAGAACATTATGCAATGAATAAAGCCAGGAAATCCATTGCAGCACTTGCAGAACTGGCCCCTAAAACAGCTATTCTGAAAAAGGATGGTGGCGAACAGGAAGTGCCTATTGAACAACTAAAATTAAACGATATAATCATTGTAAAACCGAATAGCAAAATTTCTGCAGACGGTGCCGTTATTAGGGGAGAAAGCAGTGTAAACCAGGCTCCGATTACGGGGGAAAGTGTGCCGGTAGACAAATCGCCGGTGGATGATCCGGAGAAGGATTATAGTGACGATAAAAGCTTAAAACCAGAACATAAAGTTTTTGCGGGAACTATTAACGGAAGCCAGGTACTGGAAGTGAAGGTTACCAAATTGGCTGTTGATTCTACGCTTTCCAGGTTGGTTAAACTGGTGAACGATACAGAAGCACAAAAATCATCAACACAATTATTTACAGATAAGCTTCAAAAATATTACGTTCCTGCTGTATTGGCGCTGGTTGTGATTTTGTTGTTTGCTTTTGTGGTAGTGGATGAACCTTTTAGTCAAAGTTTTTATCGGGCGATGGCCGTGTTGGTTGCAGCAAGTCCCTGTGCGCTGGCGATCTCTACACCCAGTGCCGTTTTAAGCGGAATAGCCAGAGCGGCTAAAGGCGGCGTATTGATAAAAGGTGGCGGCCCCTTAGAGGAATTGGGTGGACTAACTGCAATTGCATTTGATAAGACCGGTACGCTGACCGAAGGTAACCCTAAATTGACCCATGTAGTGGGGCTTAATAATGTTTCGAAAGATGAAGTCTTAGAGTTGGCTGTAGCTGTTGAAAAGTTAAGCGACCATCCACTGGCTTCCGCTATTGTAAAAGGAGGAATAGACAAACTAAAAAAAGATATTCCTTCCGCTCAAAACCTGGAGGCAGTTACCGGCCATGGTGTTAAAGCGGAAGTGAACGGTACTAAAATCATCATTGGAAATCAGAAATTATTTAAAAACATTTCCCAGCCTATTATCAAGCAGGTCAATAAGCTGGAAAAAGAAGGTAATACAACGATGATTGTCCAACGGGATGATCAGGTGATTGGTCTGATTGCCTTAATGGATGTTCCGAGGAAAGAAGCAGCCGGCACGTTAAAAGAACTACAGTTATTGGGCATTAAGCGGATGATTATGCTGACGGGAGATAATCAGGAAGTAGCAGAAGCAGTTGCTAAGCAAATTGGGATTACCGATGCCTGGGGCAGCTTACTGCCTGATCAGAAGGTAAAATCAATCGAAGATCTCACCGTTAATAATGGCAAGGTCGCGATGGTGGGCGATGGCGTAAATGATGCTCCCGCAATGGCTAAAAGCACAGTGGGTATTGCTATGGGTGCTGCCGGATCTGATGTTGCGTTAGAAACAGCCGATATTGCACTAATGGCCGATAAATTAAACAACTTACCCTTTGCCATCGGTTTAAGCAGAAAATCACGGAAGATTATCAAGCAAAATTTGTGGATCAGCCTGGGCATGGTTGCAATCCTCATTCCGCTTACAGTCTTAGGGATAACAGGAATTGGCCCTGCTGTAATAGGGCATGAAGGTTCTACTTTAATAGTGGTCTTTAACGGGCTGCGGTTATTGGCATACAAACAAAAGCAAACGGGTATGAATTGACATTATTTTTATATCATGGCCAAAAAGGGAGACGAATTTCAAAAAATTATTGTATAACTTATTCAAAGTTATCGCATTTTTCGAAATTTAATAGCTATTTTAGCACCTAATTTGGCAAATTCTGTGTTTGTAATCGAATGAAAATAATCAGACATATCGCATTTCTTTTATCACTGATGGTAATGATGGGGCATGATATTGTCCCTCACATTCATATGGATGATGATCATACGCCTGCGCAGTCTGCTTCATTACCATCTCCCCCAAATACTGCGTTAGCCAACATAGAGAACGCCTTTTCTTATTTTCAGCATAGCTCAGCTGAGAGAAATTTAGTTTATTTAGGTGCTTCTGAAAAGAAGGCTGGTTTTGAGCTTAAAGTATTAAACGATTTTACTGCCTTTCTAAGCACCGTTGATTACCCGCTTATCTGGTACGCCAACTATAAAAAGCAGCGGTTTTGGGATAATGCGAATATACCACCGAGTTATAAGCCAAGCTCATCCTTCCTTAGAGGCCCCCCTTCCTGTTAATTCTTCTCGTAATTTTTAATGCCTGTTTAGGTGTAGGATTTTTATCCCCACATCTTTAATTGATCTATGCACTTTTCAGACATTCAAAGTTCCCTCGCATTAAATATTTCTTAAGGTAACCTGTATCCATCATTAGCCACATGGGCTAGCAGTGATGTGTTACACAGCCCCCTGAAATCTGCTGTCGATACCTTTTTATGGCTTTTAACTTTATAATTACTAATGTTAGATAAAATCATTCAATTTTCGATAAAGAATAAACTTCTTATCGGACTATTTACCCTCGCTTTAATCGGTTGGGGTACGTACTCTTTAACAAAACTCCCCATAGATGCCGTTCCTGACATTACCGATAATCAGGTAATGATAATCACTGTATCGCCAACTTTGGCGGCTCAGGAAGTGGAGCAATTGGTCACCTTTCCAGTTGAGCAGACAATGGTAAGCATTCCTGGAATTAAGGACATGCGTTCTTTTTCCCGTTTTGGGCTCTCAATAGTTACCGTCGTTTTTGAAGAAAATGTGGACCTATACTGGGGCAGGCAGCAGGTTCAGGAACGGCTTACACTTGCGGAAAAAGACATTCCTGAAGGCGTTGGAAAACCGGAAATGGCCCCGGTTACAACGGGCCTTGGCGAAATTTACCAGTATGTGGTACACCCTGAAAAGGGGTATGAAAATAAATACGATGCTACGGAGCTACGAACCATGCAAGACTGGATTATCAAACGCCAGTTATTAGGCACCCCGGGGGTAGCCGAAGTAAGCGGCTTCGGAGGATTTGTCAAGCAGTATGAAATTGCCATTGATCCCGATAAGCTCAGAAGCATGGGAGTTACTATAACGGATATTTTTACTGCACTCCAAAAGAACAATCAGAATACAGGAGGCGCATATATTGATAAGAACCCTAACGCTTACTTCATCCGCAGCGAGGGTTTGGTTAAAAACCTCGATGAAATAAACAAGATTGTTGTCAAGGCCAATGATAACGGAACTCCTGTACTCATTCGCGATGTAGCAAAAGTTCAGTTTGGTCATGGCGTCCGTTATGGAGCGGCTACACGTAACGGAGAAGGCGAAGTGGTTACAGGGATTGTGATGATGTTAAAGGGCGCCAATTCTTCGGAAGTTATCACCAACGTAAAAGAAAAGATCGAGCAAATTAAAAAGACATTGCCGGAAGGCGTTACGATAGAACCTTATCTCGACAGGAAGAAGTTGGTGGACAGTGCCATTGCCACGGTAACTAAAAACTTAGCAGAAGGTGCCTTAATTGTTATTTTCGTCCTTATTTTATTCCTTGGGAATTTACGCGGCGGCCTGGTGGTAGCTTCTGTGATCCCGCTTTCGATGTTGTTCGCTGTGGCCATGATGAACCTTTTCGGCGTATCAGGCAACCTGATGAGTCTCGGCGCTATAGATTTCGGGTTGATAGTAGACGGAGCGGTTATTATTGTAGAAGCAGTCATGCACAGAATTACCGCGAGCAAATCCCATCATCCTGGATTAACTAAGTTATCATCCGCTCAAATGGATGCAGAAGTCC
This sequence comes from Bacteroidetes bacterium 46-16, assembly GCA_001897835.1. Taxonomy (GTDB): domain Bacteria; phylum Bacteroidota; class Bacteroidia; order Chitinophagales; family Chitinophagaceae; genus MKUN01. Next base: position 171,969 of record MKUN01000029.1, read on the forward strand.
GGGAGTCGGCAGGAAAAATGATGAGTTCTGCTGCATTTGGTCAAATTATCATTCTTATAGTGTATCTGCCGCTCTGGGCATTGGTCGGTGTAGAAGGTAAGATGTTTAAACCAATGGCTCAAACAGTGTCCTTTGCCATCTTAGGTGCATTTTTACTGTCCCTTACTTATGTTCCAATGATGTCGGCACTTGGACTAAGCCGAAAAACGACCCATAAGCGCAATTTCTCAGATAAGATGATGGATTTTTTCCAGCGTGTTTACCGGCCGGTTATCGAAACTGCTATTCATAAAAAACTACTGGTAGTAACCATCGCTGTCGTCCTATTTGTCGTTACACTAATCACTTTCTCCCGTATGGGCGGAGAATTTATTCCACAACTGGATGAAGGTGATTTCGCCGTAGAAACCAGAGTCCCCGTAGGAAGCTCTATTCAGCAAATGATAGATGTTTCGCAAAAAGCGCAGACTATCATTCTAAAAAATTATCCTGAAGTACTCCAGGTTGTAAACAAAATAGGATCAGGAGAAATTCCTACAGACCCCATGCCAATAGAAGCCGGAGATATGATGGTTATTCTAAAGCCGAAAAAAGAATGGGAAAGTGCAGAAACAAGAGAGGAATTGATACAAAAAATGCAGCGATCGCTTTCGGTTATTCCAAATGCCACATTCAGCTTTCAGCAGCCTATCCAAATGCGCTTTAATGAACTGCTCACAGGAGCAAAACAGGATGTAGTTATCAAAATTTACGGGGAAGACCTCAATATATTGTCAGACCTGGCAAGTGATGTTGGCCAAAAGATAAAATCTGTTGACGGCGTGGAGGATTTATACGTCGAGCAGGTAACCGGCTTGCCGCAAATCCAGATCCAATTCAACCGGGACAAGATTGCCCAATATGCCATGAATGTAGAAGACATTAATAATGCTATTGAGACTGCCTTCGCAGGTCAATCTGCGGGTTTAGTATATGAAGGCGAACGGCGGTTTGATTTGGTTGTCAGGCTGGACAGTGCTTACCGAACTGACATTAGCGATGTAAGTAATTTGTATGTCAGCACCCCTACTGGTCAGCAAATCCCGCTTAGTGAAGTGGCCACGATCTCATATAAACCTGGCCCTGTTCAAATCCAAAGGGATAATGCCAAAAGGAGGATTACCATAGGATTTAACGTGAGGAACCGCGATGTTCAAAGCATTGTAAATGATATACAGGAAATTATCGGGACTAAAGTTGAATTACCAGCTGGTTATTATGTTACTTACGGCGGACAGTTCCAGAATTTAAAAGAAGCTACGCAGCGATTGGCAATAGCTGTACCCGTTGCCTTGCTGCTCATACTGCTGTTGCTCTACTTTACATTCGGGTCAGTTAAGCAAAGCTTATTGATTTTCACTGCCATTCCCTTATCGGCCATCGGAGGTGTTTTTGCTTTGTTGGTAAGAGGCATGCCTTTCAGTATTTCTGCCGGCGTGGGCTTTATCGCATTATTCGGCGTAGCCGTGTTGAATGGCATTGTACTGATAGCTGAATTTAACCGGCTTGCCAAAGAAGGCGTTGACGATATATACCAACGAGTATTAAAAGGAACCCGTGTACGGCTAAGGCCGGTATTAATGACGGCGACAGTGGCCTCATTGGGCTTCCTGCCTATGGCAATTTCTACTACTTCAGGAGCTGAGGTACAACGGCCATTAGCTACGGTCGTTATCGGCGGACTGATTTCCGCTACCCTGCTAACACTTATCGTATTGCCTGTTCTGTATATCTACTTTACGACAGGTAAAGTCAAACTGAATAAAAAGGTTACTGCCATTACTTCTTTACTGGTATTTGGAAGCCTTTTGATATCATCTATGCAGGTACGGGCACAGAATACTAATCTACCGCAAGATAGGAAGCTCACTTTGCAGCAAGCGATTGATGAGGCTTTAAGAAATAACAATAGTATTAAGATCGCCCAGTACCAAGTGGATTTGCAACAATCCTTAAAGCGTGGCGCTGTTACTATTCCGAAAACCGACCTGTCCTACACCCAAGGGGTAGTAAGCAATCCTACGATACAAGATAACCTGTTAAACGTTACGCAAAGATTAGATTTTCCTACACTTTACAGCAGCCAGTCAAAACTTGCAAGTGAAAAAATTGAAAGCAGCAAGCGGTTTAAAGTAATTAAGGAGAATGATCTGATGGCAGATGTAAAAGCTGCCTATCTGCAATACCTCTACGTCACGGAAAAAAGAAGGCTGTTACTGCATCAGGATAGCATTTATAGCAATTTGGAGAGATCAAGCAATTTACGTTATCAAACAGGCGAGTCGACCAAACTGGAGAGTGTAACATCTTCAGCTCAATCTATGCAGATAAAAAACAGGATTGAACAGAATGATGCAGATTTGGAAATTGCAAAAAAGCAATTACAAACATTGCTAAACACAACAGATAATATCAGTGTGGCCGAATCGGAGCTAACTCCAAAAAGTTTAACACTGCCCGACGATAGCAGTGCAGTTGCCAGAAATCCCCTGATTCAATACCTGCAACAAGAACTAAATATTAACGAGCAGCAAACAAAAGTTGAACGAAACCGGATGTTACCTGATATTATCCTCGGTTACAGCAGCCAAACTTACAAAGGCACTCAAAATATCAATGGAGCCAACCGGACATTTACAGGCAGCGATCGTTTCTCCTTCTACCAGCTTGGTGTGGCCATTCCCATTTTTCCCGGCGGCTATCGCTCCAGGATAAATGCGGCTAAGATCAATGAAAATATAGCAGAAACACAGATTGCACTGACTAGAACCACACTTCAGGGCGAGTTGCAAAAACTGGTTCAACAATATTACAAGCTTCAAAATACAATAACTTATTATCAGAAGCAGGCATTGCCGCAAGCAGAGTTGATTATCGACAATTCAGAGAAAGGTTTTAAAAGCGGTGATTTATCCTACATACAACACTTTCAAAATCTCACGCTTGCGATAAGTATTCAATCTGATTACCTGGATAACCTTTACCAGTACAACCAATCAGTAATTGCAATCGAGAGTTTGTTAGGCATTAAATAATTACGATATAAAAAATAAATAGCAATGAATTTATCATTTTATAAATCTACCCCGGTCATATTAACAGCGATTCTCCTTCTGGCGGCCTGCGGAAATAAAAAAACAGAGGAGAAAAGTACAGATGCAATAGAAGCCACTGCTTCAGCAGATACGACAACAGCTACATCAAAGCAGATCACTTTCACTACAGATCAATATCGGCTCGTCGGCATTGAAACCGGTAAGGTTGAAATGCGGAATCTGAGTAATATCATCAAGCTTAATGGAGTAATTGATGTAGAACCGAAGAGTACCGCCATCGTATCAGCACCATTGGGAGGTTATATCCGGACTGCCGGATTACTGCCCGGACAGGCTGTAAAGAAGGGCCAGGTTTTAGCCACTATTGAAAACCCTGAATTTATTACTATGCAGCAGGAGTACCTGGAAAGCAAAGGCCGCTTGCAATTTCTGGAACAGGAATACAACCGGCAGCAGAAATTGAGAGAAGAAGACGTAAATGCGGCCAAAACCTTTCAGCAAGTCGCCTCAGACTATAAAGTAATGCAGGCCCGCATTAGCGGTCTTGAACAGCAACTTGCTTTAGCCGGTATAAATAAGTCGGCGCTGCAGGCAGGAAAGATAACCCGGACAGCCAATCTGTATGCACCCATCAGCGGATATATTAAGACCAGCAATGTCACTATTGGCAAGTATGCTACTCCAACTGACGTCCTGTTCGAGATCATCAATAAAAACGATATCCATCTTGCCCTGAACGCCTATGAGAAAGATTTGCCAAAGCTTCAGGTAGGTCAGTCCGTCAAATTTTCGCTGGCTAATGAAAACAATTATGGTCGAACTGCAAAGGTGTTCCTAATCGGGCAAACGACGGGAGATGACCGGGTTGTGCCTGTTCACTGTCACTTAACGAATAGTGCTAATTCCAGCCTTCTTCCCGGAATGTACATAAAAGCCTGGATTGAAACAGGGGCTGAAAAGCAGTATGCCATTCCATCGGAAGCATTAGTCCAATTAGAAGGCAAAGACTATTTGATCTTTCAAACAGGGCAGTCTTCAAACGGATACACATTTCAACTGGAGCAGGTAAAAAAAGGCACCGAACAGGAAGGATATACTGCTGTAACCTTTCCTAAAGGTACAGACACTCAGAAAGTTGACGTGGTAGTAAAAAATGCCTATGCCATTATATCTGCCTTAAAGAATATGGAAGAATCGGAATAGATGAAGCAAGGCTGATTGGAAACGGTCAGCCTTGTTGATTTAGGTTTATGCTATGACTAATTTATGCATCATGAAATGGAACTAAAAAAATTATTACACGAATTGTCAGAGCCGTTTCATGCCCTGCGCAATAAATTATTTGCTAAGCTTTATCTGGCACAGACCATCAGCTTGTTGGGAGACGCTTTTACATGGGTGGGCCTTGCTTTAATTTCTTACCAGTTTGGCAAAGATCGGTCAGCCATAATCTTAGCATCCGCACTAACCCTTCGCGTAGCCGCTTTCATTATATTCTCGCCTTTTGCCGGGGTACTGGCAGACCGTATAGATCGGAAGAAAATATTGTACATCACGCATTTTTTGCGAATGGGGACCGTTGCCTGCTTCCCTTTTGTTACCGCAGAATGGCAGATTTATGTGCTGGTATTTTTGCTAAATGTTTTCAACGCTTTTTTTACGCCCACCTACCGAACCGTAATTCCAACAATAGTAGAAAAAAGCCTTTACAGGCAGGCTATAGGTTTGTCCACCGCCACCTACCAGCTATTGGGCGTTTTGGGGCCAGGATTAGCCGGAATATTAGCAATATGGCTGGGAGCGAGAGAGATTTTCTTTGTGGATGCGGTGTCGTTTATTCTGGCAGGTATTCTAATCCTAACATTTCCAGGCCACTTAATTAAGAAATCCAAAAAAACATCCTCCGATACTAAACCACTTTCTGCCTGGCAGGACGTTGCTAAAGGCGCAAGATTGTTGTTTTCAAATAAACTCATCCGCTTTGCCTTGTCTATCGAATTTGTATCGGCAATTGCAGGAGCACAAATATTGGTGAATACAGTAGGGCATGTAAAAACCGGATTGCAATTAACGGATAAACATTATGGTATGGTCATGTCGGCTTTTGGCATTGGGGCGGCCATAGCTGCATTCGTTTCAGGAGCTATCGACAAATCGAAATCAAGAAAGGTATCACTTGTGGCCGGTGCGTTCATTCTTGCCCTGGCTATAAGCGCTGCCAATTACCTGGATTTTTCACTTCTTTTAGGGCTGTGGGTATTCGCAGGGTTAGGACAAAGCCTTGCTGAAATACCATCCGAAACACTTATCGGAGAGAATATAGCAGATCAAGAGCAGGGAAAGGTATATGGTTCACATTTCGCGTTCTCGCACTTATGGTGGGCTATTGCCTATCCAATTGCAGGGTACTTAGGAACTAAATTCCCAAATGATAATTTTCTCTATGGCGGCATGATGGCAATGGTCCTCCTGCTTATAGCCTATCTGTTTTTCAGGCCTAAACAATCAACCAATACTTCATGAAATAACAGGCGCTAAGCAGCAAACCTTAATACGAATTAAAGAGACAATCTAATGAAAAGTAAAAAACCACAATATATACAACAGATTAAAAGGAAGCCTGAATTAGCATCCAAAAAGGTGTCGATAAGGCGTGTGATTGTTATTATCATCTTGATCGTAGGCTTTGTTGCGCTTCTGTTAGCGACCTATTTCCTTTCTGGGATATCAGTAAATACCATACATAAATAGTCACTAAAACAAAATTTTATGAAAAAGGCAAAATACACCGACAAGGATTTGATAGTTGACATTCTTACCAAGTCTTTTGAATCAAATCAGAGTGTGAACTACATCGTAAAACAAGATGAAAAAAGGCTCGAAAGGATTAAAGCTTTGATGGAGTATTCATTTGAAGTTTGCTATTTATTCGGGGATGTATTCATTTCCGATTACAATTACGCCTGCGCTTTAGTGTTGTACCCAGATAAAAAGAGAACAACACTTAAATCCATATTGTTGGATATAAAGTTGATCCTTTCTTGCGTCGGTATCAACAACATAAAAAAAACCTTGGCCAGGGAGGCACTGATCAAAAAAATACAGCCGAAGGAATCAATGTATTATCTGTGGTTTATAGGTGTTGACCCAGATTATCAAGGCGGCAGAATAGGAAGTGCCCTTTTGGAAGAGCTTATAGCAGACAGCGGACTAAAGGGAAGGCCGATCTATCTGGAAACTTCAACGCTGAAAAATCTGCCGTGGTATAAAAAATTTGGCTTTAAAATTTATCATGAAGCGGAGTTAAGCTACAAGCTATTTTTCCTTAAAAGAGAATTAAACAAATAAGCGACATATGCTGGTTTTCGGAACGGAAATGCATGTTGTTACCTTTGTTTTTGTGTGTTTAGAAACGGTGATACTTTTCTATCTGGCAACTTATAAATTATCGCGGCCGGATGATAAGACCGCTATTCTGAACATGGTTCTTATTTCTTTGCTTATAATTTACAATGTTACTGGCGGCTTACTTCCTGATCCTGATTTACCTGGCTCATTTTTTCTACAGGAGATTATTGCTTATGCAACCGGGTTCATTACGCCCTGTTATTTTCCCTACTATGTTTATAAAGCATTCGGGTTAGAGAAAATGAAATTCCATGCCTACAAAGGGGTTTATCTTTTCTTGATGCTTCCTTATCTCATCTTTGTCATTGTTTTTGCCAAATCCGACAACTTGCTGACTGCGCAGCAATTGCTAATAGTGCCGGTTTTGTATGCTTTGTGGGTTATCTATTCCTTAATAAGAGCTATTCAATTTAAATACAGTAACGAATTCGGCAGTATAAAATCAAGGACAGAAATGGCCGTTTTGTTTTTCAGTTTAACACCGTGGATTGGTTTACCCTTCATTACATATTTTGATCAAAGCCAGGCGATAGAAGCTTCGATTACCAATACAGGGTTTTTATTACTCTTAGGGTTACAGATGCATCGGCATATCAAACAAACAAGGTTGGAACATCAAAAGCTAATAGATTCAGAGCTACTCCTTATGAACTGGAACACAAATTTGCAGGAAGAGGTTGACAAACGAACACAGGAGCTCGAAAAATTGAATGAGCAAAGAACGAACAACTTTATCAACCTTGTTCATGAAACCAAGACACCCCTAACCCTTGTAAATAATTACCTGGAAGAATACATCACTAAGTACGGTTCGGTTGCTGAATTGGATATTATAAAGGGAGGCATAGACAAGATGACAAATGATATTACTAATTTATTTGATCTCGAAAGATTTACAAAAGGGTTCAGCGTTTATGATCACAATCAAATAACTGACTTTAGCGAGATTTTAAAGAACAGTTTTACCTTGTTTGAATATTACTGCCAGAAACAAAACCTGAATTGTATTAAAAACATCGAAGAGAATGTCTTACTGAAAGCAAATGCCCATGCGATTTATAGAATAGTGAATAATTTGATTGAGAATGCAATTAAGTTTTCAAATACGGGTGGATTGGTAGAGGTTACCTTGAAGTCTAATGGTGATAAACTTTTGTTTTCAGTAAAAGATAGCGGCATTGGAATATTGCCTCATCTTCATCACAAAATCTTTAAGCCATATTATCAGATAGGTCATAAAAAATCAGCTCTACAGGGCATGGGGCTTGGCTTGCCGATAGTTAAAAAAGTAACAGATAGTTTAGCTGGACGTATTCAGGTAGAGAGCGATCCTACAAAAAAACCTGGAACAACAATTACCATAACGCTCGACCGATATAATTTAAAAGAAGGAGAGGTAAAGGCTGAAGACACGTCGAACACGAAAACGTTAATTTATAGCATTGAAAACTTCGACATAAATGATACGCCTTACATTCCGGATAGACAAACTATATTACTCATCGAAGACAATAAGGCCATGCTTCACTTTTTATATAAAAAGCTAAGCCTTAAGTACAATATTTTTTGCTCCTTAAATGGATCTGAAGCCCTGAAAAAATTAGAAACACTGCCAACCGTTCCTGATTTAATTTTATCCGATATTATGATGGATAAAATGGATGGCTTTGAATTTGTTAAGATTATTTCAGAACAGGCAAATTATGGCCATATACCAATTATATTCCTGTCTGCCAGATCCACCCCAACAGACAAACTCAAAGGTTTGCGCCTCGGCGCTATTGATTTCATCCAGAAACCATTCTCGTTTGAAGTGCTGTATCAGAAGATTGAGACGGTATTGAACACTATTTTGAAGCAGAAGAAAGCGATTTTAGATGCTTCTATTTCAAACCTGAAAGTTTTAAGCGGTCAGGAAATTAACACGGCTCCAAATACCGGATTGCCGACCTCATTAGATCAAAAATGCAAGCTTTACCAACTGACCAACAGAGAGATTGAAATTGTTAAACTTATCTTAAAGGGAACTCAGTATAAAACGATAGCTAAAGCTTTGTTTATCTCCGAAAAGACCGTGTCCAAACATATTCAAAACGTCTTTGAGAAGGTGAATGTTACCAACAAGGTAGAGCTTATAAACAAGCTGAATACCTGACGAACCAGTCCGAAAATATTGTGCAAGTCGTTAATATACTACTTTTTACGTACTAAAATGCGGTAAATGCCTTATTCTTCCTGCGATGATAAATAGGCACCTTTGAATATGGAAAATGTTCACCTTATTCAATCTATGAAACATGTGCAGAAGATATCTTTTGGAATGGCTGGATTCCCTCATTACCGTATCCCTTAATCCAAGAAAAACGAATTTAGCAATAATAACTGAACAGCAAATTGAAGCTGCCACAATCAAAATTGCTGGGGAAAGGGATAAGCTCCAATCTTTGTTAAAAAATCATGTCTTCGGGTTAACCGAAGAAAAGCAAATTGAATTATTCATTAAGCAATACCATTCGGCTTTGATTATCCTGCTTGATCAGGCTTCGCAGAATCATGAATCAATGCCCAATAAAAGGACAACCCTAAGGCATCTTTCAAGTGAAGTCATTAACTGCCTGGATGAACTGCTTTTTTGTATTGAAAGTCGCTTCTCCACCTACCTGCCTTTAGATGAACGTGTACCGTTAACTTATCTTTCAATAATACAAAAGGAATTAAAGCAACGGATAAAGAAACTGGAAACAAAGTTATCATCACAAACAATAGACCATCGGGTTAAGGTTGTCGTTTTAAGCTATCTAAATTCTTTCCTACGCCCGGATAAGAAAAGTTCTCCGATTACTTTTCACGAAATGTCCTATGTCAAGGAATTACTTTATGAACTTGAATTGATAGAATGCGATGTAAAAAGCCACATGTATTCACCATTGGATCGTTTGCTGATTTATTTAAACTTTAACAGCAGTGAATACATGAACTGCTTTACTCAAAGTATTGCCGACAAAATAAATGCTTATGAAAATCTTGCTGAAAGAATGGATTACTTGCTTTTTCATTTTAAAGAGTTTAATCAATTACACCGAAAGGCAGAAACGGCATTACATCCCCAACAGAATGATCTTAAACAGGAACTAACCAATTGGTTCACGCAAGAAGTTTTCTACCTTGAAAAGAAACTTCATTTCTCTATTGTTCCCTTTCAGGATAAAACAGCAAGCCCCAAAGAAGTGATGCCGGTTAAAAAAGACAAATCAAAAGTACTGTGCGTTTTGTCGACAGATCAGGCGGGAATTATATTGCGAGCGGCAGATGAACTAAAAATCTTAATCGCCAGGTCCTTGAACGAAGTGTTCAAAACAATTGTACCGCACCTTTCTACTCCTTATAAGGAAGAACTTTCTTATGATTCTATGCGCAGCAAATCTTATGCTGCTGAAGAAAGAGATAAAGAAATTGCTATTGAAACTTTAGAAAAAATTATTGAGAAAATAAGGTCCTATTGAACGCCACACGGCATATCGCTTTTTAAGTCTTCAATTTTTTGAAGGCTTTTTTTTGTAAGTAAAGATTTTTTTGTCACTGATTATCAGCAGGGTACAAGGGGTACAATTTGGGTACGGAAAAAGTTGGACTTGTAACGCCTTCTATGTCTTTGTTCTTTTGCTATCGAAATCTTTAGTAGATGACCGAAGCAATGGTATTACAGGATTAAATTATGAAAATGATAAAATGAGAAGCATATGTTAACTAACATTTCATGGACAGACTACTTCATAGCAGTCGCCATATTATTAGCCATTTATTACCTTTTTGTGGGACTGAAATATTTTTCTGCCGATTTTAAAGACCTGCTTTCCGGAAAACGGAAGCAAAATTTTAAGGCAGCACTGTCGTCTAATGATGAGAACGAAGAAAGTATCCCTTCCACCGGAGAAAGCGCTACAACCGAAATTAACGCTTTTGAAGAAACCTCAGACGATGAATTTGCAGAAGTGGAACATCTCATCGAGCGTCTTAAAGTTGTGATTGCAGACGCTTCTCCTAAAAAACTGGTTCCAGAAGAATTTAAACATTACCTGCATCTGGTACTTAAGGAATATCCCTCTGTACAGAATTCTCCCCTTCGGCCATCTGTCAATGAGCTGATCGTATCAGAGTGCGAAAAATATAGTGCTGTTACACTTAGTGAAGATGAGGTGGATTTGTTGTGGAAGGGTGCGGTGTAACAGCCTTAGCGGAGTGTGCTTCCCTGTCCGTCCCGGTGCGTAAGGGCAAAAGTGTGGATGGGTTGGCGGGTACTGTGACGGCGAAGCCACTCCGCTTCTTTTATCTCTTCTTAATTGATTTGAAACTTTAAAAAAAACGTGTTATGGAAATGTGCAGAAGGAAAAGAAAAAGCTTTAACCGAAAAAAGTTTATCACATTATGTGCTGTAGCGGCACTCATCGCTGTCCACTATGGAGCGTTTGCGCAGGACGGTATTCAAGGTATTAATGAAGCCAACCAGAAAGTACGCAGCTATTTCTCTGCTGGAACCCAGCTCATGTATGCGGTGGGCGCACTATTGGGTCTGATAGGCGCTGTTAAAGTGTACCAGAAATGGAATGCCGGTGATCAGGATACCGGCAAAGTAGCCGCAGCCTGGTTTGGCAGTTGTATTTTTTTGGTGGTGGTCGCTACCGTAATCCAATCCTTCTTTGGCGTTTAAAACGGGATATATGCAAAGTATGCTGAAAGAAAAGTTGTGGACGTACATCGTCCACAACAATCCCGACCTAATGTTTAACCTTCAGGAAGATTATTCAGTTACCCGCTATTTGGAAGAAAAGGTAAATGCAATTATGCCGCTCGCCGGACAGTTGCTTACGGAAGGCAAACCCCTATATGCTGTTGAAGAGCTCTGCCTGGAGACACTGACCGAGGACCTTAAACCCTCACGGTATTTATACATCCGGTCAGTTATCGAAGAAGAGTTTAAACAGGATTTCGACCGGCTGAAAGAAAGTGGAATCCTCACCTATGAGATCGTAAATCTCATCGAAGCCTGCAAGGGCATCTTTAGTGATTTTGGATTTAGTCGTGAGAATGAAGAAAACAGGCATTTAAGATATGCCATTATTGGGCAGGTGCATGAGTACCTGCTGTAAAGCCGAAAGGAAAGTGAAGAAAGAAAATGTGTGGTTATGGCTTATAATGTTTCTCAAAAACTTCGTGACAATCTAAGTGCGGTTCGTATCGCACTGGACTATCAAAAAGGCAATCCGCTCTCTGCGGAAGATATTGCAAGCCTGAAAAACTACTCAGGTTTTGGCGGTATCAAAGCCATATTATATCCGTATGGTTCACCGGAAGAATGGCAAACTGATGGTGCTAATAAAGAAGACCTGAAACTGTACAAGGATATAATCCAGCTCCATGATCTGCTAAAAGAAAATTATTCAGAAAAAGAATATAAAGAAATTGTTGGTTCATTGCGTAACAGCGTACTGACGGCATTTTATACACCCGATATTGTTTCCAAAACCTTATACACTGCTCTTAGCAAGCAAGGTATTGATCCAAAGCGAATGTATGAACCCTCTGCGGGTTCGGGGGTGTTTATTAGTGAAGCCGTTAAGGCATTTTCCAAACTGGAGCAAATTACGGCAGTAGAAAAAGACCGGCTTACCGGCTTGGTACTTTCGGCAATCAATAGTAGCCTTGGTGTTAAAACGAACACGCATATCACAGGCTTTGAAGACACACTTGTTCATGACAATGGGACTTATGACCTGATAGTAAGCAATATACCTTTTGGCAACTTCTCTGTTTATGATGAAGCCTATCCTGACAAAGAACTATCAGGAAAAATTCACAATTATTTTTTTGCAAAAGGCTTAGATAAGCTCGCCGATGGCGGCTTAATGGCATACATAACCACTGATGCTTTTCTAAACAGTCCTTCCAATCATGCTGCAAGGGAATACCTTTTTAAGTATGCCGATTTTGTGAGTTTGTCTGTGATGCCTGATAACCTCATGAAAGATACAGGCAATACAGAAGCTCCTAATCATTTGCTGGTTATTCAGAAAAACGAAAACAAGGAGCAGCTTTCTCACAGTGAAAAATTGCTGATTGATGTTGAGCAACTCCAAAACAAATATGGTAGCTATAACCAAAATCTTTACCTGTTCAATCATAAGGAAGTAATTATTGGCAATGAAGTGAAGCCCGGTAAGAACCAATATGGGCAAGCTCATGAAACGGTTTGGCAGCAGGGCGATATAAATGCAATTGCAGAAAAACTTGCCGAAACACTAAATGACGGTTTTATCAAACGATTTGATAGCAGTCGTTACAGACAGGCGCAAGCTGTTAATGGTATCCTACCCGAAACGACAGGAAAAAAACTGACCTATTTGCCAATGCCGGAGAATAAAGCCGAAACCGTATCAGTACAATTAGGCTTATTTGATACCGCCCCCGCGGAAAATATCAACAGATCGCTGAACTATATAAATCCGTTGGATGAAACTGTGATACAAAAAGAAACAGCCCGTATTATCAGCACCATACGTACAACTGATAATCCCGGACACGAGAATATTCAATTGCTCACTGCTAAACAACACAAGAGCAATCGTTATTTATATAAGCTGTATTCCAACCTAAAAGAAGTAAATCATCTTTCGGCCAACTGGATGGATGCCCGCCTTTTAGCGCATGAGTTGACAGGGATATCCGACTACCTGAAGCAATTTGACCATGCTTTTAAATATGAAGGCGACCAAACCCTGAACGGATTGTTTCATTTTGAACAAAAGGAAACGCTTCCCTATACAGGGTTAAAATCCTTTTACAAGGAAGGGACATTGGTGGTACATCTTGGGCAGGCAGGAACAATCGGTAGCCCAGATCCCGACTTTAAACAAGCCAAATTCCATCCACTCGGCATTCAGGGCAACAAACATTTTTATGAGAACTATACGACACTTCGGGATTTATATCTTGAACTATCGGCTAAAGAAACAGCAGGTGAAACGATAAATGAACCAGACCGGAAACAACTTAATAACAGTTATGACGGATTTGTTTCGCACTATGGCCTTTTGAACGGCCCGGGCAACCGCAGGTTTATACTTGAAGACAGTGCCTTTGGGATGGTGATGCTTTCCTCTTTGGAACGCCGGGAGGGCGAACGCTTTGTCAAAGCAGATATTCTTATGCATTCTGTACAGCAACTAAAGGAACGGTTTGCCACTGATGATCCTATTGAAGCACTTGCCCATAGCTTGAACGATACCGGCAAGGTGGATATCGGGTTTATTAGTGCTGCATTGGGTTTGGAAGAAAACGAGGCTATCGGTCGCCTGGGGAACCATGTGTATGTGAACCCCGGACTTAACGAATGGGAAACCGCCGATCAGTACCTGAGCGGAAATGTGGTAGAAAAATTAGGGCAGGCGGAGCGCCTGTCCGGCCAGTTTCCGGACAATCCGCAGTATCTGCGTAGTGCAGAAGCCATACAGAAGATACAGCCTGAACGCATCCCATTTGATCTGCTCGATTTTAATCTGGGCGAACGCTGGATACCAACCCACTATTATGAACAATTTGCCACTAACCTATTTGAGCAGGATACCAGCATCAATTATTTTCCCTCGCTGGATGCCTTCAAAGTAAGTACCGGCATGAATATGAAAGTGGCCAGAGAGTTTGCCGTTACACCTAAAAGCGGCAGGACAACCTATGGCTATACCATGCTGGAACATGCACTGGAAAACACTACTCCATTCTTTACCTATGAAGCAGCTATTGGTGACGGAAAAAGCATACGCCTGCCCGATAATGAAACCATACAACTGGCGCATCAAAAGATCAAGCAAATCCGTACAGGTTTTGTCTGCTGGCTCAAAGAACTGCCCGATATTGAGAAAAAATACATCGAGAATTTATACAATGACACATTCAACTGCTATGTACTGCGGGAGTTTGATGGCAGTCATCTCAACTTTCCCGGGCTGAATAAAAAAACACTTGGCATCGAAGATCTGTACAGTTCCCAAAAAAATGCAGCCTGGCGTATTATACAAAATAAAGGAGCATTGGTAGATCATGAAGTCGGCCTCGGCAAAACCCTGACCATGATTGTTTCCGCTCAGGAAATGAAGAGGCTGGGCATCGTACACAAACCGATGATTCTGGCTTTAAAAGCCAATGTCAACCAGATTGTCGAAACCTATAAGAAAGCCTATCCCAATGCCCGTATTCTCTTTCCGGGAGAAAATGATTTTACTCCTGCCAAAAGGCTGCGCCTGTTCCATGAGATAAAAAACAACAATTGGGACTGCATCATTCTTACCCATGACCAGTTTGGCAAAATCCCGCAATCGCCGGAAATACAAAAACAAATTTTTCAAGCGGAATTGGACAACATAGAAAGGGATTTGGAAACCGCAAAAGATCTTGGCGGCGACATCTCTAAAAAAATGCTTAAAGGTCTGGAGATACGGAAAAATAATCTCGAAGGACAGTTAAAAACTGTATTAAAGAACATAGAAGAAAAAAAAGATATTGGTATCAACTTCGGGGAAATGGGCATTGATCATTTGTTTGTGGATGAAGCCCATAAATTCAAGAACCTAACCTTTACGACCCGCCATAACCGTGTCGCAGGCTTAGGCAATATGGCAGGCAGCCAAAAGGCACTGAACATGCTTTTTGCCGTTCGTACTTTGCAGGAGCGGTTTAATGCGGACTTATGCGTAACCTTTTTATCAGGTACACCCATCTCCAACAGCCTGACCGAAATGTACCTGCTTTTCAAATACCTCCGCCCTAAAGAAATGGAGCGACAGCGTATTGAGAACTTCGACGGCTGGGCAGCAGTATTTGCCCGAAAAACGACCGATTTTGAGTTTAGCGTAACCAATGAGATCATCGCTAAAGAACGTTTCAGACATTTCATCAAAGTACCTGAGCTGGCCTTATTCTACAATGAAATCACCGATTATAAGACTGCCAAACATATCCGCCTTGATAAACCGGAGCTGAATGAAACGCTCGTAAACATTAAGCCCACACCTGAACAAACTGAGTTTATCAAAAACCTGATGCAGTTCGCAAAAACCGGTAATGGCGAATTGATTGGACGTGGCAAGCTGACACCTGAAGAAGATAAAGGCAGGATGCTGATCGCTACCAACTATGCTAAAAAAATGGCCGCAGACATGCGACTGATCAATGATCGTAGATTTAGCGACCATCCTGATAATAAAGTAAATGTTAGTGCAAGGAAGATTGCGGGAATATACAATCAAACCACCCCGCATAAAGGAACGCAGATTGTCTTCTCGGATATTGGTACACCCAAGCCGAACGAGTTCAATATCTACGATGCACTTAAAGAGAAGCTGGTCAGAGATTTTAATATCCCTGCTACGGAAATCACTTTCATACACGATTGGACTGAAAAAAGGAAGCCGGAGCTTTTCCGCAAGATGAACAAGGGCGAGATACGCATCTTGCTTGGCAGCACAGAAAAGGCGGGAACGGGCTTAAATGTGCAGGAACGTGTGGTTGCCATGCACCACCTGGACATTCCATGGAAACCCTCAGAACTGGAGCAACGCAACGGTCGCGGTGCCAGACAAGGTAACAAGGCTGCAAAAGAGCATTACGATAACAAGGTACAAAACTATGTATATGCTGTCGAGCAATCGCTGGATAACTACAAGTTTAACCTGCTTAAAAACAAGCAAACCTTCATTTCTCAAATGAAGAATTGTGAGTTGAACGTACGCACCATTGACGAAGGTGCGATGGACGAAAAGAGCGGGATGAATTTTTCAGAATACATCGCCATCCTCTCGGGGGATACTTCCTTATTGGAAAAATCAAAAATGGAAAAGAAAGTAGCGGTAATGGAGAGTTTGAAGATATCCCACTTCAGAGAAGTGAGCCGTAATAAATACCAATTGGAGAATTTGCAAAACGAACGGATAGCTACCATTAAAACGCTTGAGAAATTAACTACCGATGAAACGACTTATAAGAATAAGCTTCAGTTTGAAAAAGACGGCACAAAATCCAATCTCATACAACTGGATGGCATTGATCTGGCAGACAGTGATGGTGTAGGTAAACACCTTATCCGTCTTTACAAAGATTGGGAACCCCGAAATGAAGGAGAACATGAGGAAAAAATTGGCAACCTGTACGGCTTTAACCTTTATATCCGCAGGCAACAGGAAGCATACGAAGAAAACGGCATGTTTGAATACCGTTATTCCAATAGTTTTTACGCCCAACGGGAAGCGGGCGGCATCAAATACACATACAATAACGGGCTTCCGAACACAGATAACCCAAAGCTGGCTGCCAGGCATTTTCTCAATGCTATTGACCGAGTAGAAAGCCTGAAAGAAAAATACGAGCGTACGCTTTCGGAGCTGAATACGGAAATACCCAAGCTGGAACAACTTACCACGAAACCCTTTTTACAGGAGGCAGAGTTGCAAACGATGAAAAGTGAACTGTCGAACCTGGAACGGCAGATCGCCATCAAAATACAGGAAAATCAATTAAAGAAGCACCAGGTACAGGAAACCGATGCAGTTACTCCTGAAGAAACAAGAGTAATAAAGATGATACCCGGTAAAGAACTATCCATAGTTAACGGGCCTACAGTTTCAAAAGAAGTGCCTTCCATGCAACAATCCGAAGTGGCACGGGTACGCAGCAAGATGCGATTATAAATCATAAGCTATGGCAAACAGTATTTATAAAATCAATAAAGGAATAAACCAAAGTATTGAATTCAAGGGCTTGAAGGCTCAATACATCTGGTATCTCGGCGGTGGCATAGTCGCCTTGCTGATTGTATTTGCAGTGATGTACATTATTGGACTGCCCTCTTATATATGTATTGGTGTGATCCTGACCAGTGGAACCTTGCTGGTCATACGAATATACGGCATGAGTAACAAGTACGGTGAGCATGGCTTGATGAAAGCCCTTGCCCGCAAGCAGGTTCCCAAAGTGATCAAATCAAGGAGCAGAAAAGTGTTCCTGAAAAAAGAAAAATAACCGAATAAGGTAAAAACTGATTGAGATGGAAAAAGTGTTGGATGAAATTTTACCGATTATGGATGTAGAACATGACTGCATCCTGAGCAAACAGGGCGATATAACCATTGTCTTTAAAGCAGACCTGCCAGAAATATTTACGCTGTCCGATCAGGAATACGAAGCCTTTCACCAGGCATGGATAAAAGCTATCAAGTTACTGCCCAAATTCAGTGTGCTTCATAAGCAGGATTGGTTTTTACAAAGCCGGCATAAGCCCGACTTTACAAAAGATGATACAAGTTTTTTGAGCCGGAGCAGTGAGCGGTTCTTCAATGAGCGCCCATTTCTGGATCACAGTTGTTATATCATGCTGACCAAAAAGCCGGTGGGCAGGAAAACGGCAAGCTCCCTGTTCTCCAATCTCCTCCGCAAATCTATGGTGCCTGAAGAAACCCTTAAACCGCAATTGTTACAGGATTTTCTGGACAGTGCCGGACAATTCAAACGCATTATGGATGACAGCGGTTTTGTAAAGCTAACCAGGCTCAAAGAAAAAGATCTGCAAAGCCATAGCCGAAAAATGGGGCTGGTTGAACAATATTGTTATTTATCGGAAAGAAACGATAGGTTCCTGCTGAACGATATTTCATTTGATGAAGGCTTGCAGGTAGGGGATAAACATTGTCAGTTGTACACATTAGGCGATGCGGCTGATCTTCCCGCTTTGTGCGGCAGTCGTATCAACTACGACCGATATTCAACCGATAAAACAAAGTTCAGCGTGGGCTTTGCCTCCACACTTGGACAACTTTTACCCTGTAATCATATCTACAACCAGTACATCTTTATTGAAGATGCGCAAAAGACCATCCAAAAACTGGAAAGCAAAAGGCTAAGGCTGCAATCCTTATCTGCTTATAGCCGTGAGAACTTAATTGCAAGGGACGCTACTAATGATTTTTTGAATGAGGCTATTGGCCAGCAACGACTTCCTGTAAAAGCACATTTTAATGTTCTGGTATGGACAGATGATAAAGAAGAGTTGAAAGATTTGAAAAATATGGTATCCTCAGCACTGGCACAGATGGACGCCGTAGCCAAACAGGAAACGGTAGGCGCTCCTCAAATCTTTTGGGCAGGAATTCCCGGCAATGCCGCCGACTTTCCGATGAATGATACCTTTGATACGTTCGCCGAACAGGCTACTTGTTTCCTGAACCTCGAAACAGGCTACCGTTCCTCATTAAGCCCTGTGGGCATCTGCATGGGTGACCGGTTGACCGGTAAGCCCGTGCATGTGGACATCAGCGACGAACCTATGAAAATGGGTATCTGTACCAACCGGAACAAATTCATTCTTGGCCCATCAGGTAGCGGAAAATCTTTTTTTACCAACCACATGGTGCGCAGTTATTATGAGCAGGGAACGCACATCGTGCTGGTAGATGTGGGACACAGTTATAAGGGGCTGTGCGACATGGTAAAGGGCTACTACTTCACGTATAGCGAAGACAATCCCATTCGGTTTAACCCTTTCTACATCGGTGAAGGCGATAGCCTGGATACCGAAAAGAAAGAAAGCATTAAAACCTTATTACTGGCATTATGGAAAAAGGACGATGAGACATTCAGGCGAAGTGAGTATGTGGCCTTATCCAATGCCATTAGCGGCTATTATGCCCACGTTAATAAACATACTGAAATCTTTGCCTGCTTTAACAGCTTCTATGCCTTTTTAAGAGACGAGTATATTCAGGTTTTAGAAGGCGACCGGGTAAAGGAAAAGGATTTTGATATAGATAACTTCCTGTATGTGCTCCGTCCATATTATGAGGGTGGTGAATTTGATTACTTGCTCAATGCCACAGAAAACCTAAACCTCTTGCAGGAAAGGTTCATTGTTTTTGAGCTGGATAATATCAAGGATCATCCTATTTTATTCCCCGTGGTAACCATTATCATCATGGAAGTCTTCATCAATAAAATGCGGAAGATGAAAGGGCTGCGAAAGATGATACTCATTGAAGAAGCCTGGAAAGCCCTGATGAAAGAAGGCTTTGCGGAGTATATTAAGTACCTATTTAAAACGGTAAGGAAATTCTTCGGCGAGGCCATCGTGGTAACTCAGGAGGTAGAAGATATCATTTCCTCACCTGTGGTTAAACAGGCCATCATCAATAACAGCGATTGCAAGATACTGCTTGACCAAAGCAAATATCAGAACAAGTTTGACCAGATACAGGAACTGTTAGGTTTAACGGAAAAAGAAAAGGCTTTAGTGCTGTCCGTCAATAAGTCCAATGATCCCACCAAAAAATACAAGGAGGTTTTTATCAGCCTCGGCGGCACCATGAGCAAAGTGTATCGGACAGAAGTAAGTCCGGAAGAATATCTGGCCTATACTACAGAACAGTCCGAAAAAGTGAAGCTGATGGAGTATGCTGCAAAATTTGGCGGCGACTTGCAAAAAGGAATTGCAGCAATGGCAGATGAGATAAAATATAAAAGATAAAAAAAACTTCCGATGAAACTAAAAAAACTGATATGGGATTTGCGCTGTGCAATTAAGGTGGTTGTGCATTTCGGCAGGGAGCATTATTCTACCATTTCTATGATGCCGGGCATTTACGCAAGACAGCCATTGAACAATGATATGATTGCAGGAGTAGATACGATGCTCAAGATAACGCCCTGTGGCAGTTTCTACAAGGTCACACGTACAGACTATACCAGTAATATTCCAGATAATGAGGAAACATGGCTGGCTACGTACGGCTGGCATTCTAACGGGCACCTGATTGAAATAGGTGGAGATCGGTACTGCATTTTCGATACGGTTTCAAAATTCCTGTACCTCGAAAACCTGACGGAACAAGGAAAGACAACAGTTGAATTATTTACTAAAAATATATAATCAATGAAAAAATATGTAAGAATGATGCTTTTGGTTCTGTGCATTTCCTTTACCGTCCTACCAGTACAGCCGGTGAACGCAACCCCTATAGCCATATTGGAAATTATCAAAGCGGCGGTTAAAAAGGTAATTAAGGCTGTTGATTTAAAAATACAGCGCTTACAGAATAAAACGATATGGCTACAGAATGCTCAAAAGACACTGGAAAACACTTTGTCTAAACTGAAACTGGATGAAATTTCTGATTGGACAGAAAAGCAAAAAGAGCAGTACCGGAAATATTATGAAGAATTGGCTAAAGTAAAAGCCATTGTTTCCTATTACCAGCGCATCCGGGACGTTACAAGAAAGCAGATGCAATTAGTAGATGAATATAACAGGTCATGGCAACTCATCCGGCAGGATGACAATTTCACTGCCAATGAGATTAATTATATGGCGAAGGTTTATTCTGGGATACTGAATGAAAGCCTTAAAAATATTGACCAAATCTCCGGCATCATAAAATCTTTTACAACAACCATGAGTGACGCCAAACGATTGGAGCTGATTAATAATGCCGCTGACCGGATAGATGGCAACTATGATGACCTGATCCTCTTTAACCGCCAAAATATGTTGTTAAGCCTCCAACGGGCAAAAACCGCAAACGAGGTAGAAACTGTAAAAAAATTATATGGACTTCCTTAAATCTAATGATATGAAAAAGGCACTTCTATTTCTGCTGCTCCTTGTGTTGGCAACAGGCAGCCTTCAGGCACAAACTTTTGCCGAGTGGTTCCGACAAAAAAAGACACAGAAAAAATACCTGCTCCAGCAGGTCGCCGCTCTTCAGGTCTATATCGGATACGCCCAGAAAGGGTATAAGATAGCCAAAGAAGGGCTTACCACAATCAGCGGGTTTACCAAAGGTGAGTTTAACCTACACGGAGATTATTTCAATTCCCTTAAAACCGTAAACCCGCAAGTCAGGAAATATGTGAAGGTAGCCGACATCGTTGCACTCCAGGTAAAGATTGTACAGGATTATAACCGAACCTATGGGCAGCTTGCTAAAAGTGATGACTTTTCCAGGGAAGAGCGTGACTACATCCGAAGGGTATTCGGCAGACTGCTGAATGATTGCGAACAGACGCTAAATGAATTGATCGCTGTTACCACCGATGGCAAATTGGAAATGAAAGATGATGAGCGGATGAAGAGGATAAATCTATTGTATATAGACATGCAGGATAAATACACGTTCTCCAAAAGTTTCTGCAACGATGTCAGCCTGATGGCTGCCGCCCGAACAAGAGAACAAACTGAAGTACAAACCAGCCGTGCATTGCAGGGCATTAAAAATGAATAAGTATGAAAAAGATAGTCCTTATGGTTTGCTTTGCTTTGTTTGGCTTGCTACCTGCCTTCAAAGCATCAGCACAAGCCGATGAAATTGCACAACTGGTATTGAACATAGAGAAACTGGCGCAGTTCAAGCAGATTCTCAGCGACATGAAAAAAGGCTACCAGATACTCGAAGGTGGCTACAACACGGTACGGAATATTTCGCAGGGCAATTTCAGTCTGCACAAAGCTTTTCTCGATGGATTGATGGAAGTAAGTCCGACGGTACGCAATTACAGGCGTGTGGCAGATATTATCAATTATCAGGTTGTATTGGTGAGGGAATACCGTAACGCCTACGACCGTTTCAGACGAGATAATAATTTTAACCCGGATGAACTGGCCTATCTGGGCCGGGTATATGACAACCTGCTCAAAGAAAGCCTACGAAGCCTGAACGAATTAACTACAGTGATCACAGCAGGTAAAGCTCGCATGAGTGATGATGAACGCTTGCAAGCCATTGACCGAATTTATGCGGATATGCAGGATAAGTTGATGTTCCTGCGGAACTTCAATAACAACACAGCGGTACTTGCAGTGCAAAGGGCAAAAGAAAGAAACGATGTGCAGACTATCCGTAAAATATATGGATTAAACAACTAAATGACGAGTTATGGCAAAGTGTAGAAAGATCGCCTGGATGGCGTTAGCGGGGTTGATGTTGCCTTTTATGAGCCATGCGCAGGGCATAGCGGGTGAAATGAAAGGGATGCATGGTGTGCTCGACCAGTTGTATGATGAGATGATGCCTTTGTGCAGCCAGCTCATTGGCGTTGGACAAGGACTGGCGGGATTTGCCGCTATGTGGTATATCGCCGCAAGGGTTTGGCGGCACTTGGCCAATGCAGAGCCGATAGACTTCTATCCGCTTTTTCGCCCTTTTGTTATCGGCTTTTGCGTACTGATATTCCCATCCATTTTAGGATTGATTAATGGTATCATGAAACCAACCGTGACGGCTACAGCCGCTATGGTTGAAGGTTCGGATAAAGCGATTGCCGTCTTACTCGAAAAGAAAGAACAAGCGATTAAGCAATCAAATGTCTGGCAAATGTACGTTGGAGAAAGTGGCAGTGGTGATAGAGATCGTTGGTATAAATATACACATGACAGTGCAGATCCATCTGACGAGGGATTTTTCGAGAGCATAGGCAATGACGTTAGGTTTGCCATGTCTAAAGCATCATATAGCTTCCGAAATTCTGTAAAGGAATGGATGAGTGAAGTACTCAGGGTATTGTTTGAAGCTGCTGCATTATGCATTGACACTCTGCGAACGTTCCAATTGATCGTATTGTCCATATTAGGGCCATTGGTATTTGGCATTGCTGTCTTTGACGGATTCCAGCACACGCTTACGGTCTGGCTGGCCCGTTACATCAACATTTTTTTATGGCTTCCTGTTGCTAATATTTTCGGTAGCATCATTGGCAAGATCCAGGAAAAAATGCTAACGATGGATATATCTCAGGTACAAGACTATGGTGATACTTTCTTTAGCAGAACGGATGTTGCCTATCTCGTATTCATGATCATCGGTATAATCGGGTATTTCACTGTCCCCTCCGTCGCAAATTACATCGTTCATGCTGGCGGTGGTGGCGCTTTGGGTCACAAGGTTACCACCCTGTTCAGCAGTTCTTCAAGAAGTGTCGTAAGCACAGCATCAGCAGGTGCAGGTATGGCAGTAGATGCTATGGGAAATGCGGCAAGTCGCATATCGCAGAGCATGGCCAGCAACGGTGCTTCAAACCAATATTTCAATGATAGCAGTAGCGGTAGCTCGGGTTACATGAATGATAAACTAAAGGGCAATTCTTAATCAGGTAAAAGGAGTAAATATGTTCAAAAAAATGAAAAATATTGATACGGCATTCCGGCATGTAAGAGGTTTTACCATGTTGGTGATTTTAGGTTGTGTGCTTATTTGCTGCTTTGCACTCTATAAAAGTTTCAGCCTTGTATCGCAGATGCAGGGTAAAATCTACATTCTCGCTAATGGCAAGGCATTAGAAGCGTATGCCTCAGAACGAAGAATTAATGTGCCTGTAGAAGCAAGCGATCATATAAAGACCTTTCATAGGCTATTCTTCACCCTCGACCCCGATGATAAAGCCATTCAGGCGAATATCACTAAAGCATTATACCTGGCAGATGGAAGTGCCAAACGGGCATACGATGATTTGAAGGAAAATGGCTTTTACGCGGGATTGATTTCTGGCAATGTCAACCAGACGATTGCTGTGGATAGTGTTGCGGTAGATATTAGCGAATATCCTTACAGGTTTCGCTGTTTCGCTACCCAAAGTATTGTCCGACCTACCAGTATAACCACCCGCAAATTGATTACAGAAGGCGGACTTCGAAACGTATCCCGCAGTGACAATAATCCTCACGGTTTCCTGATAGAGCGATGGAATATCATTGACAACAGCGATTTAAAAACAGTTAGCAGACATCAATAAGCGTGTTATGAAATTCTTATCTAAAAACAAAACGCGAAAAGCATCGGAAGATGCTATTGAAAGCAAGGTTGCTGATGGGATACAGACATTGTATAGAAGCCTTCAATGTACGTGGGTAACAATCCTGGAAAAGCTTACCGCAAAACTTTCGTACGGCAATTTGAAAATTGTACTTGCTCTTTTCGTGTTGCTTAACGGCGGGTACAATGTCTATCTGATAGTGAATGCTTTTACTCTTAAAAATATAAAAGCATTTTCGGTTACTCCTATAAGTAAACCAGGACATTTTGACAAAACTGGCGATGCCGGAACGGGAAATTTATACATGTCAGAAGCCGAATACATGCACATTCGCAGGTTCCGGATTTACATGGACAGTCTGGCAAGAGGTCCTTCCGGCAAAAAGGTGTATGACAGTATCATAAATAATCGGCCCGGTCTAATGGACAGTGTACGGTTCATAGAAAACTATTACAAACAATTTAAAAATAAATAAACATGGAAAAGATAGTAAAAACTCCAAAAATGATCAGACAGCGCAGGTTCATGTTAATGCTGCCTTTACTCGCATTGCCTTTTATGACCATGATGTTCTGGGCACTTGGCGGCGGTAAAGTACAAAAGGCAGAAGCGCAAGCTCAAAAACAGGAAGGCTTTAACCTCATTCTGCCTTCTGCTAACTTCAAAAATGATAAGCCAATGGATAAAATGAGTTATTATGAACAGGCTCAATTAGATTCTGCAAAATTTCTTGAACTCATTAAAAATGATCCGAACTACCGAAATACGACTTTATCCGATACGGAGTATGATTTACAGGAATCGACAATTGGATTGGAAAGAACCGGATCAGAAAGAAGTTTAAATACTTCCGTGTATGGTATTAGCGGATATAATGATCCCAATTCAGAGAAGATATACCAAAAGCTCGCTGCTCTCAACCAGGAATTAGATAGACCTGCAAGTGAACCCGGCACCATGGATGATATGGAAATTCCTAACCCCGTTAGCAATAAAGCTGCTTCCGTAGGAACAGCCGATGTGAACAGATTGGAACAGATGATGCAAATGATGACCCAGCCCGGTGAAACAGATCCTGAAATGCAACAGATTAACGGAATGCTTGAAAAGATACTGGACATACAGCATCCTGATCGGGTACAGGACAAATTAAGGCAAACTTCCGAAGCCAGAAAGGGGCAGGTTTTTGCCGTTTCTTCTCAATCCGCTGATAATATAGTTTCGTTACTGGCTGGCAAACAAAGTAACAGCCAGATAAATGGTTTCTATTCTTTGGGTGATGTTAATGCTATTGAAGAATCGCAAAATGCTATACAGGCCGTCATCCATGAAACACAGACCATTGTTGATGGCTCTACCGTCAAGTTGCGGCTGATAAATGATATATTTATTAATGGGGTAAATATTCCAAAGGATAATTTTCTGTTCGGTATAGCTTCTTTAAGAGGGGAAAGATTGGGCATTGAGATTAACAGCATCCGGTACAATAATTCTTTGTTTCCAGTCGAGCTTTCCGTGTATGATATGGATGGGTTGGATGGTATCTATGTTCCAGGTGCCATTACAAGGGATGTCGCCAAACAGTCAGCAGACCGATCCCTGCAAACCCTCGGGCTAACCTCCCTTGATCCTTCATGGCAGGCACAGGCAGCAGGCGCTGGTGTAGAGGCAGCAAAGTCTCTATTTAGTAAGAAGATAAAACTTATCAAGGTTACGGTAAAAGCAGGCTACCAGGTATTGCTTCGTGACAAAAAGCAAAAACAAGATCAATCAAGCTAATAGTTAATCATTAAAATTCCAGAAGATGAAAAAGATCAGTGCAGTAATGGTAACGGGATTTTCCCTTTTTATTACATTTTTTAGCGTCCAGGCGCAACAAGCAGTCGGTGATAGTCAGTTCAGATCAATTCAGCCTTACCAGGTTGCTATATCATATACCAAAACAACCAACATTATTTTTCCCTATGCTATCATCAGTGTAGATCGTGGCAGCAAGGATGTGCTGGCGCAGAAGGCCAAAGGCGTGGAAAATATCTTGCAAATAAAGGCAGCAAAGGAGGGCTTTGCGGAGACTAATCTTACTGTTATAACGGCTGACGGAAAGCTTACCTCCTTCATTGTAGATTACGCGGACCAGCCTTCCATACTAAACCTGTCGTTGAATGGTAGCCAGCCAAAGAATACCATTTTTTCACCGGAAAATATCAATCAGGTAATTGTAGAGCGTTGCGCAAAAACAGCGTTCGCATCAAAGAAAAAGATAAGAGGAATAAAGGATAAGGGTTTTGGCATCCGTTTCCGAATGAATGGCCTGTTTATCCGGAATAATGTGATGTACATGCGCATCAACATCGAAAACCAGTCTAATATCAATTATGATATTGACCAGCTACGCTTCTTTGTACGGGACCAGAAAAAAGCGAAACGAACCGCAACACAAGAAATAGAAATATCGCCTGTTTTCATTTACAACAATACGGATAAGATAAAAGGACGGACCGCTGATACCATTGTGTTTGCACTGCCCAAATTTACTATTCCCGATAAAAAATATCTGGCCATACAGCTCATGGAAAAGGATGGTGGCAGACACCTTGAATTACATCTTAAGAATAAGACCATCGTAAAAGCAGTACCTATTGATTGACTAAGAAAGGATGTTTGGCAATGAAGCCAGCCATTCTATTTCCGTCGATTTAACCGGCGTTATTTCCGCTAAAAATGTGAGTATGAAAATTAGAAAAGATGATTATCAGAATATATTGGAATACCTCATAAGAAAACGTGAAGCGGGTGAAGAATTTGTGGCCTTCCCCAATGAATCCTACCCAATCAATAAGGAAGAGCTATTCACTTTCTCTACACAATATGAGGTTCAGGAGTTTTGCTATGAAATGTCAACCGATGTAGACAGCTACGACTATCTGGCAATAAGGTCGGCCTACAGGGCTATGACACAGGCTACTAGAAACAGTGACCGGATGGTTGAAAAAGACGGTATCGTTGATGTGTCATTAATGGTAGCTATGTATTACCTGAAATTAGAAACAGAACAATTAAATAACAATCAAAATTCAAAAATCATGAATCAGAAAAATTTTGAATACCTGCGTGATCAGGTAAAGTACACAGGATTTGGTGAAGGGTTAGAAAATGACCTGAAACAGAAAATTGAAGAAGGCAAACCGGAGTTTAAGTTGCAGCATCAGGTGCAGTATGGCAATGATTCGGTTACCGCAACACTGAATTTCAGTCAGTCGAAACAAAGTGATATGTACTTCTTCAATTCCTATCAGGCCAGTCTGCAAAAAGAAAACAGCGCCGAAAAAATGGAGCAGACTTTCTATATCAACAAAGGCAGCAACATCACTTTGAAGGAAGCCTATAATTTGATGGATGGCCGGTCTGTCAATAAAGACCTTACCAGTAAGGAAGGCCAGGTCTATAATGCATGGATACAGATGGACTTCAAGCAGAGCGATGATAACGGAAACTTCAAAATGAAGCATTATCATCAAAACTATGGGTACGATCTGGAAGCTGTATTATCCAAACACCCGATCAAAGAATTAAGTAATGATGATTTTAAGGCAAGCTTGCTCGACAGCCTTAAAAAAGGGAACCGGCAATCAGCAACCTTTTTGCAGAATGATACGGAGCAAAAACAGTACATCGAGGCTAATCCCCAATTCAAGACAATCAATCTTTATGACAGCAGTATGCAACGGCTGGACAATCGCCAGGCAAAAACAGAACGGCAATCCGAAGGCGAAAGTAATTCGGTTAAACAGGATAGTAAAAAGGAAAGGCAGGCGCCCACTGAAGATGATGGCCCTGAAATACCAAAGGCTGCGAACAAAAGAAGGAAAAAGCAGACGCAATCCATGTAATGGGCAATAGACCATTGTATAACATAAAATGTTGAGTTATGAACAACCAGCAACCCGTAAACAGGGTGGAAATGGAACTGAACCAATGGCGTTCAAGGGAAGAGCGCTTCAGTAAGCTGTTTTCATTTAGTCTTTCATCCAACAGGGCGCTACTCAAAGAAAAGCTGGAGTACTATGATAGCACTGCGGCAAAGTATAAAGGCACACCGGATTTAGACGAGCGTTTTGCGCTGAAGGTATTAAGAGAAGAGAGAAACCGGATAGAAAAACAACTGTATCCTAATCTCATGATACGCCTGTTACGCAGGTTGCTGGTTGTTCCTTTTAAAGAGCGGGTTATTGTAAGGCAAAACGAGCGGCGGACGGAGCAAAACAATCAAATCCTGTATAGCCAGTTACAGCGGGCGGGGTTTTCCGGTCTTTCCGAAAAAATAGAGGGACAGATCAGACAGGGACATCCGCAGTTTGCTATTCCGGTTACTTATTACATCAATGATAAAGAAAGGTTAGATCATCAGTTGTCATTTGTAAAAGATCAGAACGGGCAGTACAGGTTTGATGGTTATAAAACCAATTTATATAACGAAGCAAAGCCTGAAGAAAAGCGAGAACAATTTTTTAGCATGGTGGCGGGTAACAATGTAAATGCTACCGAAGCTTATAACCTTCTGGCGGGCCGTGCCATTCAAAGAAAAGGAACCTGGATGCAACTTGATATGAACGATAAAGACCCTAATGGAAATTTTCGTATTAAAGAATTTCATTCCGGCTACGGTTATGATCTTGAAAAAATATTGCAGCAGCTACCATTAAAAGAATTACTAAATAAGAATGATGCAGATAAGCTATGCGATGCCTTAAAGCAGGGAAGTCGGCATTCAGTAAGTTTTATAAAAGATGGTAATGAACAACGCTATTATATTGAAGCCAATCCGCAATTCAAGTCGGTAAATATTTATGACGAATATTCAAGAAAGGTGACGCTCAATACCGCATTAGGGAACAAAACGATGGAAGCGGTAAAATTAACGCATAAAATCAATGACCGGCAGGAACAAAGCCAGACGAAAAAGAATGGTATGCGCATAAGCTAAACAGTTTAATGTAATGGAGCAGTTAAATCCCTTATCTGATTTCTTTTCAGCCATACAAAAAGATGGCCGTATTAGCATCACGCACATAGGTATCTATGCGGCGTTGCTGCAATACCGCATAGATAGTGGTTTTATCAATCCCATTCAGGTATTCAGTCATGAGATTATGCAGCTTGCCAAAATATCGGCGCCAATAACATATCACAAATGTGTGAGGGAATTAAGTGAATACGGGTATATCAATTATATGCCTTCTTTCAAACGTAATCAGGGTAGCAAGATTTATTTCCCTGATAACAGATAAGAACAGTCAGAAGACATGAGATTAAAATTTAGCAAAGCCCGCACAGGGCTTTTGCTGTCTTAAAATACAGGAGGTGTGAGATGGAAAAAGTGAGTGAGAGTGATAACCTTGTGGATGATAAAATATTGAAAACTAATGCTGAAATTGAACAGGGAAAAGAGCAGAAATTCGTAAATTTAATCATTGAAATCATTGTGTCATCAACATTAAAGGAATACTATGAAAAGGGCGATTAGATATTTACGTTTCAGTCAGTTGGGTCAAAGTAACGGCTCAATTGAAAGGCAGGAATTATATACAGATCAATGGATAAAATTTAATAGTATTGATTTGGTTGACACTTTTGTTGACAGAGGCAAAAGTGCAAGAACATTTGACCGGCCTGACTTTATAAAACTTCAAGAATTTATTTCCAAGCATTATAAAACCGTTGATTATCTTTTAGTAGATCAGTTAGACAGATTCAGCAGGGATGCAGGAGAAGCTATGAGTATGGTTAAATTGCTTCAAAGAAAATACGGTATACAAGTAGTAAGCGTAACAGAAGGAATAACATTTGACTATGATACCCCTGGTAGTTTTTTCAGGGCAGGTCTGCAATTATTGCTTGCTGAAGAAGATAATATCAATAGGAGTATTAAGGTAAAGGGTGGCATTTATACAGCAAAAGCAAAAGAAGGCCGTTTTGTATTTAAAAATCCTCCTTTTGGATATAGAAAAGAAGGTGAACGTAAAGAACGCCATCTTGTAGTAGAGGAAACTGAAGCAAAAATTGTACGGTTTGTTTATGATGCTTATTTGCGGGATGTGCCTTTATATAAAATCAAAGAAAAAGCTTACGAACTGGGATTTGACCGAAAGGGAAATATGGCAATTGAACGAGTATTAGCGAATCCTGTTTATGCAGGGTTGCTTAAAGTCGATGCTTATAAAGAATATCCAGGAGGACTGTTTCCTGCTATCCATGAGCCTGTAGTAGATATGACTACTTGGCAAATGGTGCAAAGTAAGATGAAAAAACCGGAGAAAACACGCACAGTCGTTGACGACGAAATTCCATTGCGGGGTGTAGTAAAATGCCACTGCGGTAATCCATTATCTGGCGCACCGTCAAGAGGCAAATCAGGTAAGTATTTTTATTACTATAAATGCAGGTTCTCAAAGCACAACAATATAAGTGCTGCTAAAGCACATAATCAATTGTTAGGTGCATGTGAGCTTATGAGCCTCTCAGATACCAGAGTTCGTGAAATAAGAAATGGCTGTAAAGCTGCTGTAGAAATAGAGATGAAAGCTAACAAGCAAAAGGTGTCTGAAAAAAAACAACAGTTGGAAGATACTCAGGAAAAGTTGTTTTCAGTAGAGGAAAAATGGATTAAAAATGAAATATCAAGAGATACTTACGATAGATGGCATTCTACCTATAATCATACAATCCTTAATCTTAAAGGTGCAATAGAACGCCTTGGTAATGATCAAGGGAGGGCGTTTGAAATCCTTGAAAAGAATCTGGACCTTTTGGGTGACATGCGTTATGTATACACTCAGGCAGATACCATGCAGAAAAGGGAATTTGTTAGCATGGTGTTCGACAACAACTTATACTATCAAGAAGGCATTTATCGAACACCTACTATGATGGATATGTTTACGCATAATTCACTGTTAATGAAGGAGAAAGGCTATCTGATTTATGAAAAAAAAAGGGATGATTTTTCAATCATCCCTTCCAGCGGAGAGAGAGGGATTCGAACCCCCGGACCTTTTACAGTCAACGGTTTTCAAGACCGCCGCATTCGACCACTCTGCCATCTCTCCGGGCGCAAAATTAGACTAGTAGCGGGTTTTTCCAAATTTTTTTATCAGCCTACTATATATTTTCAAAAATGATGTTAAAATCTCCCGCTCTATACCGCTATAGAAATCCATAACAGGGATAGCTGCGTAACTAATAGTAAATTTGAAAAAATGTACAGCACACTTAAAACATCATTATTACTAACCCTCTTCGGCATGCAGCTTTCAGCTTGTGCCCAGGACGGGAATTATCAAAAGTCAAAAACGTTCAAACAAATGAATGATACGCAGCCAAAAGAAACCATGCACAAGATCGACACGGCCACATTCGGGGCGGGATGCTTCTGGTGTACAGAGGCACAGTTCCAGCAGCTGAAGGGTGTTGAAAAAGTGGAATCGGGCTTTAGCGGGGGGCATGTGAAGAACCCAACCTATAAAGAGGTGTGTACAGGTACCACCGGGCATGCCGAAGTATGTAATATCTATTACGATCCTGCACAGATCAGTTTTGATGAACTCCTGGCCGCTTTCTGGACCTGTCACGATCCTACACAGCTCAACAGGCAAGGCAATGATGTTGGCACCCAATATCGCTCAGTAGTGTTTTACCACAACGAAGAGCAAAGAAAGAAAACAGAAGAATATAAAAAGAAACTCAACGAAGAAAAAGCTTATGACAATCCCGTAGTAACAGAGATCAGTCCTTTCACGGTCTTTTACAAAGCCGAAGATTATCACCAGGACTATTACAACGAAAACGGTTCACAACCTTATTGTATGTTTGTCATCAAGCCTAAACTCGATAAGTTTGAAAAAGTATTCAAAGGAAAATTAAAGGGCAGTAAATAAACTTATAGAATAATATGAACAATGCTAAGAAAGGTAATACTGATATGTAAATTTTAAAACTTCAGTAGGCCTTTCTTACTATTTTCTATTAGTTAACCTGACTCCAAATTGTACCTCATTTGTATCCCTCATTCTTAAAACTTTTCGCGGGATACAAATATCTAAGGTATGAAGGTACACATATACAGAAAGAAAATATCAAAAAATAGAAGCAGTCTTTTTCTTGACTTTTATCCTCCAATTAAACACCCGGTTACAGGAAAACTCACACGACGGGAATTCCTTGGAATGTACATATTAGAAAAGCCAAGAACACCCATCGAGCGAGAGCAGAATAAGGCCACCCTGTTCATTGCAGAGAAGGTCCGTTCGGAAAGACAAATTGATATTCAAGCAGAGAACTACGGATTTCTTCGGAAAAAGCTAGAAAACAGAGATTTATTGCCATTTTTCAAGGAAATTGCTGAAAATTATAAGCTCACTGCACGAGGCGATAAGAATAATTGGATGGCAGTTTACAACTATTTATTTCGTTTTTGTGACGGTGTCTTCATGGCTAAAGATGTATCAGAAGATTTTTGTCTTGATTTTAAGGAGTACATTCAGCGTTCTACAACTTTCGTATCAACCAAAAATAAATTAGCTAACAATTCTGCTGTTGGGTATTTTAACATCTTTAGACGCATGATAAAAATTGCTTATGACAGTAAGAAAATCGAGGTGGATTTTGCGAAAGATATAACGTCGATTCGTCGCACCTCGACTAGGAGAGAATTTTTAACCCTTGAGGAAGTTAGGATACTCGCCCAAACACACTGCGATATACCAGTATTAAAAAAGGCGTCTATATTCTCAGCTTTAACTGGGCTTCGATATAGTGATATTGAAAAGCTAACATGGCAAGAAATATATTCTGACGATAATCAGGAATATACAATTCAATTTATTCAAAAGAAAACTCGGGGTGTCCAAACTTTACATATTTCCAAAGATGCCTACAATCTATTAGGTGAACGCAAAGAACCAGCCGCTAAAGTTTTTCCTGGCTTGCTTTATAGTGCATGGCAGAATCAAAAACTACAAGAATGGGTAAATCGAGCCGGTATCTATAGGAAAATAACCTTTCACTCTTTAAGACACTCCTACGCCACCATCCAATTAAGCTTAGGCACCGACATTACAACTATTCAAGAAATGCTTGGACATAGAAATATCCAAACAACGCTGATTTATGCCAAAGTTGTAAATACGGCCAAGCGGGAAGCAGCCAATAAAATGACCTTAGCTTAAATAAATACATATCGCACTTTGGACAGCCTCAATGTTTGAGGCTGTTTTTTTTTAACTTTTTTCACAAACTAGATAAATGTGGATTTGTCATTATCGATTCTGATAAAGACGGCAAAAACTTTTCTCTTTGCAACCATATGTTTTGAAAATTTTTTTTATGCAAAACATAACATTTGAAGAATTACCACGATTAGTAGGGGAATTACACAAAAAATTAGACGATTTAGAATATTTGCTCATTACAACGATGCAGCGCTCAACTTCAAGTTCCCCGAAGGTTGAGGTGCTATCGATTGAACAAGCAGCAGAATTCTTAAACTTAAATAAGACTACTATATACAGTCTAGTATCTCGTCGTCAAATCCCCAATTATAAACAAGGAAAGCGTCTCTATTTCTTTTTGCATGAACTAACGGAATGGATTATTGAGGGAAGAAAAAAAACTGATAAAGAATTGCAAACCGATGCTCAAAACTACATACATACAACGGGTATAAAAAAAAGCAAATAAGATGATTGACGGTATAAAACTCAATACAACAATTGATAATCTTGACAAATGGAAGCTTGTTACGGAGATTCCGTTACACATCGTTATAAATCTTGAAACGGGTGAAGCACAAAAATTTGTCATTCACAATTCAACGACATATCAATATCATGGCAAAGTGGAAACTTATAAACTATTGATTAAAGAAGTGGAAAGAAGTTATCTATTAGGTGACAAAAAAAGTCATTATTTCATTAATGTGAATGGCAGCCTGCATAAAAATCACTTTGAAATTGAAAATTATTCTCCATTTACGTGGTCTAAATTGCAATCAGAAATATCAAACCTTACGAATAAGATTCAAATCGATCTCGATTCCAAAATCACGCGAATGGAAATTGGAATAAACATTAAAACAAATTTTCCTCTTTTTGAATTTCTTAAAAGCAATCTTATAAGCTATAAAGGAAAACAGTTTAATGCCTACGCTCCAAAGGCTGGAAAATCCATCGGATTTTCTTGTCCGCTTGAACAATATACAATGAAAATATATGACAAAGCGGCGCAATATCATTTGTGTCAACCCCTAACTCGCTTCGAGCTATCTTTTAAGAAAATGCAGCCTCTTAATAAATATAACATTCACACATTATCCGACCTAACAAATAAAACCCAAGTCTTTGCTTTGGTCTCTTTACTACTTCGTGCATGGGATAATGTGATGTTGTATGACAACTCTATACAACTAAATCACCCTAACATGAAAGAAAAAGATAAAAACCTGCTAATAAATGGTCGAAACCTAAAGTATTGGGATGAGTTGAAACAATTTGATAGAAATAATTATAACAATGCCAAAAGACGGTTCAAAACATTAGTTTCAAAATACGGAAGCGATATGCATTTTACTATTAGAGAACTAATTAAGACTGAATGGGGATTCCTTGCAGAAAATTAAACATTTTTTATATTATGATAAAGAGTAAAAATATTTAAGAACTTAAGGGCCTAATTGCAGCTATTCAATGTCAATTAGGTCCTTAATTCAAAGTGAGTACGCTACCCTTTACTACTGCTTTAAAAGTCTTTTTACTGCCATCTTCGCAGATTTTCTCAAACGTTATAGTATTTCCTTGAGCACTTAAAATATCGACATCTTCCTTAATCGAATAAGCTATAATACCGCTAATATCTTTATCTACCAAAAGTTTGTATCCCATCGTCGAACTCAAATAAATTGCTATTCGGTCATTTTCATACATCGCTGATTGTCCGTAATTATCAGTTTCTTGTTCCGTCGGAATTGTGATGTAATGCACTATAGCATCCATTTTTCCATCGCTATTTATATCGCTAAAAACAACTTTTACACCACCATTGCAATTATTACATATTGAATGTTCACTTTTAGACATTGTTTTCTTGAATTGTTGAATAAGGCATTCAGAATTATCACAAAAATCCATTAATTCACTTGGCACATATCGCTCCTTACCATCACTGATTTTCTTTTTCTGACTATTAGGGTCTGGGTAGTAGAATTTACCCCCCATAATATCTATTCCCAGTTCTCCATAATTGCTTACTTTAATACTAACATCCCCGCCAATTTTGCTATAGAAAAAATCTTTGTCATTGTAAATTGTTGCCATTAAATCTACCACCTTACTTTGGAAAATATTCGAAGCTTTAGTATCATCTTCCACTTTAAATTCTCCTTTTTCGACTATTTCTCCAGCTGTAGTTCTAACAACTTTCTGTAACAATTTACCATGAACGTATTTTTCCAACCCTACGGTTGAAGTTGTGTTATAAGTCCAAGTGCCGTCTAACATGCCTGTTGAATCAAATTGTCCTGTTATCTTTTTGCCGTACATATCATTATAAATAAACTTACCCACACAAGTACCATTTTTGAAATTCATCTCAATTTTAATATCGGTTGCCTTATAATATGGGGTAAAAACTTTTTGCCGTGCATAATTAAACGACATACCTCTTTTGGAAAGCTTATTCGAGTAAGTCCACTTGCCATTGGGAACGCCATTTCGATAATTGGTAACAAGTTCAATTGTACCTGTTTCAGTTTCGTTTGGAATAGACTTATAGTTATCTAATGAAGTGCCAGTAAATTGTCCTTCACGAACAAAGTCCTTATACTTCAGCACGTGTTTCCATTGTCCATTTCTCAAATTACGCTTGTATACCCCACCAATAACTTCAACAAAGCTTCCCCCAATTTCATTTTGTAGAATTAAATTGTACGTGAAATTCCCATCCTTAATTCTTTCAAATGTTTTCGGGTCATCATAGTAAGTGTATATAGCCATTCCATTTGTTTCACTTCCATAAAAACCAGTAGTAAACGGTCCATTATATGAATTTAGTTTCTGACCATGCGAACTAATAGAGAAAAGAATAAGAGCAAATAAAAATAGTGATCTAGACATAAACTTATTTTTTTGTTAATATAAACTATTGATTCACATGATTATAATACTCGTGAATCTGCCGCAGGTTCTATGGCGTTGGTGTAAAATGAGAGAGGGCATGAACCTTAGCATACACCCAGTCTTGAAGGAACGACCAAGTCCCTTGTACCTAAGTGCAGTAAAGCCACACCCCCTTTAGGGTGCGAGTTCTACTACTCCCGGTACATCTAAATTGGTCGTTTTTCAAGACGGGATCGTATACTTCGCTATCTCTTTATGTTATGTGTTTCTATTGCAATGATTTCATTTTTGATTATGGTAAAAGTACAACACATTTCGGGGTTAATGCTGATAAATTAGTAATTTAGACTTGTGTTAATTCATCAATAAAATTAGGGTATGCAAACACTATCATACAACTTTCATGACATAGTTGATATTATTCCTAAAAATGGTCACTTTAAACTTAACTTTCGAAATAAAGAAGCTAATATTTATAGAACATTGCGACTGCTCGGTTATGGCAGAACAAAAATTGATGGGAAAATACTGCTTTACAAAAGAGATGAAAAGGGTATCGAGCCAACTAATATAACCCATCTGAGAATTGCCTTTGCTAATTATTTGAAAAAATGTGACACTAAATTGCTGCCTAATGGTTTAAC
This sequence comes from Bacteroidetes bacterium 46-16, assembly GCA_001897835.1. GTDB lineage: Bacteria > Bacteroidota > Bacteroidia > Chitinophagales > Chitinophagaceae > MKUN01. Next base: position 209,121 of record MKUN01000029.1, read on the forward strand.
CGCAGAGTACATTTTTAGAATTTATGATGAAAATCCTCCAATAAAGCAAAATGATTTATTCGCTTATTATTTGGCTTGTACACTAAATAAAGAAGAAGAAGAAGCATACAAAATGTCAACTAATCCTAACTATAGGCAGTTGACTCACGAAAAATATATGCTGCAAAAATTTGCAGAATGGCAAATGTCTAAATCAATCGATAAAATTGGTACTTTATTGAAGGGTAGTGATATTTTTTACAAGAAAATAGATAACAAAACTTATTTACTATTCAATAATCACACATCTAATGTAAGTGGGTATACTTACAAAACATTCGATTGCTTTTTAGCAAAATATAAAAACCTAAAAGAAATTGGAAGTAAAGCACCATCATCATTAGAAACTCTGATCTTAGGATTTAAGTTAGAGAGAGATTTGAATCTTGTTGAAAAGTTTGTCTACTAATAATAGATTGAATGCTAATGGTATTTTCAAACCCTTAGAGGATATATTTTTATGCTGTTAAGGGTATACAGTTATTCCTTAAGAACATGCCTCTAAGCATATCAACATGTGATTTTTTTATTATTTTTGTATCCTATTTGTATCCCTTATAAGTAAGGATACAATAAGAGATTGAGAGTTAATATTCTGGGTTACAATTTCAATTTATCAAAGGAAAATTGAAAAATGGGCATTGATAACCTAATGAACTTATTTCAAAACAGCCACTCTTGTAAGGTGGCTGTTTTCATTTTGCGAATGCCATTAACCTAAAGTAAAACATTTTTCACGCTCACATATTATACTATTGTTAAGTCTGAATAAAGACCATGCTCGGCTGAGAAGTATATGCTAAGTTTGGTGTCCTAAAAGTTTAGGCCCTGATTTATATCGGGATAAAAAACTTCAGGATCCATGTGGGGTGATTGTGAATGAAAACTTTATGCCATTGAAATTCAATACTAAGAAGGCAGTTAATGTTATCCTGTTTATACTGAAAAGCCTGGGCGGCAAATGCGATCCTTTTCGCCTGTTTGCAATACTATATGCGGCCGACCTGAAACACCTTGCAAGTTTCGACAGCCTTATACTGGACGATAGTTATATTGCGATGAAGCAGGGCGCCGTACCATTTAATGTTTACAGTATGTACCTGCAGTTATGTCATAATGCCGATACCGACGCAGAGGCTGTGGCACTCAACCTGAAGGAATACTTTTACATAAATGAGCAAAACCTGGTTGTCTCTATAGCTCCTTATGACGACCGGTATATTTCCCAGTCCGAAGCAACATGCCTGTTCGAAGCCATCAGGGAGAACAAGAACGAAAGCTTTGAGACATTGAGCAAAACCACGCGCAACCTGCCCTGGCGTGAAGCCAATAAAAATGGTGAAATATCCTTGCTCAGTATGGCAAAAGAGAGCGGCGCCTCACCTGAATTGCTTAACTATATCAGCCATTCCTTGAATGAAGGCACAGCATTTGCAGGAGACAGCGCAGCAGAATAAATACCTATTTGCCCAGCAACTTATTTACCAGGTCCACGTACTGCTGCATGGCATCATCAGCGCTTATCCCTTCCAGGCCTTGCCATGCCTCATGTTTTGCCCTTCCAACAATGTCAAAAGGATTTGCCGGGCCTTCTGCCGGGGCATCGCCTTCAGTAGCTTGTTTGTACAGGCTGTATAAGCGTAGCAAAGTCTCATTATCGGGTTTGCTGGCAATGCTCCTGCTTTCTGCTACAGCTTTGTCAAATGTTTCTTTTAACGTCATTTTGTTTTTGATTTATGGACAAGAAAAATCCCGCAACTAATATAAGCTGCGGGATCTTTTTTATAAAATCAATTATTCTATTACTATTCGTTTTACCACCGGCATATGGTCATCATCATTCACGAACTTTGCCTTTACAAAATAGAACCCTGTGCTCAAACCTGCGGTATTTATACGGTAGTCATAATTGTTCAACCCGCTATACTCACCTACCAGCCTGCCTGTAGCATCATATATAGCCAGGCTTTCTATAGCCGATGAAGACTTTATGTTCACTACGTCCCTTACGGGGTTAGGGAACAGCGTTAACTCAGGCGCCAGGCGTTTGGTGCCGGGTACAGATAAGCCTTCGCAAACATAGCCCTCGGCAAGGAACTTGGTAACTATTGAATCGACTGAATTGAATATTACAGTATTGCTCGACCATGGCACATGTCCTTCTTGTGGAAAAACAATGCTCATATGGTATACCGAATTCGCGTTATACGCGCCCTCCAATACACCCAGACCGCATAAGGTAACAGGACATATACCACTTAAAGCGTGGTAACAATAATAGGGCACTGTACTATCAAGATCACCTTGCGCATTTACCGAGCCACTGTCGTTCATGCTTACAAACGAAGACATATTTAGGCCCCCGGCAAGATTTATTACGCCCCTTACCGTTGTCCTGTAGCCGGGTATCGGGTTACCGCTATCTCCCTCAAAACCACCATTGGCGGTCATAGCATTCTGTATATAGTTGGGGCATTCAGTACTATCTGTTATATATCCCAGGTGCATGAACAACACCGCACCTGCTGAATTACCACCCGCAAAAATGAAGTTGGTATCTATCCGGTATGTATTGCTGCCTCTTGCATCAAGTATAAAATAACGTACCGCTGCCTTGCCGTCGCTAAGTGCTTTGATCACTTCATTGATCGCCGCAGCTGAGTCAGCCATTTCCCAAACTTGGGCGAGCCTGTAATCGATTGATGCAGTGACATAACCCCTGCGGCAAAAAAGGCTGCACAAGCGTGTGATCGTAAAGTCATTGGATTTATTGCCAGAATAAAATGCTCCGCCATGGGCCAGGATAATAAGCGGCCTTTTCGCCAACGTATCACCCGTAGGCTGAAAGATGTCCATTTCAAGAGCGTTATGCGCTGTGGAATAAGTGACCGTGGTCTTTGTGATACCGGCAAAAGTATTGGTATCCACATACCTGCCGGTGCATTGCGCATTGGTCTTTGAAACAAAAAATAAACCCATGCACAGTAAGGCGTAAAGAACTTTTCTCATAATAAAATCAATTAATTCCAGTAAAAATAACAATTTTTTAATGACTATCATTATACATATGCATATAAAAATGCTTAATAAAAAGCATCCTCAAAATGCAGTACTTCCGTCGGGCTACCCCTTTCCAGCAAGATGCTGATTGTATCAAAACGGGCATAGGTGTATGAAGGCTCTGTTTCCAGGAAAGCTTCTGCCGCCAACTTCAGAAAACCCTGTTTTTTCAGATTTACTGCCTCCTCCGGGTAACCAAAATGGTAACTGCTCCGCGTCTTTACTTCCACAAATACCAATACCTTATCCTTTTCGGCAATAATATCCACCTCCTTCCTGCCAAAGCGCCAGTTGCAGTGCAATATCCTGTAACCTTTTTTTAGCAAAAAGTTTTCAGCTATTTGTTCGCCTTTTATGCCAGTTTCGTTATGTTTGGCCATTGAAATGGATAAAATATGAAGCAACTGATCTCAGACTTTTCTGCCCAGTTACATGAAGCATTGATCATAGGACAAAGTTATCGTTTCCACGCAGAGCAAAAAGAATTCAGCAATGTAATATTGACCGGGCTCGGTGGTAGCGGTATAGGTGGCTCTATTGTACAGAATTATGTGTTCGACAAAATGAAAATACCTTTTGCCGTCAATAAGGATTATTTTCTGCCTTCTTATATAAGCAGGCGCTCGCTTGTTATTGTTTCGTCTTACTCGGGCAATACGGAAGAAACGATCGCAGCTATGCAGCAGGCTATAAAAAAGAGAGCAACGATTGTATGCATTACTTCAGGCGGCAAGATTGCGGAACTGGCCAAGAAGAAAAAAATAGATTGCATTTTGCTTCCCGCTGGTATGCCACCGCGCGCATGTATAGGCTATTCTATGGTGCAGGTGTTGTATATCCTCGCTCACTTTGGTCTTATTAATAATGATTTCAGGCGCAATATCAAATCATCCATCAAGCTGCTTAATGAAGAAGAACAATCTATTCAGAAAAAGGCAAAGGCTATAGCTAAAAAACTTACAGGCAAGCTACCTGTTATCTACGCAGCCTCCGATTACGAAGGGCTTGCCATACGTGTGCGCCAGCAAATAAATGAAAACAGCAAAATGCTTGCATGGCATGGTGTGATACCCGAAATGAACCATAACGAACTGGTAGGCTGGCGCGATAAAGATGCTAAAAAAGCGGTGCTGATATTGAGGAACGAAGATGACTACGATCGTGTAAAGACCCGCATCAACATCAATAAAAAAGTAATCAGGAAGTATACACCCAATATCATCGAGCTGTACTCAAAAGGCAAAAGCTACTGGGAAAAGATATTTTACTTCATCCATGTTACCGACTGGGTATCTGTATATCTTGCCGACCTGCACAATGTGAATGCTACTGAAGTAAAAGTTATTGACTACCTCAAAGGGCAGCTTGCAAAATCATAACCTGCCGCAGCAACAAATTAAAAGCCGCACGGTAATACCGCGCGGCTTTTAATTTGTTGAATATAACTGTTAATATACCGACATAGGTATATTGATATAATAATCGCGTTCGCGGTCCACTGTTACCGTCATAGACCCGCTGGCACCTTGCTGATATACGGGGTCATAACCCTTTGCGAACAGGAAGTAATTGCCAGTTGTAAGACTGCTGAATGTAGCCAGCGGCCTGCCCAGGTCTTTTACTGCAGCCCAGGCCGAATCATCATAGCCGGTTAGTTTCGGAGCTTCGGTAGCATTATACTTTATATAGATCATACAACTGTCTATATCGCGTGCCATGTGCTGCGCTGCCACATGCAATGTGGCACTGCCACCATAGCCACCACCTGTTATCTCATTTTTCTTGCAGGCGCCGATAAGAAGCGCCATAAATACCAACATTAATCCTGGTAAAGTAAATTTTGCTTTCATACCCCCTAAGATACCTAATAACATTTAATATTTATAGTATTTAGCTTGCAGCTACTGCCTATCTTAACGGCCTATATTGGGGTAATATCTGGCGAATCTTAAAAAAACATTAAAATTCACCTCATTTATATCCTTTTCTACCACATTTTACACCATTAAATTATCTTTATACTCATTCATTGCCATACTTTTATACCTGTACAGGTCCTAGAATTCCCGGAAAACGACGCATAATTTTACCAATAACGAGCGCATAAAACATATATATGAATACAACTTTAAAAACATTCATTACACTCGGTTGCATATTACTCGTCTTCAGTTCCTGCCACCGCGATATTTCTTTTACACCCACCCAAAGAGCAGCTTTATTTTTTCACTTGCACCACTATATTAATGATACACACATAAGCACTGGCCAAATGGCAGTTGATGACTCCGGCAGGCGCTACCAGCTAAACGTGGGCAAGTTCTATATCTCTCAGATCACACTGCATGGGGCAGATGGTACAGACTGGCAATCTTATGGCAAATTCACCATAGTTACCATTGGCAAAGAAGAATACCTTGTGGACAGCGTACCTGTAGGTAATTATAAATCTATCTCATTCACAATAGGCTTAGATCCTACTACCAATACTACCGATCCTTCCCAGTATTCAAGTGGCGATGCACTTGCAGCTCAAAGTCCCTCTATGTGGTTTGGCGAAGGAAAAGGATATATTTTCATGAACGTGCAGGGCCTGGCCGATACAACAGCAACACAAAATGGCGCTTTGAATATACCTTTCAGTTACCAGGTAGGTACCGATAACCTTGCGCGAAAAGTCAACATGCCCAATAACTCATTTTCTATGGTGGCCAACCAATCGCAGGTATTGGATATAAAAGTAGATTACAGCGTGTTCCTGCAATCACTCAATTTTAAAACACAGGGGGCATGCACGCCATTCAGTGATGCAGTATTTGCTACTACATTAGCCAACAGGATACCGAAGATGTTCAGTTGGGGATTATAAAAATGCCGGGACAAAAAAATAAGTCTCATCCCGGCATATAGCAGGTATCATCTTAGTTAGCAGGTACAGTTGCAGCCACTGCTGTCGTACTGCTTTTCACAGTTCCCTTTATGTGCACAAATGTTTGAGCCTGCTCTGCATCAGACAATATAGCTATGTCTTTCACAAAAGGACCTACCCTGCCGCTGGTATGATACGTTACATGTATCTTATCACTCTTACCCGGCAATATGGGCTGTGTTGGCCAGTGGGCTACCGTGCAGCCACATCCGGCCGTGGCATTCTTAATGATCACAGGTGTTTTGCCTGTATTGGTCAGTACAAAGTCGTATGCTGCATCCGGGCCTTCCTGTATAGCGCCAAAGTCGTGCATATCGGTTTCAAATTGTAGTTTACCTGTTGTCTTGTCTTGTGCATTTGCACTGGTTATACTCATGGCAATGCCCATAAGTATGATGATCACTTTTTTCATACTCTTTGATTTTTTATCGGTTATATAATATGGAACACTTACTTAGTCGCAATCTTCAGGCATCTGTGTACATGGCCTTAAAACAAAGTCGCCTGTACTGCCATTGAATGCCAGGCAATCCGAATTAAACTCGCCTGCAGTAATATCACCTTTTTTTGCCCCCGTCATATAGCTGAACAATTCACCGGCTGCGGGTTTTGAGTGTTCGTCCAGCACCAGTGTTTCACCGGTAGTTATCTTCTTGATGATGATCTCATCGATCGTAGTGTTGCATTTTTTTGCACTGCCGGGCGATACATGATATTGCAAAGCACCAGTTTCGTTCGGCGCCAGCCTGCTGCAACTGGGCAGGATAGCGGCCTTTCCCCCGGCGCATACTTGTTTCTGGATGATACATATTTCTATAGGGCTGGCTGTACTGTTGCACAGCAGTTCTTTGTCCGTCTTCACAGCAACTGTTGCTTGTTCTTTAACCGGAAGCATATCAATTTTTTGAGCTTTCCTCTTTCCATGATGCGTGGCCCTGTTATTTACAGTGATCTTTTTATCCTCTTTCGCTACTGGCATTTCGTCCTTATTCATTACAGTAGCCGGCTGCTTCGTTATTTGCGAATGCGGTACTTTATATCCTGCGAATGCATGTTGCTTTGTAAGTGTTTTCTTATTCAGCAAGCCATTACCCAGCCAATATGCCCCGGCAAGTATCAATAACAATGCTGCCGCTCTTATCCATTTCACCGCCGGTATCCTGCAGGTCGCAATATTTGTATTATCTGCACCACTAACCCTTTGCCTGAACCTATACCATGCTTCATTTACATCAATGCTACAGCCCATATCTATCATTCCGCAGGTATCCCATACCATTTGCAATTGTTCAAAGCGCTGCATTGCCTGCCCATCCTCATTCTTCGCTTTCAAAACATGCTCTTTTTCTACAGCAGGCAATTCATTCAGCAGGCACTTTAACAGCTGCGCATCCGTAATATGTTTGTTACTCTTTTTCACGGCATCCAGTTTTTAATATTTATGAACAGCACACAGAGCACAGGCAGGTAATCTGCGAGTTTTTTTCGCAAAAATTCCAGGGCTTTGCACATGTGGTTTTCTACTGTTTTTACAGAGATCCCCAGGCGGGCAGCAATATCCTTATACTTTAAACCCTCAAACCTGCTCATATGAAAGACCGTCCGGCACTGGTTAGGCAGCGCATTAAGTGCCATAACTATTTTTTCTTCCAGTTCTTTAAGCTCTGCAGGATCTGTGGTATTGGCCGTCTCGCTATGCTGTGCCAATATGTGCATGCGATAGTCGTGCTTTACTTTATCGTGCTTTAATATGTTCAGTGCATTGGTGTAAGTAGCTTTATACAAATAAGCTGCGATCTGCCCTCCCCACTGCACACTATCTTTTATCTCCCATAACCGGGAAAAGACCTGTTGTACTATCTCTTCGGCAATAGTCTCATTTTTGACTATGGTATAAGCGTATTTATATAGCCGCTCGAAATGCTCACGGAATAATTGTTCGAAAACAATAGTACTAGACCTTGCATCATGAGCGGTATTGCAGGCCTCATCGTCTGTTATCGTCATGAAACATGGTAATTGTATGGTAGTCCCGGGCAAATCTTTTTGCTTTATAGTATAACAATTCAGCCTGCTTTAGCCACTACTTATGCGGATAATAAATATACAGGTGGCTATTACTGCAAGTATAAAGACAGGCAATGCCCCGACCGGGTAAGCTATTGGCTGCTAAGAAAATGTAAAAATGCACCGAGGTGGTAAGCAGGGATATGAAAAAAGCGAAGCCTTAAGGCTTCGCTTTTCGTGCGGCAGAGGAGATTCGAACTCCCACACCCGTTATCCCGCAGATGGCGGGACTACCACCTCAAACAGTGCTCAAAAAAATGGACAGACCCAATGTCTGTCCATATAAAGTGCGGCAGAGGAGATTCGAACTCCCACACCCGTTACAGGCGCTACCACCTCAAAGTAGTGCGTCTACCAGTTTCGCCACCGCCGCATTTGAGGGAGTGCAAATATAAAGCAAAAATCAGGATAGCAAATAAAGCATTTCAGAATATTTCCATTCACCAGCGCAAGCCCGGGGTTATCTTCTCAGTATGATCCGGAAAGTGGTACCCTTATCCAACTCTGACTGCTTAACGAAAAGTGAGCCGTGGTGGTATTTCTCAATGATGCGTTTGGAGAGGGATAAACCGAGGCCCCAACCCCGTTTTTTAGTGGTGAAACCGGGATTGAATATCTTTTTCACCTGGTGCTTGGGAATGCCTTTGCCAGTATCGCTCACATCAATATATACATGGTGCTGCAGATCCGTTACCCGAACTTCAATAGACCCGCTCCCCCCCATTGCATCCAGGGCATTGCGTATCAAATTCTCTATCACCCAATCGAAAAGGGGTGCACTCATGTTCACAGGTATCTCCTTCTTATTGGCCTGCAATGATATAGACACTTTCTTGGGCGCACGCTTTTGCATATAGTCCACCATGTTCTGCAGGCGCTCAACAATATTGTCTTCAACCAGTTGCGGGGCACTGCCCACTTTACTGAACCGGTCGGCCACAAGCTTCAGCCGGTCAATATCTTTTTGCATCTCTGCTACCGGCTCATCATTCACCTCATGCTCCTTGAGCAGTTCCATCCATGCCTCAATAGAGCTTAGCGGCGTGCCCAGTTGGTGCGCTGTCTCTTTCGACAGGCCCACCCATACCTGGTTTTGTATGGAGCGGTGGGCTGCACTGAGGGCTATGAGCACTACTACCAGGAAGAGCAATATAATAGTAAGCTGCACATAGGGGAAATAGCGTAATTGCAACAAGAGATAGGACTCGCCGTAATATATATAATTGGTCCCCGACTCATAGTCCGATACGATAGGCTCATGCTCTGATTTATACCCTTCCAGCTTTTCTTGCAATAGTTTGCGACCGTTTTTGCTGTGCAGGGTATCTATATTCTTGTAATCTTTTATATGGCCCTGCTCGTCGGTTATGATAAGGGGTATAGTAATATTTTGGGTTATGATGTCGGATGCGAGTGATATATCCTGGTTGGATTTCGCATTATTCATCGTTTTTATTCCCTCAACAACTTGCTCAACCCTTCTTTTTTCTTCAATGGCAAGGTTGCCGGCAAGCCGGTTGGTATAATAAAGCGTTGCGGTAACTATGCCCAGGGCAACAACGATCAAATAGGTCTTCCAATTAATATATTGACGCATATCAGCTGAAACGAAATCAGGGTAAAAATATTATGATTTTGAGTGAATATCTATTATTTTTGCCCCGGTAATTTTTCCTCAATGGACATGCAACAACACAACCAGGAAATTCAAGAGATAGACAACCACTCTGATATAGAACTTAGCAAACCGACTAAGTCGCGTTTTTTATTCCTTTTGGGCTTCTTCGGCTTTTTCATCTTTGCATGGGCTGGCTGCTACAATCTTTGGGAGCACCGTTTCCAGAAAAATGATGATGTAAAAGTACCGGATAATACCCTTTACGAGCCAAAGTACAAATAATCATTGGCTTGCTTTAAGCAATGATCGAGTGCCTGCAAGATACCGCTGTTGTCATTTTAAGCTATAATGGTAAAAAATGGCATGAACAGTTTTTGCCACTTATCGTTTCCGAAGCACATACCGGCTATGATGTAGTGGTAGTGGACAATGCCTCAACTGACGATACCTACCAATATATACTCGACAATTATCCCACAGTAAAGACCGTACAGATACCTGTGAACCATGGCTTTGCCTATGGCTATGCCGAAGGGCTGAAGCAGGTAAAAGCCAAATACTACATACTGCTCAGCTCTGACTTTGAGGTGACCCAGGGCTGGTTCAAGCCGCTGCATGATGCAATGGAGGCCGATGAGCGGCTTGCCGCCTGCCAGCCCAAGATACGCTACTGGCGGGAGCGCGAATACTTTGAGTATGCAGGTGCAGGCGGGGGCTTTAAAGACAAACTGGGCTATATGTTTTGCCGCGGCCGCATTTTCAACACACTGGAGAAAGACGAAGGTCAATATAACGACAGCATAGAGGTATTCTGGGCCTCGGGCGGCTGCTTCGTAGTGCGTGCCGACCTATACCATGCTATGGGCGGCCTTGACCCGGAACTGTATGCGCATATGGAGGAGATAGACCTATGCTGGCGTTTTAAGAACGCAGGCTACAGGATAGGCTATGTAGGCTCATCGACCGTGTACCATGTAGGTGGCAGCGTGATCAGCTATGGCAGCCCGCAAAAGCTGTACTACAACTTCCGTAACAGCCTGGTATTACTCTTAAAAAATGAGCGGGGCAGTACGCTGCTCTGGCTATTCCCGCTACGGCTGGTGCTGGATGGTATTGCGGGGCTACAGGCCTTGCTAAAGGGCAAGTGGATAGAAACGAAGACCATCATTAAAGCGCACTTTCATTTTTACCGCAAGCTGGGCATGTGGCTCGGCCGCCGGCGCGAGAACAAGAAGCGCATTACGACCCGTAACGAGGCTGGTATCTATAAGCGCAGTATCGTATGGGATTATTTTGCGGGGGGCAAGAAGACATTTCCGCAACTGAAGTGGGGAACGAAACGCCTTTAAACTCCCGAAATAACCTGGACAGGCACGATCTACATGATCCTTTTGGATTGCCAAGACCAAAGGGAGTTATTACCGGTTTTCATAAGCCGTATTATTTCCTGTCCGTTGCGCCATTTTCATCACATTGCATTGACAATCAAATCATAAGCAGAAAATAGTTATTTCCTGCCTTTACCGGTTTTCCAATTGGCAGCGGTTGCCTGAATGCCCGGGCATTACCTATACATTGCCTATGTTTTGCCGTTCTTAAGCGTGTTCCGACCGTTTGTAAAGAACTAATGCTACTCACCATCCATTGCCTATGTATCGCCTATGATGTACCCTCAATTAACGCCCATGACCGCTTAAAGCTTTACTGACGCTAACCCTTACTCAATAAAAAAAGAACTTTTGCTTGTTTGAATGTGCTGATGTAAAGTCAGCAAATTTTCCTAAGCTCTGCAAGTTAGCTTAGCGCAGTTATAAGCGCCAAATAATGGGGATAAGTTGTGATAAAATTGAAATTTTGAATATGAGCCTGTTCATAACAACTTTGTAGCAGAGCCTTAGTGAGAGAACCTACATTCTTCTAACCTAAAGGTGAGATATTTGAAACAAAGGGATCATTTCACAGGATAACTATATGTGCAATAGACCATTGGTGATAATCCAGCATTATCATACCCTCCCCATTTTTCTGTAAAGGCGCTGTGTACATAAGTAGTATTGCCATAACCATAACTTCTTGTCAAGCCCCAAACCTGTCCCTGGAATGTAATTGCGCCCCGATTTTGTATATCTGTGTTGTTCCCGTAACCATTGAGCCACTCCATAGTCACAAAAACCCCAGCGTGGATTGGAATGTATTTATTGCTAAGATCAATTTTTAACCATTCGTTGCCTTTCCCGGCATTGACGACCAAATTAGTGTCAGTAATATCATGCAAAGGAAGCCCGGTTACTGTATCAATATCATAAACATGAATCCTGAATTTGGCAGCAGGCAAGCCAATATCGAGGATGTAAACGTACACATATTGCAATAGCCCTCGCTGATGGGAAGGCGGGCCTAAAAAGACACCTGCCTCCTTACCAATGTTATTATAAAGTTGTCCGAATGGTTTTAAATGTTTTTTACCCAAGATGGCTCTTTTTCTCTTGTACTTATGTGCTTTTATTGCAACTTCCCCAAGCGAAATGCTTTTTGACCTCAACTGTATCCGCATACCCGGATGTAAATCTGCTACGCTAATTTCTTTTTTTTCATAACCTGTGCAATAAGCCGTGATCCCCTTAACAGTATCCATATTAACAGCAAACGAAAAGTCCCCTTTATCATCGCAAAAGAAGCCCTGGGTCTTATCCTGCAATTGCAAAACAGCATATGGTATACCGTTATTGTCAGCATCTACTACACGTCCTGTTATTGTTTGACCACAAGTAAAGGAAAAGCTAAAAACAGATAAAAGAATAATGGTGCAGGCCGATTTAGTAAATGATCGCATGAGAAACCACGGTATATATCAAAGCTAAGAAATTCATATAACTATGCCTGCTCACCGACAATTCCCCCCTTTTTACCGATAATCTGCTCTTTTTAGCCTAAAGAGGCTTCCACAGGCTTATGTGGCGATATACCTTTACCTAAAATTACAGAGCACATGAGCAGAAGAGACTATTACAGGCAGGATGAGCGGATGCAGCGGCAGCGCGAACGCATGTACAGGCGCAGGAGGCCCCATAACAAGGGCGATAAGATCATATTCGGCCTTATCGTTGCGCTGGTGGGTTTAGTATTTATGTTCCGCACGCTGGGGATGTTCCCCTTCAGCATTGCCTTTACCTGGCCGCTGATCCTGATCGTGATCGGTATGGTCATAGCCATAAAGAACCGTTTTCACGGGCATGCCTGGTGGATACTGACGCTGATAGGCGTGGCCAACCTGACGCCTGTATTCACCATAAACGGCGTACCCTCCACGCACCTCGTATGGCCAGCGGCGATCATCCTCTTTGGGCTAGCGATCATATTTAAGGGCTGTAAAAAAAAAGAACACTGGATGGATGGCGACATGAACACGGTGACGAATACGGACAGCATGCTTAACGTAGATGTAACCTTTGGCGGAAGAAAAGAGATCGTAACTTCAAAAGATTTTAAAGGCGGCACAGTGAGCACTACCTTCGGTGGCTGCGAGGTGAACCTGATGCAGGCCGACAGCACGGAACCCAATATCATACTGGAACTGAAAGTATCCTTCGGCGGTGTGGAACTGATCGTTCCCTCGAACTGGGATATCCAGAATGAAATAAACCCCGCCTTTGGCAGCGTAGAAGACCACCGCAGCTTCCGCACCGCAAGTACCGAACAGGAAAAGAAGACGCTGGTGCTGAAAGGCAATTGCTCTTTCGGCAGTATAGAGATCAAATCTTATTAATAAGCCCCCTGTGCCGGCAAGTAGCCGGCACAGGGCCTGATAAATATAGCCCGATGAAAGTATTTATAGCAGAGATACCGATGAAGACATTTATAGCACATACTATCTACAGCATTATTTGTGACGGGGCGGATACAGGGCAATATGAAGAACAATGGCGGCTGGTATTTGCCGGCTGCGAAGCCGAGGCGCTGGAGGAAGCACGTAATATAGCCGGCCTTGAGGAAGCCACTTTCGTGGACCGGCACGGGCGTACCGTGCACTGGAAGCTGGTAGCCGTAAAAGACCTGCAGCCGGTATCTTTGGAGCATGGCTCGCTGCTCTATTCATCAGTGAAAGAAGCTGTGCCTGTAGTGGCCCCGGTATGGGCAGAGGCCTTATCATAAAGTAACAAGCACAAATTTGTCATCGACCAACAAACATATACGCAGGGTATTGCCCCTAATAGGCCTGATCGTACTGGCCAAGTATATCTATATACTGCATTACCTCTGCGGGCTCAACTGGACCATATCGCTCACCGACGGGAGCTTCAGTGCAGCCATGCTTATGCTGGCCATATGGGGCTGCATACTCATTATCTATGCCTACCCTACGAAAGTAGGCCTTAGCTTATATGCCCTCCTCATCGCCAGCGCTTTCAGCCTGCTGACCGTGTTTACGGAGATGCAGGTACTACGCTGGTGGCTAAGTGATGAACCGCATTATACAGAATGGTTTGACAATGCCCTGGCCGCGCGCTTTATGATCACCTGGCTGGTATGCGCCTGGCTGGCCACCTACACCGCCCTGCGCCGAAAGGTGGTGACCCTGGAAAAAAGGCTACAGCAACAGGCCGGGGCATCGGCCCTGCTGCGGGACGCAGAGCTGTTCAAGCTACGGCAGCAACTACAGCCCCACTTCCTGTACAACAGTCTTAACTCAATAAGTGCCCTGATCATGATACAGCCGGAGCAGGCACAGGAAATGATAGGCCGCCTGTCGGACTTCCTGCGCAGCTCGGTAAAACGTGAGGCACAGGATAGTATAGCTGTAGCCGAGGAACTACTGTATATAGAGTCGTACCTGGCCATAGAATCGGTACGCTTTGGCGACAGGCTATCGGTACAGTTCGACAAAGAATATACTGATGATGCAAAGATACCCCCCTTCCTGCTGCAGCCAGTGCTGGAAAATGCGATAAAATTCGGGCTGTATGGCAATACCGGCCGGGTGAACATCAGCATACACATAGTGCTGAAAGAAGGCACGCTCTATATCACCATCATTAATCCCTACGACCCCCAAAGCAGTCCGCCCAAAGGCACCGGCTTCGGGCTGGAAGGCATCAAGCGCAGGCTGGAACTGCTCTATGCCCGCACCGACCTGCTGGAGACCTTAAAAGACGAAGAAAATTTTACCACGATCATAAAAATACCACAGGCGCATGTATAAGGCTATACTGATAGACGATGAACCACTGGCCAGGCAACTGGTAAGGGCCTTCCTGAAAGATTATGAGCAGGTAAGCGTATTGGCCGAATGCAGTGATGGCTTCGAGGGATTCAAGGCGATACAGGACCATAAGCCCGACCTTATTTTCCTGGATATACAGATGCCCAAACTCAATGGCTTTGAAATGCTGGAACTGCTGGATGAACCGCCTGCGGTCATTTTCACCACTGCCTTCGATGAATATGCACTTAAGGCCTTCGAGGCACATGCCATAGACTATTTATTGAAGCCGATCACCAAAGAGCGTTTTGATAAAGCGATGCAGAAATGGCTGGCGCAGGCTGCGGCCAACCAACAACCTAAAGTGGAGGCCCTGCTGCAAAACAATATATATGACGGCTACCAGCACCGCATAGTGGTGAAGGATAATGGCCTGATACGCATCATACCCGAGCAGGACATACACTACATAGAGGCAAACGATGACTATATAAAGATAGTGACGAAGAACGGCAGCTACTTAAAGAAAAGCACCCTGAGCCATGTGGAGCAGAGCCTGGACCCGCAGCAATTTGTACGCGTGCACCGCTCTTACCTGGTGCCGGTAGGCCAACTGCTGCGCATAGAGCCTTATGAAAAAGAAAGCCATGTGGCCCTGCTGCAATGCGGCGCTAAGGTGACCGTAAGCAAAAGCGGGATGGCCAAGCTAAAGACCTTGCTGGGCTGGTAAGCATGCTGGGACTTAAGCAGGAATGGCACAGCCTATGCTAAGCGTGCCACACCTTTGGAGCTATAGCACACTTGCTAATAAGCAATGTTTTGTTTTGAAATTTTATTGTGAATCCCCGTCCTGGCCAGGAGTGGGTAACTTATCTATCCTGTAGCGCATAAGCAGGTAGCCCCCAAGCCCGCAAAACCACATGAACACGGTATGCACCGGGTGGTCCACCAAATAAGCCGTTACTAAAGAGGGCGTTAATGTGCCTTTATAAAAATAACTCAGCACTATCGCCCCTCCCAGTATCTCGAAAAACAGAAATGCGAGCACAGTGAATATTGCCCATTTCATTGGGCGTTGCCCTTTACGCTTTGCCCTAAGGGCATTCTGGTAAGCCAGAAAAATACTTAATATCAGGTCCAATACGCTAAATGTTCTTCATAAATTCGGTAACGCTTTCCATTACATGACTGATCTGTTCATCGTTCAAGCCATGGTGGCAGGCCAGCAACATGCCGCCGCGCATCACCTTGTCCGATTCAGGATAACCGCCCTTTGCTGTTTTGTGCGGCACATGCTTAAAGCCGGGCTGGCGGAGTATGTTACCTGTGAATACTGTACGGGTCTGTATATTGCGCTTCTCGAGGAATATCTGCATGTCGCGGCGTATGAAAGGAGCGCTTTCGCGAACCGTCACTGCAAATGCCAGCCAGCCTGTGCGTGAATCGGGTAACTGCTTAGGCAATATAAAATGCTCTTCGTACTGGCTGAAAAACTCGCGCATACGGGCATAATTAGCTGTACGGGCATCGATATTACTGCCCAGGTTATCGAGCTGCACAAGCCCGAAAGCAGCGCCCATCTCGGCAGGCTCTATATTATAACCGGGTTCCTCAAAAACGAATTTGGCATCGTATGGAATGCCCTCTATCTCTACGTTAAAGCGGTTCTCAATTTTCTCGGACTCTACAAAGAGGGAAGAACTGCGGCCCCAGCTGCGGAGCAGGCGGCCACGATCGTAAAAGGCTTCGGTATTCACACAGAGCATACCACCGTTGCCTGCACAGTTGATGATGTGCGAGCCATAAAAGCTGGTAGTGCTCATATCGGTAAAGCGACCCGATGAGGCGCCGCCTATCTCGGCACCCAGCGTATCGGCTGAGTCTTCGAGCACAAAAAGGTTGTGTTTATCAGCTATCTCGCGCAACACTTTCCAGTCGGGCAGGTTGCCTATTAGGTTGGGGATGATCATTGCCTTTGTTTTAGGCGTTATCATCTCCTCTACTTTGTTCACATCTACATTATAGGTGCCTTCCTCAACATCTACAAATGCCGGTACCCAACCCTTTTTAACCTGTGGGGCCACCGTAGTGGAGAAGGTGAGCGCAGGCGTGATTATCTCCGCACCGGGCTCGTAATTCATCAGGTCGGCAGCCAGGTACAGGGCCGATGAGCCGCTGTTGACCATGATGCCATACTTCTTATTATAGAGGGCGGCTACCCTTTCTTCCATACCGCGCACATGTTTGCCCATCTGGGTGCTGCTGCGCAGCACATTCATAACGGCTTCTATCTCGGCTTCGCCATATACGGCCTTGCCATAAGGAACATGTATGTATTTTGTATCTACCATCTTGTATGATTAGAATGCGAATGTAATAGTTAAGCCGCAATATAATAAGTTAAGGCTTTCAGAAAATTTGTGATAATAAAATATATCTATCCGTTTGCCGTAGCAGCAAACGATACAAAAGATGTTATCTATAAACGGAATTTACTCTTTTTCAGCACCCTCGTCCTTCTCTTTCAAGCCCTCCATCGCTATGTCGGACGATTCGGAAAGCGGTACTATGCCGGCAGTAAGGGCATACATTACCAGCCCGGAGCGCGACTTAATCCTGAGCTTCTCGAAGAGGCTATCGCGATAACCATCAATAGTGCGGGTGCTCATGCCCATTTTTTCGCCAATATCCTTGTAGGTCAGTTCACTGCAGCAAAGGCCGAGGAATATCATTTCTTTCTTAGATATCGCGGGGTGTTTCCGCTGCATGATGTCTACATACCGCTGGAATTTGCCTGCCGTCATCTCCGGGTGATAATATTCATTATTTAATACCGATTCAAGGGCCCTTTTAAACTCATCAGGTGCCGCGCTCTTCAGCAGGTAGCCGCTGGCACCTTCTTTAAGCAGCCTGATGACGGTAAATTCATTATTGTATTGCGAGAGGACAAGTGTTTTGGTATCTGGCCAGTTCTTCCTGAGTTCCACCTGGGTCTCATAGCCATCCATCACAGGCATGCTCACATCGAGCACACAGAGATCGGGCGGCGCTGGGGCAGCGGCTATCTTATCCAGGAGGTCCCTGCCATTATCCGCTTCTATTATTACCTCATAGGGGCCAAAAGTATGGATGAGTTCTTTCAGTGCATTGCGCAGCAAGATGTGGTCGTCGGCCAGCGCAATTCTTGTTTTACGGTTTTCCATTGTTGTTGTTTATGAGTAATGATAAAGTTGTTCCTGCTCCCGGTGATGAATTGACACTCAGGTTGCCTTTTATAAAGCCTGCACGCTGCTGCATATTGATGAAGCCTACACCTTTCAGCAATTCTTTATTGCCGGCATCAAAGCCTACACCGTCGTCCTTTATATGCAGGCTGAAGGCACCGGGCATATTCTCGATCAGCACTTCCACAACACGGGCACGGGCATGTTTTACTACGTTGTGCAGGGCCTCCTGTACTATCCTGAAAATGACCAGCTCGGTCTGTGCATCAAAAGGCTCATACTCGCCCTGCATGGTAAAGCCACCCCTGAAACCCTTTGCCGCCAGTATGTTCTCCAGCTCCATATCCACAGCGCGTACCAGGCCGGTCTGTTTTATATAGTCTGTATTAAGCGAATGGCTCATGTCCCTTATCTCCCCTATTACACGCTCCAGCAACTCTACGGTCTCAGCAGAGAGGTCGCTACGCTGGGCCTCATCGCGACAGAGGGATGTGGCATGTATCTTTATTTTTACCAGTGCCAGGAACTGCACGATATGATCGTGCAATTCCATAGCCACCTGGTTGATGGTGCTTTCCTGTACCTCGAGCCTGGTAAGAAGTAATTCGTTTACCCGCTCAAACTCCATGCGCTGCTTCTCGAGGCGAAATTTGTTTTGCTTTTGTTTCTGTACCAGCAGGAATGCTATTAAGAAAAAAGCAAATAAGGTGAGTAATAAAGTACCTGCCAAAAAAATCGGCATGATATTGTTTTCATTCATTGGTGACCTTCATTTTAGGATACAATAAAAAAACGAGGGTTATAGCAATGTAGCTAATGGCGTTTACTACTGACAAAAATGTCCCAACTAGTTTTACATTTTCTTTTGAATGAATTATTGGAAATATCCCCCACGTTACATAAGTCACACTCCAAAAAAACAACAATATTGAAGTGAACCAAAAATGTGGATAACGATATAATCTTAGGTCATCCTGATTTAATAGCAAGTAATAAAAAGCAATTAGAGCCATTAGTATAATGCAGAACCCTTCAAACAGTAAGTAGTTTGTACTGAAACTACTTAGCGATTGTAGAAACAAAAAATTTGTTATCCCTAAAACCACTCCAATTGATCCAATGTATATACCTATATGCCACTTCTGAAAAATGGCGATACTTTTATCAAAATATAACGAGAGAATAAATAATTCCACAATGCTATAAGAATTATAAATCTTCATGTTGTTATGGTACACCTTCGCAAAATAATATGCTATAATTTCGTTACTCAAACCAATTGATATCATCAATAATAATATCCTGCTTGCGCCGTCCAAATATTTATAGCGATATATACCACATACAACCGCAATAATGATCATCGCTATGACAGTGTATATTTGGACAGAAGTACTCATTAGTTAACCGGGAAAGTATTTTGAGCTGCGCTACCAGTTGTTGGGCATACTGTTGGACATGGAGCAAGATGCTCCAATACACAATTCCCATTCATGTAAATATAATTACCCAGGCTGTCATATAGGGCAACAACGAGCGTTAATTTACCGCTTTGATAACCGCAGTTCTGGTTGCCCCTGCCGCTATTGATATAATCGAGGGTATGTGCGAACATCAGTTTCATTTTTACAGGCTTATAACCTGCTGCGCTTGATTGTTTGCAGTAATCACTCAGGGCCTTTACATCGATGATCAGGGAGCGGAGATCGCTGTCGTTAGTGACAGTACCGGAAGTAGAGTCGCCTATGCTGTTGAGGTAGCTGGTGATCATTTTGTTGGCGGAGTCTTTGGGTATGAACCGGGAAAAACTGTCGGTGGTTCCGGCCGGATCGCAGTACCTGAGGGTATCGTCGGAATTGCCTGAACCTGTGTGCCCGTCACCAGCACCTGATTGACAAGACGACATAAGCAAAAGAATAGCAGCTAATAAGATAAATGTTTTTTCTCTCATAAAAAAATTTTTAGTTTGATTATCCAATATAAGGACTGAAAGATAGCTAATCGCTAAATGAAAAAACACCGTGAAAACACCCTATTTTTCGTGTCATCGACTATTTATAATATGATAGTATTGGCAAGTGTTTGAGGGCAACAAATAACAATTTTCAGCTATAAAATATGGCTTTAATTATTTTAATTACATTGCCCTGAAATGCTAAAGCAATATGAGGATAGAACAGGAAGATAATGGCCTTAAAGGCCGCTTTTATATAAAAGAAGATGATGAATACCCGGCACAAATGGTTTACCTGTGGGCAGGGAAAGAAAAGATCATTATAGAGCACACTGAGGTAGATGAAAAATATAAAGGACAGGGTGTAGGCATGAAATTATTGGCGGAACTGGTGGCATGGGCAAGGAAAGAGCAGGTGAAGATCATACCGCTATGTCCTTTTGCCAAAGCGGCAATGGAAAAAAGGGCCGAAGAATATAAAGATGTATTGTATCACCAGGGAACATAAAAAAAATGGAAAAGGAAACGATCAAAGACAAGCTACGGCAGCTTACTGATGGTATGCTGTATATAAGCGAGAGCGATTTTGAACTGGATGTGCAGGACTGGGGCAAGCAGGACCGGGCAAGCGCATTGGGCAAAATAAAAGAACGGCCGAATGTGGATGCTGAAAATATCTTTGAACTGAATGCAGCAGTATTTTTCGACCAGACCATAAATGCGCTGGACCCCAATGATGATTTTGCGGCAAAGCTGGCACAGCAATACAAAGATCTGTATGCTTACCTAAAAGGGACCTTTCATGAAATATACGTATATCGCACAGGGAAGATACAGGTACAGGTATATGTAGTGTGCCTAAGCCTGGAGGGCGATTGTTTTGTACTGCACACCACCTCTGTAGAAACTTAATACCGGGTTGTCCCCAGGCCGTTCCATAAGCTAATTATTTTACCGGGCCATCATCTTTGATTCGCTCCAGCTGTTGCTGAATATCCTGGGGAAGGGCAGAAAGAAGATCGCAACCAGTGGCAGCCTCAATATCACCTACTGTACAGCGGTAGTGCCACCAGTCATAGGTGTCCACATCCTGCCTGTTGGGCATATCTACCGTGATCACACGCGTAGTGCTACTTATTCTTTCAAGATCACTATCCCCTACCGGGAGCACCAGGATCACTTTCCAGAAATGTGCGGGTACCTGTATCCTGCCATTTGCTATAGTGTTCGCTACCCCATTACGGCCCTCACCACCTGTGCCGTAGGAACCGGCGATAATATATAGTTCATTGCCTTCCGTAGTTAGTTTGCGGCAATATGCTTCGAGGCGCTCCCATGTCTTTTCATTGAGCCAGGGTGCCTGCGGGGCCATATTCGTCATCAGGAAGGTAACGGCGTTATCTTCATTACCGGCGCTCCTGTCGTCGGATGGGCACATGTGCCCCCGATCGAAACCGGAGCGTACATAATCGCTACCATTCACTTTAAAAAAACCGGCGGGTAATGCATCATCGGCCCTGAAACAATTACAGCGCCCGGCATTGCCCTGCCATGCAGTGCTTAAGTGCCAGCTTACCCAGTTGGCAATACCTTTCGAATTGTTGTAAGACAAGGCATACTGTTGTTTCTGAAGCAAGTAGTTGTTTTTATCCGCAGTACCAGCATTGGTGGGGTTGCCCAGGGCCATATTATCATCATGGCCTGCCTGCCCTGTTTGCACAACTGCAGGCTTTTGCGGAAACAAGTTGCTGCGCTTTATAAACAGTGCAACAAGCAGCAATAACATGAGCAGCGACCAGAGGACCTTAAAATTTTTCGCCTTAGCCATTTTTTGTTTCGTCATCAGGAAATGTTGTTTAAATGTAGCAAAGGCTTATCGCATAAAAAACACCATTGCGTACAAAGCGTAAACGGAACATCAAGGCCTGTTTTAAAAACCAGGTATATTGCTTAAATTTATCATCAAAGCTCAGATATGAACAAAACAATTACCCGTCTTTTCTCAGGCATCATTTGCATAACTGCTTTTGCCCTGTGTGCCGGCAGCGCATGCAAAAAAGCTGAAACGAACTGTTTTAACATACAGCTTCAGCGCGACTACAGGAATGTATCCTGCCCTACTACTTGCCCGGGTGCTACGGGCTGCGATGGCAAAAGCTATTGTAATGCCTGCGTGGCTGCCAAAGCAGGCATATATGCTCAATAATTAAAGATGTATTCTCGGGCAGGCTGTGTAAATTTGCATCATGTCGGCACATAAGATCATCATAGCGATCGATGGCTTCTCATCCTGCGGCAAAAGCACGCTGGCAAAGCAACTGGCGGCAAAACTGGGCTATAATTATATAGACAGCGGTGCCATGTACCGGGCTATTACGCTTTACTTCCTGCGCCACAGTGTGCATATAAGCGACCATGAGCAAGTGCTTAAGGCGCTGGACAACATACATCTCTCGTTTGTATTCAATGAAAAACGCGAACAGTCTGACATTTACCTGAATGATGAAAATGTAGAGCCCTATATCCGCGACCTGATCGTGGCAGAGAAGGTGAGCGAAGTAGCCGCTATAAAGGAAGTAAGGACCTTCGCCGTAGGCCAGCAGCAAAAAATGGGGCAAAAGAAAGGTATAGTGATGGACGGACGCGATATAGGTACCGTGGTGTTCCCTGATGCGGAACTAAAGATCTTCATGACCGCCGAGCCTGATGTGCGGGTGATGCGCCGCTACGATGAACTCGCAGCCAGCAACCCAGGCATCACCATCGAAGAGGTGCGTCATAACCTGGAACTGCGCGACTATATAGACAGCAACCGCGAAGAAAGCCCCCTACGCAAGGCTGATGATGCGATAATGCTGGACAACAGTAACCTGAACAAAGAGGAACAACTGGAAAAAGTACTGGAATGGGTGAAGGATAAGGCGACCAATATTGTAGCGGGCAATATCCCCTAGTCAAATTTACAATTACATCATTACCTGAGCGTGTAGCATCCGCGCAGATGCCGCTTATACTCATGGCTGCATATGGCATGGTATTTTAATAGCATGACCTAAAAAAAAAGCTATGAGAACAAAAACAGCAACAAGCAAAAAAAGCAGTACCAAAACTGCAAGCAAGAAAAGTGTGGCTAAAAAGCCGGCAAGCCCAAATGGCAAAGTCGACTCTATGCTGGCAGATTTTTTTTCGGATGAATTAAAAGACATTTACTGGGCAGAAAAACATCTTGTAAAAACATTACCTAAAATGCAGAAGGCTGCCACATCGGAAGAATTGAAAGAAGCTTTTGCAGATCATCTTGAAACTACCAAAGGACATGTAGAACGGCTGGAAGAAGTATTTGAACTGCTTGGGAAAAAGGCGCAGGCAAAAAAATGCGATGCCATGGCCGGTATCACGGAAGAGGGTGCAGGTATTATAGAAGAAACAGAAAAGGGCACCGCGACCAGGGACGTAGGCCTTATACTTGCAGCCCAAAAAGTGGAACACTACGAAATAGCCACCTACGGCGGGCTGGCACAACTGGCACGTACCCTGGGCTATGATGAGGTGGCAGATATACTGGAAACCACACTTGCCGAAGAAAAGGACGCGGACAGCCTGCTGACCGAGATAGCTGAAAACAGCGTAAACTACGAATCGAGCGAAGAAGCTGAAGAAGAATAGGATAAAATAATCGTAATAAGGGCCATACATGTAAAATGTATGGCTCTAATTCATATCAAACATGCCAGAGGGGCCGTCTATAGTATTATTAAAGGAAGCCGCAGCGATCTTTACCGGGAAAAAGGTGTTGTCTGTAACCGGCAATAGTAAGCAGGATATTGGGCGGGCAGCAGGCAGGAAAATTATTGCCTTCAAAAGCTGGGGCAAACATTTTCTTATCTGTTTTAAGGATTTCACCATTCGTGTTCATTTTATGCTGTTCGGCTCGTATCGTATCAACGAGGAGCGGGACATGAAGCGACGGATGGCCCTGACGTTCACAAACGGCACATTTAATTTTTACGCCTGCTCGGTAAAAATAATAGATGAGCCCCTGGATGAGGTTTATGATTGGAGTACGGATATTATGTCGCCGCAATGGGATGCTGCCAAGGCTTTAAAAAAGCTTAAGGCGAAACCCAATATGCTTGCAGCCGATGCGATACTGGACCAAAATATATTTTCGGGAGCGGGCAATATTTTTAAAAATGAGGTATTGTTCAGGATACGGATACATCCTCTTTCCCGGATTGGGAGTTTGCCGCAGCGGAATCTGAAACAACTAGTAAGCGAAGTACATACATACGCTTTTGAATTTATGGAATGGAAGAGAAATTATGTACTGAAAAAACACTGGCTAGCCCATACAAAAATCATATGCCCCAGGTGCCACATACCTTTCATAAAAGAACACTTAGGTAAAACGAACCGCAGAAGTTTTTTTTGCAATAATTGCCAGGTACTTTACGACTGATCATTTCAGTAATGTAACCAGGGCCTTCAGGATTTTTACTGCATAGTCGGCCTGCACATCTGCCATATCCGTAAATGTGGAGCGCAACTGTCTCGCAATCGATACTTTACCAGCTTTCGCAATACTCATGTAAGCAAACATGGAATAAATGCCCTGTTCGGGGACCGGTGAAGCATAGCCTGTGATACCAATGCCAATCTCGCTACAGAACATTTTGCTCACATTAAGCGCTAACTGCGAAGCAATACCGGGGGCTACCCCATTACATTGGAGCGCATGAATAGGTTCAATATCCAGTTGGCGCGTTTTTTGAGCACAATTATATACGGTAATCCCACCCTGGTAAAAGGACTGTGCTTTGGGAGCCTGGCTGAAGCAAAGCTGTAGTAAACCAGAGCTTACACTTTCTGCTACTGAGATTGTATAATTATTTTGCAAGCAATAGCTACTGATCTTTGACAAGAGGGGCTTTACAGGGGTTAAATCAACATTTACCAATGTATTTTTCATAAGCTAAAGAATATCCATCATTTTCTTTAAAGTCAATGCATTGTCGATGCCATAACCGTAATAATCATTGTTAAAATATATCCATAGTGCATGTCCGGCTTTTGCCCATTTCTTAAATTTTCTCGCATAGTGCGCCAGCATTTCATTGTCATAAAAAGAATTGTATAAAGTACCCGGGCCATGAAACCGGAAATAGATATCATGTGCAGTGAGGTACTCCGCATAAGGAAAACCTACCCCTGACTGTGATATGACCCAGGCTACATGATACTTTTTCAACAATGTAATCGCTTCTTCATTGAGCCATGAGACATGCCGCACTTCAAGTGCAAAATCATAATCGCTGTACGTATGCTGCAAGAGGTTAAAAAAGTTACTGACAATTGCTTTATTATATTTTAAAGAGGGAGGTAACTGTATCAATATAGGTCCTACATGCGTTTTTATAGGATCAAAAACTTCAAAAAAACGGCTCATGGGCTCTTCCGGATCCTGTAGTTTTTTCATGTGTGTAAGGTAGCGGCTCATTTTAGGACAGAAGCTAAATTCAGCCGGTACTTTATTGCTCCAGTTCAGAGCCGTTTGGAGGCGGGGCAGATGGTAAAAACTGGAATTGATCTCTGTGGTATCGAACCACATGGCATAATAAGACAGCCATTCGGATGAAGGCATTTTTCCCGGGTAAAATACGCCCTTCCAGTCTTTATAACTCCAGCCTGAAGTACCGATATGTATGCTGCCCTGCTCCATAAAAAGCAGTATATAAATACCAGGCCCCGGTAATTATATCATCCTTTATTGGCACAATTTGAGTATATGGTTTCAAATAACATTTTTTATATGGATACACTCATTCAGATATTCGGTGAAGGGAAAGAATTAAGTATCCTGCAAATGATTAGCCGGGGGATAATCATATTCCTAATCACACTGGGCCTGTTGCGCATATCAGGCAGGCGATCGTTTGGCCTGAGGCATCCTCTTGATAATATTATCGCGATAACGCTTGGCTCCATACTCAGCAGGGCTATTGTCGGCGCTTCGCCGTTTTTACCCGTGGTATTTACCAGCCTGGTAGTCGTATCCCTGCATCGTGTACTGGGTTGGTTGATGTTACGTAATCAACGAATAGAACGCACTATACAAGGCAGGAAAATACTACTATATGCGGATGACAAATTCTTAGACAAGAACATGGGAAGGGCCTTAACCAGTAAAGAAGATGTAATGGAAAGCGTGAGGGAAGCCACCCATTCAGAACAGCTGAACAATATAGCAACTGTGTATATGGAGCGAAACGGGAAGATAACCATAATTAAAAAGCATGGGGATCACTGACCAATATTGTGTTTGTTCACCAGTTGGGTCGCCTTTTTTGCCTTTCCCCAACCCAGTGGAGTAAATATCTTATCCTCGTTTTTATTATAATCTTTAAAAAAAGTCTCAATACCTTTTAATAAAACTGGCCCTAAATCTTCCAGCTCATTAACAAGCCCATATGATAGAGAAGCCGCTGAAGCAGCAATTATCCTGTCATTCCTATATTTTTTTTTGTGCTTTTCTTTTTGTTCGGCCAATAAAATGCCCAAAGGCCTGCATGGCACCAAACAGCCAGGCCATGCCGGCTCATCCATCAGTACCAATACATCAAGCGGATCGCCATCCTCAGCAATTGTATTGGGCAAAAAACCGAAATTATAAGGGAAGAAGTTACCCAAAGGCAACATCTTCTTCAATTTGAACAACCTCAGATTGGGGTCATAATCATATTTATTAGCACAGCCCTTAGGCGTTTCGATGATCACATTAAGCCGACCATCTTCATAAGGCTCTATATGACGGTATTCCATTTGAAAATCAATTTTAAAAAAAGCTATAAAAACAATACCCGAAAAACTCACTTAAGCTCTTAAGAACGGTGGCATATATTTTTTGCAGCGAATGACCTGCAGGTACAGGTGCATAATTAATTGTATTTAGCCGCAGGGATTTCATTGTTTTTATCTCAGCAAACAAAAAACAGACGCAATGGGCGAAACAGTTACATTACAGGCAATTGCGACGGAACACGATAGTGAACAAGACACTGAACACAAACATTTTATATGGAAATACATTTTTACCCAAGACCATAAGATCATTTCAAAACAGTTTTTAATAACCGGGATCATTTGGGCAATTATCGGAGGTTTATTCTCGCTGGTCTTTCGCCTACAGTTAGGTTTTCCTGATAAATCATTTCCATTCCTTGAAAAAATTCTGGGGGAATGGGCCCGGGGGGGAAGGCTGTCACCGGAATATTATTATTCCCTTGTGACGATGCACGGTACGGTAATGATATTTTTCGTGCTTACTTCAGGATTGAGTGGTACATTCAGCAACCTGCTGATACCATTGCAAGTAGGAGCAAGAGATATGGCTTCGCCTTTTGTGAATATGCTGTCGTACTGGGCCTTTTTTAGTGCAAGTGTAGTTATGTTCATCTCATTATTCGTGCAAACGGGACCCAACTCGAACGGCTGGCAAACATATCCCCCTCTCAGCGCATTGAGGGAAGCTTCGCTAGGCTCAGGGCTCGGTATGGATCTCTGGCTTTTCAGCCTGATCTTATTTATTCTATCGCAGTTACTTGGCGGCATCAATTACTTGGCTACCATACTTAATATGCGTACCAAAGGTATGACAATGACGAGGCTGCCCCTGACTATATGGGGTCTATTTTTTACCGCCCTGCTTGGTGTACTATCCTTCCCCGTGTTGCTCAGCTCATATGTTTTGCTAATTTTTGACCGCAATATGGGAACAAGCTTTTTCCTCTCAGATATTTTTATATCTGGGAAAGCGTTACCGCACATAGGAGGCTCGGCCATACTATACCAACACCTGTTTTGGTTTCTTGGCCACCCTGAGGTATATATAGTTATCTTTCCGGGAATGGGCATCACCAGTGAGTTGCTAGCTATTTACAGCCGAAAGCCGGTATTTGGCTACTTCGGAATGATCATTGCATTTAGCGGCATAGGCATCTTATCCTTCCTGGTCTGGGCCCATCATATGTTCGTATCCGGCATGAGTCCATTTTTAGGTTCTATATTCACATTGCTAACCATGCTGATAGCGGTACCTTCTTCGATCAAGGTCTTCAATTGGCTAGCCACCTTATGGCGGGGGAAAATACACTTTACTGTTCCTATGCTTTTTGCCATTGGTTTTGTATCCACGTTCATATCCGGCGGACTTACCGGCATCTTTCTTGGCAATTCTATCCTTGATATTCATTTACATGATACTTACTTTGTTATCGCTCACTTTCACCTGGTGATGGGTGTATCAGCCATTTTTGGCATGTTTGCAGGTATTTACCACTGGTATCCTAAAATGTTTGGCCGGCAAATGAACCCTACCGCGGGCTACATCCATTTTTTTGTGACCTTTGCGTGTGCCTATATGATATTCTGGCCCATGCATTATGAGGGTATTGCCGGCATGCCAAGGCGGTATTATGATATTTCCCAGTGGCATTCTTTTACACAATTCCAGGGTATAAATTCTTTTATCAGCTATGCAGCGATTGGTGCATTCGCTGCCCAGGTCTTATTCCTGATCAATTTTTTTCACAGCATAGTAAAAGGGAAGAAAATAAGAAGCCAAAATCCCTGGAACGCTACCACACTGGAATGGACTACTGCTATTGTACCTCCGCATGGCAACTGGAAAGGAAATATACCGGAGGTATACAGGTGGCCTTATGATTATGCAGTACTTGATAATGGCAAAGATTTTATTCCCCAGACCATACCACAGGAAACAATACCTGGTCCGGAAAAGACATAAAAAAATCCGGCAGTAGCCGGATTTTTTTATAGAAAAAATTAATCTCTTAGTGGTTGGTAGTACCGTTATTGTTAACTGAAGGCGTAGTAGGATTAGGATTGGCCTTTACGGTACCTTTTATGTGCAATGTATAGCGCTCAGAGCTACCATTGTACTGGATGTAAACATCTTTCATAAACGGACCTACGCGGCCTTGTGTATGATAGGTTACATTGATCTGGCCTTTCTTACCAGGCAGAATGGGTTGCTTTGGCCAATCAGGCACGGTGCAGCCGCATGAACCAGTAGCATTCTGGATGATAAGCGGTTCCTTACCTACATTGGTGAATTCAAATGAATACTTTGCTTCCGGACCTTCCTGCAGTTCTCCAAAGTCATGAACTTCATCTTTGAATTTGAATTTAGCAGCGTTAGGATTTTCTTTTGCGGTAGTTTGCGGTTGGCTTTGCGATGATGCCTGACTTACTCCTTGAGCCTGTGCACCTAAAGTGCCTATTGACAGGCATACGAGTGTAATGAACAGCTTTTTCATAAGATTAAATTGATATACTTGTTTTGTTATTAGACTATATAAGACCGTTTCCGGCTGTTTTTAGTTGGTTTTTATCATTGAGTTATTCTCAGGCACAGAGCTGGTTGGTGCTTTTTCCACAGTACCTTTTATCGTCAGCACCTTCGTACCTGCATTGGTAGCTACTGTAATTGACTTGGTAAATGGACCGGGGCGGCCTGATGTATTATATGAAGCTTTTACTATGCCTGTTTTGCCGGGCAAAACGGGATCTTTGGAATAAGAAGGTGTAGTACAACCACAGGATGCATGCACGTTCTGTAACAGTATCGGTTCCTTACCGGTATTGGTAAATGAGAATTCAAAATCAGCCGTGGGGCCTTCTTCTACCGTACCGAAGTCGTGAACCTCAGTTTTGAAGTTAAGGTTCTCAGCCTTTAACGTAGTAGCGGCTGCTTGTTCAGTAGTGCCGGCAGCAGGTTTTACAGATACTTGCTTTTGCTTTTCCTGGGCCATGCTGACACCTGAAACAAGCAATGCAAGTGCTACAGAAAATAGTACTTTTTTCATTTTAAATCCTTTTTTTGCGATGATAATGATAGATAACAAATTTAATACCGAAATACCAATTTCGACAAGATTATTTGTTAAAAGAAATTTTATTTTACTGTAAAAAGTCAAATTTACTGATTTTCAATATCATATAGTAAAAAATAATTAGATCCTGCCGATGGGCAGGAAACTGTTTTGCCACTACTTTTGCAAGCTGCATCTATGGCTTCGTTCGAAAATGACATAAAGAACTGTATCAGTGCGCTGGAAGAAGGCGGTACTATATTATATCCCACCGATACCATTTGGGGCATAGGCTGCGATGCGCTGAATGAAAAAGCCGTTGATAAGGTATTTATGCTCAAACAAAGGCCCAGGGAGAAAAGCATGATCATTCTCCTTGCAGAGGCAAAAGATATCATACAATATATAGCAGCCCCCCCACCCGATATCATTGATATACTAGAAGGCTTTACTACACCTACTACCGTAATATACAAGGGTGCGTTGGGCTTTCCGGCAAATGTGGCCGGTGCAGATGACAGCATAGCTATCCGCGTGACCAGTGATCCATTTTGCAAATCGCTGATAAAAAGGCTGCGCCGCCCTTTGGTTTCTACATCGGCCAACATCAGCGGGATGGCAGCCCCTGCCACTTTTGACCTGATCGATTCACGTATCATTACCGGCTGCGACTACGTGGTAACATACCGGCAGGACGATAAGCGTATAAGCGAGCCATCGAGGATAATACGTATGGAAGACGACGGGCATTTTGAAATTATTCGCTGATAAATTTGAATACTGTTTAGTTTTGTGCCTGTATGGACATTACATGCACAAATGAGGAGCTTAAGTTATTGGAACAGGTGGCCGCCGCTGCCGGGGACCTTAACCTGGCCTGCTACCTGGTAGGAGGTTTTGTGCGGGATAAATTACTGAACAGGCCCTGTAAGGATATAGATGTGGTATGCACGGGCGATGGTATAGCGCTGGCCCATGCTGTAGCGAACAGGTTCAGACCCAAACCAACAGTACATTTTTTTAA
Organism: Bacteroidetes bacterium 46-16; assembly: GCA_001897835.1. Taxonomy (GTDB): domain Bacteria; phylum Bacteroidota; class Bacteroidia; order Chitinophagales; family Chitinophagaceae; genus MKUN01. Next base: position 240,126 of record MKUN01000029.1, read on the forward strand.
AACATTTGGCACCGCCCAATTCAAAGCCCATGGTTTTGACGTGGAATTTGTTGGCGCAAGGAAAGAATCATACAGGGATAATTCACGTAAGCCCGAGGTAAGCGCCGGTACCATAGAAGATGACCAGCTAAGGCGCGATTTTACGATCAATGCGTTGGCTATCAGCCTGAATAAAGACAACTATGGCAAACTCGTTGATCCGTTCAATGGCATTGAAGACCTTGGCAACAAGCTGATACGCACACCATCTGATCCGGACATTACCTTCTCTGATGACCCGCTGCGCATGATGCGGGCCATCCGCTTTGCCACACAACTGGGTTTTACCATATACCCGGAAACTTTTGATGCCATAGCCCGGAATAAAGAGCGCATCAAAATAGTTTCGAAGGAGCGAATAACAGATGAACTGAATAAAATAATACTGGCCAAAAAACCATCAATAGGTTTCGACCTGCTGTTTCGCAGCGGGCTGCTAAAGGAGTTCTTCCCGCAGATGACGGCATTGGCCGGTGTTGAGATCGTTGAGGGTAAAGGGCATAAAGACAACTTCTATCATACATTACAGGTGCTGGACAATGTGGCCAGCCGCAGCAACAATATATGGCTACGCTGGGCAGCTATATTGCATGATATAGGCAAGCCAGCAACCAAACGCTTTGAAGAAGGGCATGGGTGGACCTTCCATGGCCACGAAGTGGTAGGACAGAAAATGACGCCTAAAATATTTAAAGAACTGCGGTTGCCCCTGCACGAACAAATGAAATATGTGGCAAAGCTGGTAGCGCTGCACCTGCGGCCTATAAGCCTTAGCAAGGAAGATATTACCGACTCAGCAATGCGCCGCTTGCTATTCGATGCCGGCGATGATCTTGAAGACCTGATGATATTGTGCGAAAGCGATATCACCTCTAAGAACAAACTGAAAGTGAAACGCTATCTTGAAAATTTTGAGCTGGTAAAAGAACGGCTAAAAGTAGTAGAGGAGAACGATCGTATACGTAACTGGCAACCACCGGTGGACGGTGACGAGATCATGCAGCTATTCAATATCCCGCCATCGCGCGAAGTAGGTGTAATAAAAACAGCGCTTCGTGAAGCGATATTAGACGGACTCGTACCCAATGAACGCGAAGCTGCATATAAATATGTATTGGGTATTGCGGCAGGATTAGGACTGGAACCCGTAAAATAAATGACATGGCCCAACTAACAGTTTATAAAGGGGATATAACCACATTGGCCGCAGATGCCATTGTAAATGCCGCCAACACTTCGCTGCTGGGCGGCGGGGGCGTAGATGGTGCTATCCACCGGGCAGCAGGGCCCGAACTGCTCGATGCCTGCCGCAAACTGAATGGTTGTAAAACAGGTGAGGCAAAAATAACACCGGGCTTCCTGCTGCCTGCCGGGTATGTGATACATGCGGTAGGGCCTGTGTGGCGCGGAGGCAACAACGACGAAGCCTTGCTACTGGCCAATGCATACAGGAACTCGCTGCAAATAGCCGTATCTCATAGCATCAAAACGATAGCATTCCCCAATATCAGTACCGGTGTATATAACTACCCTAAAGAAAATGCTGCAACAGTAGCCATAAAAACGGTGAAGGATTTTTGTGAATCGCAACCGGGTATGATCAGTGAAGTTTTTTTTGCCTGTTTTGATGCAGAGAATTATAACATCTACGTTAACCTGCTGCAATAATCCTGATTGCTTCATTGTATATACACCAATTATCGCACTAAGCCATCCTTCCTGTTTTGCGTTAAAATTAATTTTCTATTAAATCCTCACTAAATCTTTTTAAAAGGTCACTAATACCTGTCTATTGCCTTAGTATTGACCATTATAAGCGCTTACCAGTGTAAGACTTACAGCCCGGAACGACAAATATCGCGGAGGTAAATGTCACGGGACCTTAATTTATTTCTGTTATCGCCGCAATGATCCCTAAATGAAGAACGTGAAAAGGAATGTACTGCAAACTGCGAACTATTTAAAGCTGGCCCTTATCACCTGTTTACTTTTCTGTAGTTGCCAGGGCAATAGCGGCAACCAGCAAAACAATACCGCAGATGCCAATACGCTGATAGGTGCCGGCAGCACTTTTGATTACCCGTTGTTCTCAAAGCAGTTCGCAGAGTATCACAAAACAACAGGTCTCAAAGTAAATTATCAATCGATCGGTTCAGGTGGGGGTATCCTGCAACTTATCAATAAAACTGTTGATTTCGGCGCATCGGACGCACCACTCAATGAAGAGCAAACCCATAAAGCCGGAGCCCCTGTATTGCATATACCGGTCACAGCCGGTGCGGTAGTGCTTAGTTATAACCTGCCCGGGGTTACCGACACACTTAAACTGAGCCCTGGAGTGCTGGCAGGCATCTTTCTCGGTGAAATAAAAAAATGGAACGACCCTAAGCTCACCACGATCAACCCGGATGTTACACTACCCGATCTAGATATCGTCATCGTCCACCGTTCTGATGGCAGCGGCACGACCAACATCTTTACAACGTATCTAGGTAAAGTAAGTGCTGAATGGGGAAAAAAAGTAGGTGAAGGCTCATCAATATACTGGCCCACAGGACTGGGCGGAAAGGGTAACGAAGGCGTGGCAGGGCTTGTGAAGCAAATACCCGGAGCAATAGGATACGTAGAACTGGCCTATGCGCTTCCCAACAATATGGCGATAGCTAAAGTGCAGAACAAAGCCGGCAACTACATTTTCCCGGATATCGCTTCAGTGACGGCAGCAGCGAATATGCAAATACCGCAGGATGCACGGATATCGCTCACCAATACAGATGCTGTTGATGGCTACCCCATTTCAGGCCTGTCATGGATCATTATTTACAGGGAGCAGGGTTACAACAAACGTTCTGCTGACAAGGTGGCAAAATTGATAAAACTTACCTGGTGGCAGATACATGAAGGACAGCAGTACAGTGCTGCATTATTCTATGCCCCGCTGTCGCAAAACGCCGTAGCAGTCGGGGAGCAAATCCTGAGGTCGGCAACTTACGATGGTAAAGTAATAATTAAATAACAAAAGTATACATGGGCGCAAATACAGACAATGGTACCATAACCTCAAAAACAGGGATGGCTCGCCTGCTGAACATTAAGACACCTGACATACTAAAAGCCAAACGGATCAAACGTTCCCACAGGCATATCAGGTCCGAGCATTTCTTCAGGCAGCTATTAATAATAATGGCTTTACTGATACTGGTAATTGTGGCTGGTATCGCGCTCACACTTTCAGTCGAATCTGTACCCTCTATGAAAGCGATGGGGATCAGTTTCCTGTGGGGAAAGATGTGGAACCCTGTAGCCGATATTTATGGTGCTTACCCTTTCCTCTTAGGCACCTTACTCACTTCTTTCCTGGCACTCATCATATCCATACCCTTCTCGTTCAGCATAGCCATTTTCCTGGGCGAATATTACTCAAAAGGATGGTTATCCACACTGCTTAAAAACACGGTAGAGCTTATTGCAGCCGTGCCCTCTGTTATTTATGGTTTCTGGGGCCTGTATGTGCTGGTGCCCATCGTTCGTGCTTTTGAATTAAAACTAGGTATAACACCTTATGGGATAGGCATATTTTCGGCCTCGCTGATACTATCCATTATGGTGATACCCTACGCGGCTTCTATGGGGCGGGAAATGATCCGTATGGTGCCCCCGCCATTGAAGGAAGGCGCTTACTCACTTGGGGCTACCCGCTATGAGGTGATACGGAGCATTATATTACCCTATACTAAATCAGGTATGTTTGCCGGCATACTGTTATCGCTTGGCCGTGCATTGGGTGAAACCATGGCTGTAACAATGATAATCGGCAATACGAGCCTGGTACCCAAAAATATCTTTTCTCCCGGCAACACTATGGCCAGTGTTATTGCCAATGAATTTACCGAAGCCGACAAAACCGTTTATTTATCTGCCCTGATAGAGCTGGGATTATTACTGTTCCTCGTAACAGTAGTGATCAATATGCTTGGTAAAAGGATCATTAAACGCTTCACAAACGAATAAATATGAGCGTACACATAAAATACAGGATCGGTAAAAGCACTGCATTTAAGAGCATAGTCATTTTTTTTGCGTCGGTTAGTATCCTGCCCTTAATAGCTATACTATTTTATATTATCAGGGAGGGTGTCACAAAGATAAACTGGCATTTCCTGACCCACGTGCCCAAACCGGTTGGTGAGCCCGGCGGGGGCATCAGTAATGCCTTGCTGGGCAGCATGATGATCGTTGCAATTGCGTCTGTCATTGCTGTGCCTGTTGGCATTCTCTGCGGCATATACCTGAGCGAGCATAAAACCGGCAGGCTGGCCTATTGGAGCCGTCTTGCAGTAGATATACTCCAGGGGATACCTTCTATTGTAATAGGCATCGTGGTTTATTTCTGGCTGGTAAAACCACTTGGAGGCTTTTCTGCATTCTCAGGCAGTATAGCACTCGCCATTATGATGTTGCCCATATTGGTAAGGTCGACAGAAGAGACCCTGAAGATGCTGCCGCAATCGCTGAAAGAAGCGGCCCTGGCATTAGGCATGCCCTATCACCGGGTAATGCTGAAAGTGATCTTACCCTGCGGTATAGGCGGTATACTGTCAGGTGTCATGCTTTCCATAGCGAGGATAGCCGGCGAAACTGCACCTTTATTGTTCACAGCATTCGGCAACCCCTTCCTGGAAACAAATATTTTCAAACCCATGCAAAGCCTGCCACTGCTCATATTCAACTATGCTACCAGCCCTTATGAAGACTGGCACGACCTGGCATGGGGCGCATCGCTGGTGCTATTGCTATGGGTATTGCTGTTGAATGTAATTACAAAACTCACGACCAGGAAATGGAACATACAGTTATAAGTACTAAAGACTTCAACGCCTATTTTGGCGACAACCATGTAGTCAAAAATGTAAATATAGAGATACCCCAAAATAATGTAGTAGCCGTAATGGGCCCATCCGGTTGCGGTAAAACCACATTTTTACGCTGCATTAACCGTATGCATGAATTGATACCCAATGCCAACTGCAGCGGCACCATGCTTTTGCGTAAAGAAAATGTATACGAGATGCATCCCATCTTTGTGCGCCTAAAGATCGGGATGGTATTTCAGCGGCCCAATCCATTTCCTAACCTGAGCATTTACGATAATGTAATAGCCGGCTATAAGCTTAACGGTATAAAATTATCTAAAGGAGAAAAAGACAAAATAGTAGAAACATCGCTCTCACATGCTGCGCTGTGGAACGAGGTAAAAGACTCCCTGCATAAAAAAGGGACTTTCCTGTCAGGGGGGCAACAGCAAAGGTTATGCATAGCCCGCGCCATAGCTATGGAACCTGAAGTACTGCTGCTGGATGAACCCACGTCAGCACTTGATCCTATATCCACATCAAGCATTGAAGAACTGTTACATGAACTTAAGAAAAGCTATACACTCGTTATCGTAACACACAACATGCAGCAGGCAGCCCGCGTAAGTGACAGAACAGCATTTTTCTATATGGGCGAACTGGTTGAATATGATGATACCAAACAAATGTTCACCAACCCATCAGATGTACGAACACAGAACTACATAACCGGGCGATTTAGCTAAAATTAAACATGTTATAGCCATGAAACAATTAGAAACAGAACTCGAATCATTAAAAAGTGAAGTGATCAATATGTGGTTACTGGTTCAATCCCAAATGAATAAAGCGCTTGAATCAATAATTCATTTCGATAAAGATCTTGCGCGGGAGGTCGTACAAAAAGAAAAAAGAGTTAATGCTTTTGAATTGAAAATTGATCGCGATTGTGAGAATATCTTTGCTTTATATGCCCCGGTAGCTGTAGATATGCGTTTTCTGCTGGCCATACTGAAGATAAACAATAACCTTGAGCGCATTGGTGATATCGCTGAAGGTATTGCCCGGTATGTTATCGACAGTTCGGTGAATTTTGACCCGGAACTAATGGAAAGTACGCATATGCTTGCAATGTATAATGACGCCCTTAACATCCTCATGGATGCCCGCACAGCATTTGAAAAAGAAGACACTATACTGGCACGCAGTATTTTCAAGCGTGATGAAGCACTAGATGCAGTGAATAAGAGTGCTAATGAGAGTATAGCTGCATACATCCGTAAAAACATGGATTGCATTGCTGAAGCGCTTTATGTACTGTCGATAATCAGGAAGCTGGAAAGGGTAGGCGACCAGGCAAAGAATATAGCCGAAGAGATCATCTTTTATATAGAAGCCAAGGTGCTGAAGCACCAGGGTAACGACGAATATGGGTCAATAGTAAAATAAGAAAGGGCTGTTTCAAAATTGAAACAGCCCTTTCTTTGGATTTGAGTTGCTATCTGTTGAAATATTAATAAACAGTGTTTTCAGCATCGAAGGTAGCCCAACCAGAGGTCCAGTCGTTAGAACCATCAAAAGCACCTATGTAAGATACTGTTGTGAAGCCCATACCAGACAGACCGCTGAAGTCAGCACCTGAGTTGGCAGGGGATGAAGCTTTCAGCAGGTAGTTAGGACGACCCGCACTTGAAGATATCGCTGAAGAGAACTTGTTAGGATCGGTAAGACCAACAAGCTGTGAGCTATCGAGTACAGTTGTGTTTGTTGCTGCAAACCATGTATCAGCATTTGCCCAGGTATTGTGCTTGTAAGGTGTTGGGCAACCTGCAATGATATTGTTCTTGAAGTTCAGCGTACCGGCATCAGCATTTGCTGAAGTAGGCTGGCCTTTAGTATCATCGATATAAAGACCTGCCAGCGGGAAGCCCATGATTATAGAGTTGTGAATGCTTTCTGAAGAGTTACGGCGTATTTGCGCACCGTGCTGAAAGTTCGCATTGATACCGCTTGTTGGGCTTGATGTTGAGTTAGCACCTGTGATCGGGCCTATGATCGTCATGTTAGAGAAAACAGCTTTAGTTTTAGGCTCAAGTGCAGAACCATTGGCATCATTATCTGATTCGAAACCGTTAGAACCTGACTGGTCAGCAATTGTTTTGTAACGCTGTGCTACACCAAACTGTACGTGACCGGAAAAACCGTTATCCGTATCAAAATCATCATCCCATGTATAAGTTGCCATCAGGTGATCGCAGTTCACTGTACCGCCAAACCATTCGTAAGCATCATCGCCTGAGCGATATACCTGAACATAGCTGATGGTTGTACCAGCACCTACACCGCCCATTGTAAGACCGTTGATCTCGTTATCGGGAGAGTAAGCGATACCGGCGAACTCGATACGTACATACTTCAAAGTACCTGAATTGTCGTTCACATCGCTACCACCATAATAGATGTATTTATTCTCATCACCGCCATTTGTTGGTACCAGGCCACCTTCTATCTTAGAGTTGTTGTTAGCTGCATTTATTGGTGCTTTACCCAGCAGGATCACACCACCCCAGTCACCTTCACGACGGGCACCAGCTGCAACAGCAGAAGTAAATATTACCGGCTGCGTAGCAGTACCTTGTGCATCTACTTTAGAACCACGGGTAATAACCAGTGTTCCTTTTGTAGCTTTATCACCCATTATTATGGTACCTGCAGGGATATGCAGTGTTGCACCCTCTGTTACATACACAAAACCTTTCAGCATATATTTTTTACTTGCATCCATGGTCATGTCTGAAGCGATGTCTCCAGATAACTCTATGTAGTCAGAGCTAGGAGTAGGTTCAGTAGTTGTATCATCTTTCTTTTTACAAGCCCCAAATAGTAAGGTTAATGAGAGACCAGCTAATAAAATTTTTTTCATGTTGGTTAATTTTCGGTGAAATTATTATTACTATGTAACCGCAACATTACCGCATCATTAAGCCTGTGTTAAATCACTTAGAAGCGATACGTATAGGTTAAAGAAAAAGTACTGCCGGGGCGATATTGCTTTAATACATAGTCTTTAGTAGGGTCTGTCACACCTTCCTGGTATGTTACCTTATCAAACTTCTTATTGCCGTTCTGGTCATAATAGAATACGATGGGCGAATTGAGCAGATCTTTTATATTGAACCTGAGCTCACTCCGCTTACTGATATTATAGGCCGCCTGGAAATCGAGCAGGTTACGCGAATTTTCATATGCATTCCCAAGCGAATTGGACGCCGCTGCAGTGCCACCACCCTGGCCTACCAGGAATATACGCTGGCCGATCCTGTTGTACAGCAAATTAAAGTTAAGCTTACCATCCAGCACACTATATGTAAGGCTTGTATTGATAACGTAGTTCGATTGTCCGCTCAGTGGCCTGTCTTGTGAGTTGGCCGATGTATCATTTACCAGCGATTTGATATATGCCAGGTTCACATAGAAGACTATATTTTTCAGGAAGCTATTACGGGCTATGAACTCAAGATTCTTTCTTGCTTCAGCTTCCACACCTACATTATAAGCACTGTAATAGTTCCTCGGGTTTATCTCAAACTGGCTTATGCCCAGCGAATACACTTCGTTCTCGATGGTGTTCCTGAAGAACTTATAGAATACCGAAGCGGATAGTATCTCGCCTGCGTTGGGGAAAATTTCATAACGCAGGTCAGCATTGTGTATCCTGGTCCTTTCCAGTTTCGGTTCACCGTTCACAAGAGCCGACATCTCGAAATCATAATAAGAGAACGGCGCCATCTCACGAAGTTCAGGACGCGCTACGCTCTTGTAGTATGATGCCCTTAAATTAGACTTTGAAGTAAGTGCATAAGTGAAGTTAACCGAAGGCAAAGGATCTACCCATGTTTTATTAATCGCCAGGGGTGCTCCTGATAAAGTAGAATTGAGCTTCACATTAAAATATTCAGCCCTAACGCCTAAAACGGTCCTGAATTTATCTGTTATCCTGCTGTCTATCATAGCATATCCTGCACCTGATACGGTTGTTGCATCATATTTATCGGAGCCCGAGGTAATATCATCAAGCTGGTAAAAACCCTGGTCAATGATATCATTGCTGTATAAGGTCTGTAAAGGCCTCAGTGCTACTTCATCAGCGCCATTCATTATCGTGTTCAGCTTAAGACCAATATAGCGTGCATCAAAACTGCGGTCCCTGTACTGACCCAGGACACCGGCCTTTAGTGAGGTTTTATTAAATAATTTGACCGGTAAAGTATAGTTTACCGCACCTGTATACAGGTTTTCCATCAGGTCGGAAAAGAAGCGGTTATTGGCTTTACCAACAGTGCTGTTATCTGCTACAAGTGGCTCGTCAGGGCTATTGATGTCCCTGAAGTAAGTGTTCTTTCTCTGGTCGGGCTGGTTATTCGTTATCTTATTGTATGACACGATCCAGTTGATCTTGCTTTGCCCTTTACCAAGCTGGTGATCGCCTTCCAGCGAGGTCTTGAACAATGATTTCTGCACCAGGTCGAAAGCATAATAATTTATGTACTTGGAACTACCATAGTTTTGACCGGTACGATACAGGAAGTTGTCGTCAAATACTTTATTATAGAGTGTTTTAAGCACCAGTTTGCTCTTGCCGAAAGAGTAGCCAAAATTCAGCAAACCACCTACATTAGTTGAATAAACGTAGCTATTGTCTTTATAATCATAATTATCGTAGCGCCTGATCATCGGGTTATCGGTGGTGCCATTTATAGTTTCTGAGTGGTTATAGGTGATAGCGCCTATTACGCCAAAGCTCCTGTTCCTTTTCAGTAGATACGACCTGCCCATAGATCCCTGCAGGCTGATACCAGGCAAAGCGCTACGCTCTTTTATCGTATAATCGTTATTTAAAGATTTTTCAGCATTCTTTTGTTCTGTTGCGCTCAGGCTGTTGTTGATGATCTTGGAAGTTGAGGGGAAATTACCCGGCAACTGGCGCAAACCATTGTCAAAACCCAGGAAGTCTGTACTACTGTGATTACCTGATTTGAAGGTCTTAAAGGTAGATACTGTGTTATAACTGGTACCTATCGATATCGTATTGAAATTTTCTTCAGGTATTTCCTTGGTCAGTATGTTGATGACCCCACCGGCAAAGTCGCCGGGTAGGTCGGGTGTACCTGATTTTGTGATCACAATATTGTCTATCAGGTTAGCCGGAATGATATCGAATGAGAATGCCTTACGGTTAGGCTCAGTACTCGGTAAGATAGCATTATCTATGAGGGCCGTATTATAACGGTCGCTCAGGCCACGGACAATAACGAATTTATTGTCCTGTATGGTGGTGCCGCTTACACGCTTTAAAACCTCACCGGTACTGCGATCGGGCGATTTTTTAATTACATCGGCAGATATACCATCCGATACAGAAGCACTGTTCTTCTGCAAGGCATAAAGCGCATTTACATTCTCTTTTTTCAACGAAGAGCGGATCACCACTTCCTGTAGCTGGGTATTGTCCGACTCACCCAATGATATATTCAATGAGGTGCTGCTGCCATTAGTTACTTTAACATCAGCTATTTCTTTGGTCTGGAAGCCCAGGTATTTAACCTCAAGCGTATATGTACCAGCGTCAATAGCAAGAGCAAAATTACCATCCACATCTGTCACGGTGCCATGCGGGGTACCTTTTACAATGATCGTAGCGCCGATAATCGTTTCGCCAGATTTTTCTTCGGTTACTTTACCTGTTATTTTGCCGCCTGCTATTGCGTACAAACTTGAAAACAGCATTACAGCCAGCAACGGTATGATGCGCATTATTATATATATTATTTTGTGCAAAAGTCATCAAACAATGTTACCACTACCTTACCGCAACGTTACCGGTAAATGAAGTAAATGTTAACTAACTATGAATTTTTACTTTATGGTTAACAAAATGTTGCTTTTATGTGATTTTTTGCTTAGGGTTCTTGCCGTTATTTTTACACTATGGATCAGCGCCAATTGTTTCGCCGGCATTTAGCACAAACTTCTGAAAGCCCAATAGGTTTAGACATTACCCATGCCGCAGGTAATTACTTATATGATGCAGATGGTAATAAATACCTTGACCTGATAGGTGGTATCAGTGTATGCAATATAGGGCACACTCACCCGGAAGTTATCCATGCCATAAAGCAGCAGGCCGAAAAATACCTGCACATCATGGTATATGGCGAGCTGATACAAAGCCCGCAGGTGCAGTACGCCACTCTATTATCAAAACACTTACCCCAAACGCTGAGCTCAGTATACTTTACCAACTCGGGAACAGAAGCTACCGAAGGGGCGATCAAGCTGGCCAGGCGGGCCACGGGAAGGCCGGGAATTATCAGCTGCAATAAAAGCTACCACGGCGCCAGCCTGGGCGCACTTAGTGTGATGGGTGATGAGTACTGGCGCAATGCATTCAGGCCTCTGCTGCCCGGTGTAAAAAGGTTTGACTATAACAGTACCGCACTTATCGAGGCTGTTGACACCACCACTGCCTGCGTGATCATTGAAACAGTGCAGGCGGAAGCAGGTGTATTAGAACCTGGGCCGGAATGGCTCACCGCATTAAGAGCCCGCTGCACCGAAACCGGTGCGCTCTTGGTTATGGATGAGATACAATGTGGATTTGGGCGTACCGGTAAATTATGGGGCTTTCAGCATTATGATGTAGTGCCGGATATTGTTTTATTAGGCAAAGCGCTTGGTGGTGGTATGCCATTAGGAGCTTTTATTTCGTCACAGGAATTGATGCAAAACCTAATGCATGATCCTGTATTGGGGCATATCACCACCTTTGGCGGTCACCCGGTATCCTGTGCTGCAGGCATGGCTGCCATGCAGGTATTGCTCAACGAAAAACTTGTGGAGGAGGTTAATGCAAAAGAGAAATTGTTCCATTCACTCCTCAGGCACCCTGCAATAAAAGCGGTCAGGAGCAAAGGATTGCTGATCGCAGTAGAGCTCGATGGCGCTTCACATGTTTTAAACACCTTAAGAGCTTGCCTCGAAAAAGGTCTTTTTTCGGACTGGTTCCTGTTTGCACCCGAATGTATTCGCGTAGCCCCGCCGCTAACCATTACCCATGCTGAAATAGAGATAGCCTGCGATCGTATCCTCAAATGTCTATAAAAGAAACCGTCCTGCACATGCAGGACGGTTCTTAACCTTTATTGTCGGAAAGTACTTATTTAATGACAGAAAGTTTCAGCGTCTTATTACCGTTGTTTGAATTGATAGAAACAAAGTATAAGCCAGCGTTAAATTTGCTCAGATCAATGTTGATCACCTGGTTGCCGCTTACATTGTTACCATTGAACAGTTCAGCTACAACCTTACCGGTCATGTCAAGCATGCTAACCTGTACATTGCTGGTTTCGTTTAAGTTGAAAGAAACGGTTGCAGATTGGTTAGCAGGGTTAGGGAATACTTCAGCTAAAGATATGTTGAACACCTTAGCAGATTTTACACCAGTGTTTACGTGGTCGTAGTTAGTATTCTGCGGATCCCAGTCAACCCATACTTTGGTCCAGTCGGCGGAAGAAAGCTGTGTGCCTGCAAATGCGCCGATGTAGTTTACCTGGTCAAAGAAAGCATCATTAGCTTTGTTATCAGCGAAGCCCGGAGGTACATCTGGTGCATTATAATTTGCATAGTTGTTGCTTGTATCCAGGTTGATCGGGTTAGCCGTATTGAACGGATGGCCATGTGAGTTATAACAAACAGGCGATATCGTCAAAGGTATAAGGCTTGGATTAGTAGTAGAAAACGGATTGGCCAGGTTAACGTTAGTGCTGAAGTTAGCATATATCTTGTTGCCATAAGCAGGGTTCAGCAGGAAATCCCATGGACCAGAAAATGGCTGGAAACGTGGAACCGGCGTACCACCTGTAGTATCAGCGTTGGCGTTGATAGCAGTCATACTGCGCGCACCGTCTTTTACATATAATATGTCCCTTGCAAAACCATCCTGTGTACCGGTACCGGCGATTATGTTGTGGCGGAACTGGAGCTCGTCGGTACCTATGTTACCTGATGTAGTAGTGTATTGAGGAGCAGCTTCATCCAGCAATACTCCGCAAGGCCATGCGCCAACGATACTGTTAACAAGTGACATAGCACTGCCGCGGCGGATGTGTACACCAGCCCTTATTGCAGTAGCGTACTGTGTAGTTGTAGGATTCAGCAGCGGGCCTACAGCAGTTATGTTCGAGAAAACGGGTTTGGTAAGACGTACAGTATCAGTGCCAGACTGGTAGCTGTCGCTTTCCCAACCTTTAGAACCACTCACGTCACCTACGTTAGGATCGCGAAGGATAACACCGAACTGTACTTTACCCTGCCAGCCGTTATCGTTATCAAAATCATCATCCCATGAGCGATATGCTACAAGGTATTTAGCGTTAACATTACCGCCAAACCATTCAACAGCATCATCACCGCTGTAAGATATCTGTACGTGGTCTATCTGCGTAGCATCACCTACACTGCAAAGTGTAAGACCGTTAACTTCATTGTTTGGAGAAAGTGCGATACCGGCAAATTCAATACGAACGAATGACAGCTTACCGCTGTTGTCATGCGGGTCGTTACCACCATAGTGAGAACGCGGACCGCCTTCAACCTGTGCATCACCACCATTCCAGTTGTTGGGTGCACGGCCGCATATCATCAAACCACCCCAGTCACCATAGTTCCTGTTGCCGGGAGCTTCGTTTGAAGTAAATACGATAGGCTGGTCTACAGTACCATTAGCCATGATCTTTGCGCCGCGCTCGATGATAAGCGTACCCTTAGAATCATGGTCACCTTTGATGATCACACCGGCGTCTATTGTCAATGTAGCTCCGTCGGTAACATACACCCATCCCTTAAGGAAATATTGTTTGTCATTGGTCCAGTGTGTATCGCTTGATATACTGTCCTGAACGGTTACTGTTGTGTAAGCAAAAGCCTGGGTGATGGCTATGAAACACAATGTGAATAAAAGGAGATGTTTTTTCATAATAGCGTTGTTTTGAACACGAAAGTAGAAGCACCATGTTACCGCTAGATTACGGGCAGGTTACTAAAATGTGATTTTAAAATTTCACCTTTACACCAGCCGTAAAATAGCTGCCGGGTTTATAGCTTCTCATATCCTCATCATTCACTTTGTCTATTTTTCCATCTCCGTTTATATCTTTCCGGAACAGCATGGTAGCATTCAGGATATTCTGTGCACCGAAGCTGATGATATAGTGTTTAAAGAACGTCTTTGAAATAGTGGCATCAAAAGACTTGAACGGCATTTCAAAAACCGTTTGTTCTGTTGGGGTTGTTCTGCCAATGGCATATATCCTTGCACCATACACATTATATAGTACAGAGCCCTGGAAACCGTTTTTATCATTCTGGTAATACAGACCCACATTCACAATGTATGGCGATTGCCCCTGCATGGCCGATTTAGGTATCAGCTGTGTAGGGCCTTCGAAACGGGCATCTAAAGCGGCCGTGTCTATGTTCAGCTCGCTCTTTGTCAATGCGAAATTTCCCACTACCGAAATGTCTTTAAAGGCATCTGTCTTCAGCCAATCGTCCACAAAGGATAAATTCTTACGAAGATCGATCTCGATACCTTCGCAATAAGCCGATGTACCATTAATAAATGATACATTATGGCTGCCGCTGCCATCTGTTCCTGCAAATACACGCTGTATCGGGTTTTTAAATGACTTATAGAAACCACCAACCTGTACAGTTTCACCATTGCCGGGATACCATTCCCAGCGCACATCTACATTCTTTATCTCTGCTACATCAAGCGTATAGCCGTATTGTGTAAACGGATTGGAAAAGAGCGTACCGAATATCAGCTCCCGGTCGTCAAAGTTATAATACGGTGCCGGGGCCATTTCCCTGAACTCGGGGCGGTTCAGTGTTTTACCATAAGCTGCACGTACCAGCATTTTATCGGTAAAGTTGTAACTCACATTGATCGATGGCAGCCAGAATTTGGTATCGATCGGAGTTTTGGTAGCATCAAGCGTATCTATAGATTTATAAGTGAATAGCTCCTGCTTGTTTATTTCATAGCGTACACCACCTACAATGGTCAGCTTATCCCACAAGGGTATGTTCAATGAGAGGAAGCTGGCGATCAATGTATTTTTTGCAGCGTACTTATCATAAAAGGCTGTAGCTTCACCTATCTGGAACCTATATTTTTCACCGACCGAGGTATCTCCGAATATCTGATCTACAGGCTGCTGCAACAGTGCATAATATAGCAAGGGGTTGGCTGCAGATGGCCTCAGTGTATAGCCCAGTTCGCGGGCGTAGTAAAAGCGGCTTTTATATTCTATATAATTACCGGCATTTACATCAAAGTGGAAATTGTCGCCAATATGTATCCTTTGAGTGAACTGGTGATTGAAGCTGTAGATATGTTCGTACAATTGTGAGTAAAAACGTCCGCCACCATTATATATGTCGGGCTGCGCGCCTACGCCTGCTATATATTCCGAATCGGCCTGGTCCTGGTCTTTTGTATACTTGATACGGCGCAGGTCGGGCATGTTTTTGAACAGGTCTGTATAACCCAGTGCCCACGTATATTTTCGCTCATCGTTATTGCTCTTATGCACACCCGACAATTGAGTAGTATAAGTGGCGCGGCTTTCATACCCTATAGCATAAGACCTTTCGTCGGGTGCGGTTGCCAATGCGCCTGCAGTATCCCGCACACTCATACGTTCGGTCACCAGCGATTTACCTATCTGGCTGTACAGGTTCCTGAACTCTATCTTTGAGTTGCCTATTGCAGCGCCAATATTATCCATGACACCCACACTTGCCGTATTGGTCGAAGACATATCTTCATAGTGTGTGTTCTTGGCTTCATTATCCCAGTCTTCACGTACTGTATTATACGTTTGGTTCGTATTACTATATGCTACACCCAATGTATTTCCCAATCTCACTTTATTCAGGTTCAGGGCATTCGATAAGGCCAGGCCAAAGCGATAATCCGGAGAGGCATTTTTTGTTTTGATCACCCAATCGTTCTTGAACGACTTTGTCACCTCATTCAGATCCGGTGTTTTCGATGAGATATAATCCGGCAAACCTGCAGGCAATTCACGGCTTCCGTCATCATAACCAAGCCAGTCTGTTTTGGTAGGTTGTGTATAATTAAAGGGCCTGCCCGTAGTATAAGACCTGCTTGATGCCTGGAAACCTACGGTTATAGAATTCCTGTCAACGAGTGATGTCGTATATACCTTCACCATACCACCTGCAAAGTCACCCGGCAGTTCGGGCGATGGTGTCTTAAAGATCAGTATCCTGTCAATAAGGCCACTGGGAATGATATCGAAAGAAAAAGATTTCTTATCGGTTTCACTGCTCGGTGCACCTGCATCATTCAGCCATACCGTATTATACCTGTCTGCAAGACCACGTACTACAATGAACCGGTCTTCCTGTATCGCTACACCGGGTACACGCTTCACTACATCCGCTGCATTGCGGTCCATGCTTTTTGATATCTGGGCTGAGCCTACACCGCTTACTACAGTATTACTGTTCCTGATCTCCTGCAATACTGCCGCCTCAGTATGCGTATTGCGGGTAGCTGATACAGTAACTGTATTGAGTGTTTTGTTTTCTTCAGGTGTCAGCAGGGCATCTGCCACAACATCCTGCCCTCCTTTTATAACGAGGGGAAGCACCCTTTTTTCGTAGGTAATAAAGGAGAATACCAGCTCGAACTTCCCGTTGGGTACATTCTTTATTTCATACTTGCCGTCAACATCGGTCTGGGCAACAAAGCTTGTATTTTTAATATTTACAATTACCCCGGGCAATGGAGAATTGTCCGTTGAGTCTTTTACTATGCCTGTAACATTACCAGCAAATGTCGTTAGAGAAATGAAGGTAAGAACTACGAAAAGTATACATTTATACATATTAGGAAATTAGCGGCTGTAAAATAACCGCCCTCGTTTTACCAAATCATTGCTACAATGTTATCTAAACATTACCGCCGTGTGAACATAAAAAGAGCAGCCATTATGGCTGCTCTTTTTATGTTCGATCAACTAAGGAATACTGTTATAATGTTATATGGTATGTCTGGTTATTAACGGTTAATGTAGCTTCAGAATCGCAATTACCACTACCGTAGTCTATTGTCCGTACATTACCGTTCTGAGGAGTTATCTCCACTGTGCCCTGCTCTATCCAAGGGCAGCCGATAGCAACACGTAAGGCTGAGGTGATGTTAACGGTAAATGCATGCCCGTTGATACGCCGTATCGTTGCATTACCAGTAATGTCGTATGAATCATCGGTCCTGGTTCCCGTGCTATAGCCGCTTACCCAGGTACGTACGCGGCTGCTGGTCCAGCTTCTGAAACCATTATTATTAGCCACCGTTCCAGACCATAAAGTATCAGTTACAGCTATATTGTAATAATAATCCCCGGCATTGTTCATACCCATATTGGTTACCGTCTTGCTCCCTGTAATCTGGTTGCCATTCACCACATAATTATCGTACGTGATGGTATGCTGGCTGCCGGCATCTTTATATTGACCTGTGTACTGCACCATTATTTTACCGCTGCGGTTACGGCCGTCTATACCTGTGCATGGACTGTTGCCAAAATCAATAGTGAGCACATGTGGGCTGGCAAGCGTATCATTGGTGACCACCGCACAGCCCGATAATTCATTGAGGCCGCCTTTTAGCTGGGCTGAACCATTAGCCGCAGCCGCATCGGCCATCGATATCACATCATTATTCTCACGCTCTATCAATGCCTGGTCGGCACCATAGCCTTTATCATCTTCCGACAATGAGGCCAGGCTATTAGTATCAGTAGCCGTGCGCCTGCAGGCTGTGAGCAGCAACATACCTGTTGCCACCAATATCAATCCTTTACCATAAAGTGATTTGCGTATCATAATTACAGATTTTAATATTAAGACCTCTGCATGTGGTTATAGTTTAAAATTAGTAAAACTTTTTTTTAACAATATAACGGTATAGCCTCCTTAAAAATAATGACTACTTTTGCCGAAATTTTCTTGTAAGACCGCATATGCAATTAGCTATCATTGGTACAGGATATGTAGGCCTGGTTACCGGTACTTGTTTTGCCGAAACTGGCAACGATGTAATGTGTATCGACATTAATGAAGATAAGATACGCCAGTTAAAGGACGGGAAATCACCTATTTATGAACCCGGCCTTGACATTCTTCTCGAACGGAACATAAAAGAGCGCCGGCTTCAGTTCACCACATCTTTACAAGACGGCATCCGCGATGCACAGGTAATATTCCTTGCCTTACCTACACCTCCGGGAAAGGATGGCGCAGCCGACCTCCAGTATGTACTGGATGTTGCGGCACAGTTGAGCACCCTTATCACCAGCTATAAAGTTATTGTCAATAAAAGCACTGTACCGGTTGGTACTGCAGAAAAAGTTGCGGCTGTAATGGCACAAAAGCTCGACCGTTCCCTTTTCGATGTGGTCTCAAACCCAGAGTTCCTCCGCGAGGGTGTAGCCGTAGAAGATTTTTTAAAGCCCGACCGCGTAGTGATCGGTACTTCGTCCGAAAAGGCCAAAAAACTTATGGATGAGCTGTACCAGCCTTTTGTAAGGCAGGGCAACCCGATATATTTTATGGACGAGCGTTCATCCGAAATGACGAAATATGCTGCAAATGCCTACCTGGCCATGCGCATATCTTTCATGAACGAGATGGCCAACCTTTGCGAGAAAGCAGGTGCAAATGTAGATTGGGTGCGTGTAGGTATTGGCAGCGATTCACGCATCGGTAAGCGTTTTCTCTTCCCTGGTGTTGGTTATGGCGGCAGCTGCTTCCCTAAAGACGTACAGGCCCTGGCACAAACGGCCCGCGAAATGGACTATGACTTCCGAATAGTTAATACAGTAATGGGGGTAAATGAGCACCAAAAAACACGGCTGGGTAAAAAAATAAAAGAACTATTCGGCTCAGACCTGTCAGGCAAGATCTTTGCCTTATGGGGGCTGGCCTTCAAACCCGAAACGGACGATATCCGCGAGGCCCCGGCACTATATCTTATAGAAGAACTCTTAGAGGCAGGCGCACAGGTGAAAGTATTTGATCCTGAAGCGATGGAGAATGTAAAACGTATTTACGGTGATAAGATACTTTTCGCCACCGATCAGTACGATGCAGTTTCAGGCGCAGATGCACTGACGATCGTAACTGAATGGAGCGAGTTCCGCAACCCTGATTTCAAACGTATCAACGAATTGCTCAAAAATCCGGTGATATTTGATGGCCGCAATGTATATACACTTGAAAAAATGGAAGACCTTGGCTTTTATTACGAAAGTATCGGCAGAAAAGTAGTGCACCAGCAATTAAAAGATAAGATAGCACTACCCGAAACTACCATTATAAGAGAAAGGGGCACTTTGGATTGATATTCCCGGTAAACTCACCCCTATCGCAAACAAGTATAATAACTGACCAGATCATAGCTAACAAATGGCCAAACGTATATTAATAGCCGGTGCTGCCGGTTTCCTCGGCTCTCATTTATGCGACCGTTTCCTGAAAGAAGGATATAGCGTTGTAGGTATGGATAACCTGCTGACCGGAAATATCAGGAATATAGAACACTTATTCCCGGTAAAGGAATTTGAATTTTACCACCACGATGTTACCAAGTTCGTACACGTGCCCGGGCAGCTCGACTACATTCTCCATTTTGCATCGCCGGCCAGCCCGATCGATTATCTCAAAATGCCCATACAAACACTGAAAGTGGGCGCATTGGGTACCCATAACCTGCTGGGGCTGGCCAAATCAAAAAATGCCCGTATTCTTGTCGCTTCAACATCAGAAGTATATGGCGATCCCCTGGTACACCCCCAATCCGAAGAATATTGGGGTAATGTAAACCCCATAGGCCCACGCGGTGTATACGATGAGGCCAAGCGTTTTATGGAAAGCATTACAATGGCTTATCATAATTTCCACAATGTGGAGACCCGCATCATACGTATATTTAATACCTATGGGCCCCGGATGCGCCTCGATGATGGCCGTGCATTGCCTACATTTATGAGCCAGGCCCTTCGTGGAGAAGATGTTACCGTGTATGGCGATGGCTCACAAACCCGCTCTTTCTGCTATGTTGATGACCTGGTAGATGGTATATACAAACTTCTCTTATCTGACTATCATCTTCCTGTTAATATAGGTAACCCATCCGAGATCAGCCTGCTCCAGTTTGCCGAAGAGGTCATTGCACTTACGGGTTCTAAAAGCAAGATCGTTTTTGAACCGCTGCCCCAAGACGACCCCAAACAAAGGCAGCCTGATATCACTAAAGCCAGGAACCTGCTGGGCTGGCAACCCACTGTAGATAGGGCCGATGGCCTGAAGCGCACCCTGGAGTATTTTAAAGCTTACATATAAATTTGTTAATAATAATATAAAGAGGTAAGATTTTAACAAAGGTTTTTCTTATCATTATTTTGTATTACTTTTGCGACAAATATTAGATTTAAAACCAAATACACATTGAAAATATTACAATTAAACGGGTTGAGTTAAGTTTATAACGGCGAAGGAAGATCAAAATACCACAAAATAGGTATTTAAAGATAAATGACATGAGTTTACTTTTGTTTTTTCGCACTATCTTCGCGTCATAATTTATGTTAACCCATTAAATTAAACGTTTTAGCTAACCAAAAAATCTATTGAATATTATGAAAAAATTGTTGACACTTTCTCTTTTATCCCTGGGTGTCAGTGCCACGGCACTAGCCCAATCACCCTACGTATTGCTGGGACACAGCTATACGCAGAACTTCAATGGCATTGGTGCTGGTTTACCAGACGGATGGATGGTTTATACTAATGCATATTTCGACACATTAGGTACACCCGCATCTTTCGTAACAGCGGCTACGGCCTGGGATCAGGGTGCTGGTACTTTCGGCAACTTTGCTGCCAAAGACACATTCTATGCAAATGCTACTGCTGCTGCCCAGAATGCTTCTCCTAACAGGGCACTGGGTGCCAAGATCGGCACTGCCAATGATACAGGTACATCATTTGTATTCCGTATCGACAATACAAGGGGCTTATCCAACATCAACTTCGCCTTCAAACTTCAGTCCCTCGACCTGAACGCTGCAAGGACAAAGAGGTGGTATGTAAGCTATGGTATGGGCTCTAACCCTACCAGCTTCAGCCCGATAGCCGGTGGTTATAACACAGGCAATAACACATTCAGCGAAACTAATATCAGCGTAATGCTGCCTGGTGCTGTAAACAACCAGGATAGCAACGTTTGGATCAGGGTATCTTCTTTCTTCCCTGCTACAGGTTCTTTGGTTTATCCTACAGTAGGTATCGACGATGTTAACATCACATGGACAGGCAAACCCCCGGTTACTGTTACATATGACAGCACTAACATCCCTTGCCACGGTGGTCTTACCGGTTCTATAACTAACATTATGGCTGCTGGCGGTGCTCCTGGTTATACTTACGCACTGGATAGCCTGGTGCCTAACCCACCATCATTCTCTGATACCACATCATATGTTGGCCTGCCTGCAGGCACACATACCATAATGGTTAAAGATACTGACGGTACCATCACGTACTTCCCTGTTTATCTTACTGAACCTGCAGCTTCACTGTATGTAGGCGGTTATGATTTCAAATGGGTTACCTGCGCAGGTGGCGATAATGGCTGGGCTGCAGCTTATGCTTTAAATGGCACATCACCTTACCAGTACAGCTGGGATGGCGGTCCTTATGGTTCATTTAAAACAACACAGGATACCAACCTCGCACTGAATGCAGGTGTACATGTGGTACATGTAATGGATACAAACGGTTGCGTAGCAGCTACTAATATTACCATCAGCGAACCAGACAGCATACGCACTTATGTTAACTGGTGGGATAACAGCTGCTTTGGCGACAGCACAGGTGAGATCGATATCGATTACACTACTGGGGGCTATGGCTCTACAATATATGACTATACATATGTACTGAGCGTGACACCTGCTGACACTGGTTATGCATTCTACGACCTGCCAAGCGGCATGTACACCATCACTACTTATGATGACAGTGGTTGCCACACCAGCCTGACACAGGAAATCACTTCACCTCCGCAGATCCAGTTCAGCAACAACGTTACTGATGATCTGGGCAATTGCACAGGTAGCGTAACCGTTACAGTTACAGGTGGTGTTCCTAACTATTACTACGACTGGAGCACTGGTCTTAGCGGTAACTTCGCTCAAACAATATCTGACCTTTGCGATGGCCAGACATATTACCTGATGCTGACTGATGACAACGGTTGTGTGGTATATGATACCATAACAATACACGGTCCGGTTTCAGT
Organism: Bacteroidetes bacterium 46-16; assembly: GCA_001897835.1. GTDB lineage: Bacteria > Bacteroidota > Bacteroidia > Chitinophagales > Chitinophagaceae > MKUN01. The sequence continues at coordinate 262,476 of MKUN01000029.1, forward strand.
TGCTAATACCAATGCACCAACCACCGTTAAGTTGTATCCTAACCCGGTTAGCAGCATACTGTATGTTGACGCTGATAAAGCTGTGAATGTACAGATCCAGGACCTCACAGGCCGCGTGATCATCAATGCTGAAAACGCTAAACAAATATCAATGAGCAACCTCGCAAACGGTGTTTACATTGTGAACATCCTCGATGAGAACAACAAGCTCATAGGCACAAGGAAAATAGTAAAACAATAGTTTTAACCTCCTTATAAAAAGAAACACCCCGCAAATGCGGGGTGTTTCTTTTTATACTGTCTTCGTAATACCTGTAAAGGCTAAAGATATTAATAACAGGCTGCGGCTCTCTCTTCGTTACCTGGTTAGCTATTGCACTAGTTTATTCTCAAGTTCCAGGACTATCGTCTCGTTCACTTTAAGATTATACGCAGCAGTATAAAGTGCTATCAGTGCTTGCGTATAGCTATTTTCAGCCTCACGGGCCTCAAGCGTGGTGCCTGCCCCCACTTTAAATCGTGCTTCCTGCACATCCAGGTTCTCTTTCGCATACTTAATGTTATCGTACTGCAGGCGGTATGCTGCCACTGCTACTTCATAATTGCGCCATGCACTACGGTAATGATTATTCAGCACGGTCCTTTGTTTCTCATACAGCAGTTCATCACGCATACTTTGCAACGCCGCTACCTTTATCTGCCTGTTGATATTGCCTCCCTGGAATAAAGGTATACTGATGCCCGCCGTACCGGAAGGCCCGTAGCTACGGCCAAACAGCAAGAAGCCAGTTGCGCTCCTGCTGTAATTATAGTAGTACCCACCATTGATACTCAGCACCGGCAGACGGTAGCTTTTAGCGATGCGCTCATTCAGTTTTGACACATCGGCACTGCGCCTGTAAATGCTGAGTGACAGGTTAACATCCTCAAGCAATTGCCGGTCAGCAGGTTCCAGGGCCGTATTAAGTACCAGGCTATCATCTAAGATATAAGTAGTGTATTGTTCAGCACCGATCAGTACGTTCAACGAATCAAAGGATTGCGTGATATTCGCCTCCTGGGCCAGTGAGTCTGCCTGCCTTGCATTATAATCTACACGTGCCTGCAGGTAGTCTGTTTTTGGTGAGGCTCCGGTCTCAAATTTCGCTTTCGAAATGTCCATCCGCAACCTGGCCAGCGCAGCAGCCGTATCTACAGCAATAAGTTGCTTTTGCTGCCATAGTACCTGTGCATATACCTGTATCACACGCGAAACGGTGGCTTGCAGTTGCAACCTGAATTGTTCATTCCCGGCCAGCTCTTCAATATCCAGTTGTTTTTTCACCAGGAACATACGTCCGCCATCAAATAAGGTCCAGCCCAGTGTGGCCGATGCGCTGTAGTTATACGTTTTGGCGGCAGCATTGTCTTGTGTCTCACCGTTCACCAGCTTGTTGTGCGTGTTGTAATCGCTGCCACCCAGGGTGCCGTTCAGGTTTATATTGGGCAGCATACCGGCATTGCCTATAGTATTGTTAGCCTTTGCCTGCTTTGCAGAGGCATCTGCTATGCGCACATCGTAATTATACTGCAGGGCACGGTTTACCGCATCTTGCAGGCTGAGGCGTTCCTGCGCGGTAACCCTTATTACACAGCAGCCCAATGATAATATTATCGTGAGTCGTTTTAGCATTTACTCATCCAGTTTTTCTATTGCGGTAGGGGTTATATCCCTTCTGCGCGACAGGTAAGTATATATAACAGGCACTATAAATAATGAAAGTACTAAAGAGAACAGTACGCCCCCCACTATTACGATACCCAGTGGCATACGGCTTGTTGATGCGGCCCCTAAAGACAGGGCCAGGGGTAAGGCCCCGAATATCATGGCCAGGCTGGTCATCAATATAGGACGAAGACGCATCGAAGCCGCGTAAACCGCTGAATCCATCTTGGAGCTGCCCTTATCCCGCACATGATTAGCATATTCCACGATAAGGATGCCATTCTTGGTCACCAGGCCTATAAGCATGATCATACCTATCTGTGAGAATATATTCAGGGTTTGGCCGAACAGCCAAAGGGATAATATGGCGCCTGCTATGGCAAGAGGCACAGTGAACATGATAATGAACGGATCGATAAAGCTCTCAAACTGTGCAGCAAGTATCAGGTAAATGAGTATCAATGCGAGGATAAAGGCAAAAGAGGTGTTAGAAGAGCTTTCAGCATAGTCGAGCGAAGAGCCGGAGAGCGTATGCGAGAATGATTCATCAATTTTCTTCTCCTTTACCAGCTTATCGTATATACCCTGCATAGCTGCTATCCCATCACCGATCGTTTTACCGGGAGCAAGGTTAGCCGATATCGTTGCCGACTTATAACGGTTGAAATGATATATCTGTGAGGGGCTGGTCGTTTCGCTCAGGTTCACCAGGTTATCCAGCGATACCTGCTGGCCACCTGCCGTACGCACATAAATGCTTTTCAGGTCCACAGGGGCTTCCCTGTTGGCCCGGTACACTTGTCCTATAACCTGGTATTGCTTGCCATTCATGGTGAAATAGCCCATGCGGCTATTGCTCAGCGCCAGTTGCAGCGCCTGCGATACATCGCCCACTGAAATGCCCAGTTGCGATGCTTTTGCACGGTCTATGGTTACGGCAAGCTGTGGGGTATTGAACTTAAGGTCTGCATCCACCCCCTGGAACACAGGATTTTTATTTGCCTCATCGAGGAAGTCCGGTAATACCTTAGCCAGCTTTTCGAAGTTGATGTTCTGCAGCACATATACTATAGGGAACTGGCTGCCACCATGCTTTACCGATATGGTTTGCTCCTGTATCGCAAAGGCCTTGCCGAAATTCAATTTCTGGAAATTCCGGTTCGCTATCTGCGCTATATCGGCCTGGCTGCGTTCCCTTTTATCCGGGTCACTCAGTCGCACAAAGCCACGGCCAAGGTTTACAGCGCCCGTACCGGTAAAGCCCGGTGCAGTGATCGCCAGTATGGCTTCCCGTTCGGGGATACTATCTATAAGCAACTGTGTTATCTGGTCCATATAGCCTTCCATTGCATCATAAGAGGTACCCTCAGGAGCAATGGCAGAGAACGATATACGGCTGCGATCTTCGAGCGGGGCCAGCTCGCTTTGCAGTCCCCCACCTATTAAAAATATAATGACAAAGCAAACAGCAATGGCAGCCAGCGCCATCCACCTGCGGCCCATTACCCATGTAAGCGCCTTTTTATAATTACGCTCCAGGCCTTCAAAGAAAGGCTCTGTCCGGATGTAAAAACGTGAGCGTGTATGTGTATTTCGGGTGAGGAACACATTCAGCACAGGTGTGAGTGTGAGCGACACAAAAGCCGATATAAGCACCGCACCTGCCACCACGATACCAAACTCGCGGAACAGGCGGCCTGTAAACCCTTGCAGGAACACTATGGGAAGAAAGACCACAGCCAGTGTAATAGAAGTAGAGATGACTGCAAAATAGATCTCTTCACTACCCTCCTTCGCAGCACGGTGTTTATCCATCCCCTGTTCTATCTTCTTATATATATTTTCCGTCACCACGATACCGTCATCCACCACAAGGCCTGTAGCCAGTACTATGGCCAGCAGGGTAAGGATATTGATGGTAAAGCCCATCATGTACATAATAAAGAAGGCACCTATAAGACTCACAGGTATATCTATCAGCGGGCGGATAGCGATCAGCCAGTCGCGGAAAAAGAGATAAATGATCAGGATAACCAAAGAGAAGGCTACGATCAGGGTCTCTTCAACCTCTGTTATCGATTTTTTAATAAATATGGTATGATCTATCGCAATATTCAGCTTGATGTCCTTAGGTACATCTCTTTTTATCTGCTCAAAACGCTTATAAAACTCGTCGGCTATCGAAACATAATTGGCACCGGGCTGCGGAACCAGCGCCAGGGCTATCATTACCGTGCCACTTTCTTTTAATATTGTTTCCTCGTTCTCCGGCCCCAGTACAGCCTCACCTACATCTTTAAGGTGTATATCGGTGCTGTCTACATTTTTAATAATAAGGTTATTGAAATCGTCTTCCGTATTCAGCTTGCCAAATGTGCGGATGGTAAGTTCAGTCTGTGAGCCGCTCAGTTTACCGGCAGGCAGCTCAACGTTCTGCTTGTTAAGCGCGCTCTGTATATCCTGGAAGGTGATATTGTAGCCGGCCATCCTCACAGGATCCAGCCAGAGGCGCATGGAATAACGCCGCTGCCCCCATATCTGTATGCTGCTTACACCGGGTATGGTTTGCAGGCGTTCCTGCAGTACATTCTCCCCATAGTCCGATAACTGCATGGCATTTCGGGTATCACTCTGCACGGTCATCGATATGATGGCCGACGAGTTGGCATCAGCCTTCGATACCACCGGTGGTGCATCTATATCCTGCGGCAGGTTACGCACAGCCTGCGACACCTTATCACGCACATCATTGGCCGCAGCTTCAAGGTCGGTGTTCAGGTCAAATTCTACCGTGATATTACTGGTACCCAGTGAGCTTGAGGAAGATATGTTCTTGATCCCTGCAATACCGTTTATCGATTTTTCCAGGGGTTCTGTGATCTGCGATTCTATCACATCGGGGTTGGCCCCGGCATACGAGGTACGCACGCTGATGATAGGAGGGTCGATAGACGGGTAATCCCGGACACCCAGGAATTTAAACCCGATTACACCAAAAACAACAATGATAATGTTCAGCACGATGGCCATTACTGGACGTCGAAGCGATATGGAAGGCAGGCTCATTCAGTCTCTTTTCGAAAAGTGCTGTCAAATATACCGATATAAAGTACCCAAAAACCAGCGTTCATAGCCCTATGAAGATACTAAACTATAAGCGGCTGCAAATGAAACACATAGTAAGCCTGAGCGCCACAATCAATTTCTCTATGGCACTATTTTATTTTATTATTAACAAACTGCCTTATTTGGGCTTTCAATTCAGTAGGTTTAACTTTGACATCCTAACAATAAAAATTAAAACAATTATGCCACATTCACTCCCTCCTTTAAATTATGCTTTCGACGCGCTCGAACCACATATAGATGCACAAACCATGGAGATACACCATGACAAGCACCATGCTGCTTATGTGAATAACCTGAATAAGGCGCTTGATGGTACTGATGGCGAAGGCAAAACACTCGAAGAACTGATGGCTAACATCTCTGCCTATCCTATGGCAGTACGTAACAACGGTGGCGGTCATTACAATCATACTTTATTCTGGACTGTACTTAGCCCCAATGGCGGCGGTGCACCCTCAGGCGACCTGGCCACAGCTATCAACGATGCTTTCGGCTCATTCGACGCACTGAAAGAAAAAATGAATACAGCAGGTGCCACACGCTTCGGTAGCGGCTGGGCATGGCTTATCGTTAAAGACGGCAAACTCGAAGTATGCTCTACACCCAACCAGGACAATCCTCTTATGGATATAGCGGATATACAGGGCCACCCGATACTGGGTATCGATGTATGGGAACATGCATACTACCTCAAATACCAGAACAAACGCCCGGATTACCTTACCAATATCTGGAACGTGATCAACTGGGAAGAAGTTAGCCGTCGTTACAAGGCTGCACTCTAGTACAGTGCATCCCAATGATATTTAAAACCACTGCAATGCAGTGGTTTTTTTATTTCCCATACAATAACACTGATAATCAACCGTTTAAGTTGAAACTTTTTTATGAAAAAACTGCTTTGGGTCATTTTATCCTACTTATGTGTTACGGGCGTAGGCGCGCAGGAAACTTCAAAGTTTGCTGAGCTTGGCCTGATGGGCGAAACAAATATTGCAGGCAACGCGAGTGGTCAAACCTCGCTTGCCGGTATCCAGTTCAAGCACTTTGGGAAAAAGAATATCGGTTACCGGGTATTTGCAGGTTATGGCGAAGTACAGGAATATAATTTTAGCAATATCTACTTTTCTGCGGGCGACACTTCGGTCGAAAAACACAGCTCACTTCGGGTTAGCATGCCTATGGTAGGGGCAGGCATTGAAGGGCAGCATCTACTTTACAAACACGTGTATATGTTTGCCGCATTTGAATTAAGGGCAGGCTATGGAAATGGCACTATAGATACCGCTATCACACAACACTATCCCGACCTTGACCCCAATCATGGCAATTCTTATGTAGAATCCGGAACGGGTAACCGGGGGCCAAAGGCCAATATGCTTTTGGTAGGATTGGCCCCCTCGGTAGGTATCAAATTCAGGTTTAGAAAAATAGTATTGGGTACTGAATTTTCAAACCTTAGCTCATATCGCGCATCATCGGGTAATATCGGCAGCAATTTCGATCTCGACCTGGGGAGGATCAACCAGCGCTTCTTCCTGCACTACGTCTTTTAAAAATTCGCAAGATCGGCCAGCATAGCTTTGGCCTGTGCATTTTCAGGGTGCTTTTTCAGCAGGTGTTGCAGGCACTTTTTCGCCCTGTCGTTCTGCTGGTTATTGTGGTAGTACACTGCCAGGTTGATCAAGGTCTGCTCATGGTCGGGGTCCAGTTCATTCGCATGTTGCAGGTAGTTATAGGCCATGGTGTTATTACCTTCCTGCATATACAGGAAACCGAGATTGGTATTGGCGCTCGCATAATCGGGGTTCTCCCCTACTATGAAGGTAAATACCTGCTTGGCATCTTCCAGCCGGTGCATGGCCAGTAAACAGGTACCGTATTTGTTCTGGAAGTCGAGGGAGTATTTCCATATTTCCGTAGCACGGCGGTACCAGGGCAGCGCCTTGTCAAAAGCCTGCATCGTGAAATAAGCTTCACCGGCACGATATGCCGTCCAGGCATCATGTACATCAGCAGGCTGCAATTGCCCGGCATATTCGGCCACCTTCTGAAAATCATCAAGCAGGTAATATACCCGTATGTAATCCCTGTTCTGCTTTTGCTTTGCCTCCATGTCACTCTGTTTACCCAGGTAGGCCAGCGCAGAGTCAAGTAAACCTTTGTTCTGGTTATATCGCTCATAAAATTCCATATAGCCCCTCGCTATCGTAATGGCATCCACATCCTTATTATTAAAACATTTGATACCCAGGAAGGCCGTTATCTTTTTTTCCATGGTATCGGTAAGGGGGCGCTTCCGTATATAGTGGTCGGTCACGGCCACATGGGGTATATCTATACTGCCATTATGCGGCATATGGCAGCTAATACAATCATTATTTTTTGCAGCCCTTATTTCCGGCTTTTCGCTACACTGCTGCTGGCTGGCAGCCCCGTGGCAGTTCATACAGGCACTGATAAAATGAGTTCTCGGCGTCACCTTCACGCTGATGTGCGGATTATGGCAGGTAATGCAGCTCATCTTTTGCGATTCCACGTAGCAGCGGCTTTTTTTCATACGCTCCACATGCGACGCCATGATCATCTTATCGCGCGCACCCTCATACTCGGGCATGAACACATTCATTACTTCAGAAAGGTGCATACCCGGCCTGAAATCGAAAAAGGTCTTGCCGTCGTTCAGTACGGCAATGCCCTGAAGGTGGCAGCGCTGGCATACATTGTTCTGTAATTCGGTCGATAGCCTGCGGGGATTGACAATACTATAGTCGGGCCCCTTCGAGGTATCCACAATATCGCCAGCCTGCTTGGCAGCTACATGCAGGCTGCCCGGCCCGTGGCAGCGCTCACAGTCAATGCCGGTCTTTACACTGATGTATTTGTTCTGGCTGTTCGCCACGAAATCGGGATAACCATTATGACAACTCATGCATTCGATCTCTATCATGCGACCGAAACGGCTGCTGGCCCCTTTCTCAAAACCGGGGGCAAGGTCCCACTGGTGTTTCTGGGTATAAAAAGTTACAGGCGCCTGGTAGAAATAGCCATTCTTATCGAACATATGCGAATTGGTATGCTGCCCTGAACCAACAATGTAGTCGATGCGCTGTATGCGTTTATGCACCGTGTCTTTTCCTTCAGTGCGGAATTCCATCACGTACAGGCTATCATTCTGCCAGTAGGGTTTGTAATAGAAGTCAAGGTCTTTATCATATACCAATGCATGTGCCGGCGAAAAATCGGCTGCCGACTTTTGCCGTGTCGCATGGTCGAATGACTGGCCCATACCCGTTTGTATAAAAGTCTGGTACACACTCTCGTGGCAGGTGCGGCATTGCTGCATACCCACATAGTGGGCACTGCTGTCATATACATTCTTCCATGGCGAGCCTGCAATGTTTTCCGTACTGCTCTTAGGACTGTTGCAATAGAAGGCAGGCAGCGTAAGCGCTACCAGCAATAACAAGAGCAATATGTTGCGAAGGGAACGCGAAGACATTGGTCTAAAATTAAGGTAAATTCAAAAATCGATAGCTAAATACTGATAACAACCTGGCAACGGCCTATATTTTCCATTTCAGGGCTAAAAATAATACCTTAGCATGATGCAAAATATCCATAGGACAATATTAAGCTGCATTGCTTGTTTTGTATTTAGTGCAAATGCCCTCGCGCAGCAAAATAATGGGCCGCTTGCTGTTCCCTTTGGGCTGTACAGGGATTCGGTTAAGGCCATCCTGTTAAGGCAAAACTGCGTGCAAGGCTTTGAAAGCAATTCTTACGATAATCATTACTACGTTAATTATAAGAACTTCTATCATTCAGGCGACTCATGCAGCCTCTTCCTGACCTTTTACAAAAATAAATTTGCAGGCTACCTTATCGCCGACTACGACCAAAAGAAACAGGCAAAGAGCACCTTTAAACACCTCAAAAAAGACATGAAGCACCAGTATGGCAAACCTGCTGCGGGCAACAATACTTCGGAACGTAAAACACTCACCTGGACACTAACACCTGCAGATGATACCAGCCCCAAAGAGGTAAGTATAGAAATGGTAACTACCAGTGGTAACGACCCGGAGATACTGGAACAATATATATGCAAAGAGGAATACGAATGGCGACAGGCAAATCCGGGCCAAAAAATGGACTGATACTATTTTAAATAGATCGCAGACCGGATTGAAACAGGTAGGATCTATTCGGCTACATTTTTTCGCAAACTATCTTCGATACGATATTCTTCTAGGCGAAGATCGATAAGTTTCTTTTGCCACTCGGGAATGTCCAGGTGCAGCTCTTCTGCCAGGTTATTCCATTCTTCAATAGGTATAAATACACCTATAGGATTACCCAGGTTATCATAAGTATATTGAGGATTGATGCTCATCTTGTAAAGTTACAAATAACCTGTTAGTTAAATATTGCCAACGTATAATTGCTCTTCCCTTTCTGTACCAGCATGTAGCGCTCATTGAGCAGGTGTTCAGCCTTAAGTTTATGATCGATACCGGGCACTTTCTCCTTATTGATACTTACGCCGCCATTCTGTACCATCTTGCGCGCCTCCCCTTTCGAAGTGAACACGCCGCTTTCGGCAAGGAAAGTGAGCAGGTCCACTCCATCATTCAATGCGTCTTTGCTGCCCGTCACCTGCGGCACACCATCCATTACCTCAAGCAATTGTTTTTCATTCAGTGAGCGCAGTGCATCAACGGTCGATTGGCCAAATAGTATCTCAGAAGCTTTTTGTGCGAACTCCAGGTCTTCTTTGCTATGCACCAGGATGGTCATCTCTTCGGCCAGTGCCTTTTGCAGCTTGCGCAGGTGGGGTACTGTGCTGTGCTCTTCAACCAGCGTCTTTATTTCTTCCACGCTGCGAAAAGAGAAATTGTAGGACATCTTTGCAGCATCATCATCGGGCAGCTTCAGCCAGAATTGGTAGAATTGATACGGTGATGTACGTTCCGGGTCGAGCCATACATTACCGCTCTCCGACTTACCGAATTTGCTGCCATCACTTTTGGTGATCAGCTTACAGGTGAATGCAAATGCCTCGCCCCCGCCTTTACGGCGTATCAGCTCGGTACCGGTCACTATATTGCCCCATTGGTCAGCACCGCCCATTTGCAGCTTTACATTATTATTATTGTACAGGTAGTAGAAATCATAGCCCTGTATCAACTGATACGTAAACTCTGTAAAAGACAATCCCGTTTCGAGGCGTTTCTGTACAGAGTCTTTCGAAAGCATATAATTGATGGTGATGTGCTTGCCTACATCACGTATAAAATCAAGGAAGCTGAAATCTTTGAACCAGTCATAGTTGTTCACCATCACCGCGCCATTCGGCTTAGCAGGATCGAAATCAAGAAACTTTTCCAGTTGCTTGCGCTGGCAGGCACAGTTATGTGCTATAGTGTCCATATCCAGCAGGTTACGCTCAGCCGATTTACCCGACGGATCACCGATCATGCCCGTAGCGCCACCCACAAGAGCATAAGGTTTGTGGCCCGCACGCTGCAGGCGCATAAGCAGCGATATAGGTAACAAGTTGCCTACATGCAGGCTATCGGCTGTAGGGTCGAAGCCTACGTAGGCCGAGGTCATTTCTTTAAGCAGTTGCTCTTCGGTGCCCGGCATAATGTCCTGTACCAGGTTGCGGGCCTGTAAATCAGCTATCAGGTTCATTTGCAACAAAAATAGGATAATGGCTCAATTGCTCAATACTCAATTGCCCAATTAATGTGAATATAGCTAATGTACAGGCATGGGAAACATTATAAATTAACCCTTCTTATAGTGGTAATAAAGAGTTTAAAAGCCCTTCGGGGATAATGTATTAACTTTATAAGCCATTGACGAATAAGTGGAATGAGAAAAAACGGTACCCTGTTATTGTTGCTCCTGTTTACCCTCTGCGCCCGCGCGCAGACCCGTATCTATGTGAATGAATACCTGAACATCGGCGTTGGCGCAAGAGGCCTGGGTATGGCGGGTGCACAGGCTGCTACCGTGAAGGATGTTACGGCAGGTTACTGGAACCCTGCAGGCCTGATGCATGTGCATGACGATTTCGAGGTGGGCCTGATGCACGCCGAATACTTTTCCGGGAATGCCAAATACGATTACGGGGCAGCCGCCATGCCGCTAAAAGATACCCAGCATGTGGTAGGCATCTCCATTCTCCGCTTTGCTATCGACGATATTCCCAATACTATTGATTATGTGCAACCCGACGGATCTTTCGACGAAAGCAAGCTCAAATCGATGACCGCAGGCGATTATGCCTTTATTTTATCTTATGCGCAGAAGCTCAAACTCTTTAAGAATGAGGCCATACAGACCAATATAGGTGCGAATGTAAAGATCATCTACCGCCAGCTCGGTTCACTGGCCCGCGCCTGGGGCGCAGGCATCGACGCAGGCATACAGGCCTCGTACAAACAATGGCGCTTTGGCCTTATGGCCAAAGACATTACCACTACCTATACGGCATGGAGCTTTCACCTCTCCGAGCACGACAAGTTCGTGTTCGGCAACACGGGCAACGAGATACCCGTAAAATCTTACGAAGTAATGCTGCCGCGTTTCAATTTCGGCTTTTCACGCTACTTCATGCAGCCGGAAAAAAAGATACAAGTGATGGCAGAGCTGGATGTGGATATGACCACCGACGGCAAGCGCAATACCCTCATCAGCAGCAAGCCCCTGAGCTTCGACCCGCATATGGGGATAGAAGGTTCTTATAAGAATACAGTATTCCTGCGCCTGGGCATAGGCAATATTCAAAGGGCCCTGGATGACCGGGATACGACCAACCAAAAAAAATATACACTGTACCAGCCTGCTGCAGGCATAGGCCTTAAAATAAAAGGCCTGATGATCGACTATGCTTTTACCAGCCTGCAGACACAGGCCAGCCCCTTGTACACGCATATTATTTCTTTAAGACTGGATATCAATAAACAAAACAGGACAAAACAGGCAGCCGCTAAACAATAGTACCTGCAATGCACAAAATATATCGTTTCATATCGGTCCTTGCTACTTTACTGCTGCTCCATACAGCCGCTAAAGCGCAACTGTATGGCAATGAATGGATAGATTACAACAAGACCTATTACAAATTCCGGGTAGGCAAAGAGGGTATTTACCGCATAAAGAAAGCCGCCCTGGATGCCGCAGGCATACCGGGCAGCCTGAACGGCACACAATTCCTGGTGTACCGCGATGGGCAGGAAGTGCCCTTGTATACCTCCACACAGGGTCCATTAGGCGCTGCAGACTACATAGAGTTCTACGGGAAAAAAAATGATGGCAGCCTCGACAGGAATTTATATGTAGACCCGAACTGGCAGGCCGATCCCGGCTCAAGCCTGTTTACCGATACAGCCTGTTATTATCTTACTTATGACAATGGCAATAACCACCTGCGTTATATACAGAATACCAATGTTATACCACCCAGTCCACCCTCTCCTGAAGCCATTTGTAACGTCACCTCGGTAAATCATTTTAAAGACCATTTTTTTAGTGGCCGCACCTACTCTTCCGATGACCAATTCTATTCTTCCCAATTCGACCAGGCCGAAGGTTTTATACTCCAGGATGGCTTTGACCTGAACCTGGCCTCCGATGCCTATATCGCAGCGCCCGGTGTACTCAATACCGAACCGGCGACCCTGCGCACGCGCGTATTGGTAACTAACCGGAGTGTCACTGCCAATCCGCTCGATCTTCAAATTGCCATCGACGGACAGCCATTAGCCGACTCTGTTATCAGTTTATCTGCATCACCGGCGGCAGTAAAGGAGTTCGTGCTTCCAATACCCGCAGGTATTATTGGCATTGACAATCTCGTGCATTTTACACCCAGCCTGGCCAATGCGAGTGGCATTAACTACTATGGTTGCTCATTTGTAGAACTGGACTATGCCCACGACTTTAACATCAACTTTGCCGATCATTTTAGCTTCAGCCTCAGTGCCAATACCAACAACCAATATCTTGAATTCCAGAATTTCAGCGATGGCGGCAATCCGCCCCGTCTCTACGACCTTACGAACAGGCAATGGTACAGCGGTGACATCAGCACACCGGGCATCCTGAAGTTTTACCTCGACCCCTCATTGACCGATCGCGACTTAACACTCTATGCTGCAACGAGCACCATCATCAGCGATCTGTCACCGGTCAAGACGATACAATTCACCAATTATGTCAGCGCTGCAAACCAGGCCGCCTACCTCATCATTACGCACAAAGCCCTTATGGACTATAACGGGCATAACTATGTGCAGGATTATAAAGACTACCGTAGCTCAGCAACTGGTGGCGCTTATACCGTTGGCATTGCCGATGTCAGCGATCTCTATGATGAGTTCGCATACGGCACAGATATACATCCGCTGGCAATAAAGAACTTCCTACGCTACGCATACGATCATTGGGCAACAAAGCCCGCCTATGTGCTGCTGGCAGGCAAAGGGCTTTTATACAATAAGTACAAAGAATACCTGCAAAACCCCAATACCTACACCTTCCCTATAGTGCCTACTTATGGCAATCCCGGCTCTGATGTGGACTTTGTGAATTTTGGCACCAACCTGAAACAAAAAATAAGCATCGCAAGGATATCGGTACTTAACGGGCTGGAGATCGGCACTTACCTCGACAAAGTAAAAGCATACGAAGGGGCCATAAAGCCTGCCATACAGCCCTCGGCCGCTACCGAGCTCTGGAAAAAGAACGTGTTGCACATCGCGGGCGGCAGTGATGCCAACCTGCAAAGCATCCTGCTCACCACGCTGAATGCGGGCGCTGCGGTGGTACAGAATATCTATGCTGGCGACAGGGTCACCACCATAGCCAAGAACACGGCCAGCCCTATTGATGCCGCGGGCAGCGCTTTTGTGGATTCTATGATCAATAGTGGCGTAGGCCTCCTCACATTCCACGGGCATGCTTCCTCTGGCAACTTTGATTTTAATCTTAACAACCCCGAGCAATACCACAACAGTCCCCGCATGCCCATATTCACTGCCCTGGGCTGTGATGTATCGCAGATATACGAGCTCACTACGCAGCGCACCATAAGCGAACGCTACATCAATGCCCCCAATGGCGGAGCAATAGCCATGATCGCACAGGACAACCTGGGCTATACCAATTTTCACTACACTTATATCAGGCCCTATTATGCAGCAATAGCCAATACCGATTATAATGGCACCATTGGCTCACAGTACAAAGTGGCATACGATAGTATGCTCGCCATCTATAACATTGCCAACAGCAGTACCAACTTTAATTTTACCGAACTCGAAAGCATCATACTACAGGGCGATCCGGCCATAAGTGCCTACAATACGTCAAAACCCGACTACCATGTATCCGACAGCAGCATATCTTCCGTTCCTTATAATGTAAGCACTGCACTCGATTCATTTAAACTCAAAATAGTTTGCTACGACCTGTCAAAGGCCCTGCGCGATACCGTAAATATCAAGATAGAGCATACTAACCCGGCTGGCCTTACCAGCACCATAGCTACATTGCCCGTCGTCAACCTCTTTTTTACCGATACGGTATCGGTAAGCGTTCCTATCAACAAACTTACCGACCTGGGCCTGAACCGCTATAAAGTGACCATAGATCCCGACAATGCCTACGATGAGGTAAGCGAAACGAACAACGAGGGCAACTTCAGCATATTCATCTATGCCAACAACCTCGTACCCGTTTACCCGCCTGAGTTCGGCATAGTGGGCCAGCAGGGAGTTACCCTTAAGGCCACAACCCTCAACTCATTTCAAACACCCGGCAGCTACCGGATGGAAATAGACACCACCGAACTATTTAACAGCCCGCTTAAACAGCAAACGGTTATGACAGGTCCTCCCGGCGTCATAAAATGGACGCCCCTGCTCAGTCTTAGCGATTCCACCGTTTATTTCTGGAGGGCCGCTTACGACAGCCTCGTGAATGGCAATTATTCATGGACCAATAGTTCCTTCATCTTTATACCGCAAAAGAACGGCTGGAACCAGTCGCATTATTATCAATACTTAAAAGATAGTTTCATTACCCTTGGTATGGACAATGGCAGGGCATTCAATTACCCGCTCATTAACAATGCGGTGATAGCAAGGAATGCCGTGCTGAGCACAGACCCTAACTGGACCTTCACCGCCTCCGACTGTGATGTGATCGTAAATGATGTGGAAGTGCAAAAAGCAGGCTGCGATCCTTATGTGGGCACCTTACAGGTCATGGTCTTCGATTCGGCCGATGCACAGCTTTGGGTAAACCCGCCCGCAGGGCAAAGCGGTGCTTATCCCCGTTGCCTTTCCAGGAACATAGTTGCATTCGAGTTCCCCCTCAACACCCTGGCCTCCAGAAATAACATCCGTCATTTTCTCGACAGCATACCCAATAACGATTATGTGCTGTTGCGTAACTTCATCAGCTTAGGTAACAACCAATACCAGCCGGCATTCGTTGATGCCTGGAAAGCAGATACATCGGTCAATGGCTCCGGGCAATCACTCTATCACACCATCAAAAATATGGGCTTCGACATGATCGATTCTTTTTACAAAAAAAGAGTGTTCATCCTCGCACGCAAAAAAGGCAATAATGGATATCCCGTTTACCAGAAATTTTCTGCCGACACTTCTGATAAAATTGAACTCGATTTTAATATACAAACACTGCGTTACAGCGGCACACTCAGTACCAAAGTCATAGGGCCTGCCAAAACATGGACCCAACTGCTATGGAGAACACATGCTGCGGACAACGCCCCGCAAAATGACAGTTGCTACCTGCAGGTCAGCGGTATATCGCCCACAGGCACCCCAACCCTGCTGTTCACCACAAGGAACCGCGACACAAGCCTTACCGGTATCAATGCGGCCACTTACCCCAGCCTCAAACTGCAATGGTTCAATCAGGATACACTTACACATACGCCTCCGCAACTCGATTACTGGCGCATCTACTATGTGCCCGTGCCTGAGGCAGCGCTTAACCCCGCAGCGCACCTGGTACTTACCGATACGGTACAGGTAGGCCAGGTAAATGATTTTTCGGTAGCCATAGAAGAGCTTGCCGGGCAGCCAATGGACAGTATGCTTGTACGCTTCAGGCTTATCGATGCGAGTGGCAATTCGCACCTGCTGGCCGATAAAAAATATAAAAAGCTCAACGGCAATGACACCCTGCAGGCTTCCTTCTCCTTCGATCCCTCATCCTATCCCGGTACCGATGTCTTGTTCATCGAGGCCAACCCCGATAACAACCAGCCCGAGCAATACCATCCCAACAACTTAGGTTACATCACCTTCGTAGTGAACAGAGATAAGCTAAATCCTTTTATTGACGTCACTTTCGATGGAGTGCATATACTGGATAAAGACATTGTATCTGCCAAACCTTTTATCAAGATCTCGCTGCGCGACGAGAACAAGTACCTGGCCCTTGACGATACCAGCCTGGTAAGCCTGTCTATACGCTACCCCAGCGACCCCCTTACATCACGCCGCACACTCAACTTTGATAATACTATTTGCAAATTCATACCTGCATCGCTCAACAAAGGCAAGAACGAAGCAATGATAGAATACCGGCCCGAATTTACCGAAGACGGCATTTACGAACTATATGTAAATGGCAAGGACAAAACGGGAAATGTAAGCGGTACCGACGATTACCGCATATCATTCGAGGTGGTCAATAAGCCCAGCATTACCAATATACTCAACTACCCCAACCCTTTCTCCACGGCTACTGCTTTCCTGTTCACACTTACCGGCGCTCAAATACCTTCACAACTTAAGATACAGATCCTTACCGTGACCGGTAAAGTGGTGAAGGAGATCACTAAAGCCGAATTGGGCCCCCTGCATATAGGCAGGAACATAACCGAATATAAATGGGATGGCAAAGATCAATATGGCCAGATGCTGGGCAATGGTGTGTACCTGTACCGCGTGGTCACCTCTCTCAATGGTAATAATATGGACCATAGGGACAGTGGGGCCGATAAATTCTTCAAACATGGTTATGGTAAGATGTATATAATGCGATAATATCTACATATGTTATATTGATAAAAATATTCTTATACATGAAATGGCATGAAGGCAAATGGTATATGTTTTGTTTTTCAAAAATTGTTTCTATCTTTCGGTATTCATCTTTACTAAAATATTAGGCCTTGAAACGTATTTTACTCTCCCTGGCACTTATGCTACCTTTCTGTACCTGGGCGCAAATGCACCACGAGATCGGATTGACCGCAGGAGTTTCCAATTATTATGGGGATTTGCAGAATAAGATCTTTGCTGATTACGGTTATAAACCTATGGGAGGTATCTATTATAAGTACTTCATGAGCCCCCATGTGGGCATCAGGATGGGCTTTAACTTCACCCAGGTAACTGCCGGCGACAGCCTCTCCGATATACAGGTGAACAAGTATCGCAACCTGAGCTTTGCTACTGCTATAGCCGAATGTTATGCCGCACTCGAACTGAATTTACTTCCTATTGACATCAACCGCATGAAGGTAACCCCTTACATCTTCGGTGGTATTGGTGCTTTCTATTACGATCCTTATACGCTGGGGCTTAAAGGCGAAAAAGTGTTCCTTCGCCCGCTGGGTACCGAAGGACAAGGCGTACCTAACTACCCCGACCGTAAAACATACAGCCACGTAAGTGCATGTTTCCCCTTCGGCGGTGGTCTTAAATTCCTTATAGGCAATACACTCGTTGTTACTACCGAGATCGGTTTCCGTTATACCAACACCGATTACCTGGATGATGTAAGCAAGTCTTATGTCAACCTTGATACACTGGCTAAGTATAAAGGCAAGCAGTCTGCAGACCTTTCATATCGTGGCGGTAGCGTACCAGGTGCCGATCCTGATTATTATCCCGACTATAAGTTCCAGCGCGGCGATAGCAAATCCAACGACTGGTACTGGTTTGGTAACGTGGGCATCGCAGTTTATTTCAGGGCATTTGGCAACAGGCGCCTTGGTTACATACACTGCCCCCGCTTCTTCAAACCATGGCACTAAGCAAAAAACTTTATTGGTGATATAAATAAAGGCTGCCTTTGGCAGCCTTTATTATTTTGACAGCTACTATAGGGTAGCTACACTGTTTTCAGCATGTTGATACATTCAGGCAAGGCCAGCATTTCCTGCTTGCCTGTAGTGAAGTTCTTTACGCTTATCATATTCTTTTCCCGCTCTTCATCCCCCGGCAGCAATACATAAGCGACACCCCTTTTATTGGCATACTTCATTTGCTTATCAAATTTTGCTGCATCAGGATACAGTTCTGCCGCTACGCCTTCGCTACGCAGGGCTTTGAGCAGGTGCAGGGCATATTGTTCATTAGCCCCGCCAAAGTTCACCAGCATCACAGAGGCACCTGTAGCCAGGTGTTCGGGAAATATTTGCAGCTCTTCCATCACATCATATATCCGGTCTATCCCAAAGGATACGCCTACACCCGACAAATTCTTAAGGCCGAACAGGCCTGTAAGATCATCATAACGGCCACCGCCGCCTATACTGCCCATTTGCACGGCTCCGGTGGTCACTTCCACGATCACGCCGGTATAATAATTAAGGCCCCGTGCCAGGCTTATGTCCACTTCTACTTTGGCCTCCCATTGCTCCTCAGCAAGTTCGCTGCGATAGGCAAGTGTTTGCCGCAGTTCAGCAATGCCCTGCAGACCCGTAGCACTGCTGTCCATTATAGCTTCCAGTGCCATCAGCTTCTCTTCGTTATTCCCATTTACATCGGTCACTTTCTGTATCTGTGTTATGCCGGCATCATTGATACCGCGCTGCTGCAACTCTTTGGCCACGCCATCCCAGCCTATCTTATCCAGCTTATCCAGCGCTATGGTTATATCCATCATCAGCTCCGGCGTGCCGCATAGCTCAGCAATGCCGGCCAGCAGTTTACGGCTGTTTATCTTCACACTTACGTTGGGTATACCCAGTTGATGAAATGCACTTTGATAAATGCACAGCAGCTCTGCCTCGTTGATCAGGGAAGTGCTGCCCACCACGTCGGCATCGCATTGCCAGAACTCACGGTAGCGGCCTTTCTGCGGCCTGTCGGCACGCCATACTGGCTGCATCTGGTAACGGCGGAATGGGAAAGCTAACTCATTTTGATGCATCACCACATAGCGGGCAAAAGGTATGGTAAGATCGTAGCGTAATGCCCGTTCTGTCACTACAGGAGATGAGTATGCTTTGCTCAGTACCTTGCCCCACTCCTCATTCAGTCTTCCTTTGTCCTCTTCTTTCTTTTCATGGAGCCCGTTATTCAGTATCTTAAAAATAAGCCGGTCTCCTTCTTCCCCGTATTTACCCGTCAGGGTCAGCAGGTTTTCCATGGCCGGTGTTTCCAGCGGCTGGTAACTATAGGTCTCGAAAATATTCCTGAGGGTATTGAATATATACTGCCGCTTACGCACTTCCTCAGGCGAAAAATCTCTTGTTCCTTGTGGTATCGATGGTTTTGACATAAATGCTTTACTTATACTTTTCTATTATGGCATCACAGGTGCGGCTCAGCATATCATACACGGCATGGTAGCCCATCTCGGGGCCATACCAGGGGTCAGGTACCGATGCATTACTCCCCGGCTCCAGTTCGTTCAGGAACAGTTCCACCTTAGTCATATCGGCCTGTGGTCCCGCTATCCTTCTTATCTCCTGGTACACATCATCCGCCATCGCATATACCTTATCATAAGCATCAATGTCCGCTGCACTGAACTTCTTTGCCCGTTGCATGGATATATCCACCCCGTTGCGCGCGCATACCTTTTGCGAATACTTATGGGGCGGCTCACCTACATGGTATGATTGCACGCCTGCCGACGCCACGCTCCAGTTCAAATTCTTTGTCCTGATCTTGTACCTCATTATCCCTTCCGCCATTGGCGAGCGGCAGATATTACCGAGGCAAACCATTAATATCCTCATAATATGCCCGCAAAACTATTAAAAACAGCACAACCCGGTTTAAAATTTATCATAAAGCTTTTGCAATAAGTAGCTTTATAGGGCCCTAATCATTATTTTTAATACCCTTTTTATGTCGCAAAAGCACCTAAGTATACTCAGCATAGCACCTTACCGCATCCTGCCGGCCACATCCGGCGGGCATTTGGGCATCGTGATGATGCATCATTACCTCGGCAAGCTATGCCAGGATCATCTGGTCAGCACTATCGACAACGGCCCTGCCGATAACTATGCTTTTGAACTGCACAAAGTGTTCCCCGATAAGGCTAAAAGATACGTGCCGCTCTGCCGTTACAGTGCCATGGTGAGTATCGCCAAAAAATATGATGCAAGCCATATATACCTCGACCACCCTTATATGGCACCCACGGCCATCGCCCTGTCCAGAAAGCTGAAGATACCCTGGTATATGCGCAGTCATAATATCGAGTCGGAACGCTTCCGGTCTTTTGGTAAAAAATGGTGGCCTGTCATGCGCTCCTACGAGCGCTTTGCTATGCGCAATGCCAATGGTATCTTTTTCATCACGCCCGAAGAAAGAGAATGGGGCATGAAGAATTTTGAAATTGAAGCTGCCAAAAGCCACGTTATCCCTTATGGCACTATACTCGATGCCCTGCCACAGGGCCATGAAGCAGCCAAACTGCAGCTGGCCAAAGAAACCGGCCTTGACCCTGCTAAGCCATGGCTCTATTTCCTCGGTGTGCTCGACTATTACCCCAACGAGCAGGCCGTCACCTTTATACTCGATGAAGTAATGCCGCGCCTCAACGAAGCGCATACACAATACGAGATATTGATTGGCGGCAAAGGGCTGTCCGAAAAGCTGCAGGCGCAAATAAGGGAAACGGTGAACATCAGTTACCTGGGCTTCGTGCCGGTGCTCGATACTTTTCTTAAAGCCTGTGATGTAATGCTGAACCCGGTGATATTGGGCGGGGGTATCAAGACCAAGGCCATCGAAGCACTTGGCTATAATAAGATAGTGGTGAGCACACAAAGCGGTGCCGAAGGCATACTCCCCGCAGCCTGCGGCGATAACCTGTATATTGCTGAAGACAACGATTGGTATGCCTTCGTGGCGGGTATCAATAAAGCTGTAGAAACAATCCCTTCAATTCCGCAGGCGTTTTACGATAATTATTATTGGGGCAGTATAGCCCAAAAAATACTGGATATTTTTAAAGCCGGCTGAACGTTACTTAGCTACCCGTCTGCGGCCCGTTGAAAACGTATTGCACCAGGTTAGCGCCCATCTCAAGCGCTGCCTCATGCTTCTCAGGAGGATCATTATGCACATCATGATCTTCCCAGCCATCACCCAGGTCGGTATCAAAAGTGTAGAAGCACACCAGTCGGCCTTTATAGATAAGCCCATAACCTTTGGGTGTGCCACCATCATGCTCATGTATCTTGGGCAGGCCGTTGGGGAAGTTGAATTTCTGGTGGTATATAGGATAGGAGAACGGCAGTTCTACCAATGTTAATTCCGGGAACACTTTTTTCAAAGCCGGGCGCACATATTCATCCATCCCGAAGTTATCGTCTATATGCAGGAAGCCGCCACTCTCTAAATATTTGCGCAGGTTCTGCGCTTCCTCGTCACTCAGCGCCCATCGCCCGTGGCCCGTCATGTGTACAAATGGGTAATTAAAAATATCACTGCTGCCAACTTCTACATGCGCCTCCTGCAGATCAAAGTTGGTATGCAGTTGCTGGTTGCAAAATGCGGCAAGGTTCTTTAGCGAGGTAGGATTGGCATACCAGTCGCCCCCGCCATTATACACCAGCAATGCCAGCTTCATATTTTGCGCCTTTACCGCCGTAGATAATACCAAACCAACAATTAAAACAAGCCAATATCTATACCTAAACATGATTGATCAAATTAAAATAAGCGCAGGCAGCCATTGCTGCGGTTTCTGTCCTTAGCCGTTGCATGCCCATGCTTACAGCAGCATACTGCGCACTTATACACAAATTTACTTCCTCTTCGGTAAAATCGCCTTCCGGGCCTATTAAAATAACGGTATCCTTTGCTGGTTTTAACATTTCGCCAAGTGGCTTACGTTCCCTGCCTGCTATACAATGTGCCACCAGTTTTTGAGCAATGCCCTTGTGCATCATTATAGCCTCCGCCGGGGCCATGGCCTCGTGCAGAACTGGTAAATAATATTGCTGCGACTGTATCAATGCAGCCACCAGTATGTTATGCCAGCGCTCATAACGTATCCTTTCACGCTCACTTCGGGCGGCCAGCAGGGGTGTTATGCTGCACACGCCCAGTTCGGTAGCTTTTTCCAGCAGCCATTCATTGCGGCTGGTGTTTTTAGTGAAGGCTACACAAAGATGCAGGGCTGTAGCGGGGGCTTCATAAGTATCCACCACCTCAAGGCGTACCATGCATTTCTTCTTCCCGGCGCTTACTATACTTGCCGTGGCCAGGTGACCTTTACCGTCAGTCAACTGCAATTGGGCTCCTGCTGTCATCCGCAATACCTGTACCACATGCCTTGCCGTATCTTCATCCAGCATTAGCTCACTGCCTGCAAGCAGGGGAGCATCATGAAAAAACTGTGCTAAAGCCATGAAGGGCAATATACTAAACCATCAGGGATTACCGAAAATTGAAGGATGCCAGGAGGATAGACTATGTATGAAAAATATCCACCCCCCGGCACCCAGTATCTTAATTGCTGAATTATCGCTTTAGCGTAGCACCATTTTTTTATCTTCTATCATCCTGCGCAGGTTGATGAGGCCATAGCGCATACGCCCAAGGGCCGTATTGATGCTTACCGATGTGATATCGGCTATCTCTTTAAAGCTCATATCGCCATACATACGCAGCACTATCACCTCGCGCTGTTCTTCGGGCAACTGCTCTATGAGGTTGCGCACACTTTCGTGCACCTGCCTTCGCTCCAGCCTTGTGGCGGTAGTGTCGTCCTGCATACCCAGCAGTTCCGATATATCGCTGCCATCGGGCAGGGTAACGCGGGTTTGCTGCCTGCAACGGCGAAAGTGGTCCATACACAGGTTGTGCGCCACACGTATGGCCCATGGCAGGAACTTGCCCTGCTCGGAATAACGCCCCCCGCGCATGGTTTTGATCATTTTCAGAAAAGCGTCCTGGAAAATATCTTCCGCTATATATTTGTCTTTTACAAGCATATAGATAGCGGTATAGATCTTGTCTTTGTAACGGTACACAAGAGTTTCTAATGCACATTCGTTCCCTTGCAGGAAATCATGTACCAGTTCGGCGTCAGACAGATGGTGGATTGTTTGCATAAACTTCTACTTAAGTTAGGTACGGCTCATTGCCATTCACTAAGTATTGATAATGTAGAAGTATGCTGCTATAGACTGAATTTTAGAGAAAAATTATGTTAAACCCTCGCGGGCTGTTACTAATTAGACGAGCTTTTGTCTCCATTAGTTTGGCCAAAGTAGCCTTTTTTATGAAAAAAGTCTATTTTTTCTCCAAAATACATGCTATTGAATAAAATATTTGCCCCTTATAGCGTAAAATTCGCCATAAATAAGAACAAGACTATTATATACACAATAGTTCCGGCTTACGGAAAGGTTATTCCTGGAGCAATTTTTTCTTTTCTCTGTATTCTTGCTCATCTATCTCTCCCTTAGCAAGCCTTTTTTTCAGTATCTCGAGGGGGCTATCCTTTTTACACGCTGGCCGGGTACCTTCCATGGTGTTACAAAGATCCAGAAGAGCAGTATTAACCATAATATCCACCATACCCAATTCATTCCCCATAAATATCCATGATGCATATGCCACATAACACACAATTTTAAAATGTTTAAAAATAATATTGGCTATACTGCAAACATGATCTTAAAAATGGTGTAAAAAAATGAGGATGGTTAGCCTTTAAAATGACACAGATCAGGAATACCTGCTTCTGTTATGGCTATTTATTTAAGAAAATATGGGAAATATGCTACACCGTGTATTGAACATTGAACCAATGGTAGCCAGAATTGTTATAAAAAAGTACGCAGGACATAGAACTACCGCTCTAAAGGTACGACCAAGCACCCAATACCTGGTAGCCTACGCCTGCGCATTATCACAAGCCTACGCTAATTCTCCCGGTATTGTTTTAAGATGGTCGTTTCTCAGAACAGGGAACTAAGCAAGCTAAATACACACGGCATTTACATGCCGTTAAATATTATGCCAATATTTTTATCACTCTATTTATCAGCCGTTAAAATAATAAAAGAGGGCTAAAAAAGCACTATCTGCCCCCTTAAAAAAAGCCGGCTGCAAAGGTACTTATATCCTGCATGAAAACTTTGGGGTAGCACTATATAATTTGTTAACTTTGATATGCGACCAGGCACCGTATGAAAAATAATTAATGGCCGCAGGTCTTAATTTTTTTCATACAAGAAGGAATCCAACTAAAACGGGATTCCTTCACCTTTATGCTCTAAAGGCTGCTTATTGCCCTCACAAACTTTAGCCGGTCAGCATGATAAAACAACCTTTTTCTTTACAGCAGGCAACAGCCCTGTGCGCCCGTTTTCGCGCCCTGGCCGGTAAGCGCTTTTTTGACGGAAACGACAAGGGTAATATCATAGAATGTGTGTCCATAGCTCCGTTCGATGAAATAAACAAATGGATGTTCGTGCAGTTCTATGCCGAATGCCGCTGCCCCAATAAAGCCCTCGCTTATTACCAGTATCCTTTTTATGATATACTGGTACTGGCCGCTAAGAACCCTAACAGTAAGCAGGTACATTTTAAAGATATCCGGCAATACCTGCACCCAGCCCCTAAAACAGGATCCGCTCTTCTGCAACTATAATATTACGCTTATATAAAAAAAGGCTAAGGACAGTAAAAACTGTCCTTAGCCTGCAAAATATATTTCTGCTATTTACTTATTTCTTTACGAAATGCTGCACACTGTTCAGGTCTTGTCCTTTGATACGTGCAGTATAATAACCGGGAGCCAGTTCGCTTACAGAGAAGCTGTTATTATTCCCGCTTACTGATTTTACCAGCTTGCCCGATACATCATAGATATCTATGCCTGATACAGGTACTGTTGAAGTGTAATTCACTACATCCACTACAGGGTTAGGATATAAAGTGATAGCAGCATTGTGCGAAGCCACCTGGTTAACTTTAAGTGTTGAGTTAACATCACCCACAGTGAATGGGCTCAGCGACATTATATGATCGCGGTTGATCGTGTACATACCGTTCACAGCAGTAGTGGCCGATGCGGCGGCTGTATTGTCCCAGTTACCATTGGTGTAGTGCGATATGTAAGCATTGGTACGGTCAAAGCCGTTCAGCTCCATATTGGCGCTCCACATCATTTCCAGATCCAGGTCAAGACCTGTGCTGGCAGTACTGCTAATGAACCATGTTGCATCTACAACAGAGTGCATATCAGACAGGTTCATACCGGTGTTACCATTAGCATATACCGAGTCGTCAACCATAACACTTACATCGCCACTGGCTGAGCCGGTATTGGCAGTTACCACAGCTGGTGCGTAGTGCAGCATCGTACCTACCTGGTATGTGTTAGAGCCACCGGCCATTAAGTTCATAGTAAGTGTACCGCCATTGCTGGTGATCACAAAGCTGTTCATTGAACCGCCGCTCACATTACCGCTGGCTGCGATGCTCAGGTCGTTAGTACCCACGTTCACCATACCGGAAGTAAGGTCCAGCGTACCGCTTACCTGCAGGTCAGAGCCCAGGTTTACCATAGCTGTATTGCTGCCCATATTTATAGTGAGGTCGCCAACAGTATTGCCTGTGCCGCTGAAGCGGATAGCACCTGTAAAGCTGCCATTGGAGGTAATGGATATATCAGAACCAGCAGTAGATACTATAGAACCGGTGCCAGAAGCCGCCACATCACCGTTCACGGCAAATGACAGGTTGTTATTATCCAAAGTAAGTGTACCCATGTTCAGGGTCAGTGTACCATTCACCTGCAGGTCAGAGCCCAGGTTCACATTACCGCTGGTGCTGCCGAAATTGATCATCAGGTTATTAACAGTATTATTACCTGCGCTGAATGTAAGTGCGCCGCTAAGGCTGTTCATGCTATTGATGCTGATGTTAGAGCTGGCGCTGGCGCTGATGCTGCCGGTACCCATAGCTGATATGTTGGCATCGGTACCCAGTGTAAGGTCATTACCGTTCAGGATAAGGTTACCTGAATTGAGGGTCAGCATACCATTCATGTCAAGATCTGAAGTGAGGGTAACTGCACCCGACGAAAGATCGACCATTACATCCTGCAGACCTGAACCTGTCAGTTCGATGCCTGAGTTAACTGAAGAACCTTCGTAAGTAACATTGTAATTGGCAGAGAGGTCAAGAGAACCGGAACCGCCTACATTCAGTGAACCACCATTCACTACGAGTGTAGCATTATTGGATAATGCCAGTGAGCCTGAAGTGATGTTCAATAAGCCACCTGTGAGGTACAGGTTGCCATCTACAGTAATATCTGCAGCAGCGCTTATATTAGCTGTTGTAGATGTCAACTGCTGTGCCACGATAGTACCTGTGTAAGTAAAGCCTGTAACAAGGCCCAGCGACATGCTGTCCACATCAATAGTACCGGTGCCGGTAAGCGTACCGCTGGTCATGATCAGCGCGCTGGCATTGGCTCCTGATGTAAGTGTACCATCAACAGTAAGCGATGCTGTACCATTGAAAGTTTCATTGCCGGTAAGTGTTACCGTATATGCTGAACCAATGATCACTATATCGCCCGTGGTAAGTGTACCCGAGGGCGCTATGCCTCCGCTCCATGTAGTTGTACTGTTAAAATTGCCCGACGCCACAGCGGTATATGTAAGGGCTTTTGCTGAAGTGCTGAATAGAGCCACGCAAGCGCTTGCAAGGGCCATATTCTTAATAAGTGTGAAAATCTTTCTCATAGTTTTAACTTTTAGCCCGATAAGTAAAAAAAGCTGTACCAGAACAAGTTTTATGGGGTTCATTTTATCATTACTTTTACATTTGCCAGTTTTTTTTCACCCCTACATAGCTGAATATCAACATATAGCGTCACGCTCTTTAGGCGAGTTCTTTTTCTGCCAGCGTTAAATGATATGAATGCTTCTGTGTGTATTTTATTGCACAAAGCCTTAACTGTTGGGCAGTTATTTCCATTTATCCCCGGCAGCGCAAACAGATTGTTTGGTAATCCCCAAAATGATGTCTACAACTGTTAAGGCCCTGCTGGCAATATATTTGTGGATCCTGTTTAAAAAATATGTGTCATGAAAATGTGGATCGTAATATGCCTGGTGAGCCTGTTCGCGGTATTTTTCCAGCTAGCGCCATATATAGGTATGGCTGATGTATTTATCTATTGCATGTTCTTCCTGTCGCCTTTTCTTGTTGCTTATATGGCTTATGTTATCCTGAAATATGGCAATCCTTCGGGCCACAGCTTTGATGAGTGCTATTATGAAGACCTGTAGTGTATAGCTATATCCGGACGGTATATATTATTATATAAGCCTCCTTTTTTCTATTTTACTGTCCTTGTACCAAAGCCGCATTCCCCGATGTCGATAAATAATAAGGACAATCCACCGCAAGCCGGCAGGATATTTAAAATTTTTGGCCTGCCCGTACTGGGTGTTTATCTTACCTGGGCCACCTACATGTTCCTGCATGATAGCTGGCGGCTCTTTTACCATTACTTCTATATGAGCATCACCATGGTCTTCGGTTCCTTCGTGGCCGGGGCCAGCTCGGAGGGTGGCGGCGCCGTTGCCTTCCCGGTGATGACGCTGCTCTTTAAGATACACCCGGCGGAAGCCCGCAACTTCAGCCTGGCCATACAAAGCGTGGGTATGACCGCTGCCACGCTCTGGATCATAGCGCGGCGGATAAAGATAGAGCGCACTTACCTGGTGCTGGCCATGATAGGCGGCACGGCAGGCATTATATTCGGCAGCTATTTTATAGCGCCCTACACCCCACCAGCTTATGCCAAGATGCTCTTTGTGTCGTTCTGGCTGAGCTTCGGCCTCACCTTATTTATCGTGAACTATTACCGGCAGCGCCATGTGCGCGATGAACTGCCGGGGCTTAATAAAGGTCAGCAGGCCGAGCTGATGGCCATTGGTTTTATAGGCGGCATACTGAGCGCAATACTGGGCAGCGGCATAGATATCTGCACCTTTTCCTTCGTGA
This sequence comes from Bacteroidetes bacterium 46-16, assembly GCA_001897835.1. Classification (GTDB taxonomy): domain Bacteria; phylum Bacteroidota; class Bacteroidia; order Chitinophagales; family Chitinophagaceae; genus MKUN01. The sequence goes on from MKUN01000029.1 coordinate 290,601, forward strand.
CGATGAAGTATAAACTGTCGGAGAAGATAGCCACGCCTACCTCGGTGGTGCTGATGGCATCGAATGCTGTAGTGGGCTTTTTGCTGCACCAATACGTGATACAGGACATCAGCCCGGTGGTGTATAATTACTGGCTGGTGTGCATACCCGTGGTGGTGCTGGGTGCGCCGATGGGCGCGCTGACCGCTAACCTGGCCCGGCGCCTGCATATCGTTAATTTCCTTTGCGCGGTGATCCTGATACAATTTGTGGGTGCGATACTGATCCTAAAACCTACAGGCAGTTTATTGCTCTTTTCCGCAGGCAGCTTCCTTGCAGGGATGATCATCTTCTTCCTGCTGACGAGGCAGGGCAGAAAAAGGGAGCCAGGGGCAGCGCCCTAAGGCCACCGGTGCACACACCGTGTTTTCACTATATTTTATGTTGATCATTTTCAGTAAGTTTGCCGCGGTACATAAGGCTACCAGCCTCTATGGTGATCCACACCATGAAAACGTCCCCAAGCGGGGCGTTTTTCATTTGAGGCTATTCTTACCTGGTCACCATTGCATAGGCTGTATTGCCCCCCGAGCTGATGCGCACAAGATACTGCCCTACGGGTAGCAGGTGTACATCGAGCTGCCGCATACCGGTTGTGGACATTTGGAGCCTGCCTGAAATATCAAATACTTCTACCGAAAACTTTTGCCAGGCTGCGGGAATATCCAAGTTCACCGTACCGTGTGTTGCAGGGTTAGGATATACTTTTATGAGCGTGGTTACCGGCTTCGGTGTGGCTATGGCCAATGGACGTGCAGAATCGCGGTACTCTATGGTGCGAATGGTCTCATTGTTCTGAAAAGCTATATCGGCAGTTACCCATAATGCGGGGTAGTGCTCGCCATTTGCGAGCCATTTATATTCCACATAGTTGCGGGGCAGGGGAAAAGTGATGGCATTGAAGGTAATGGAATCGACCTCATCGACCACCGAGCGTAGCCTGATACAGTTGACAGGACTAGTATAATATGGCGTTACAATAGTGCCCCATCCATCCACTTTAGTAGTGCGTGTGCCCTGCTGGGTAATGCCCAAGGCAGCCGTGCCGAAATGAAGTGCAAAGGTGGAGGTGTCCTCATTGCCATAGCTGAGCGGGAAGTAATACCACTCGTCATCGTCGCTGTAATTGGCAGGCGTGGGTATATTGGCAATACTGGCAGCAAAGGCCACAGCAGCGAAACGCGAGGGATTGCTTAACTGCCTGAAGAAGGTATAGGGGTTGGTAACAGAAACAGGTACTGCCTGGGGCAGGGGGAAACTATCGGCTATCTTGTAACCGTAGGCGGATGGCGAGATCGTGACCGCATAGAGGGGATTGACCTGCATAGCAGTCTTGTATGTATCCACCTGCTGGCTTGCAGGGCTAAGACTGCTGTAGTCCCAACTGTGGTTGGCGCCGGAATCGGTGAGGATAATATTGGCAGCGAGGATATTGGCTGAGCTATGCCTCAATGTGTCGCCCGATACGGGCATATCGGCTGATGTGATGCTGATCTGCGCATGGAGCTGAAAAACGGCGGTACAAAGTATAAGCAACAGGAAAAAGCGTTTCATTTATCTATATTTTATCATTCATCTATCCACAAGATAGCCATAGTGTGCAACCTTTACCACCCCCGAAACATTATATTTTATTACAGGCCGACTACCTCATTTCCGGTTTTGTGGCCGACTATCTCATTTCCGGTTTTTGGAGGGGTGATGGGCGGAAAGGCTTGCCCGGTGCGCCATATTATGTTTCAGTACAATTTCCGGTCATTACTGGTTTGTCTTTTCAATGGTGACCGGCAGAAAAGTTC
>MKUN01000030.1 GCA_001897835.1 Bacteroidetes bacterium 46-16
ATCAACCAATCAACTAATCAACTAATCAACTAATCAACTAATCAACTAATTAGCGCTAACAGCCTTCTGCACCAGTTCTGCAGCTTCGCTCAGCAGTATCGCACTCTGTACTTTGAGCCCTGAGTTCACGATCAGTTCTTTAGCTTGCTCTGCATTGGTACCCTGCAGGCGCACAATGATCGGTATATTGATGTTGCCCAGCTTATTGTAAGCATCTATCACACCGGCTGCTACCCTGTCGCAACGCACGATACCGCCAAATATATTGATTAGGATCGCCTTTACATTGGGGTCTTTCAGTATGATACGGAAACCAGCTTCAACCGTCTGTGCATTAGCGGTACCGCCTACATCCAGGAAGTTAGCGGGCTCGCCTCCGGCCAGTTTTATCATATCCATAGTAGCCATGGCCAGGCCTGCGCCATTCACCATGCAGCCCACATTACCATCCAGTTTCACATAGTTCAGATTATGTTCGCCTGCTTCTACTTCTGTCGGGTCTTCTTCGCTCTTATCACGCATATCGGCCAGGTCGCGGTGGCGCATCAGGGCATTATCATCCAAGTTCATTTTGCAGTCTACGGCAACTACCTTATCATCAGCTGTTTTAAAGAGCGGGTTTATCTCCAGCATCGAACAGTCGAGCCCTACGTAGGCATTATACAGGTTGCTGACGAATTTCACCATGTTCTTAAACGCATCGCCGCTGAGCCCAAAGTTGAATGCTATCTTCCTGGCCTGGAAAGGTTGCAGGGGCAGGTTGGGCTCTACCCATTCACGGAATATTTTTTCCGGTGTGTTGTGGGCCACTTCTTCGATATCCATACCACCCTCGGTACTGTACATGATCACATTTTGCTTCCTCGCACGGTCCAGCAATATGGAGAGGTAAAATTCTTTTCTTTCGCTGGGGCCATCATAATACATGTCTTGTGCCACCAGTATCTTATGCACTTTTTTACCCGTAGCACCTGTCTGTATGGTCACCAGGGTATTACCCAGTATATTAGTGGCCACACGCTCCACATCTTCGGCACTTTTCACTACCGATACACCACTCTGGTCGGGCACTTCCTTCATACGTCCCTTGCCGCGGCCACCCGCATGTATCTGGGCTTTTACAACAGCAAATTTCGTCCCGTTATTAACAGATATCTGTTTGTAGGCATTTACGGCATCATCCACTTTTTCAGCAGCTATGCCCTCCTGGGTAGGTACATGATAACGTTTCAGCAGCTCTTTGGCCTGGTATTCGTGCAGATTCATACAGCTAAAAAATTTCGGCGAAGATAAGCTAAATGAAATAGTATAGGTAGCCTTATTTCACAGCATAGCTATTAAAACGCACCAATATAAGTATTGCACATATTTCTTGTTTAAAATTAGAAAATAATGCCTTAAACAATTCCATATTTAACTATAAGCTATTATTTTTGCTGTTTAACCCCCTTTAATTAGCTATACTAAACTAAAACAGATGAAAAAAATTGCACTTATTTTAACCGCCGCAGTACTCAGCGTTTCTTTATTACAGTCTTGTGATAAAGTAAAAGAAGAAGTTAAAGCAAATGTAGATCTGCAATCTACCGAGGTATCGTTTGACATCCCGATGATCAACAGCACTAATGACAATACCGCAATGGGTACATTTTCAGCTACCATTAATGTTGATAGCATAATAAAAGCTGCCAATGCTAAACTGGGGGCCGGCAACATTACTTCTGCCAAGATCAAATCTATGTCTATACAGCTCACCAACAGCGATGACAGCACCAACTTCTCTAACCTTGAAAGCTGTACAGCATCATTCTCTACCGATGCAAAACAGGATATGATCGTTATAGCTTCTGTTTCCAACAACCCGGATGTTCCTGCTTCTTATCTTGAACTGAGCCCGAACACCGACCTTGAACTGAAAGACTATTTTAACGCTACTACATTCAATTATACGCTTACAGGTAAAGCCCGCCGTATTACAGGTCATTCACTGCATGCACTGGCTACTGTTAAATACGGTATCCTGGTAGGACTTTAATTACATCATTATTTCCCCTAATAAAAGAGGGCTGCTTTATGCAGCCCTCTTTTATTTCAGTATCACCAGTTTTTCCGTTTTGCGGTACAGGCCGCTGCTATACCTTACAAAATAAAGACCCGGAGCAGTTATTGTGGTATTTATACTACCCCTGCCTGCAAGCCCCTCATACTGCTTCACGATACGGCCCTGCAGGTCTGTTATAACTATATTGCCGCCCGTTGCGCCCCCTTCATAATAAAGGTTGGCCATAGTACGGGCAGGGTTAGGGAATATTGATAATTGCACCCCGTCATTATTCAACTCATTTACAGCCAGCGTGGCTGTATCGCGCAGCACAAAATGACAGGCCGTATAAGCCGGTATTTGATAGGTCAGCGTATTATTGTCCAGGCTGCCTGCCGGCAGCGGGATATGCTGTATGTTCGAATCCTGCGCATTGAAGTAATAGAGGTCGGCCTTATTGTACGTAACCGCATTCTGTATATTGATCGTGGCATCTATAGCATTATCTCCCGATTTGTTCAGCACGATGATGTGCATCACCTTGTTCGTACTATCCTCTACCGATGCGTATATGGATGAGGTATCCGGATTGTTACCTGATGAATGTACATAAATATTGCCGTAGGTGCCATCGTTGCCATCATAATTACGGTACAGGTTGAATGCAGATATATTGTACCCCTCGATAGTGCCCCACAGCGCTGCGTAGTCCACTCCTGTTTTACCAAATGCGCCGAGCGCATCGGCCTGTGCTATGCCGCCGGATATATGGTGATGCCCGCCATAATCATATTCGTTGATGGCAAATTGGGTACCCGGATAATACTGGTCTATGGAATGTTTGATATTGGGTATGATGGGCAGCTCAGCGCCAAACCATGTGCCTATCCAGCTATCCTCCACATAAGTGCTGTCCCACAGCGAGCGGATGCACTGCATACGCTGTATGCAGGTCTGGTGGTCTATGTCATCGGAGTATATATGCACCGTATTCAGGTCAGGATACCAGTGTACCGAGAGTACATCGAGCAACCTGTGTCCCACTGCTGCCGACGATTGCTGCATATGCTTAAGATAAGAATCGATGAACCAGTGGTCTGCAGCATAAGCAGCTTTGTCGCTGGCATTTTGCAGGTCCGAAAACTCACTGAAACCAAATGACTCCGGCCCCATGACCATTGCGGTGGAGTCCATGCTCTTTACTACTGCAGCCAACGTATCGGTCTTCGTAAGCAGTTCGTTATAGGTCACGCAATTGCTGCGCATATGCTGGAACTGGGAGCACCATAGTCCCGGCTCATTATCCAATATGTAGGCCTTGATACCGTTCGCCGTATTGGCTGCCCCGAATGTATTGAGCAGGAAATTCAGTTCTTCATCCACGTATATCTTACCATCTGCTGTATCGGGCGTTAACGTAAAGGGCGCGCCTTTTATATCACGCACTTCTGCCCATCGTGGCGAGGGTGCCAGCTCACTTACCAACACCTGCCCGTCACCGTCGTTCGATACCCAACCCACCATAGGTAAGGTTATGCCGCTCACTGCGTTTTGTGCCAGTGTGCTGTCATGAAAAGCGATGAGGCACTGCGCCGGATCGTGGTATTGGTTTGCAGGCAGGTTCATGGCCCATGGCAGGTAGTCATCGTTCTGGTCGAAATAGTCGGCACCGGCATTAGAGTAATTATTTTCCCAGTTGTAGGCCGATGTACGGTTACCTCCCCAGCGCCGCCATGTGGCTTTCTTGTATATACCGTTGTTGATACCATATATATAAGGACTGATGCTGTGCCTGTCCTGCGCCGCATTTATGGTATAATTGATGCTCACCTGGCCATTAGCAGCTAATGCATAAAGCAAAACAGATAATAAGAAGTATATTTTTTTCATGGGTAAGACAATTGGTCTATTACAAGTTAAGTCATTTTTTATCATTCTGCGCGAAGCTGTGGCATGGTATTTTTCGCCATTTAGTGAACCAAAAAACATTTATTATGTATCGGATCGCAAATATGGATATCAAGGCTAAACGCAGGATGGGCCTTATAAGCCTGCTGCCACTATTTGCTTATATAGGCTGGCTGATACATTATCTCGTTATTCTTAACGGTAACAAATCTGCTAACCTTTCCTCTATCCTTTCGCAAAACTATGATGGCGCCCTTTTCTTCTTCATCCTGTGTTTTGCACTAACGAGTGCGGTGCTTGTGTACTTTGTTGTTCACATTGCCCGGCTGGCCTCTATGGCCAGTGGTACAAAGGTCATCTGGATATTGTTTATGACCTTTGCTGCACCGGTAGCATTCCCGGTATTCTGGTACCTGGAAGTACGCCGCGAACCTCAAAAACTGCAAATGCACCCTGATATTGCATAATAAGGCAATTGATAAACATTAACTGTAAAAAAGATAAAAGTCCTTCTACTGAAGGACTTTTATCTTTTTTAACGATCAGTTTTTTTATTACACCAGCATGGTCACCGGGTTCTCCAGGTGTGCTTTCAGTGTTTGCAGGAAGCGTGAGCCTACAGCACCATCCACTACACGGTGGTCGCAACTGAGGGTAAGTTTCATGATATTGCGGATCACTACCTGGTTGTTCTCTGCTACCGGCGTAGGTTCTATCTTGCCCACGGCCAGTATGCATGCATCGGGCGGATTGATGATAGCGGTAAACTCGTCGATATCCATCATGCCGAGGTTTGAAATAGTAAATGTATTGCCGGTAAATTCCGGTGGTTGCAACTTCTTGTTACGTGCCTTATCTATCAATGTGCCTGCCTCCTGCGCTATCTGCGAGAGCGATTTCTGGTCGGCAAATTTCACAACGGGTACTATGAGCCCTTCATCCACGGCAACGGCTGTACCTATATGTATATGCTTGTTGGTGCGTATAAAATCGCCCATCCATGAGCTGTTCACATCGGGGTGCTGGCGCAGGGCCATAGCACATGCCTTTATCACAAGATCGTTGAAAGATACTTTTACGGGGCTTACCTCGTTGATGGCCTTACGTGCCGCTATGGCCGTATCCATCTTCACACTCATGGTGAGGTAGAAATGCGGTGCGCTGAATTTGCTTTCCGCCAGCCTCTGGGCTATCACCCTCCTCATCTGGCTCAGCGGCTTATCGCTATAGCCTTCTTCGCCCACAGGAGCAAATTGCATCACCTGTGCTGCACCCTTCTGCGGGCCGGCAGCCGATGGCACGAAGCTATCCACATCGCGCTTGATGATGCGGCCATTATCGCCACTGCCTTTTACCTGCTGCAGGTCTATGCCCTTTTCCTGCGCCAGTTTCTTAGCCAGCGGTGATGCCTTAAGGCGCTCATCCGCTTCGGCCTGCGTTTCAGCCGGTGCGGGAGCTGGCTGTGCTTGCGGAGCAGCTTGTTTGGGCGCTTCAGCTTTGGGGGCCTCCGCTTTAGGTGCCTCTTCTTTAGGTGCCTCTTTTGTTTTGGCCTCTTCCTCTTTCAGCAGGGCGCTATAGTCTTCGCCGGGCTTGCCAATTATGGCCATGATGCCATTCACCGGCACACCCTGCCCTTTCTCTACGCCCCTGTACAGCAGGGTACCGTCCACATAGGGCATTACTTCCATGGTGGCCTTATCAGTCTCCACTTCAGCTATTACGTCGTCACTTTTTACTTTATCGCCAACTTTTTTGTGCCATTCCGCTATCACACCTTCCTTCATCGTATCGCTCAGCAGCGGCATGCGTATCACTTCAGCCATAGTTGTTATTTGTTCTAATTCGGTGTCAAAAGTAATAATTCAGGTTGATAGGTTGACAAGTTGATAGGTCGATAGGTATATTTTCTTGTCATTTTATAGATTTTCTTAAGAAAGTAATGTAACCATTGAGCAATTTTTCCAGCTGTTTGTAAACATGCTCCATGCTTTCAAATTTTTCGTCATCTATATAACCTATTAACTTACCAACCTATACATCAGTAATCGATCTGCATATTCAGTCCATCCTTAAGGCTGGCGAGATTGGGGTTTTTGGCGGCCATGGCCTCATATACTTCGGGTTTGCTGAGCACTCGTTCCTGCGGCTGTATATTAGTGGTGTCTATACGCACCTCGCTGGTGACCCTCAGGGCCCCTATGCCGGTATGTGCCCGGAAAAAGTCGATCAACTCATCGCGCAACTCTTTTACATAGGCATCGGTCAGGTCGTTGGGGGTAACGAAACGTATCTCATCGGGGAGATGTATTTCTATGCTCATGGCGCAAAACTGGGCGTAGTACACGCTTTTGTTCTTCTCCCTGAGGTTTTGCTTGTATTTATCGAAGACCTCGGCAGCCACGGCTTCGGTCAACTCTTTTTGTTCTGTTTCACCGGGTCCATTGGCCAATTCGTTGTCCAGGTCGTTGAGCATGCCTTTGCTGAGGCGGCGGGCTTTGGAGGGAGCAGCGGCAGCATTGTTATTTTGCGGCTGCGCCGGTGCAGGTGGTGGCGTATATGCAGGCTGCGCCTGTTGTGCTACAGGGGGCTCCTGTGGCGGAATCTTATGTTCCTGCTGAGGTGGTGCTGCCGTTACCGGCTGCGGGAGTGGCTGAGCAGGTGCCTGCGGCTGATCTGCCAGCGGCTGAGCGGCTGAACTGTTTGCGGACGCTGCCGCTACACTACCAGGCTTTTTTTTTACATCATCGGCAGTGACCCTGGTGACCTGCAGCAGGTAGCAAAGGCGTATCAGGCACATTTCCACATGCAGCCTTTTGTTGGTCGCATTCTTATACTGCAGCTCGCTATCGTTGATGACATTGAGGGCCGAAAGCACAAAGGATGGCGGGGCCTGGTTGGCCTTCTCGTAATAGATAGGCTTGTGCTCATTGGGCACATCGAGCATTTTGGCCATGCGCGCATCTTTGCAGAGCAGCAGGTTGCGCATATGCTCGGCGAGGCCGTTGAGGATCACATCGCCCTCGAAGCCTTTTTCGAGCACCTGGTCGAGCAGGAGCAGGGTATTGCTCACATCCTGCGCGAGCATATGATCCACGAGCTTGAAATAATAATCGGCATCCAGCAGGTTGAGGTGCTCCATGGTATTACTGTAGGTAAGCATACCATTGGTGAAGCTCACGATCCTGTCGAGCATCGAGAGGGCATCGCGCATGCAGCCCTCGCTCTTTTGTGCGATCACATGCAGGGCGGCCTCGGGGGCCACTACGCCCTCTTTGGTGGCTATGCTGTGCAGGTGATTCACGATATCGCCGGTGGTAATACGCTTGAAATCGAATATCTGGCAGCGGCTGAGTATGGTAGGTAATATCTTATGCTTCTCGGTAGTGGCAAGGATGAAGATGGCATAGGGGGGCGGCTCCTCCAGCGTCTTCAGGAAGGCATTGAAGGCCGCGGCGCTGAGCATGTGCACCTCATCTATGATGTATATCTTGTATTTGCCCTGCTGGGGTGCAAAACGTACCTGGTCGGTAAGGTTGCGGATATCGTCGACCGAGTTGTTGCTGGCCGCATCGAGCTCGAAGACATTGAATGATGTATTGTTCTTAAAACTCTGGCAGGTATTACATACACCGCAGGCCTCCATATCGGCCGTGGGGTTCTCGCAGTTGATGGTTTTGGCCAGTATGCGGGCGCAGGTGGTCTTGCCCACACCGCGCGGACCGCAGAAGAGGTAAGCATGCGCCAGGTGCTGGTGCTTAATAGCATTCTTCAGCGTAGTGGTGATGTGCTGCTGCCCCACGACGGTATCAAAGGTCTGGGGACGGTACTTACGGGCCGATACTATGTAATTGTCGCTCACGCTCTCTTAAAATTAAAAATCTCCGGGCAAATTAAGGGTAAATATCACAGGTTTTGCGGCAATTTTATTTTTCCCATGTTTTTATTGATAACCAATCGTTTAGCATGAAAAAATATCACAAAAATATCCCATTGGCCACTTATTTTGCCAGCAACAAGGGCTAATCATGCCCGGCCCATGTGAGGCCCAGCCTAAAAGCCTGTGCTACCCTGCAAGATACGACAGGAAAGAGGGGATTTGGGGAGAAGATATCCACATTTTTTATCGGTGCGTAGGGCACAAGAACGCTGATGCACAAAGCCAGGCGGCATTCCGGCGCGAGGGGCACAAGAACGCTGATGCATAAAGCCAGGCGGCATTCTTGCGCCAACATGGGATTGGGGGAGAAGATATCCACATTTTTGGGATGATACGATAAAATTGAATTTGACTTTAATAAATTTATAACTAACTAATAAATTTAATTACTATGGCATATGATCAAGCAATATTAAATAATGAGTATAGTATATTTTCTGAACGAACTAACGTTCTATTCAAAATTATCAATAGCCTTGAAATAAGTCATATTGGATATAGAACCCGTAATGACTTTAGCCATCAAGTAAGTAACATTAGTCAATGTATTGACTCTTTAAGAAAGTCTCAAAATAAATTATCTAGTGGGGTGATGACTGCTGCAGTTCAATTGTTGCAGGGAATAAACAACGAATTGAAAAACTTTACGGATCGCACATTTGACGACAATTCAATCGAACATTTTAGTCGCCAGCTAGAAGGATATTCTCAACAAGCGCAAGCACTTCAAATCAACGCACAATTATTACAAAATGATGAAATATTCAATGATGCAAAAAGGAAACTTGATGCAGAAGCAATGGCAATACAAGAAAGATTAAGAGAATTTGAAAAACAATCTCGAAATGAAATTGAAACAATAAAACTTGAAACAACATCCGATGCTTCTGAAGTCAAGAAAATGCTATTCAATCTTCAACAAGAAGTAAAGGAGGTAAAAAGTAGGTTCGATTTTGACGTTAAAGATTTTGAATTACTTAGGTTGGATAAAATATTTTGGGACACTGCAAATAATAATAAGAAATTAAGAATTTGGTGGATAAGTGGTATTGCTTTTGCGTTTGGCTTGCTTGCATTGCTAATTTTCTGTTTCATTAAAGAGTGCTGGATTGATTTAGATTGCTATTTTCACAATAGAAACACATTGCTTGAAATACAGAAACCAGCCATTGGTTCTATTGCGCTAGAGAACATTAAAATTCTATTATATTATGAATTAGCCAAAAAGGCAGTTTTGAGGTTGTTCCTTATCTCTATGACGATATTCCTACTCAAGTTCTTAATTAGAAATTACAATGCGTTGATGCACAATATTACAATCAACGAGAACAAAGCAAATACATTAGCAGCACTTATGAGAAGTATAAATATCATAAGTAAACCTGAAGATCGCGACACTTTGATAAAAATTGGAGCAAAGGAGATTTTTGTACAAAAGAAAACAGGCTACTTATATAAAGAGGATAGCGATATCGATTTATCGATTTTCAAAAAAATATCATCACTTTTTAATAAAGAAAAATAACAGTTTTACACCTTCCCCCCGTTGGCGCAAGAATGCCGTCCAGCCCATGTGCGCCTGCGTTCTTGTGCCTTCCTACACAACAGGCTATCTTTAAAACATGAGTCGAAAGTACAAATTTCATAACCAGGGCAGGCTATATTTTGTAACCTATACGGTGATCAACTGGATAGACCTGTTTACACGCAATGAATACAGGCAGATCATTCTCGACAGCTTAAAACATTGCTGCGATAAAAAAGACCTTGACCTATATGCCTGGTGCATGATGACCAATCATGTCCACCTTATCATCAGCACAAGAGGCAACCCTATGGAAAATATTTTACGCGATCATAAACGGCATACATCGGAATTGCTGAGCAAAACGATAAGCAATAACGCTTCGGAAAGCAGGCGGGAATGGATGCTGCAGCATTTCAGGGAAGCGGCGAGAAAAAATCCTAATAATACCGTCCACCAATTGTGGCAACAACATAATAAGCCCATTGAATTGTATAGCGAGGAAGTATTGTACCGCTATCTCGACTATATTCATTATAATCCTGTTAAGGCAGGATATGTGGAGCATCCTGAAGATTGGTTATATAGCAGTGCGAGGGATTATGCCGGCAAAAAAGGATTGCTGGACGTGATAATGATAGATAAGGCTA
>MKUN01000031.1 GCA_001897835.1 Bacteroidetes bacterium 46-16
TCTTCCTGACCACCTCACACGATGGTACAGGAAGTATTACCGCAGCATTCACACCCATACGCATCGTATGTCAGAACACGCTGAACGCTGCACTCGGCAATATGTCCAACGTGATACGCATCCGTCATACATCGGGAGCAAAGCAGCGTTTGGAAGATGCCCACAGGGTCATGGGACTGGCAAACACATTAAGTGTACAACTGGAGGGCATATTCAACCAATGGACAAAGGTGCGTATTACGGATGCCGAAGTAAAGAAACTCATACAACTGGCATTATGCCCTAACAAGGAAACATTGGACGTACTCAAAAAAGGTGCAGAGAACGAACTGTCCACCGTATTTAAAAATACGGTAGAAGATGCCTTCGCCTATGCTATGATAGCAGATACGCAACAGATGGACACCACCAAAGGAACACTGTTCGGTGCATACAATGCGGTGACAGGTTACTATCAGAATGTACGCAGTTACAAGGATGATGAAACCAAACTGCAATCCATAGTCATGGGTGGCACGGCACAGAACAAGGCACGGAAAGCCTTTGAACTGTGTACCTCCTTTGCGCAGGATGGCAGCGATATGCTCCTGTTTAATTAATGAACCCATAGAAGCCGTCTGCGGACGGCTTCTATATAAAACCATCGGTCATGACGATTTGCTATAAATGGGACTTTACCGTGTTCATCATCCGCAAGAGCGGGAGAAAGCATAAGACACACAGCATAGTCGCTTTGGGTTGTACTTATTCGATATCGCATTTTGACATGATGCTGACATTGAAGAAACGCAGGGCAACATTGGTATCGGTGGTAAAAGTGCGGGTGATGGAGGTAGCATTCGCACTGGACGACAATGCACAGTTTATCAGGCGCACACTGGCGGACGGTATGCCCGATATACCTGAAAATCTAAATCTGTAACAAGTAAAATAAAATACGATGAAATCTTTAGAGCAATCAGTAAACGTAGAAAAAGCAAGGCTGCTGCATGAACTGTTCCCACAGGAAATACCTGCTTTACTGGCTTATGCTGACAAGCTGTGTATGACCATACAGGAAGAAGAACAGCTATTGCGGACTAAATGGGATAACGGGCTGTTCACGGTGGAAGCATGGCTGTCCTTTGTAAAAGAGATAGGCAATAAGATACATAGATACGGTGGGCGTTTATATACGCACAGCAGGCTATTTGCCGACCAGTTGTTTGACGGTTATCTCGCCCTGTATATGGTGCATTGCCTGACCCTGTACACAACGATAAGGCAGCACGATAACCACAAGTTCGTACAGGCCATTAATTTATTGTTTCATCCTTAACCATAGCAATCATGACACGTTCTAATCTTCATATCGAACTGAGCAACGGCACATCCCTGATATGTGTTGCCGATAGCAGCAGCGCACCCGAACAGGGATATATCGTGGAGTCGCTCATTCAGCCCTTGTTATCCCTGAATAACAGCGAACAGGAACTCCTGTTACTTCAGGAGCATTGTACAATGAATGACAGGCGCACCAACGCCACCTACCGATACACGATAAACCTTATCACCAAAGAAGTGCGGTTTTTCGAGGAGCAGTACGACTATGGCAAAGACAGGTTCCGAAGAGGAAAGGATATAACACAACGCTACGAGGATTATATAAAGACGATTGATAACAACTAAAGCAGTACAAGATGAAAACGCTCATAGAATTATTGCATCACACGTCCTATCCAATACTATTCTTTATAGGCTTAGGTATCAGGCTAATCGTGGGTATGCGCCAGTTCAACCGCAGGGGCTTGGGTGGCTTGCAGCACTTCAGTAACTATTTCGTAGGGCTGATAACCCTGTCCGTTGAATGGGCGTTGAAGTGGATAGCCTTAATCCTTATGCTGTGGGGACTAATTGGATGGCTATTCAAATGAAATGGTACAGGATAAAACGATACAGGACAGCAAGAGAATTTTTAACGTAAAAACAAGAACAATGGAAGCAACGAATTTTTTCAGCAGCGTAGCTGCAATGAACATAACAGGTGACCTGCACATCACCATACGTAAAGGCGCAGCTGCTAATTGGGTGGTATCGGTGATGCTCAACAACGAACAATGCGGGGACGATGCAAGAAAACTCATCCCCTCGCTGAACCTGAAAGGCACAGCCGAAGAACTGGACAACGGTTTTTTTGGGCAGATAACCACACCCATAGAAACCGCATCGGGATTAATGGTCAATATGGAAGCCTATATGAAGCAGATGGAAGTAGCCAAAAAGCAATCGGCAATGGAAAAAGAGAAAGCCGATAAGGAGAAAAAGGAAAAAGAGGCAAAGGATAAGAAGTATAAAGAAGCCATGCAGAAAGTGGATGAACTGGAAAAGGAAGGCAAGTTCAGGGACGCATGGATGAAAGTACCCGAACCTGCCGAATATCCTGAACAGGCAGAGGCATTACGTAAACGTAAATCAGCCCTTGCAGCCAAATTCGCACCCGACCTCTTTGGAGCGGAGACAACACCTGTAGCGGTACAACCTCAGCAGGAGCAGGAGCAGCAGCAGCAGCCTGCAACACCTGACGAAGAAGTACCTGATGAAGAGGTAGAAGAAGAACAGGAAAAAGATTACGAAATGGAAGAAGATGATGATAACAAATAAAAATGATGAACCATGTTAGTAGCAAAACAGTTAGACAGGATATTCCTGTTACAGGAGAACGGAACAGACATCAGGCTCACAGACCCTGAACCTTTATGGAGCGTGGAGGCGGTGATGAATTTCTACGCCAATACTTACCCCATACTGGCTACTGCCAAAATATCCGCACCACGCATCGAGGACGATGCCGTACAGTATCGCTTTGAAAGTGTCATAGGTACAAAGGGTTAATCTTAAACTTTTAAGCAATGGAATATGCAACAGCAACATATCATATCGGGTACAATCCAAAGATCCAAACAGCCAAGACAAAGAAAGCTGCACCAGCAGGTCAGCGCATTTACGGACTGGATGCAACGCACAAGGGACGCAGCCGAAACAGCAGGCAACAAGCTGAAGTCCGTCCCGCAGCAGATGTTGCCAATGGTTTTCTAAAGACCATCTTTCTGCCCAAACTGGAAACAATGAAAACGGTGGCAGATGATACAGCCATACAAAAAACAGAGGACGATTTTTATCGTTCCCTGTGCAGGCTCTCCCAACATTATGAAGGGTTTGAACCTACGGACACAAGGACTTTCGGCTATCCCTACAATATGGCTTTGTCTATTTGGGAAGCGGAGAACCACCTGAAACGAAAAGTGAAGGACTGGAGCAGCCTGCGTTTGGTACAGGATGATAAGGGTAAGACTTTCTTTATTACGGAACATCGTTACGACACAGGCACAAACCTGTATTACATACCTGTCATCCCGCTGTACAGGATGCTCCGAAACAGGAAGACCCGAAAGACCGCCTGTTTATTGTTATCCGTATGCAGCTACCTGTACCATATTGCCGATATACCTTATTACCGACAGGAAGGGACACACCTGTATTGGGAATATGAAATGATAAAAGACTGGATAGAACAGGATGATGATAAGAGTGAAGAAGACTGCCGTATCGGGGAACTGGCGATAGCAGAATGGGTAGGCGACTGCATGGAACGCAAGCTGTTCAACCGTAAGAACCTTGAGGTATTGGCGCAGCGTATCAGGGCATTCCAACCCGTAAATCAATATGAACTGGAGTGTTTGCAGGTGGCACAGCAGGCACTCAGCCTGTACACTGACTATCCCGCCACCAATGTATTTGAACACGGCAGTTACGGACGTTATGATGAAGAACAGGAGGATGAAGTGATACGGATGGACAAATACATATCCTTTGTAGCTACTACCAAAGGCTGGCTATACGAAACCCTTGCGGACTGTATCAATAACGAGTTCAACGAATATGGGGAAATGGAAGAACCTGTGATAGAGCAACAGTTTGACGGTACAGCCCCGACAAGCGACAACCTTACATTCGAGCATAAACTGTTTACGCTCATGGACGACCTCTGCTACCTTCTGAATAACAATTTAAATGAACAGCCATGAACGATATAAGAGAGAACATCGGCACATTATACCATCCCAAAGCTGCACTGGTCATCTATGAAGCAGCAGGTAACAAAAGTGATTGTTATGTGGAATGTTTTGACATGGACAAACAGGGGCATCCTATCAATGCACATCCTCTGAATATCAAGGAAGCGCAGCAACTGGCGAAAGCACTCAACACCGCAACCGAAGGGAATAAAGCTTTCCTGAAGCCTACAGGCATCATGGCAAATAATGTCCTGTATATTGACCCTTCGCCCAACGGCTTTGTCATGTGGTACACGAAAGCAACAAGGAAACAACTGTTTTTCGTGGAAAACCTCGGCATACCCAATGGCATGGCTGCCATACCCTCCCTGTTATGGGTAGCGGATAAACAGAAGCTGCATATCTACGCCCTGAAAACGGACAGGAAACCCACAGCAACTACAGCCCTGTATCATGCGCCTTTCTTCAATGTCTATGCGGAAGGTAATGTCTGCATGGGTACGGTGGATGTAAACATCCGCAATTCGGCATCACTGGAAGAATTTACCACAGCATGGGAGCGCTATTTCTTTAACAGCTATTTCAGCCATCTGATGCAGCACCACAACCCCGTACAGGGTAACTGTGTCAGCCTGTGGAAAAAGCTGTCTGGGACAAACGAGGCATTCCCGAAAGAAGTATTAAGAAAAACGAACAGAACGGTTAAAAGCATTTTAAGATGAACACGAAACTAAAAGTACATTTTGTGGACAGGGCACTCATAGAGCCAACCAATCCCATAGAGGTGAACCTGATAGGCGCAGGCGGTACAGGCTCCAACGTACTCACAGGGCTGGTGAAAATTAACCACGCGCTGACCACGCTCGGACATGCAGGATTGCAGGTGAACCTATGGGATGATGATGTGGTAACGGAAGCCAATTTAGGCAGGCAGTTATTCTTTGAATCGGAAACGGGGCTATGTAAAAGTGTTGCCTTAATCAATCGGGTCAACAGGTGTTTCGGTATGAACTGGAAAGCGCAGGCAGAAAAGTTTCAACGCACGGAATTAGGCAGGCTGCCTGAACAGGCAATGGCGACGATCTATATCTCCTGTGTGGATAGCGTAGCGGCCCGTTTTGAGATAGCGAACATGCTGCGCAGCCTGTCAGGAGAAAGGTTGTACCGCAGCCAGCCTAAATACTGGATGGACTTCGGTAACAGCCAGTGTACAGGGCAAGTGCTGCTATCCACTATCGGGAAGATACATCAGCCTCATTCCGAGAAATTTGAGACCGTAGCCGAGCTGCCATTTGTTACGGATATGTATGGCGACCTGCTGAAACAATCCGAAGATAGCGACCCGACACCAAGCTGCTCACTTGCTGAAGCACTGGAGAAACAAGACCTGTTTATCAATCCGTCACTGGCACAGATGGGATGTTCTCTGCTCTGGAACTTATTCCGCAATGCTGTGACAGAGAACAAGGGCTTTTTTCACAACTTGGAGACCTTCGTCACACAGCCTATAAAAGTAGGCTAAGCCCTCCCAGGGCGGCGCATCGGCCATCCTTCCTACGGAGGAACGCCGCTGCGCGAGAAGCGGTGCAGCCCCTTGCCCGGAATCGGATCATTCACTATATATGCTCGGCCATCCGCTTCCAGGCAACAGGCTGCGGCATTATTAATTTTCCAGCGTTAGACTGCTTCAATGGCAATATTTTCTACTAGCTCAAACAGAATGCCGGATTAAAAAATCGTTGGCTTTTACATTATATTAATCTGTACCACTATATATAATGTTAAATATTTCAAACTGATTTTATTGTCAAGTTTATTTAAGTAACGTATTGAATTTTCTAGTAAGGTTATATCTGTCGTATATTCTCATTCGAGCAATTCTTAATTTCTTCCGAATTTTGGATGTATGTATAAACTATCACTCACTTTATTCCTGCTTCCTGTCTTATGCAACGCCCAATACTATCAAACGCTGAGGGGCACAATTGTGGATAAGGACTCCAAAGCTGCACTGGTGGGTGTGAGCGTATGCATAACTGATGTCCATCCATCCCTGAAGACAGTAACGGATAGCAACGGCAATTATGTTATTTACAAGCTTCCAACAGGAACACACACAATACTTATAAATCAACAGGGGTATCAACAGTTGACGCTTGTCAATGTGCTGGTAACATCTGCAAAGGAAGTAATAGTACCCATCGAAATGGAAGGAAATGTGATAAAGTTGGACGAAATAACCATAGCATATAAACAGGAGCATGTCAATAATATGGCTATCGTAAGCAGCAGAACTTTTGATGTACAGGAAACGGAACGCTACGCGGGAAGCCGAGCAGACCCCGCACGCATGGCATCAAATTTTGCTGGGGTTCAAGGTGGTGACGACTCACGTAATGATCTTATAATCCGGGGGAATTCACCGCAGGGTGTTTTATGGCGTCTGGAAGGTGTCGATATACCTAATCCTAATCATTTTGCTATTGCAGGTACCTCGGGTGGACCTGTTAGCATGTTAAATAATAAAACGCTTGCCAATAGTGATTTCTTCACGGGCGCATTCCCCTCCGAATATGGGAATGCCGTAGGTGGCGTATTTGATCTGCGGCTCCGCAATGGGAATAATGACCGCTATGAATTTACAGGTCAATTAGGCTTCCTGGGAACAGAAATCGTTGCTGAAGGACCTGTCTCAAAGAAAAAGGGCTCATCTTTTTTGCTTAGTTATCGATACTCCACTCTGAAAATATTCAGCGGACTAAATATTCCAATCGGGACTAGCTCAATACCAAATTATCAGGACGCTACCTTTAAGCTGAATTTTCCAATCGGAAAGAAATCAGATATAGCGGTCTTTGGTATAGGAGGATTAAGCAAAATTAACCTTATTGTAAGCACACTTACTGACCCTACACCGCAGTTATATGGACAGTCGGACAGAGATCAATATTTTTCATCAAACACCGGAATAATAGGAACTTCTTTCAGTCATGCTTTTAACAAGACTAGTTTCATGAAAATAGTTATCGCAGAAACCGGCAGCGAGATAACAGGTGTCAATGATAAGGTTTTTCGGGATGCAACATTTAAAGTAGACTCGTTAAAACGGATTTTAGGTTATGATTTTTCAGTTGCAGCTACTGTAATGCACTGGCATCTAAGTAAAAAACTCTCACCACGTCATACTATTTCAGGCGGGATAATTAACAACTATTATCACTTGAGTCTTCAGGATAGCTCAAGAGAATACCCGACATCAAGGCAAGACTGGCAACTCAGGGAAAATTTTAAAGGAGGGACTAATCTTGCACAGGCCTATCTTCAGTATAAATTTAAACCGTCAGAAACACTTATCCTTACTGCGGGGATACATGGCCAATATCTGGCTTTGAACGGAGCAACATCCATGGAGCCTCGTGTGGCAGTCAGATGGGCTTTAAGCAGCAGCGCAATTTTAACTGCTGGATATGGATTACACAGCCAGATGTTGCCTATGTATCAATATTATGCCTACCAGCCTGGCACCAGGAATAGGACTAATGAAGATATAAGCTTTATCCGCAGCCACCATTTTGTAATCGGATATTACCGATCTATAGCCCATGATTTACATTTGCATATAGAAACCTATTACCAGTACCTTTTCAACGTACCTATAGAAATCCGTACGGGGTCATCTTATTCCGCGCTGGATGAAGGAGCCACCTACTCCAGGTATTTTCCGGGTACTTTGGCCGATAGGGGAACTGGATATAATTACGGCGCAGAACTGACGGCGGAGAAAAAGTTCAGTCGTGGATTTTATATATTGTTTACCGGCTCCCTATTTGATTCTAAAGCGAAAGGTAATGACGGCATATATCGCAATACAGACTTTAATAGCCATTATGCAACAAATCTCCTCGGAGGTTATGAAAGAAAATTGGGCAGGAAATGCACATTGATAACTGGATTAAAATGTACCTACCTCGGACGGAAACACTATACACCTCCGGATGTTGCCGCTTCGAACGCGTACGGAGATATCGTAGTAATAGATAGCCTTCGTAATTCTCAACATTTTAAACCGTATTTCCGGTTAGACCTCAAGCTTGGGTTGCGTTTCAATGCTAAGAAATTGACACATGAACTCGGGCTGGATATCATCAATCTGACAAATACCAGGAATGTGTTAACATTGACCTACAGCTCAGACCTGGCTGCAAAAGGATCCGCAGATCCTTTCTATTACCAATACCAATTAGGCCTTTTACCCATATTCTATTATCGTATTGATTTGGGTATCTCCCGACATAAAGAAATTTAATTGAAGTAATAAGTGTGGATAATTTTGCTAGGATAAGTTTTTGGGAGACGTATCCACTAACTAAAGAATGGGCTAAAACTGGAACAGTCTTAACCAGGCGCTGACTGTACAAAAGCCCCCAATTTATATTGTAGTAAAGCGCAATGTATTGAATGCTGATAAATTGTAGTAAATTTATAGGGGACATTCAAGTAAAAGAACAGGGAACAGCCGCTTTTTTTTGTTTTAAGAAGGAAAACATTAATTTTGGTTATTGTATTTCGTTGAAGAAAATTGTTTCCATATTACTGATTACGCTGCTTGCCGCAAATATTAGCGGTACATGGATATCATATCACTATTGCGGTAAAATTCTTCAATATTTTTCCTTCAACGGTCATAAGAAAAAAAGCAGTTGTTGCTGTGGGGGCACACAAAAAAAGAAGGGCTGTTGTAAAACGCAGCATTGCAAAATAAAGATTGATGACAATCAATCCATGGCTAAGCAACTGCAGTTTGAAGAGCAGTTTTCTCTTGCTGCCCTCGTTGTGCCAAATATTCAAATCTTTCAAAATCAGGTGAGAGCCTTCGATGTCTCTTATATCGTCCCTCTTGCACATGCGCCTCCATTAATACAAACGGTACGGCTCCACGTATTACACCAGCAGTTTTTAATTTGATTTTTTGCTTTCCCCGCAGATGTCCTCTTTGCGGGATTTGGCGTGTTTACAGGTGAGCTATTTAATAGCTTATTCACCTGTAGCATTTAGAAATATCGCATTTATTTCTTGCCCGGCCCGCCAATTTCTGATACTAATTCAATGCTGATATCTGTTAAGCCTGACTAGGTTCTAAAAGATATACTATTGGAATCAGCTAGGATAGAATGAATACAGTAAATGATCTTAAAAACAATAATAACATTCAAAATAAAACTACAATAAAATGAAGAAGATAATTCTACTTTCTGCTTTTGTCACTGTTGCATTAGGTGCATCAGCACAAATTCCTAATGCCAGCTTTGAAAGCTGGTCAACTGTCAGTGGCTACAGTGTTCCGGATAATTGGGGAACGCTCAATCCAATGACCACAACTGCATCTGTATACACTGCCGAGAAAGGTACGCCAGGGGTTGCCGGGTCATCCTATCTGAAATTAACCTCTAAAAACGTAACTGGAATGGGTGTAATGCCAGGAATTGCAGCCACAGGAACCATAAACATGACTACTATGAATGTTACTGGTGGGTTCCCGTACACTGTTCGGTCCTCAAACCTGACAGGCTCTTGGCAGTATATGGCAATGTCGGGCAGCGACCAGGGATTTATTGCTGTCTATCTGACTAAATGGGATATGGCGATGATGATGCGTGACACAATTGCTAAAGCAGTGAAGCCGCTGGCTGGCATGGCAATGAGTTGGGCCCCATTTACTATTCCGCTGACTTATACAAGTGGTGATACTCCCGACTCGGCATTGGTCATACTATCTTCCAGTGGCATGACCCCTGCTGATGGTAGCTATCTCTGGGTAGACAATCTGGCATTTTCAGGTACAACTACCGGAATTTCAACAATTGAAGCTGCTTTAGAAAATCTTGCAGTATATCCTAATCCGGCAAAAGAAAAGGCAATACTTCATTTCAACGCCAAAGAAGCCGCTAACTATACCTTGCAAATTACCGATATGGCAAGCAGAATCATTCAAGTAAATACATTCAAGGCGATTTCAGGAAACAACGACATCGGCATCGATACGCATACATTGCCACAAGGTACTTACCTGGTGAACATACAGGATGGTACCGGCGGAACTGCTTTAAAATTGGAGATTCAGTAATAATAATCAGGGGAGGCGTTACCTCCCCTTTGTAAATATTCAATTCATGAGAAAGTTATTATTAATAGTCGCATTTGCTATCGCAAACTGCACCTCTTACGCGCAATTGCCCCTCGCGATTCCGGATACCTTGACCGGCACAACGATAAATTTAATAATGCATAAAGACAGTATATCAATACTGCCAGGAAAGAAAACCCAAACACTGGGTTATAATTCGTTTCATTACCTGGGACCAACGCTGATCTTGAACAGGAATACTGTCGTTAACATGAATGTCCAAAACAATATTGGTGATACTACTTCGGTTCATTGGCATGGCTTACATGTAGCCCCTACAAATGATGGGGGGCCTCATACGCCGATTTTGCCGTTAGCGACTTGGAGCCCTTCCTTCAAAGTAATGAATAATGCTGCGACCTACTGGTATCATCCGCACATACATATGAAGACAACAGAACAGGCAATGCTTGGAGCAGCAGGGCTAATCATTGTCCGCGATTCAACGGAGGCTTTATTGAATCTGCCAAGAAGATACGGTGTGGATGATATACCGGTCATTGTACAATCCCAGCAACTAGATACGCTTAACCAGATTGACCCACGGGGAATGGTAGATAGTATTTTGTTGGTCAATGGCACGTTCAATCCCTATACGCCTCTACCGGCACAGGTGGTCCGTCTGCGTATATTAAATGCTGCAGGGGAACGTAATTTTAATTTTGGGTTTACCGGTAATAAACCCTTTTATGTTATTGCTAATGACGATGGCCTTTTGTCAGCGCCTGTTTCTACCACACGAATTGTGCTGTCGCCTGGCGAACGTGCCGAAGTACTGCTTGATCTAACTGGCATGAACGGTCAGACGCTTTATTTGATGAGCTATGCCTCTGAATTCCCAATGGGCGTACAAGGCGGACCAACGATGCCTATGCCGCCCGGATTTCCTCCGATGAATAGCTCACTTAACGGAATTGACTTCAATATTTTGAAAATCAATGTAGGGCCACCAACAATCAGCCCGGTAACGACCATTCCTTCATCGTTGGTTACGGTAACACCTTATCCAGAGGGTACAGCAAGCACAACAAGGAATATTCATTTTACCGCAGATAGCTTTTTGGTAATGGATGGTCCCTTTTATTTTAATGACAGCTCCTTTGATATGATGCATGTGAATTATCACATACCATTAAACTCGACAGAAATATGGAGGTTTGTCAACGAAACAATGGTCGCCCATCCTTTTCATATTCATGATGTGCATTTTTTTATTCTGGACAGGAATGGCATACCTCCAGCTCCAAAGGAAAGTGGCGCCAAAGACGTTGTCCTTGTCGGTCCGGGAGATACAGTCAGGGTTATCATGAAATTTGAAGACTTCGCTGATACAACAACCCCTTATATGTATCACTGTCATATATTAATGCACGAAGACGATGGCATGATGGGACAATTTGTAGTGACGCCCAATACCACCGGGATTAATAATGTAACAGGAGGAGAAGACCTATTAACCGTTTACCCTAATCCAGCTCTTGAAGCCTGGAATGTGCGATACCAATCAAAAGATGACGCCCTACTCGTTGAACTATATAACGTGACCGGGCAAAAAGTATTTTCTGAATACCGGATGCACATCCCGGGACAGTATGCCTTTCCGATAACTAATAAGTCATTGCCTGATGGCGTGTATATGCTCTTGTTACAGGATAAGAGCTCCCGACACTCAGTCCGGCTGATAAAGCAAGCTCATTAAGATGACATGATAACATATTATTCACTCAAACTAAATTTTCTTGTATGAAGAGAGTAGTCTTTTTTATAATCATGCTAGCCTGTTGTGTATCTGCTGAGGCACAAAGCCAGTTAGATAACTATCTCACTGGCACTAATACATTTACCGTTATTGGTACAGCATCAGATAATCTTACCTCTCCGCATGACCTGGACTTCGTACCCGGCAGGCCTGATGAATGGTGGGTTTTAAACAAGGAAGCTAATGGAGGGAGCATAGTTATTTTTTTCGACGCCGGTAAAGTGACACAAAGCGTCCAGTTCAGAAGGGATTCTCATAATGAGCATTTTATGGCACGTTCGGTAGCCTTAGCAATGGGGGATAATGGCACATTCTGTTCGGCCCAGGAAATCAAAAATACTGCTTCGGCTTCTTCTACTTTTATGGGACCAGCCTTATGGTCCAATGACACCTCTGTGTTTGCAAGAGTAAATCAAAACAATTGGGTGACCGGCCAGCCTTTAGGTAGCCACCTCGATATGTTACATCAAAGCCCGTTCGGCATGGGCGTTGCTCATGACAGTGCTAATGTATATTGGTATTTTGACGGGTACAACGGCAATATCTGCAGATATGATTTTGAAATGCCCCATGCATCCGGCGGCGACGATCACTCCGACGGCCGTATATATCGTTACACGGATGTTTCAGTAGTTAGGAAACCAAACATTCCCAGCCATCTGACTTTAGACAAACAAAATAGCTGGCTTTATATAGTGGATGGCGGCAATAACAAGATCCTTCGTTTAAAAACTACGAGCGGTATTATTGGTGGTAATCTGGCCGTCCCGTCTACTGCGAACGAACCTTTGGGTTCCTATAAATCAGTTGTAAATACAACAACTGAGGTTGTAGCTTCCACAGGGCTGACATCACCATGCGGCATTGACTATCGTTCTGGTAGAATTATAGTAAGCGATAATGCAGATGGTAAAATCTATATTTATGATGTGACCGCTATGCCAGCGGTACTGCTTGGAAGTATCAATACCGGAACTGCGGGGATCATGGGTGTCCGTATTGACGACAACAACAAAATCTGGTTTGTCAATCAATCGACCAAGCAGCTGATCAGAATTGACAACCCCAATGTACTGGCAGTCCCAACTGTTGCATCGAAAAAATTGGATGTCATTGCATACCCTAATCCTGCGCATGATATGATTACGGTTAAGGCCAACAATATTGGAGCTTCAACTATAACAGTTGCCATAACCGACATCGTCGGTAGACAGGTATATAAAACCACAACAAGGAATTCGACAGCTAATATCGACGTTTCAAATTGGATAAAAGGTATATATGCCTTGACAGTTTCAGCGCAGGGAGGAACTGTGACACAAAAAATAGCCGTTGAATAATCCATACTGAACTGCCGGCGTCAGGCTTCTGTCCTCGGCAGTTCAATCATTAACTGAAACCCTGTACTGAACCTTGCCATCAGCAAGGATATTTGTTCAAACTTAAAAAAACAAGCATGAAAACACGAATAACGATGCTGCTGCTAGTAATTACCGTATTTTCCTGTAAACAGGAAAAAGACAATGCAGTTCCCGTAGATGAAACAATCAGTACGACCGACCTTTCAGCAACAAACGCGATGCGTTCAGATCTTGGCAATATGCAACAAACGCTGGACAGCCTTTTGGCTACACCTCACCATACACAGCAGCTGCATTGGGACAGTCTGTACCATTATCATGATAGCCTTTTTTGGCATCATCATAATGATTTTCAGCATGATCATTACACGCATGATGACCATCACCATAGCTGGACAGACTATGATTCCCATATTGACCATGCGCATCATTTCCATCATGTCTATCCCGGTCATGAGCATGATTCGCTTGTAACCACCCATAATGCCCATACAGATGAAAACAGCGACCACCATTACGCCGGCCATGACTTTCATGATCACCATATACTCGATAGTTTTCATGCTATTCATAATGCCCATCATCCCTAAATCGGTGCTGTCAGCCTGTGCAGTGTGTAGGCACGATACTGCACAGGCTGATTCTTGGTTAGATGAGCCAAAAGCGCAACAACAGATACTTTGCAGGTCTAACTGCTATCCGATCGCTACAGAAAACGGAATGGGAATAGCGAGAATTTGATAAACAAAATAGAACAGGTCTTTAATGGAAAAGGTGCTATTCGTTAAAAATATGTGTTGCAACCGATGCATCGCAACAGTCAGAAGTATATTAATTGAAATAGGACTTCAGTTTTTGGAAATCAAGATTGGGGAAATCCGCCTGGAAAATGAGATTCCGGAAGATAGGATTACGCGATTAAAAGCTTTATTGGCAGATCAGGGCTTTAGCCTGGTTGACAGACCTGCTGAAAAGATCGTTGTTCAAATTCAGGCACTATTATGTGATTATGTAAGGGCAATAATTGATAATCCTGGTAAAATGTCAAAATTATCCACGTATATCGAAGGCAAATTACATCGTACCTATTACCACTTAAGTAAGACCTTTTCTACTGAGACCGGCATGACAATTGAAAAATATGTTCTTGCATTGAAAATGGAGAAAGCGAAGGAATTAATTTTAGAGGACACATTTTCGTTTTCATCCATTGGATGGCAATTAGGTTATACCAATTCACAGACCTTCAGTACACAATTTAAGAAGGTCACCGGATTTACACCCAGTGCATTTAAAGCCAATCCTAATCCGGTCAGAAAAGCATGGGATGCTCTTTCGCCACAAGATTTCAAACAAAAATGATGTTATAACAAACAAGCTTCTTTTTGTTTACTGATATTTTTAGGGCAAAATAATATTTGCTTCAAGTGAGATAAGGTTAGCTGATGCTTACGTATCGTTCGCAGTGATAATATTAATTATTGGGAACGATACGTGTCAGCTTATAACCCCTAGTCCAGACTGACCGAAATCATAATGCCGGCTGACCTGGCTCATGTGCTTTCATTAAGCAGATTCTTTTCTTTACTAAAAATACTTTGAATAAAATGAGGAGTGCCCTCTTGCTTATAACGCTGTTTTCATTGAGCTGTACCAATGTTTATAAAGTGACATCCGTAAGTAAAGACGAACAAATAAACTGGTCGAATTACAAAACTTTCGCGTGGTTACATGATGACACAGATACTGCAAGCTCTCCTTACAACAATCAAATTATCCGCAATAATATCCGCAATTATTATGGATTATGCCTCTCGGACAGAGGTCTGAAATTTGACCCCGATAGCCCGGATATTTTATTACAGCTCGTTATTACAACTGCCAGGCAGAAAAAGGATTTCTACGAGTATGCTCCATCCACTTATTACCGTCCCTACTACTACGGTAGCCATTATTACAATCCGTATCGTTTTAATTATTATTATTTAAACGGTGTCTATTACGATTTCTATTATGGCAGCGGGGATAGGCTTACAAAACAGACCATTGACTATGTAAAAGGCGCTATATCCTTAAATGTCGTTGACAGGGTTAATAAAAAGTTGATCTGGTCAGCAACAGCCGAAGGGGATATCTATGATGCGTCAGTGATAAAGAAAAATTTACATCCCGCAGTTCATAGGATCATTAATGAATTGCCGTTAAAACCAATGGTTAAACGTAAGCACAATATCAAATAATGCAATGTTTTATTACAACTGGTTATTGTCTTTTATCTCTTAATTATTCACATAAAAACTGATAAAAATTATGTTTTACGATGGATATCATTTCTGGGGAATGCACCTGATATGGTGGTTTTTTTGGGTAGTGATGCTTAGTTCTCTTTTTGGATGGTTTGAGCCTGTTCCTAAAAAGAAAATCACTAGAGACACTCCGCTGGATATTTTGAAAAGGAGATTGGCCTCGGGAGAAATTTCTGCGGAAGAATATGGGGAGAAAAAAAGACTGTTGGAGCAAGAAAAATAATGGTTAGTGAACCGGCGGTATTATGTCATCTGACCGCGAGATAGTCTAATGAAAGAAATACATACTGCTTCGGCTCAAAGTGCCTTTAATGTTTCATGATACAGAAAACGTCTAAAAGCAACATAAAATGATACCTCAATTGAAATTATAACAGGATAACAGCAGATACAAATGAATAATCAAGTCACAATCAAATCTCTTGGAGCAGCAGAAACCGTTACCGGGTCTAAACATCTTTTGACAACACCGGAAATAACAATTCTTGTAGACTGCGGATTGTTCCAGGGATTAAAAACGCTAAGAAATAAGAACTGGGAGATATTGCCTGTTGATGCAACCCAAATTGACGCTCTGCTGCTTACTCATGCGCACCTTGACCATTGCGGGTATATCCCCTTACTGGTGAAAAAGGGTTTTAAAGGCAAGATCTATATGACAGCGCCTACGAGGGACCTGACGGAAATAATATTAAGGGACAGTGCCAAAATTCAGGAGGAGGAAGCACAGTTTGCCAATGATCAGGGGTATTCAAAACATACGCCTGCACTTCCCCTATATACAACGGACGATGTCGAAAGAGCGCTGCCACTGTTCGTGGAAGTGGAACATAGCCAAGTAGTACAACTATCGGATAGCGTCAGCTTCCAGTTCAGGAAAAATGGCCATATTCTCGGTAGCTGTAGCATACAGATGAGCTGTTACGATAAGAAGATAGTTTTTTCCGGAGACATCGGAAGGAATAATTCAAGATTCCTGCTACCACCGGCTGCCCTGGACGGCGCTGATTACGTAGTCATGGAATCTACTTATGGCGACAGGCTTCACCCGGACACAGACCCATTGGATCAGCTTGCCAAAGTTATTAATGACGCAACCGAAGATCACGGTGCAGTGATTATCCCAAGCTTTGCAGTAGGCAGGGCGCAGGAGATCATGCACTTGATCAACCTTTTGAAAAAAGAAGGGCGTATATCCACCTGGATACCTGTTTTCCTGGATAGCCCCATGGCTGCAAATGCCACCGACATTTTGTGCAAATACCCTAAATGGCACAAGCTGTCAAAAGAAGAATGTGACAGTGTTTGCCATGATGTGATCATCAACAGGGATTTTCACAACACAAGAAATATTATTGAAAAGAAGGGTGCCAAGATCATTATCTCAGCAAGCGGGATGCTTACCGGAGGCAGGATACTGGAATATATGAAGTCCCTCGCACCCGTTAAGAAAAATACGGTTTTGCTTATCGGCTATCAGGCTGAAGGTACACGTGGTAGGGCACTTCAAAACAACGCTCATGAACTAAAGATACGAGGCACCTATGTGCCTGTACGTTGTAAAGTAGTCGAGATAACCGGTCTGTCCGGGCATGCTGATCAAAAGGAATTATTACTGTGGTTAAAGCAATTTGAAAAAAGACCTCCGCAGATTTTTCTCGTGCATGGAGAACCCTCTTCTCAACAGGCATTCAAACTAAAAATAGAGTATGAATTTAAATGGAAGGTGAAAATACCGAAGGAAAACGAGGAGTCTGTACTTTTTGAAGTTAAAGCATCTGCCCATGCATAATCACAGCGACGATCTTTATTACAGGGATATATGGATAGACACCAATCAGGAGCTGGTCATCTACATGCCTGAAAGTTGTGATGTCTGTAAATCCGAGGGTTTCCAGGCATTGACAAGGGTGGAAGTATGGTTCGGAGCAAAGAGCATAATAGCTGCGCTGAATATTACGCAGGATGGATTATTGGGAAATGGTGAAGTAGCGCTTTCATTAAGTGCCAAGAAGAAACTGAACGTTAAAGATGGAGACCTGCTAAAAGTCAGGCACACCGATCCTTTAGTGTCTATCGGGTATATCAGGGCTAAATTGTACGGTAATGCCTTAGACCAGGCTGCCTATGATGCCATCATTAGGGATATCGCAGACGAAAAATACTCAAATGTATTCATTACCGCTTTTGTATCGGCCTGCTCAGGCCGGAATATGAGTATAGAGGAGATATGCTACCTAACGCAGGCCATGATCAATGTAGGTAATAGGATGAGCTGGGATAAGGAAGTTGTTGCAGATAAACATTGCATTGGCGGATTGCCGGGGAACAGGACAACTATGATAGTTGTACCCATAATAGCCTCGTTAAATATTCCCATACCTAAAACTTCCTCTCGCGCCATTACCTCACCTGCTGGTACTGCCGATACGATGGAGGTACTGACCAATGTAACGCTGGATATGGCAGAATTACAGGCTATTGTTGCAAAGGAAAACGGCTGCATTGCCTGGGGTGGTGCTGTAAAGCTTAGTCCTGCAGACGATATAATAATAAGAATAGAGCGGGCACTCGATATCGACAGTGAAGCACAAATGATTGCATCCATCCTGTCTAAAAAAGTAGCGGCGGGATCAACCCATTGTGTTATTGATATTCCTATCGGAAGTACGGCGAAAGTCCGTGATATGGACAGCGCCAGGCAACTGGCAGTACAAATGGAAGCAGTTGCAAAATATGTCGGGCTTAAAATTAAAATCCTTTTTTCTGATGGCAATCAACCTGTAGGGGAAGGCATAGGCCCAGCTCTGGAGGCAAGGGATGTCTTAAAGGTTTTACGCAATAACAGCGATGCTCCCGAGGATCTTAAAAAAAGAGCGCTGACCCTGGCAAGTGCTATTGTGCAGCTTACAATGGATAAATCGGCAGAGGAAGCAGACAGACTGGTCACTGAACAGCTAAATACCGGGGCGGCTTACAAAAAGTTAAAGGCGATTTGTATTGCCCAGGGCGGCTTTAAAGAGCCTGCCCAAGCCATGTTTTCACAAAGTATCACTGCTGGATCGGATGGGACAGTAACAAAAATTGACAATAGAAAAGTAGCCAGGCTCGCCAAACTTGCCGGAGCGCCGGATACACCCGAAGCCGGGCTGGATTTTAAAGTAAAACTGGGACAGGCTATCAGGGCGAATGATGAATTGTTTATCATTTATGCAGGATCAAAAGGAGAACTCAATTATGCAATGGACTATTTTAAAAGCAATCAGGGACAGATAATCCAAATTGACTTATGAATCATAAAATTATTTTCTGTCTGCCGGGGAACGAGTTGTTAGCGCATAGGCTAAGCCAAAAGATGAATGTCGAACCTGGTAAATTGACCATGCGGAGGTTTCCGGATGGGGAGACTTATATAAAAATAGACAGCGAAGTGGCAGGCAAAGAAGTACTGCTTGTTTGCACCCTGCATTTGCCGGATGATAAATTGTTGCCCTTATATTTCCTTGCAAAAACACTAAAGGAATTCGGGGCTGCTAAAATTACACTGGTAGCGCCTTATCTGGCCTATATGCGCCAGGACAAAAGATTTCAGCAGGGAGAAAGTATCACTTCCGAATGGTTCGCTAAGCTCCTTTCTTCTTTCGTAGACGAATTGATAACTATAGATCCGCATTTACACAGGAGAAGCAATCTTGGGGAGATATATGCTATCCCCACCCAGGTTTTACATGCTGCACCTTTAATCTCCTCCTGGATAAAAGCAAATATTCCGAATGCAGTATTGATCGGGCCGGATTCAGAAAGTGAGCAATGGGTATCGGAAGTAGCCGATGCTGCAGGCGTACCTTATGTGGTGTTGGAAAAAACGCGAAAGGGAGATAAAGATGTACAGGTTTCCGTTCCCCATCTGGCAGGGAAAACAGATAAGATACCTGTCCTGGTGGACGATATTATCAGTACGGCCAGAACTATGATAGAAACCATCCGCCATCTGAGAGATGCACACCTCAATGCGCCTGTATGTGTCGGCGTTCACGGGATATTCGCGGAAGATGCCTACTTGCTGCTGAAGAGCAGTGGCGCTTCCCGGATCATAACGGTAAATACGATACCGCATGAAACGAATGGGATCTTTATAGAGGAATTATTGTTGCCGGTTTTGCAGCAATAATATGACGACGATCATATTCTGTAGGGAGTGCCATCAGTATATTTTATTTTGAAACTGTGGACTTTTGGCTGAGCTTATGGAAAAACATGTTATAACAGATTTAAAGCATCTTACTGAAATAGCCGGGATTTTTAAAGCCATTGCTCATCCGGAACGCGTCGGTATTATGCAGGTAATATATCGGGAGAAAAGGATAGCTGTAAAAGGAATTTATGAACGGTTGCGATTGCAGCAATCTGTGGTTTCCAGACATCTGGGCATACTCAGATCGGCAGGGGTAGTAAGGCGGGAGCAACAGGGACAAAAGATATATTACTGCCCCTGCTTTGATAACAAGACGTTACTGTGCTTGCCCAAATGCATTGTCTGATTTTTTTTAATTAGGTATATGCAACTATATGAATAATTAAATGGTAAAAGATTACGATGATTGAAAAAATAGTCTCCTGGTCAATTCATAACCGCTTTTTTGTCTGGATAGGTATCCTGCTGATCGCTGTCGGGGGATTCTATTCCATTAAAGAAACCCCGATAGATGCGCTGCCTGACCTGAGTGAGAACCAGGTTATCATTTTTACCGAATACATGGGCCGTAATCCCAAAATAATAGAAGACCAGATCACTTATCCCCTGGTTTCAAATCTTCAGGGAATTCCTAAAATTAAATCCATTAGGGCTGCTTCCATGTTCGGGATGAGCTTCATTTTTGTGGTTTTTCAGGATGATGTAGACGTTTACTGGGCACGGACAAGGGTCTTGGAAAGACTTAACTATGCGCAGAAATTTTTACCCCAGGGGATCACACCGAGTTTAGGTCCTGATGGTACCGGTCTGGGTCATGTTTATTGGTACACCCTGCATGGCAATGGATATAATTTGGGCGAGCTGAGGGCATTACAAGATTGGTATGTAAAATTTGCCTTGCAGAACGTGGAAGGTGTGAGCGAAGTAGCCTCCTTTGGTGGCTTTCAAAAGCAATACCAGGTAACCATAGACCCGAACAAACTTGTCTATTTCGGCATCCCGCTGATGGACGTTACGCGTGCGGTAACAGCAAATAATAAGGATGTTGGAGGAAGCCTGTATGAAATGAATGCAACAGGTTATCTGATAAGAGGACTAGGATATATCACTAACCTGGAGGATATACGCGACATTCCAATCGGAACCTATAAGTCTATCCCTGTAACCGTCGGTGATATCGCACAAGTACAAATGAGCCCGGACATCAGGCTGGGCATTGTCGATGAAAATGGAGAAGGTGAAGTAGTGGGCGGCATTGTCGTGATGCGTTATGGTGAGAATGCCAAAGACGTTATAGAACGTGTTAAAACGAGGATAAAAGATATCGAGAAGGGATTGCCGCCGGGTGTGACATTTAAGGCTGCATATGACCGCAGCGATTTGATAGAAGCCGCTATCGCTACTTTAAAAGATGCGCTATGGCAGGAAATATTAATTGTCTGCATAGTAGTTGTCCTATTTCTATTCAGCGTACGAAGCGGTATGGTGGCAATTATGTCCATCCTTTTATCCGTTCTGATCGGGTTTATTCTCATGAAGCTTTTTGGCGTTACCTCCAATATCATGTCGCTGGGTGGTATTGCCTTAGCCATTGGTGATGTCGTAGATCCCGGCATCGTCATGGCCGAAAATGCTTACCGGGCATTAACCAACCGCGTGTTAGACAATAATAAAAGCAATTCAAATGAATAAAGAGAGGATTGGACATACTAAAGAAATATCCGAAGAGGAACGTGTGAAGATCATTGAAAACTCTTCCCGGACGCTGGCGAGGTCTGTTTTCTTTTCTGTGATCATTATGATTATTTCATTTGCTCCCGTATTATTTCTTACTGGTCAGGAAAGGAAATTATTTTCTCCGCTGGTGCTCACAAAGACCTTTTCCCTGATAGGTGCCGCCATACTTGCTATAACTGTATCTCCCATGCTTACCCGCTCATTTATGAAGGGCAGGCTTATTCCTGAAAGCAGGAATCCGGTTTCCAATTTCTTCGTGATCATCTATCGTCCCGTTGCAAGATGGTGCCTGAAGTCCCGTAAAACGGTCTTACTCATCTGCCTGGCTATTATCATTGGTAGTATCCCGCTCGTTCTGAACCTGGGGACAGAGTTTATGCCTCCCCTCGATGAAGGCTCTTTGTTGCTGATGCCCGTGACGTTACCGGATGTATCCAATTCAGAAGCCAAACGTATTACCCAATTACAAGACAAAATCATCAAAGGGTTTCCGGAAGTGGAAAATGTACTCGGTAAAGCCGGACGTGCCTACACTGCAACCGATAACGCCCCTATCAGCATGATCGAAACGATAATCGTTTTAAAGCCTAAAAGCCAGTGGCGCGCTGGGATGACCAAAGAGAAGCTGATTAAGGAGATGAATGAAAAAGTTCAGATCCCCGGCGTGGTCGTAGGCTGGACACAGCCGATCATTAACCGTATCAATATGCTTTCCACCGGTATCAGGACGGATGTAGGCGTAAAGATATATGGGAAGAACCTGGACAGCATTTACCAGATCTCCCGCAGAGTTGAGGCAAGCCTGAAAGGGATTAACGGACTTGAAGACCTTTACGTGGAACAACTGACCGGCGGCAAATACCTGGATATAAAAATCAGGAGAAAAGATGCCCAACGGTATGGACTGAATATCGATGATATTAACATGGTGATCGAAAGTGCTTTGGGAGGGATGATCCTGTCCAATACTGTTGAAGGCAGGGAGCGTTTCAATATAAACCTGCGGCTTGCCCAGGAATATCGTAACGATCTCGATGAAATAAAAAGGATTCCCATACAGTCCATGAAGTACGGCGTATTGCCATTATCGGCAGTTGCCGATATTAAGGTTACAGAAGGCCCGCCCATGATCAATTCTGAAAACGCGATGCTGCGGGGCACCGTTCTCTTTAATGTTCGTGGCAGGGATATGGGTAGTGTGGTGAATGAAGCCAAAGAAAAGATTGAAAAGGCATTCAAGCAGCTTCCGCAGGGATATTATATTAACTGGAGCGGCCAGTATGAAAACCAGGTACGGGCACAGCAACGGTTAAAGGTGATCATTCCTATTGTAATGCTGATCATTGCTTTTATCCTTTACATGACTTTTCATTCCTTTAAAGAAGTGCTGGTCGTTTTTGTGAGCATCCCCGTTGCATTGATGGGCGGTGTGTACTCCCTGTATTTTTACCATGTCAACTTTTCCGTAGCTGTCGCAGTGGGCTTCATTGCTCTGTTTGGTGTTGCCGTAGAGACCGGGGTATTAATGATTGCCTATATGAATGATACGATAGGGAAAATGGTGTTGGAAAAGGGTAATAACAGGGACGTAATTCACCTGGATGATCTTAAAGAAACAATCCTGTTTGGCGCAACGCAGCGTGTACGTCCCTTACTGATGACCGTCCTGGCGAACATTATCGGCTTAATACCGGTGATGGCATCAACGGGAACCGGCAGCGATGTGATGAAACCGATAGCTATACCTTTTGTCTTCGGATTAATCACCTCTACTCTGTTTGTGCTGGTAGTGCTACCTGTAGTGTTTAACCTGCTGAAAGAATGGGAACTGAGAAAATATGGTAAACTGACCGTTTTAGAAATTGATGAATAAAGAAATGAGCAAGACCTTAATTCTTATAACACTGATATTGACGACGACAATGCAATCGCTAGTCGCGCAGGATACTACCCATTTAAACCTGAACGAGATATATGTATTGATCGATAAGGATTATCCCCAGATAAAATATTATGAAGCCAAGATACAATCGCTTCAGGCTATGGTTACAGGGGCTAAAGCATGGATGCCGCCTACTGTAGGCGCTGCATTCGACCAGTTTCCGTACAGGGTCTCCATGATTAAAGATCAGACTGTTGAAAATCAGGCAGGTCTTATGTTTTCGGTGAAACAAATGATACCTAATCCTGCCAGGCTTAATGCACGGAAAGATTATCTTTCTTCGTTAAGTACTGTTCAAAAAAACGACCTGAACTGGCAAAAGAATCTGCTCTATTATACTGCCCGGGTATATTATTACCGGCGGTATGTTGGAGAGACCAAGCTGAGACTGCTCAAAGAATATAAAGAGCTGCTCAGCCTGCTGATTAAAAATGCTAAAGAGAAATATGCCTACAACCAGGCTGAGCTGGGGACTATTTTTAAAGCAGAAGCATCGCTGAGTGAGCTAAACAATATGGAATACATGTTGCTTTCACAAATAGCCGAGGGCAGCATTGGCATCAATACTTTGCTTAACAGGGAGGTGAATACTCCTTTTTCAATTGACACATTCCTTGTAGTCGGGAATTATGATGCAGATTATGAGGTCTTCGCAGATACGACCTTAAAAACAGACAGTTCCATTTTTCAACGCAGTGATATCCTGTCCGTTCAAAACCAGATACGCTCTATGGAACTGAACAGGAAATATGCGGCAACGGCAGCCAAGCCCGAATTTGGCATTCAGTACAACCATGGGCAAATGTTCGCTATGCCCAGCCGTTTTTCCCTGATGGGTATGGTCACCATACCCATAGCCCCTTGGTCGTCAAAAATGTATAAATCGGAAGTGCGTTCTATGGGTTTTGAGATTGAGGCCATGCAAAGGGAAAAGGAGACCATGCAGCTGATGGCTGGCCAGATGCTTCGAGAAAAGATAACGATGCTGCATTATGAAAAAAAGCAGTTGGATAACTATGATAAAGAGGTGCTGCCATCCTATAAAAGGAATCTGGAAACGAACCTGCTTGCCTACCGGCAGAATACCGGGAACTTCTTTGTGTTACTGGATGCGTGGAACATGTTACTTATGAAAGAGCTGGAACGGATAGATAAACTGGGACAGGTATTTTTGATACAATCCGACTATGAATATCAAAGGGAGTTAAAATGATGAAACGAAATCAATATAACGGCAGTAGGAACGGTATCAAATGTATGGTACTGTTCCTGTCCTTGTCTATAATAAGCTGTTCATCCAGGCAACGGGAGCAAGCCGCTGTAAGCAACAAAAGATTTGATACAGAAGTAAAATGGAATGCCTTACCTACTAACCAAACCGTAATTGCGAAACAAAAAGTGGTGAGCCCAACCTTATCCCCGATCCGTCTGCCTATTTCAGGAAGCGGTTATATCAGCTTTGATGCCCGGAGAAATAAAAAGCTTGCAGTAAGAGTTGGAGGACGTATAGAGCGACTCTATGTTAAATACAATTTTCAATATATAAAGAAGGGCGAGAAGATCATGGATATTTATAGTCCTGAACTCAATACTTACCTGGAAGAATATAACTACCTCAACAGAACCGGAGCGGATGCTGAACTGAAAGCAAAAGCACATGAAAAATTAACGCTTCTGGGCTTAAGCGACTTCCAGATCAGCCAGGTAGCCAGCTCTGGCACAGTTGGACTGACAATCCCAATATATAGTCCGTATGAAGGCTACATCTTATTTAATCCCTCTGAAACTGCCGGTAGTATGGGCCAAGCCGCTTCTTTGGCTATGGGACAGGGAATGGGAGGAAACGAACGGACTGTACCTGCACTATCAGGTAGCTCTTTAGCTGATAACAGTATCCGGGAAGGTATGTATGTTTCCAGGGACCAGACATTGTTCTGGATCAACGATTTTCGGCAAGTCTGGGGATTGGTCGCCTTCAGTAAGGAAAATGAAAAATACCTGCATAAAGGGATGCCTGTGAAAATACAAAGTGAATTACAGGCGGATACCATTGCAACATCGGTGCAGTTAATTGAACAGGTGTATGCACAAAGCCAAAAATTTACGCAAGCCCGCGTTTATCTGGACAATGATGGGCAATTAAAGCAAAATTCTTTAATAACTGCTATCGGCTATGTGCAATCTGATGCCCTACTCGTCCCCTCAAGCAGTGTATACTATGTCGGAAGAAACGCTATTGTTTGGGTTAAGAAAGGAACCACTACGGATGGTAGCGGCATTTTTGAGGCCAGGGCTGTGAAAACCGGTTACAGGGATGAACATTCTGTGGCGATACTGGAGGGACTGTCTGTGCAGGATAGCGTTGCAAATGATGGCGGATACATGGCAGATAGTGAAACAATTATTAAATATTAAGTGTACAAAATGAAGAAAGGGCTCTATTTTTCTTGGTTCGTTCTGTCATCATTCATTACGGTCTCCTGCAATGAAAACAAAGACGAAGACATGCACCTGGCACATCGCAAACAGGGCTCCATGGATATGATTACGCTTTCCGGTTGGGATGAATTATATGCCGGCATTAAAACGGACACTGTGAGAAAAAAGGAAATTTCCGAATCGTCATCGATTGTCGGAACAGCAGCTTTTGACGAACAAAAAATAACTGTAGTAACGGCAAGGTTCAGGGGAAGGCTTGATAAAGTTTATGTCAAAAACCCTCAACAATATATTGGCAAAGGACAACCTCTTTATGCTATCTATAGCGAAGAGCTGTTGTCCGATGAAAAGGAGCTGATTGATGCTTTGGAACAGCAGGGGAAATTTAATACCATAAAACAAGTAATTGATGAGTTGATCAACGGTGCCAGGAAAAAGCTATTGTTATGGGGACTGACACCTGATCAGATTACTGCACTTGAAAAGACAAAGAAAACCAGTCCGCTGGTGGATTTCTATAGTCCTGTATCAGGTACGGTCGTTGAGTTGTCCGTAAGCGAAGGACAATACGTGGATGCAGGCACTTTGCTGTACCGGATTGCCGATCTGTCCGGACTCTGGGTAGAGACACAGGTATACGCTGATGAATTAAAATGGCTGAAGCAGAAACCACAGGTGCAAATTGAGTTTGACGCCTATCCGGGTGAACTGTTCAATGCCCAACCAGTATTTGAGAACCCAGCGCTGGAAACAGATCAGAAAATAAGCCTGATAAGGTTTCTCATCGATAACCGGGAAAACCGGATCAAACCGGGGATGATGGGCTACGTTCATGTTAACAGGAACGAACGCGAGACAATTGTGATCCCGAAATCTTCTATTCTGGTAGGCGACATGGTGACCGTGTGGGTCAAAACGATGGACAATATGTATGAGCCAAGGAACATAATGATAGGCATTCAAAACAAGAAAGAAGTAGAGGTGCTCAGTGGTTTACAGGAAGGTGAAATAGTGGTAACAAATGGGGCTTACCTGCTGAACAGTGCGCTGATCCTCAAGAAAGGCGCAGGCGGTGATATGGGCGGAATGAAAATGTAAATATTGACGACAGCAATTGGTATATTCTAAACGAAATCAGTTAATCAATAAATAAAGATCTATATGCACAGTCGCAAACATATTCTTATGATGATGGCAGGTTGCCTGCTGCCATTGATCCTGATCATCATTGCTCCTTTACTGGGCATCAGGGGGCAGTGGACAACAGCAATATTTTTCATTTCGATGTTTGTCTGTCATTTGCTTATGCCAATGCATCATCACAACCATCCTAAAAAAGATAACAATGAATCGCATTCACATTAAATCCCTGGGATTTGCCTTCGGCTTGACCGCATGGCTGATATACAGCACCTGTATCATCGTCATGCAAATGGCCAGTGCTGAACTGGCATTTGATTTCTTCAATCATTTTTTTCATGGTTTTCAGGCAGGCAGCCTGATACATAGCCATTTATCTGCCGGTGAAATAGTTTGCGGCATGGTACAAACCTTTATTTTTTTCTGGCTTGTGGGAGCCAGTATTGCAGCAATATACAATACAGTAACAAGAACAAAGCAATAAGTCTGTTGGCATGATAAATGCGCTATATGGAATCTAATAATTTAAAAGCCGCCTGGTCTGTTTCTAAAGAGGCCATTATACAATACTTCCAGACCGATCCTGAAATTGGGCTCGACGCTGCGGAAGTAATAAAAAGACAACAACAATACGGACTCAATAAAATTGAGTCAAAAAAGAAAACAAGCCTTTTCAGTATTCTCTTATCACAGTTTATAAGCCCGTTCGTGCTTTTACTGGCTATCGCTGCGGGTATGTCTTTTTTCTTTGATGAATGGCTGGATGGTATTGCGATCATAGCCGTCATTGTCATCAACGCCATTATCGGGTTTTTCATGGAATTTCAGGCAGAGCGTTCCATGGAGGCATTAAAGAAGCTGACATCTGTTCCTGCTAAAGTGATCAGAGAAGGTGTGATGGCGGAGATCCCGTCAGAAGCGTTAGTGCCTGGCGATATCATGTTTGTAGAAGGGGGAGATATGGTTACTGCCGATGCCAGGATTATTCAGGCATCGCAATTACAAACTGATGAATCAGCACTCACCGGAGAATCATTACCGGTTGAAAAAAGGCCGGAACCAGTTGCCGATAATACGCTGCTGGCCGAGCGGCACAACATGGTTTTTAAAGGTACTTTTGTTGCAAAAGGTAACTGTCGTTCTGTTGTAGTGCATACAGGGATGAATACAGAACTTGGTTCGGTTGCCCGCCTGGT
This sequence comes from Bacteroidetes bacterium 46-16, assembly GCA_001897835.1. Taxonomy (GTDB): domain Bacteria; phylum Bacteroidota; class Bacteroidia; order Chitinophagales; family Chitinophagaceae; genus MKUN01. The sequence continues at coordinate 28,315 of MKUN01000031.1, forward strand.
ACAGGGTGCTAATCAGGCCGCCACCCCTTTAGAGAAGAAAATCCAGGTTTTCAGCAAGAAGCTGATCTGGATAACGGTCGCTTTAATTATCATCATTTTCGTAGCCGGACTGCTAAACGGGCAAAAATTTGTTGTCATGCTGGAAACATCTATTGCACTAGCCGTTGCCGCGATACCGGAAGGGCTGCCTATCGTCTCTACATTGGCGCTGGCTTTTGGTATGCTCAGGATGGCCAGGTATAATGTAATCGTTAAAAAGCTCTCGTCCGTTGAAACGCTGGGGGGAACAAATGTTATTTGCACAGACAAGACAGGAACACTTACTGTGAACAAAATTGAAGCAAGCTATATTCAGCTTTCAGACAAGGCTTCCCGCATTGCCATAGACATTGCGGCAGGGACGACCAAATGGATAGACGATGCGCAGGTTCCAACGGATGCAGCGTACGAACACTTATGCCGTATATCAGCTTTATGTAACACAGCATCCTATCTGAATGAGAACGGAATAGAAAAGGAAACCGGCGATCCGCTGGAAATCGGGTTATTAAAAATGATCTTTGCCTCCCCCAAACGAAAAGAAAATTATGTACAACAACACCTTAAAATAGATGAGATCCCCTTTTCTTCCGATACCAAGGTAATGGCTACGCTTCATGCGCAGGCTGATGGGCGCTATTATATTGCAGCAAAAGGGGCTGCCGAAGAATTATTTGCTCATTGCACCAGGGTTTTAGAAGATGGGCAGGAACTACCGTTTACAGAGGACAAACAGCAACATTGGGTTAACCTGGCAGAGATACATGCGCAATCGGGATTAAGGATGCTGGCATTTGCATACAGGAACGCAGATGTTAAAGAAAGCGGCTTTTTAAATGATCTTACATTGGCCGGACTTATTGGCTTCATCGATCCTCCCAGGCAGGAAGTACCTGCAGCCATTGCGGAATGTAAATCTGCGGGAATAAAAGTGGTCATGATTACAGGCGACCATCCAGCCACAGCCCAAAATATCGCTTTACAGTTAGGGTTGGCAGAACCGGGAGACAAAGTAATGCATGGTAAAGACATGAAGCCATATAAAGAGCTTTCAGAAAGTGACAAAGAACAATGGCTCCATTCCGCTGTATTTGCCCGGGTATCTCCCGAACAAAAACTTGATCTTATAACGCTATTCCAGGAAAAGCAAATGGTAGTAGGCATGACCGGAGATGGTGTTAATGATGCCCCTGCACTAAAAAAAGCAGATATAGGAATTGCAATGGGGCAAAGGGGTACGCAAGTGGCGCAGGAAGTAGCGGACATGGTTTTGAAAGACGATGCATTTTCATCCATTGTACTGGCTGTTAAACAAGGTCGCGTGATCTTTGACAATATCCGGAAATTTGTGATCTTTTTGCTGTCATGTAACTTAAGTGAGCTATTGATCATCGCCACAGCTTCCGTACTGAACTTACATTTTCAGCTATTTCCACTACAGATACTATTCATCAATCTCATCACCGATGTTTTACCGGCATTGGCATTGGGTGTAACGGAACCAGCTCCGCACATCATGCAACGGCAACCCTACAGCTCAGATACCCCGGTCATTGACAGAAAAAGATGGTATGCGATATTTGCCTATTCTACCATCATAGCCATTATAACGATAGGGGCTGTGTTCGCCAGTCATGAGCTATTGCATAAAGATGAAAAATGGAATGCGGAACTCTGCAATAATATCCTCTTTTACTCTTTGATCTTTACACAGATATTCCATGTGTTTAATATGTCGTTTGAAAAAGGTGTCAGGTTTTATAAGACAGAAGTTTTCAGAAGCAAATATGTCTGGTATGCCGTTGTAAGTTGCATTGTCCTCACACTGCTTTCTTATTGGATACTGCCGTTGAGAAAAGTCCTTGAAGTCTCTATTTACGGCTGGAGGGACTGGAGTATTGTCCTGATTGCATCGCTGAGTTCTTTATTATTGATTCAAATCTTCAAGAAACTTAAGTTGACCATTTAGAAGGAAATTCGTGTAAGTAACATACAATGCCATATCAGCGATCATATTGTGGGGCTGGTTCAGTGTAGATGGGCTGCTTTATTTTTAAGGCAGCCCTTTGCTTTTGTACCACTATACTGCCGTTGATATTTCATTACACAGATGATGGCATTCGGTTGCTATCCTCTTTATTCTTTCTTCAGAAGAAATGATCTTAGAAAGCAGCCCCATACCATTTTTCAATTCAGAGCATAAAACTATATCCTGATCCAGCAGGGTCTGTTTCTCGAATTTGGTAAGTGTAGTCAGGCTCGTGATAGGATGTAAACCATATTTGTCAATGAGTTCCTTTAAACTGCTCCCTTTAGGGTAGTCCCATCCTATAAGCCTTAATCCAGAGCATAGGCCGTAGCTTATGGCATCATCAGAAAAACGGGTGTTTGTAGCAACCCATGCCTGGTGTATTTTGTGCTCGTGGCCTTCCATATTTTTCCAGCTCTTTTCGATGTCCCAGAACCGCGCACTGATATATAGAGGGATTTTTACGTCGCAATTAAACCCTTTTTGATTATGAAATTTACATTCGACCATAAAATGTTCCTGGTCCTTTTGAGCCACTACGTCCACTTCATGTATTACACATTGCCCTTTCACCATTTGGTCAACCTTTGTTTCATACCCCATGTGCTTAAGCAGCCTGCCAATAAATTGTTCGAAAGGGAACCCGGTTGGGCCTAGCTCAAGGATGGCATTCTTTAATTTATACCTGGAAGCCTCCGCATGAGGTAATCCCTTTAGCAAAGAATACGCCTTCCGGTAAATCAGCTTTGTGGGTATTCCTTCGTAAGAATCTTTGATAACTTTTTCTATAATAGATGCTACTTGCTTATGATCGGCACCGGACTTTAGTAATGAATGCCGTAGCTGATCTACTGAAAACGCCGCCTTATTTCCTGATGCTTTTGTTACATGAAAATGCTTGTGTTTCATAAATAGTAATTAAATGTGTTGATGCCCCGATTGTATAGGCGTTACCGAAGGAGGGTTAAAATTATTTTTTTCTTTTACTGGGTTAGTCCCTTACTACATGCTCAAGCCCCCATAAATAAGGCATTGCTAAGAAGTCTTGCAAGAATATAATCTTACAACAATACTACCTGTTTGTAAAATTCAAAACATTGACCATTATCACAATTACACATGCTGACCGTCATTGATAAATAAAGCTTGAGAAGATAATTTACACAACAGCAAGTTAATGACTATGTATGAATATACGGAAATCAATGTAAAAATGTAGATAATAAAGATGGGTAAAAATAATGTTATCACTGTCTAATATATCGTTGAGTAAGCGCCGAGCGCATCGCAAAATTTCAAACAAGAAATGCAATAAAGCTAACAATCTATGCTGCGCAAATAAATACATTGTGATACGCCTGCATCACTCAATAACCTAAACTAATCGAACGTCAGTACTGACAGATGTTCGTTCACCTAAGAAGGTCAAATAGAGTAATGAATTTGCGTGAAAACATGAATATCTGATATTATTATAAAACATGAAGGAGATAAAACTCGTTAAGGTAAGTTCGGCACCTCAGCATAAGATGGGTAAACAAGCTTTGAATGAAAAGCTTTCATCGCTCAGGGAAAGAATGTTCGCACTACAGCACCTGTTTTACGCGAATGCGGATAAAAGCATGCTAATAATTTTTCAGGGGATGGATACCTCCGGGAAAGACAGTACGATACGCCATGTATTCTCCTGTATTAATCCCCTTGGCGTTCATGCATATTCATTCACAGAGCCATGCGATAGAGAGCAGAAACATGATTTCTTATGGCGTATCTATCAACAACTGCCAGAGAAAGGACGCATCCAGATATTTAACCGGTCTCATTATGAGGATATTTTAGTCCCTTCTATCCACCAGTTATTGGATAAAAGCCTCATTGAAAGACGATATGACGCTATTAATTCTTTTGAACAGGAATTAATCGATAATGGGACTATTATCCTGAAATTTTATTTGCATCTAAGTAAAAAAGAACAACATAAAAGACTGGAGAAGCGCAAAAGCGATCCCCTGAAAAAATGGAAATATAAGAAATCTGATAAGACGGAAGCCAAAAAATGGCAGGGCTATATGAAGGTTTATGAACGTATCCTGAATGATTGCAGTTCCCAGGTACCTTGGCAAATTGTTCCTGCCGATGATAAGCAGTACCGCAATTATCTGGTAGCTAAAGCTATTGTGGATACACTGGAAGGTTTAAAATTGAAATACCCGGGCCAATAGTGTCGATGCAAGTATTCAACTACATAGCTACTGGTATCGGTATTGCAGGAAGCTGTATTATTATTTGGGGTGTTCTTTTGACTGTATTCAATTTTTTTAAGATAGAGTCAAACAGATTTATCAAAAAAATCGATAGCAAGGACGATGGAGAAATCCGGTATTCTTTTAGCTCCTATATGCTTTTAGGATTGGACTTTATGCTGGCAGCAGATATCATTCATACAATTCATAATCCTGTACTTAATGAGCTCTATATACTTGCAATAATAGTGGCTATCCGCTCGGTAATAAGTTTCTTCATGCACAAAGAGATGAAAAATTAGAAAGGAATTATGAAAACAAGATGCCTGCAATCTGATAAAACCAATGCTGAAATATAGAGTACGCTAAGAAACACCGCCTATATCATTAGAAATTTACCAGAAAGATTAATTAACTATTCAATACAACGGCCTATATGAAATTAATAAAGAACTTTTCTGAACTCAGAATAGAAGATATCCCGATGGTAGGCGGTAAGAATGCTTCTCTCGGTGAAATGTTTAGCATGCTTACTCAAAAAGGCATTAATATACCGGACGGCTTTGCAGTAACATCTGATGGATACTGGAATTTCCTGAATAGTAATAATATCAGACCAAAGCTAAGTAACCTGCTTGCACGACTTGATACCAAAGCCTTTGAAAATTTGCGTGAAATTGGCTTAAACGCAAGAAAACTTTTGCTCGAAGCCACAATTCCTGATGAATTAAGAGACGAGATTATAGCTGCTTACAAACAATTACAAGAAAGAACGGACAGTACAGTATCACTTGCGGTTCGAAGTAGTGCAACAGCAGAAGATTTACCCAATGCCAGTTTCGCTGGGCAACAGGAAACATTTTTGAATGTGCGAGGTGAGGAAAATTTAATTAAAGCATGCCAGCGCTGTTACGCTTCGCTTTTCACAGACAGAGCAATAAAATACAGGGTTGATAATCATTTTGATCATAACCAGGTTGCTTTGTCAATTGGAGTGCAAGTAATGGTTCGTTCTGATTTAGCTAGTTCGGGCGTAATGTTTACAATGGATCCTGATACCGGATTTAGGAATGTGGTTTTAATTTCAGGTGCATGGGGGTTAGGTGAAAATGTGGTGCAGGGAAACGTAAATACCGATGAATTTCTTGTTTTTAAGCCTTTATTGGGGAAAGTTACCCAACCAATTATTTCTCATAAGTTAGGCAGTAAGCTTAAAACAATGGTTTACTCGACCAAACATACAGATGAGATTTTACGACCTGAAGATGCGGTCATTAATTTAGACACTTCAGTAGATAAACAAAGGAATTTAGTTTTAAACGATAACGAGATTATCCAATTAGCAGAATGGGCTGGTAAAATACAGGAACATTACAGTCAACACATGGATATTGAATGGGCGAAAGACGGCATAAATGGTAATTTATATATTGTACAAGCCAGACCGGAAACAGTCCACAGTAATAGAAGTGAAAACTTATTCAGGCAGTATACTTTACTGGAAAAGAGCGAAGTCCTTTGTGTTGGCGCTGGTCTTGGAAACCGCATTGCGTCCGGCAAAGCGAGGATACTTCATTCGCCTTCAGAAATTTCGAAATTAAAGGAGGGAGAAATATTGGTAACTGAGCGCACTGACCCTGATTGGGATCCTGTTTTAAAAAAAGCGACAGCTATAATAACAGATCAGGGTGGGAGAACTTCTCATGCCGCTATCGTTGCGCGGGAGCTCGGTGCAATAGCAATCGTTGGGACCGGCAACGGAACACAAAAAATAGAAGATGGAGATGTAATTACCGTCTCAGTCGCAGGAGATGGTATGGGCACAGTTTATAAAGGCATATTGAAATGGTCTGAAAATGAAATTGATATTTCCACGATTCCTAAACCAGATACGAAGGCTATGCTCATCCTTGCCCATCCGGATGAGGCGTTTCGTTACTCTTCTTTACCCAACGATGGGGTTGGCTTAATGCGAATGGAATTTATTATAAGCAGTGTCATCGGTATTCACCCGATGGCCCTTCGTCATTTTGCGGAACTAAAAGATGAATCAATGAAGGGTAAAATTGAAAAACTCACCCTACAGTACCCGGACAAACAGCAATACTTCATAAAAAAGCTGGCAGAAGCAACAGCTAAGATTGCTGCGGCTTTTTATCCGAAGGATGTAATTGTTCGTATGAGCGATTTTAAATCAAACGAATATGCTAATCTTCTTGGTGGAAAATTGTTTGAGCCCAATGAAGAAAATCCGATGATTGGCTTTAGAGGAGCTTCGCGATACTATCATCCCTTGTATAAGGAAGGTTTCGAAATGGAATGTAAAGCGATGAAACTAGTACATGAAGAAATGGGATTTACTAATATAAAACTGATGATCCCTTTCTGCCGTACTGTGACTGAAGCACAAAAGGTAATTGAAGTGATGAACGAATTTGGTTTAAAGAAGGGTAAAAATGGACTAGAGTTATACTGTATGATTGAAATACCAAGCAACGCGTTATTAGCCGAGGAATTCGCAAAATATTTCGATGGGTTTTCCATTGGCTCTAATGACCTTACTCAACTAACATTAGGTGCTGACAGGGATTCTGAATTATTAAGCGAAACATTCGATCCTTTTAATCCAGCGGTAATGCAGCTAATTGCAATGACTTTGGAGAAGGCAAAGAAAACAGGAACACACACAGGTTTATGTGGCCAGGCTCCAAGTGACTTTCCTGAATATGCCCAATTTCTTGTTGAAAATGGGATCGATAGTATTGCATTTAATCCAGATGCTCTGATAGCCGGAATTAGAAATATAAATGCGGCTGAAGCTGTGCTTCTGCAAACAAGGAGGTAGGAAATGCCAGCAGTTGGCAGACCCTGGATTGCACATGATAAAAGACTAAAATCATCATTGATGAAAATAGCTGTGTTTAGTACCCACAAATTTGAAAAGAAATATCTTGAACATGTATTCAATGGGAAATATGATGTAAAATATATCAGTACAACCCTTTCTTTCGAAACAGCTTCCTTAGCTCAGGGCTATGATGCTGTTTCTATTTTTGTGACCGATACTGCATGCGCTCTGACACTCCAAATACTGGCTAAATCAGGTGTTAAATTTCTTGCACTACGTTCGGCAGGCTATAATCATGTCGATCTTGCAGCAGCCAAAAGGCTTAAGATTAAAATAGCTCGTGTACCCGAATATTCTCCTCATGCCGTAGCAGAACATACAGTCGCTCTGATGCTCGCGTTAAACCGTAAATTGATACGTGCCCATAATAGGGTAATGGATCAAAATTTTTCATTGGATGGATTAGTGGGATTCGACATGTATATGAAAACAGTAGGTATTATCGGTACAGGAAAAATAGGAAGCGTTGTAGCTAAAATAATAAATGGCCTTGGATGCAGGATTCTTCTTCATGATAAGTCTGAAAACGTTGAACTGCACGATAAATATGGTGCTATCTATACGGATTGTGACACATTATGTAAAGAATCCGATATTATCTCCCTTCACGTTCCCCTGATGCCTGAAACATTACATTTGATCAATAAAGACTGTATCAGGAAAATGAAAAGAGGGGTCATGCTGATAAACACCAGTAGAGGTGCCTTGGTTAGCACGACCGATGTGTTAGAGGCTCTTAAAACCGGGCAAATTGGCTATTTGGGACTAGATGTTTATGAAGAAGAAAAAGGTCTTTTTTTTGAAGATCATTCTGAAGATATTTTGCAGGATGATATTATTGCAAGACTTATGACATTCAATAACGTTATAATTACAAGTCACCAGGCTTTTTTGACAGATACAGCATTGTCAAATATTGCGAAGGTTACATTTGATAATCTTGAATGTTATGAAAATGACACTAAATGTGATAATGAATTGTAGATGAATTGCTTGCCAGCAAGTTTTGTCTTCAAAAAGCGTTAGCGACATTCCTGATAAAGTGTCGAGATGCAAGTCAAAGATTATAAGCTGAGTAGGTTATAAGAGTTAGAATAGACAAGCTATAAGATTAGTGGATTGGATAAGGAGCTTAGCCTCATAGGACACAATCATCCTATAAATTAAATACAATTACATGTGTGTGCGATCTGTTAATTCGCTAAAATATATAGCAGCTTTAAAATCAAATTTTCTCGTTTTTATACTGTGGTTTAGATAATCTTTTAATTTTGCAATACATGAAGCGCCTCTTAACGATAATGATAGCCGTCTCTTACCTGTGCCTTAGCATAGGTATTACCATGCATATTCATTATTGTATGGGCAGAATAGTTAGTGCGAGCTTTATTGAGCCGGATGACCAACATCATTGTTCTCATTGCGGGATGAAGAAGACCTCTTCAAAAAATGGATGTTGCAAAGATGAGCACAAGCTGTTTAAAAGTGCCAATGACCAGCATTTGGCAAAACTGCTTATCTTAAAGGCCGGCTTTAGTGAATTTGTAATCATCCCACTGACTAGTTTCCCGCAAGAGGTATATCTTGCTACAGCCTATAAAAATCCTGCTGCAAAGGCAAATGCTCCACCCCGGCGGGTGCCGCATTGTCCCCTCTACATAAGCTTACGGAATTTCCGTGTCTGATACCATTTTATTGTTGCTGCAACGATAGGAATATTTCTATGGCATACGCTGCCTGAAATATTACTCACGTTGCTTTTTTCTTTTCCGGTAATTCCACAGGAAGGAATTACCGGTGCATGGATTACCTAACAATAAAATTATTTTCTTAATGAACTTCTCAATCAAAGCCGCACTATCAGCAACGATAATACTGATTAGTGCTTCCTGTGGGAACGGGAATAATAAAAATAACGAGACAGCTCAGGATGCAACTTCGGCTATTAATATGGACGATGTTGCCATCATAAAACCGTCTATCACTAATGCCGATCAGTTACTCACAAAACAAATTGACGGTATTTACAATAGTTACCTGCAGGTGCAATCCGCGCTTGCCGCAGATCAGTTCTCAAAAGCATCTGTTGCCGCCAATGAGCTGAATACAGTGCTGAGCGATTTTAAAGACAGTACAATGCCGGAAAACCAAAAGCAGGCGTACGAAACGCATATATCTGCGATCAGGGAAAGTGCGAACAAGATTGTTAACAGCAAAAATATTGAACAGCAACGGATATCGTTTGAACCCTTGTCCACGCATGTATTCGACCTTTTAAAATCGTTCGGAAGTAATAAGCCGGTATATGAAACCCATTGCTCTATGGCATTTGACAATAAAGGGGCAAGCTGGCTTAGTGACCAACCTGTAATACGAAATCCATATTACGGCAATAAAATGCTGGAATGTGGTGAAGTGATGTCCGTTATTAAAAAGTAAAAAAGCATTATCAAACGATAAAAATTCTTAAAAATGAAAAAACTCCTTTTTGTAATTGCCATGATCATTTCGGTGTCTTCTTTTGCACAAATTAAATCCGTAAGCCTTACGGCCAGCGGTTTGACATGTAGTATGTGCAGCAAGGCCATTTATAAATCACTTACAAAAATCCCTGATATCCAGGACATAGATGTTGATATCAAAAACTCAAGCTATCGCATCACATTTAGAGAGGGCAAAAATGTATCATTAGATGCCATAAGAAAAGCCGTGGAAAATGCAGGCTTCTCTGTAGCATCACTGAAAGTAACAGCGAACTTCACCAAAACAGCGGTCGGACCTGACTCCCCCATATCACTGCAAGGCGGTACTTACCTTTTCGTCAGGACACCGAGGCAAACTATCGAGGGTACACAGACTTTTACAGTGGTAGATAAAAATTACCTGCCTGCAAATGAGCATAAGAAATATGCTAAAGAAATTGCCATGCAAACGTCTAAAGAGAATGTGTACCACGTGATTTTATAATAACCGCTGAATATGGAATTTTTCTTTAGAAAGTTATTTCTGGTAGGTGCTATAGCAATAAGTACGAACCATGCCAATGGACAGGAGCTATTTGTCTTTACCGAACCGGCCAGCAATATGCCCGCTAAATCTATAGGCATCAGAATTGGCAACTGGATTATGGAGGATCAGCGGAACAGTTCAATTAACTATCACCTTATCCCCGAGTTGATGTGGGGGGTGAACAGAAGGCTTATGATACACGTAGAAGGTTTTGCGAGTAACCGTAACAAAAGTTTTTCGGCTGAAGGAGGCGCGTTGTATGTTAAATACCGATTCTTTAGTAAAGACCGTGTATATCGCCATTTCAGGATGGCCGCATTGGGTAGAATTGCAGTTAACAATAGCGACATCCACCAGGACGAGATAGAAACCAATGGGCATAATTCGGGTTTTGAAGGCGGCATTATCGCAACGCAACTGCTGCACAAACAAGCGATCTCTGCGACGATCAGTTACGAACAGGCTACTAACAATGCCGGTGGCAACGAATTCCCTCAATTGCAGGCAAACAAAGCAATCAATTATGCCTTGTCAACAGGAAGGCTGGTGTTGCCCAAAGACTACACGGATTACGGACAAATGAACCTCAATGTCATGGTAGAGTTACTGGGGCAGTACCTTCCCGAGAACAGGAAAACATATCTGGATGCGACGGTTTCCATGCAATTTATATTTAACAGCCAATTCAGGGTGGATGTAGGGTATAAAAGGGAATTATACAACAACATGCTACGCACGGCGCCAAACGGCTTCCTGATAAGGATTGAACATCTGTTATTCAACACTTTCAAATAAGTCAATCTCATTTAAAACGCAAAAAACAGAATAATGAAAAAAAATATCATCGTAGTACTTCTTTGCATTTTTGCCGTTATTGCATCGGCACAAACGAAAAATGCGGACGTTCCCCAACAACAGGAACAATCCGTTAAAATATCAGCAGACCAACTGTTGGGTGCCTATTATGGCATTAAGGATGCCCTTGTTAACGGCTCCGGCATTCAGGCATCCGCAAAGGCTACCTCTTTTCATGAAGCCTTAAAGACAGTAGACCAAAGCGCGTTTAATGAAAAGGAACGCGCAGCTTTTATGGCTTTAAAACCAAAGCTGGCTGATGAAGCCCAAAAGATAGCCGTGTCAAAGGCGGTTGAAGAACAAAGATCCGTATTCGCCTCCCTCTCAGGCAATATGTGGGAACTTCTGAAATCGTTCGGCCATTTCGATCAACCGGTTTATAAACAATATTGCCCTATGAAGAAGGTCTATTGGGTCAGCGGGGAGACAAACATTAAAAACCCTTACTATGGAAAACAAATGCTGACCTGTGGTAAAACAACAGAAACAATCCAATAATTTAATAACGCACAAACTTCAAAAAAATGAAAAGAATCCTTTTAAGTGCAACGTCAGTGCTGGCGCTATTTACGGCCTGCAATAATAACAGTTCGGAAAAGACCGCTGAATCCACTACCGTTAAGGACAGCAGTGTCACCAGTTCATCTGCCGCTACTGTTCCGGTAGCAGCATCCTCTATTAAAGGAATTATAGATGGCTACCTGCATTTGAAAAATGCACTGGCTACTGATGATGGAAATGCAGCGGCAACGGCAGGAAGTGATATTTTGACTGCCATGCAGTCGGTCGATATGAACCAAATGGATGAAGCTAAACACAAAGCGTATATGTCAGTTGCCGACGATATTAAAGAGAATGCAGAACACATCAACGCAAACGCAGGTAAAATTGCTCACCAGAGAGAACATTTTGAAATGTTGAGCAAGGACATATATGATTTGGTCAAAGCTTTTGGCGCAGGCACCACCCTCTACAAGGATTTCTGCCCCATGGCTTTTGATCAGAAAGGTGCTTTTTGGCTGAGTGAAACCAAAGACATAAAAAACCCCTATTTCGGAAAGGAAATGCCGGAATGCGGAGAGGTAAAAGAAGAGCTTAAATGAGTAGTACAAGAAAGATAGTATCGCTATTGCTTGTTGTATTGATAATCTTGCAACTGATTCAACCTGCCCGTAACGAAAGCGGGCAGGTTGAATCTAAAGAATTTGCAAGCATTTACGAGGTGCCGGGCAATATCGAAATTATTTTAAAAAATGCCTGTTACGATTGCCATAGCAATAATACAGACTACCCTTGGTATGCAAATATTCAACCCACAGGCTGGATAATGGCCAATCATATTAGTAAGGGGAAAGAACAACTGAATTTCAGCGTGTTCGGATCATATAGTAAAAGAAGGCAGATCAATAAATTCAAAGGAATTGCCAACCAGGTTAAAGAGGGTGCTATGCCGGTAGCTTCTTACAAACTAATGCATCAAAAGGCCCGGTTAAGTAAGGAAGAAAAATTGTTGATAGAAAATTGGATGAACAAAATGGCAGACAGCTTTACCGCTATCAACTAAGACACATGCACAGATTCAAACAAATACTAATCAGAATATTTAAGGCAATTTTCATTCGGAAAAAGGATTGCTGTAAATAAAAAAATCTCGTTATGGAAGATCAACACAAAGGAAACAACAGCCATGCAGGTCACGATATGGGGCACATGCATCATAGTGTTAACCCCAGGATGGGCATGGCTGGCCATGACCACCATGCGATGATGATCGCTGATTTCAGAAAAAGGTTTTATGTGGTATTGGTGCTAACAGTCCCCATAATGCTCCTGTCCACTATGATACAGCACTTCATGGGCGTACAATGGCAATTCCCTGGTGCACAGTACATCCTGTTCGCCCTATCGAGTATTGTCTTTTTTTATGGCGGCTGGCCATTCCTTAAAGGCCTGGCAGACGAAGTGAAATCAAAGAATCCAGGTATGATGTTCCTGATTGGATTTGCCATAACTGTAGCTTACGCATATAGTGTGGCAATAGTGTTTGGGTTGGAAGGAATGGACTTTTTTTGGGAGCTGGCCACCCTGATCCTTATTATGCTTTTGGGGCATTGGATAGAAATGAAATCTGTCGCAGGCGCATCGAAAGAATTGGAATTGTTAGTGCAATTAATGCCTGCCGAGGCACATATGGTTATGCCAGGCATGGTACACGATGTAAAAACAGATACGCTGAAAGAAAATGATATTATCCTCGTAAAGCCTGGCGAAAAGGTGGCTGCAGACGGTATAATACTGGAAGGAGACAGTTATCTCAATGAAAGTATGCTTACTGGTGAATCAAAACCGGTACAAAAAATAAAGGGTGACAAGGTCATTGCTGGATCAATAAATGGGAATGGCTCGATAAAGGTCACGGTATCCCATACCGCGAAAGATTCTTATCTGTCTCAGGTCGTTAAGCTGGTAGATGATGCGCAAAAATCAAAATCAAAAACGCAGTTGCTGGCCGATACTGCCGCAAGATGGCTGACGGTCATTGCGCTGGTCACCGGGGTCGGTACATTTTTATATTGGTATTTTACCGGCCAGTCCCTGGCTTTCGCTATGGAGCGAATGGTAACGGTCATTGTTATCTGTTGTCCGCATGCGCTTGGTCTGGCAGTTCCACTGGTGGTTGCAAAATCAACGGCCTTATCCGCCAAGAATGGATTACTGATCAAGAACAGGACAGCCTTTGAAAATGCACGTAAGATAAGCACCATTGTATTTGATAAAACCGGCACATTGACGGTAGGTAAATTTGAGGTGTCAAAAATTGTAGCATTACAGCAAGGTATTACTGAAAAAGAGGTTGTTCGACTGGCATCAGCGCTGGAACAGCAATCAGAACACCCTATTGCAACAGGCATCCTTCAAAAAGCTAAGGATCTGTCTGTCACCATTCCGGCAGCGGAGAACTTCCAGGCAATCACCGGTAAAGGTGTGGAAGCTACTGTAGAAGGTAAAATGGTACGTGTTGTCAGTCCAGGATATTTAAAGGTCAGCAGTTTGTCCATTCCTGCGGGCTTCACTGCCAATGATACTGAAACCGTTGTGTTTATAATCGTTGATGACCACCTTGCAGGCTACATTGCTTTGTCGGATGAAATCAGAACGGAATCATTCAGTGCAATCAAGACCCTGAAAGAAAATCATATCAAATCCATTTTACTTACAGGCGATAACGCAAAAGTAGCAAAGAGCGTCAGTGCAACATTGGGAATGGACAGCTTCATCGCCGAAGTATTGCCACATCAGAAACTGGAAAAAATAAAAGAGCTGCAAAGTAAAGGCGAGTTTGTAGCCATGACTGGTGATGGTGTGAATGATGCGCCGGCATTGGCAGTTGCCGATATTGGTATTGCGGTAGGCAGCGGTAGCGATATTGCTGCTGAAACTGCGGGGATCGTTTTAGTAAACAGCAACCCTAAAGATGTAGTCAGCTTAATATTGTTTGGCAAAGCTACCTATCGCAAAATGATACAGAATTTGATCTGGGCAACTGGCTACAACGTAATTGCGCTTCCACTGGCTGCGGGTATATTGTATAAACAAGGCATTTTATTAAGCCCCGCTGCCGGTGCCGTTTTAATGACCGTAAGTACAGTGGTGGTTGCCATCAATGCCAGTATGCTCAAAGTAAAAAAGTCAACCTGAAGTAACCATGCAGCATCTCTCCCAGATAATAGCGCAATATAAAACAGACACGGAAAGCGTGTATAATACCTGGTTTATTGCCAATGATGAACGATTGAAAGCCTTTCGTACCATCAGGCGTGGCGTATTACAGGTAATTGAGGATATTAAAAACAGGACGTTCCCTAATGATTTCAAGGGCAGCAGCCTGGAGTTTGTTTTGAATTGCATTGCAGAACAAAAACAGGTCTTTGTAGGGGTTGCTCATCCATTTTACTGGAAGCCCAAATTACGCATCCCGGATATTTACGAAAACCAGGCTAATAAAATCGCTTTCGGACAATTCCTCGAAACCTGCATCAATGCTAAAACAGAAGAGCAGGTCCTAAAGGAAGTTGTCAAATTGGATGAGTTGAAAATAAAAGGCCTGGGCCCCGCTGTGGCAAGTATCCTGTATTTCCTGCATCCCACCTTTTTCCCACCGTTCAATACCGCTATTCTCAATGGCTTTAATTTCCTATTCAGAGACAAAAAGAAGCTAGGCAGTTGGAGCGAATACCTTAAAATAAGGGAGGTATTGATCGAAACAAATACAAAGCATAAGGCAGAACTATCCAATGATCTGGGCGCAATTGCAGGTTTATGTTTTGAAATTGGCACACAAAAAATGTTGATTGGCAATGATGAGTACCTGAGTGAATCCGAGCGTAAGAATTTTGAAAAGAATATTGAGAAGCGACAGAAAGAGATTGTTGGTGAAAAACTGGAAGAGAACCTGCACACAGAAATGCAGTACCACCTGCTAAAAATTGGTGCATCACTAGGTTACGATGTGACGCCCGCAAGTAATGATAAAAGCAAGGCATTTAATGGCCAGCTTTTCTCTTTTATGTCTCTAAACGGCTTCCCTGAATTACCCACCGATAAAGACACGCAAAATACCATCCGTTTAATCGATGTGCTGTGGTTCGCAAAAGGAACGAATAATATCATTGGCGCTTTCGAGGTGGAAAAAAGCACCAGTATTTATTCCGGGATTCTAAGATTGTCAGACCTGCATTTTAGTCTTGGTGATGGTGATAAGGTATTCTACATCATTATACCGGACAGCAGGGAAAAAGACGTGGTGCTGCAACTGAACAGACCCGTGATCAGGCGTTCAAAAATAAATATCAGGTACATTCTGTTTTCGGATTTGCGTTCACATTGTGATGCCATCTGCAAATTCGGGTCGGATCATTCAGTTATGGAAAAAATAGCTAAAACGGTTTAAAACTAATTCAATGAAAAAGCTAACGGTATCAGGTTTATTGCTCCTCCTTTGCTTATACACACAGGCACAGGACATGAAAGGGATGGATATGAGTAAAGACAAGGGCAATAAAAATACACAAAGCGTCAGCTACACTTGTCCCATGCACCCTGAAATCCACGCTGCGAAACCGGGAAATTGTCCCAAATGTGGCATGAAACTGGTTAAAGAAAAGACTAAAGACGCTGCTGCCCCAAAGCCTAAAGTCAGAGATTACAATCAGAATGCGGCGCAAAACAAAAGCACCACGGAACATACACCTTCCGCCGATGATCAGGCCGTAACCTATACCTGCCCCACGCACCCAGAGATACATGCTGCAAAGCCAGGTAATTGTCCGAAATGTGGCATGAGACTGGTGACAGAAAAGCCCAAATTGACTTCCGGCGATCAGGGTGGTGCTAAGCAGATGGACGACAGTTCAAAAGTAATGGGCAATATGTCCGGAATGGAGCTGCCGAAGGCAAATCTTGGACACATCAATACAATTACCAATAATACACCTCCCCATACCGTTCGTTATGATCTGTATGTTACCGACACGACAGTAATATTTGGTAAGAAACGTAAGCGGGCTATAGCTGTAAATGGGCAAATCCCTATGCCTACACTTACTTTCACAGAAGGTGACACCGCAGAGATCTACGTACATAATGGCCTCGATGAAGAAACATCATTACATTGGCATGGACTGTTTTTACCAAATCAGTACGATGGCGTGCCCAATCTTACCCAGATGCCGATTAAGCCGCATTCTACACATTTATACAGGTTCCCCATCAGGCAGCATGGAACGCATTGGTACCATAGTCATACCAAATTACAGGAACAAATCGGCATGTATGGTGCATTTATAATCAATAAAAGAAAGGAATGGGATATGCCGACGATCCCGCTTGTTATAAGTGAATGGGCGGATATGAATCCCAAAGAAATAGACCGTAGCCTGCATAATGCTACGGATTGGTTTGCAATAAAAAAGGGCTCAACGCAAAGCTACTCGGAAGCAATTGTAAGCGGACATTTTAAAACGAAAGTAACCAATGAGTGGAAGCGAATGACTGCCATGGACGTTAGTGATGTTTACTATGATAAATTCCTGTTGAACGGTATGAATCCGTATGAACAACCTCAATTTAAAGCAGGAGATAAGGTTAGGTTACGCATAATGAACAGCGGCGCATCAGATTATTTCTGGTTGAGCTATTCAGGTGGTAAGATCACTGTTGTTGCAACAGACGGCAATGATGTTGTACCGGTTGAAGTTGACCGTTTGATAATAGCCGTTTCTGAAACGTATGATGTCATCGTAACTGTACCCGAAAATAAAAGCTATGAATTTCTGGTGACACCTGAAGATCGTACCAAGTCCACTTCACTTTGGTTGGGCGATGGTGAAAAAGTACCAGCGGCCAGGATGCCTCGACTTAAGTATTTCGCAGGGATGAAAATGATGAATGACATGATGGATATGAAAGGTAACCTGGTGAAAATGGAGGGCATGGAAATGCACAATCAGATCATGGATATGAACACTGTCATGTACCCGGAAATTACCGGCCCCGAAAAGCCTGTAGATAATGATACAATAGGTACCACAATGAAGAGCGAAGGTGAGAGGCAGGCGGCGGACAATCAAGGCATGGCAGGGATGGATATGAGTGGCGAAACTCGGGACATCGTGACCCTTAATTATACGATGTTGCGGTCACCGGAAAAAACCACGTTGCCGAAGGGGCCTTTAAAAGAATTAAAATTCAATTTAACAGGTAACATGAACCGCTATGTATGGACGCTGGATAATCAAACGGTGTCGGAAAGCGATAAAATATTAATCAAAAAAGGAGAGAACTTAAGAATCATTCTTTATAATAATTCCATGATGCGGCACCCGATGCACTTGCATGGACATGATTTCAGGGTATTGAACGGGCAAGGCGAGTATGCGCCAATGAAAAACGTGTTGGATATGATGCCGATGGAAACCGATACAATAGAATTTGCAGCATCCGAAAACGGGGGTGACTGGTTTTTCCATTGTCATATTCTGTATCATATGATGAGCGGTATGGGAAGGGTGTTCAGTTATGAAAATTCGCCACCCAATCCCGAAATACCTGATCCAAAGCTTGCACAACGCAGATTGTTTGCTGATGACAGGATGGCGCGTTTGATGGCAACGGTTGGTATAGAAAGTAATGGTAGTGACGGAGAGGTTGTACTTGCTCAGACCCGATGGAAAGCAAATACACTTTGGCATTTAGGCTATAATGATGAGAAGGGCTATGAAAGTGAAACTATGGTTGGGCGTTATCTCGGACGTATGCAATGGTGGTATCCGTATATAGGATTTGACTATCACTATAAAAGACCCAACCCAAATGAGAAGAACCTTTTCGGTAGTGACAAGAAGAACATGTTCGGTCAGATAAGTAATAAAGAAAACCGCAAAACGGTCGTAGCCGGCGTGGCCTATACTTTGCCCATGTTATTTATTGC
Source organism: Bacteroidetes bacterium 46-16 (assembly GCA_001897835.1). Classification (GTDB taxonomy): domain Bacteria; phylum Bacteroidota; class Bacteroidia; order Chitinophagales; family Chitinophagaceae; genus MKUN01. The sequence goes on from MKUN01000031.1 coordinate 46,887, forward strand.
CGATGCCAGGATCGATGGTGACGGCAAGTTTCGGTTCCAGTTAAGCAGGGAAGATATTCCGGTTACCAAACGGCTGCGCTTCAGCATCATGATAAATACGGACAAAGAATACATGGCAGGATTTAGATACATTTTGAACAAATATCTATCAGCATCTACGCACTTTGACAGTGACATGGGATTAGGTGCCGGGATAACAATCACTTACTAGTGGTTTATATAAATCTGTAATTCCAATAGTTCCGTTTCATTGCGCCGTTTTTGGTTTTCCTCTCGTTGGGATGACAGTAGACAAATAAAACAAGACCACGAAGGGTGCTATAATGTTCACAGGCTTTAAGAACATCAGAATGTGGTGAAGCACGAGCTGGGAGTAAGCATTAAACACAATGCAGATAAACAGCATAGCCATTGTAGAATAATAAACCGCTTTTACTATAATTTATGAATCCCAGAACCTGATATAAAACTACAATTATTTTAATGAGGTGCTACCATACCATCTGAAAAATATACGTTTCAACAAGTCTGCAGTGATAATATAACACAAAATAATAACGGCAATAACGCATACTTGTATCAGATCAAGGGTTACTAGTCCTAAACCTGATGCAAACGGCGATACAGGCAGCCATACAGTACCCAGTAAACATATACTGCCCAATATCAACAACCACTTACCAGGCACACTTTTAAGAAATGATTTACGCGTACGCATAATGAAGAGTATAAATAATTCCGTCATTACCGATTCTACAAACCAGCCGGTTTGAAAAGAACTGTTTTGCAGATGATAGTAATAATAGAGCACATAGAAAGTCAGAAAATCAAAAAAGGAACTATGCAATCCAAATGCCACCATAAAACTCCTGATCATCTTCATGTCCCATTTACCAGGTCGCTTAACCTGATCTGTATCTACATTGTCCGAAGAGACTGCAAGAAAAGGGAGGTCTGTTAGGAAATTGGTAAGCAATATCTGTTTGGGTAGCATAGGTAGGAACGGCAGCAACCGGGATGCGCCCGCGACACTAAGCATATTCCCAAATGTTGCACCTGTTGTGATGAAAATATACTTTAAGGAGTTGGCAAATGTTTTACGTCCTTCTATAACCCCATCTGCAAGCACCGATAGATCCTTTTCCAGCAATACGAAATCAGCCGCTTCACGGGCCACATCTACGGCATTGTTGGTGGAGATGCCTGTATCTGCGGTGTGTATGGCTGCAACATCATTAATACCATCACCTATATAAGCTACCGTGTGATGAGACTTCTGTAATGACTTTATAATACGTTCTTTCTGGTATGGTTCGACCTCGGCAAAAATATCAGTATAGGCCGCCTGCACGACCAACGCTTCCGGTGACATGTTGTTGAGGTCTTTTCCTGTAATAATCCTAGATGTTTCTATACCCAGCTCCCTGGCGACATATCCCGCAACAAATTGGTTATCGCCTGTAATAATTTTCACACCGATAGTCAGTTCGCGCAAACGTGCTAGGGATTCTTTAATATTTTCTTTCAGCGGATCTTCTAAGACAACAAAACCTAAAAATATCATTTCCGATTCATCTTCCTTCGATGTTTGGGCATTGTTGATCTCTTTATAAGCCAAACCTATCAACCGAAAACCGCTGCTGCAGTAATTAGCGTAAAATGCTTGAATACGGTTACGGTCAATGGGAATGACTGTTCCGCTTTCTTCTTTTTGGTATATGCATAACGAGAGTATATTGTCAACGGCGCCTTTTGTGATCAGCAGGTTTTTGCCCTTGTATCTGACAGCTATACTCAAACGTTTTCTGATAAAATCATAAGGCACCTCATCCGTTTTTTCAAATCCGGAGATATCCTGTTGTACCTGTTGAATAGCTGCATCTATAGGGTTCAGAAAGCCATTTTGCAAGTTTGCATTCAGGCAGGCATATAGCTGTACCTCCGCATTGGGTTTGCCTGTAGAATCGACGATCTCTTTTACTTTAATAGCACCTTCAGTAATTGTTCCCGTTTTATCAGTACAAAGTATATCTACCTCTCCAAAATTGAAAATGGAAGAAAGCTTCTTTACAATCACCTTTTTTGCAAGCATTCTTTTAGCCCCCGCTGACATCGCAAAGGTCATGATAGCAGGGAGTAACTCCGGAGCCATACCCACAGCAATAGCCAAAGCAAACAGAATGGAATCAAATAATGGGTTATGAAAGTAAAGGTTTACCGCAAGAATGGCTATAGATAGGACAATTGTAATCTGCATCAGAAAATAGCCAAACTTTTTGATGCCAGTTTCAAAAGCTGTTTCGGCTGTCTTTGTGAGGCTATGCGCCATTTGCCCGAATACCGTATTACTTCCCGTATTGACGGCTATTGCTTTACCCGTACCACTTACTACGCTCGTGCCTTGCCAAAGACAATTTGTTTTTTCGGCTATAGGTGCATCTCCAGCAACCTGTCCAGGAACTTTTTCTACCGGGTAGGATTCACCAGTAATACTACTTTCGTTTACATGCAGCTCATTGTTATCTATCAGTCTGCAATCGGCTGGTATAATGTCTCCTGCTTTAAATAAAAGCACATCACCTGGCACTACATCGTTAGTATCGATTTCCTGTTGTTGTCCGCCACGTACAATGGTACATTGCAGGCGTATCATCTTTTGTAGTTGCTCAACTGCACGTCCTGCATTTAACTCCTGCCAGAAGCCTAATAAGCCGGTGACTAATAAAATACCGAGTATGATAAGCGTATCAGTCGTTTCTCCTAAAATGGCTGAAAGAATAACTGCTATAACTAACAATAGCACAAGTGGACTGGTAAACTGATGTATAAACAATTTCATTTCACGCCGGAAGCGCGAAGTGGGAGTGGAGGTCCCTTTTTGTTCAGAAAGGCGCTCTTTCGCCGTATCGACATTCAGTCCTGTATCTAATGAAGACTTAAGCTGTGAGGCAAGGTCATTTAAAGGCTGGTCTGAAAAATGATCTGTTGGCATAATTCCTGGCACTGTTTAAATTGGGTTCGCTTATCGTGCGGTAAGTCCACCATCGATCACCAGCTCTGCTCCAGTTGTATAAGATGATTCATCAGAGGCCAGATAGAGTGCAGCATATGCAATCTCCATTACATCTCCTATCCTGCCCATAGGACACATGTTCTTTATTATTTCCTTTGAGTCTTCAGAAGATGCCAGAAACTCCGTCATAGGCGTTAATACACCACCGGGATGAATACTGTTAACACGAATATTGTCTTTTGCAAATTCGACAGCCTGATCTTTAGTAAGCAATCGTAATGCACCTTTTGAAGCGGTATATGCCGGGCCATTACCGCCAACTAATCCTGCTATGGACGAAATGTTCACAATGGCCCCGGAACCTGCACGTCTCATGTGCGGGATACATAATTTGGAACCGAGGAATGGCCCGGTAAGGTTAATATCAATAATCTTCTGCCAATCCGCACCGGAGGTAGATTCCGTTGTAGCGCCTGGAGGATAAACTCCTGCATTATTAATAAGAATATGCAGACCACCATATAATGATATTGTCTTGTCAATGACGCAATTCCAATTGCTTTCTGAAATAACATTATGAATAACGTAGTCAATCATGAGTCCTTCACTGTGAGCCTGGATTACCCATGACTTCAATTTTTCTTCCTGAACGTCAGTTGCTATTACTTTGGCGCCTTCAGTTGCAAATAATAGTGCTATTGCTTTACCCATACCACCGGCAGCTCCGGTTACAATAGCTATTTTATTTTCAAGTCTGCCCATAGGTTTAATAATTAAGAGTGTAGCTAACATGAAAGTACAAAAAACTGCTTGGAACAGGTAACAAATCCCGAAGCAACTTAATAAGCTTCATATGGGAAATTTGAATATTGCTCGTTGGACGAGCAACTTAACGTGAACTCATACCTGATTGGTTAAAATGTTCATTAGAAATATCAACAAGTATTTTATCATTACTTTTAATGCCTAAGGGTACCTATGTAGTCAGGTTAATATTAATGATTCCATACTTGCTAAATGTCGTCAAGTATTATCTTAACTGTAAATTGTTACTTATTGCAGCGAAAAAGAGATAGATATCATTGTTTCAGTTGATGAAAATCAGAAATTAAGATGAGTAATTCTAATAATTTTACGTTCAGAATACAATTAGAATATGAATACCATAATTGTTCCAACTGATTTTTCAGAGGCCTCTATGAATGCCGCCTATTACGCAGTCGCAATGGCTCGGCATATTCAGGCAAATGTTATGCTGTTACATGTGCTTCCTTTACCGCTAACGATTTCTGAAGTGCCCATTCCTGTTGATAGTTACGATATCGCTTTAGATGAAGCCAATTCATCCCTGAAGAATTTAAAGGCAAAACTGGAACAATATACTGCGGGCAGCCTGTCCATATCTACCAAGTGTTCTACAAGCAGTTTTTTAGATGAGATTGCAAATATCAATATGCAAAATGATGTATTTGCTATGATCATGGGTACCAGTGGCGCCGGTGCTACCCAGGCATTCTTTCTTGGCAGCTTCAGCATTTCTGCTGCAAAACACCTTCATCATCCTGTAATTGTAGTTCCACCTGATTACAAGTATCAAGCTATTGAAAAAATAGGTCTTGCCTGTGATATGAAAGAAGTATCAGAATCCCTTCCTAAGAATAGTATCCACGCACTATTAAATGAATATAAAGCATCTCTTGAAGTGCTATATGTGAGTTCGCATAAGGGAAAACACTACCCAGAAGTATTAGCCGAGAGCAAATTCCTGCAAATATGGCTACAACAGTACCATCCAAATATTTCGATCACAACGAATGATGATATAAAGCAAGGATTAGAAGAATTTGTTCAAATAAATAATATAGATCTTTTATTACTGTTGCCAAAAGAAAGAAATTTCTTAGAGAACATATTTCATAAAAGCCTTACCAAGAAAATGGTACTTCATCCCCCCATCCCTATTATGATCGTACATAGTTAGCAACATATTAATTTTTTAATTCACCAACATCAATTAATGCTGGACATACAATATCAAAAGGCGGAAGATGCAGTAAAGCTCGTAAAGAGCGGTGACAGAGTATTTGTTCATGGCAGTGCTGCTACACCAGTACTATTGCTGAGCAGATTACTGGATAGGGCAGGCGAAATTAATAATATTGAGCTGACTTCCATTAGTACCTATGGTAATATAGAATGGAACCGAGCGGAAGTTTTGAACAGTTTTTATCTTAACTCCCTATTTGTTTCTGCCAATGTACGCGAATGGGTAAACGGTAGTCATGGAAGTTATATACCCGTATTTCTTAGCGAAATACCAGGTTTATTTACAAGCGGCTTTTTGCCGCTGGATGTAGCTATTGTGCAGGTGTCCCCGCCTGATCAACATGGGTATTGTACCTTAGGGACATCGGTAGATGCAGCATTGAGCGCAGTGAAAAATGCTCCGCTTGTAATTGCACAGGTTAATCCTCAAATGCCCAGGGTTATGGGAGACGGTATTATTCATTCTTCCAAATTTGCTGCTATAGTATGGGCAGATAGTCCACTACCAGAAGTTGATTATGGTGCTGAAACGGATACGATTGCGGGGCAGATAGCCAGACATGTAGCAGAATTAATAGAAGACGGCTCAACGTTACAAATGGGTATAGGTAATATCCCTGATGCAGTGCTTAAACAACTCACCGGGCATAAAGGTTTAGGTGTGCATACCGAAATGTTTTCGGATGGCCTGATACCGTTGGTTCAAAAAGGGATAGTTACTAACGAATATAAAAAGGTTCATCCGGGGAAAATAGTGAGCAGCTTCATATTAGGCACCAGGAAAGTGTATGACTTTGCAGATAATAATCCATATATACACTGTATGGATGTAGCATTTGTCAATGATAGCGATGTAATTCGCAGAAACCCTAAAGTGGTGGCTATCAATAGTGCCATCGAGATAGATCTGACAGGCCAGGTCTGTGCTGATTCTCTTGGGTCCTATCAATATTCCGGCATCGGCGGGCAAATGGACTTTATGCGCGGTGCCTCATTGTCGCAAGGAGGTAAGCCTATCATAGCCATGCCGTCTGTAACTAAGCATGGAGTATCACGCATCGTACCTTTCTTAAAGCAGGGGGCTGGCGTAGTAACCACTAGAGGGCATGTTCACTATGTAGCAACGGAATATGGTGTTGTGAACCTATATGGCCGTAATATGGAACAACGTGCCTGCCTGCTTATTAGCATTGCACATCCTAATCACAGGGAAGCGCTGGAACAATCATATTACGAACGTTTCGGCAAAATATATAAAACTGTAACGTGCTAATAGGCTATATGAGATAGGAATTGAACAGCAAGGTTGAATTTAATACTTTTATAGATAAACTACAAAATCATGGCTAACACTAAACAAAATAAAACCGCTGTAGCTGCCTTTTTAGGGGAGCTGATTTCCTTTCGGAGTTCTTTAAAATTAATTCATTGGTCTATAACAGGTAAGGGTAGCTATGAAGCACATATCTCATTGGATCAGGCAATTGGTTCACTCGTTGATATTACAGACCGATTGGTAGAAACTACTTTCGCTCTGGATGGTACTTTAGATATAGTCATACCTGAAACGATAAAGCCTAAAAATTACATAAAGCACATAGAAGTTTTTTATAAAAACGTAGAAGATAAGAGAAAGGATTTATTCTCTGAATCATTTTCGCAGTCTATTATCGATGAAGCGCAGGAAACCATTCAGCAACTTTTATTCAGACTGAAGAGATTGGAATAGAATTTCAAACGGTAAAAATGAGGAAATAGGTATGAATAGATCTACTATACATTCTTTCTTTATGTCACAAATAGGTATCGGGGAAAGATAATAATTAAACGTCACAGCCTAGATTTTTGTGTGTCAAAGTTATCCCTTATCTTTGCAGGTATAACGTAATAAGTTCTTTAATCGACTCAAATCTTGTCAAAATAACTGGTGCCCAAAGTGGTGCCCTGTTTTGATGAAGAGTGCCTAAATAGCTGATTTTTAGCGCCCTCTAAAATAAAAAATGACCCCCCCCCCCAACGGGATCACGGAAATTGAATATAACGCTTTGCAAGTGAATAACTTGCAAAGCGTTTTTGCTTTAAGGTACAACATAGGTAAAACATCAACTATTCGGCCTAATTAAAAATTTCCATTGCTTTATCCAGTTCACTATCTAAGATCTGAGCATACACTTCAGTGTGCTTGACTGATGCGTGCCCCATGAGTTTGGAAACATACTCAATCCGCATACCTTTTTGCAAAGCCCGTACGGCCCAGCTGTGCCGGGCTGAATGAAAAGAAATATGTTTAGACAAGCCTGCAAGAATTCTCAGCTTTTTCAAATCCTTATTGGTATAAGACGTCGCTGAAGATATAGCATTATGGATTGTATGTCTGTCCGTTTCACAGGGGTCCAGATGGACTAGAGGGAAAATGAATGAATCCGGACATATTTGTATTCCACCACTTTTGTTCTGTGCCATATTCCTGTAATGGTTTAGAATTTCGCAAGCTTTAGGTGGTAACTTTATTCCCAGCGTTTCTTTATTCTTACGGATTTGAAAACATAGCCTATCTCCGGAAACATTCCTCCAGCGCATCATCAGCAGGTCTGCAATACGAATGCCGCATGCATATGCACTGAAAAGATAGAGATTTCTATGGTGATTAAGTTGCGAGTCGACCGGTAGGGTGAGCTGTTCTATTTTTAATAATTCGTCATCTAGTAAAAATGTTCTTTGAGTTGGTTGCCCTTTTAATTTGATCTTATTGAATGGATTTTTCTCGAAAGGCAATAGCCCCTCTGCAACAGCATCAACCAATAGTTTTCGTATGGCTTTCAGATTAGCATTGGCTGTATTCACATGGTTTTTACAGTCTGTTAGAAGATATTGCTGAAAGTCTCTGATCAGCGTCACGTTGATGTCATCGAAATAAAGAGTGTCTCTTTTGTAGAATGAACGTAATTTGTTTACCACGCATTTATATCTCCTGAGGGTTCCTATGGTGTATTCCTGGTCCATCATATCTTTCCTGTTTTTTACATACTCAAAAAAATCAGCAGGAGCCCGGCCTAATATTTTGTGCTTTATGTCATAAGAGGTGACAGAAATAGACTTAGTTTCTAATTCAAGTGCTATTCTTTCGGCCTCTGCTACCTTTGAAGAAATGTAGGCGTTGATTTGGGAAGCATTATGTGCTGTGGATTTCACTTTCCCGATTGTCTTATTCCAGTCCTCGGAGAGGACAGAAACGTCTAACGCTATGTATTTTGATTTCCTATTTTTTGTAACGCGAAGGTAAACCGGTGTCTTACCTTCCAGGTTTGTTTTGTTAAAACGAGGAAAAGCTTTTACGGATGCCATATGTATTTTTTAAAGTAAAATACAATATTCAACTCCCAAGAGTATAGCCCTAAAATGTCCAGTTCATTTTTGCCTATGCACGATGCCAGCCGCTTTTTTATGGTAGTTACCAAGAGACCATTTGTAAAAGCGGCACAGCTCTTTATCCATAAATACCCTCCCTATTGCTAATTTATGGGCTCATTTTCAGATAAACATGCTGCAGTTTCTTGAGTACATGGTTAGTCCCTGGATAAGAGTGTGGAAAATTCACGCAGACAGGTGTAGAGATTAGTACTTTTCAACTCTTACTTTGCTTAGAGAAAAATAGAGTGTCTGATTTTCTGAAATACGGTAAATGGATATGATTTCTATAAGCGGTATCTAAGTGTTTTTGTACATCCGCATTTCTGCATTTTAGCTTCATATCAATTGAGTAATAGTCGCCACCCAAATCCTCCAACAGATGCTTAACGGTAATTGTTACTTTAGGGAAAGCCGAATTAATTCTCATTAATTGGTTCCATAATTCCCTGTTCATTTCCCTGCTTTTGTTGATATGCTCTTTAGGAATAAGCAATTCATTGAAATGGGTAATTTGCTTAAAAGGTTTTGGTATCATGTTTACCGAATAATTTGAAGTATTGAATTAGGTTGATATTCGAAATCATCAATAACGTTGCCGCAGGCTAACACAATATCTTCTTTTTTACTCAAGGGGATATCGGTAAGTACATTGTTGGTGTTTTCGACGCCATGCAGTCTGATTGAGACGAGATTTTCTTCAATAAAGCACATTGTCATAATAATCTTCTCGGCAAACCCTGAAGGTATATGACCTTCATTTTCCTTATAAGCTTCTAAAATCAGATACTGTAACAAGTGCGAACTAATAGGTATATATGCCTTCTGTTTCCAATCTTTCAAAATGACCAGTATTTTTTTCTGTGTTTCACTAAGCCTTATATTGCTCAGAAGTTGTACATCTGTTTTTGCTCTCGAAGGCGCCTCAAACATTCCCTTGTTTACACACATGTATCCCGAGTGATCATTTTTATACTCTTTTGAACATTGATAAGGCAAAATGTCAATCTTCATTTCTTCACCGTTTACATGGAATAATAGCCCGACTGATTTTTTCTGCTTTCTAATATGTCTAATCCCGTTAATGCCATTAAATGTTTTTAAAAAAGTAAAAACTTCGTCCATCATTGCTGTAATCGACGTAAATGTCTTTGGCTTAAAAGATAAACAGATGTCTATATCAAAAGTCTCTTTCAACGCTGTACCTTGTTCAGTTGAGCCAAAGCGATACGGAGTCAGTTTTAAATCATCCTTAAATTCGTTCCTTAGGACTTCAATTAACCAATCACTTTTCTTTCGAAGAGCGTTGTATTGGTGGTCTTTTTTATCAAGCCGAATACTATTAAGATGAGCATGTAACAAATATTCCAGATCAAGAGGCTCTTCTAATGAATTAACATGATCTGTAATGGCTCCTGTAGCTAAACCTATTCCACCTCCGATAGTTACGCCTCCAATTAGCCACAGAAAAAACTCTTTCCAATCAAAGGGTTTATCCTTCTTACTGCCTGAATTTTGATCAATTACATTGATTATTGCGGCTAATATGCCACCACCTATTGCACCGTTAATTGCGTATTTTTTTGCTTTAGTCATAGCTATATTTTTTCGTCAATTGTAAAACCTACTGCTTTAGAGTATGCATTTAAGTCAATAGCTGCAACTGTTCCTATTGATTGTTGTAAATAACGTGTCAATTGCAGAAAGAAGGTCACTAATGAATTTTCCTTTTTACTAAAGATTACACTATCAAATTGTCGTTGAGTATAGTAGTCAAGAATTCTTTTGTCGAAATCTTTATTGGTAGTATCTTCTTCACCCTTAAAGTTTACATAGAAGCTGCCGTAGTCAACAGCGCATCCCATCTCTATTGATTGTAGTCCTTGTAACTTCTTTAGATGTCCTTCTATGGTATTATTACTGGAATGCGAGTATGTGTTTGTGCTTGCCAGAAATCCACCAACAATCTTTGTCAACGCACGAGCCGGTTGAGAGACGCCAGCATTGATAATTCCAACAGAAGTACGCTTCAATTTTCTGACACTCTCTATTTTTTTTCCAGCGTATTGAAAGAAGTTATCTTCATCAACTTTACCTTTAAAGTCAGGCTTTACTTCAAAAATGGCATATACACCTTCTGCCGGTATATAGAATATGCCATTTTGCTTAAATACGAAAGGCGTGTATTGTTGGTCATAAATAACCAAATCAATCTGGTGGCTTAGATCGCCATTGCTATCAATAACAATGGCTTTATCCACGCAATATCTATTCGGCAGATATGATCTTAACCACTCTATCCAAACATTTTCCAACGAATCGCCTTTCGATCCTGAATGAAGAATAAATTCTCTATTGGTGTTCAATTGCGCCACCATTTGATTTTGGAGACTCCCAAAAAGTTCACCAATATTAATCTTGTTGCTCATATCGTATAAGTTGGTTTTGAAATTGTAAGTAAGCACCTAAAGTATAGGATGTACTATTAAGTCCTAAAATCAGTAACACAGGTGAAGCAATTGTGACGCCATTATCATTGGCAATTTGCAACATTGCTTGTTTATCTGTTGCGCTTGGAAAAGGAGCGCTATCGGGATGAGTATGCCATTCTCCTATATAAATCAGTCGAGGAGTTTGTTCATACAATTCAGACAGCTTTTGGGCCAACCCTTCCTTACCTCGTTCGAATGCGTATCGTGATGATTTATGATTTTGAGGTAAAATAGTGTCTTCTACAATGCAAGCCTTCGAATCATCAGAATATCTGCCAACAAGTATCCCACCATATTCTTTTGGATAATGCTTCCTCCCCTCCAGAATAAGCTTTGAGACAACAGTCTCACTAATCGATAGCGTAAGTCCTATTGTAGCACAGAAGAATTTCAATACTGGTCCAATTTGATCGTGAAACCACCGGTATAGTCAGTGGACAAATGAAAGCTCCTCAATGATTTCTCTAAAGTGACTGTATGGTTGATATGCTTTATAGCGTATTGCACAAGCGTATTAATATCGTTGTAAGATGCTCTGAATGTGGGATGCCAGCATCCTATCGGATGGTATAAATGGTCATTCTCCTCTCTTAATTTCTCAAACGTTTGTTGTGTCCAGTTATATAGATCAGGATTTGCTGCACATACCAAGTCCTTGGCATGATTGGTTATTGAAAAGCTTAATACCTGGGGTGCCAGCTGTAAACTATCAAGGATGTATATCACATCGCTGTCTGCACTGCAATCAAGGATAAAATCGTACTCTTCCAGTGCCAATTTTATTTGCTCAGGCATATGGCCAATGAATGCTTTAACAGCATCCATAAATTCCGGCATAATAGATACCTTTACAAATGGTGATATTTCAATGAGCTTCTTCTTAAGATCACTAACCTTGCTATTTAGGCCCGATATGAACTGATACTGCGATCGACAGACATTTTCCGGCTCTTTGATATCATAGTCAATCAGGGAGATATCTTTACAGCCTCCACGGACGAATGTTTCGGATATTATACTACCTATTGCGCCAATTCCGATAATCAATATCTTCTTTTCAGTTATATCTGGATGTAATGCGCCTCGTCCGAAGAAATGATGATACGAACAGTTTTTTGTTTGTACCCATGAAACAGGCTTATCACATAACCTTCCGATAAAAGATCCGTTTTCCCCTTTTTCAGCATAGTTAGGAAAATTATTTACTTCGACGACAGCACATTGCCAGTGAACTTCACCTGAAGGAATATTATAGCCGACAAAAAACGGTACGGAAGTAATGCCCTTTTTCTTGTAGGAATTATTCTTCTTAATGCTATCTAGGAATTTCAGAAAATCCTGTGTTACGCTCCTTTCTAAATCAATCCAATTCTCAACAATAAATCTTCGATGGTGTACTGGAGCTTCTCCTACAAAAATGTAAACCCCTTCCTGATAAGGCAATTGTTGATATGGAGTACTCCACTTACAGTTCGCAAAATGTTTGTTTTGTATTTTGAACTGTTGAATAATGTAAGTATCAATAACCATTTTATTGTGCACTCCTTCTGCCATCAGTGCATACCTGGCCAAACCAAAGTCACCCTTTTTAAAAGCATAGTCTGTATCTGTAAAAAGATAGCATTGCTTCCGTTTGTTTACTGTGCTTTCCGAAATCAGAATATGCTCGTAATGGTTGTCAATTTCCTTGCTAACATAATACTTAAGCATCCACTGCTTTAATGAAGAAACATCATAAAATATCTTGCTTCTTAAATCTGCATTATGGGGAGTATGCACACATATGGACCCATCCCGATTTACATGGGGATAATCCAAAAGTTCCGGGTTCATGAAACGAATAGTTTCCATCTCGTGAAACTGAAATGGATAATGAGGCAATATTGTTACTCCGAAACTAAGGATCTTCGACTCAAGCGAAATAGAAATCGTGCCTTGGATCAGCCCATCTAGTACTGCAAACGGTTCGATAATAGCAACACCCTCAAGTGCCTCAATACCTTCTGAAATGATAGCTATTTTGTCGCTGTTCATACTATCCAAATCTGGTAGCAGGAGGCGCAGATACACCTTCTCTTTTTACATTGTATTTATTTTCTTCCATTTTATCTTCACATGGATGATCCGGGTTGACTTTAAAGTACAACTTGATGTTATCGCTATTTTCTTCAATTCTTTCCAGCATGTATTTCATATCGTCGCTTAAGTCCGATTTTTCCACATCAGTAAGTGTATCGGCAACGTCATTGTTAGAGTTTCCCGGATCTGGGAGCGATATTGTTTTGACTTCATCACGGATAAATTCGAGAACAGCCTTGAGCTTGTCCCACAAGTCACCTGTAATGTCTTTCTTATCAAATGCCTTGATAGTAATAAGTTCCAGAAAAAAGGACTTAGGTTTTTTACCATTTTGCACTTTCCATATCTTCAGCAGCTTTATATCATGCCTGACAGATTCTTTTTCTGCATGATCTTTGACATTCGAAATCTGTGCTTTGGGATTTGTCTTTAATCGTTCACTACCCTCAGGTATTGTTCCCAACTGAGAATGAACATATAAGTTGATGTTATTGTCATCCTTATATTGATCCTGATTCAACTCCCTTCCAGGTACCACATCTACTTTTACAACATGACCATCCTCATCTGCAAAAAATTCTAATCCTATTGAAACTTTTTGCTTCTTTACAGTTGCCTCATCACTATATTTTTTGTGTAAAAAATCATGCACTGCATTATACATTTCCTTCAAAGTATCAAATGCATCACGCTTATATGGAGCTACAAGATCAAAATCGAACTTTGTATTAATTGCTGTATGTTTTGCATAGGAGCCGGAATTGAATGGTTCATACATTTTGCTACCATATTCCTCCTTTAGAGCTGCCTTGATTTCATCCTTTTTAGTAATGTGCTTGTCAAGTAAAGCTTGCTCTTTTTGTATCTTGTGTGAATCTAAAACACACTTCAGATGCTTAGTTTTATCAGTTGCCATTTTCTATAGTTTAAGAGTAATTAATGTTTTTTGTCTTTTGGGGGCACAGGATCATTCCCATATGAATCTTTATCGCGTATTTGCCCATTGGGACGATGAATGACAACTTCGCTTTTTTGATTCTGGGCAATCTGCCGGGCTATTTCAATTGCTTGCTGTTGATTATTTGTTACAACTGTAGCTTTCTGATTGCCTGCACCCTTTACTTGCCATCCATCCTGGTGTGGCGTAACATGCTGATTTTTCTTAGACATAGTCTTTGTTTTTCTGTATGATTAAAATTTTCTTTGTCGTATTGGCCAATTGAGCGTAATAACCCTGATTTGTTGTGGCGGCTACCGAAATAGCAGACAAAACAATTCACTAACGACCAATTGTCATTGTAATACCTCCAATAAATTTTGAGACTATTCTTGAGGACTTTTGCGCAGGAAAGGCTACTTTTGTTGTGCGAAAACAATTAAAGTCTTGATAGAATTTTCTAAAATTCTTGAAAGCATGAATAGCTGGATATTCTGGCTATTTTTATTTTATGACTGACTCCCTTTTTAGTTCCATAATAAATTCAATGTATTTTTCATCGTTAATTGTGCTTCTATAAAAATCCAAAAGTGTACAAATAGGTACAGAAAATAGGCTTGCAAACTGAGCGACAATTACATCTTCCGTATCCACTACTAACGTATAATTTCCACTCTTACAGAAATGCAGAAGTGCCAATAATGATCTTCCCGATGCGGGATATTTTTCATTATTGCTTTCTACGAAATCGTAAACACTATCATCCTGCTCTCTAATTTCCACAAGACCTTTTTGAGCAATACCTTCGATTTGTCTGTTGATGTGTGTGGAATAATCACTTAATACTAATTGCGATATTGAAATGATAAAGCTTTTCTCAGCAATTAGTTTCAACAACTGCAATTTTTCCAGTAAAATGAAGTCCTGTAAATGGTAAAATACAAACATGGCAGCATCAGTTTAAGTTGAAGGATTTGTTTATAAACTGCCTTTCGACTTCATCAATCTTCATATTGAGTAGTTCTGCTGCCTTCTCCCTGGAAATCTTTTTTTCTACCAAGGCTTTAGCCAATAGCCTTTTAAAACGGCTTGGCATTTCGTCACTTTTAAGATAGCTGCCAAAATTCTCGTCACTTGTTCTCCAGACTTCGTATTGATTAAGCCATTTTTCACATTGCTCCCAACTAATTAATCCTATATTATGAGTACGATAGATAATTCCCTGTATTGATATGCCATACACGTGCTTAATTGTCTTAAGTTCCTCTAATGAAATAGTTGTACGGTCTTTACCGATATACTCTTTCAATGCACCGTCTGGAAGCAAAAGAGCAGAGGCAAATCTGTTGCATAACTTTTCTTCCATTTGCTTATCAACATGAGTTCCCCAGATTAAAAGCAAATGTGCTAGCTCATGTAGTATGGTAAAACGCTTGCGGGTAATTTCTCTTGTATGCTCTTGATTTATGTTGATGATGATTACAGGAATTAACAGATCACCATCTTTTATTCTCCCACAAAGTCCAGGTGATTGCGTTGGTCTGTCAACAGTAATAATTTTAAAGCCCTTGTTTTCAAGAAAGCCGGTAACATCATCAATGGGGTTATCATTAAGTTTCCATTTTTTTCTCAGTTTGACAACCGCCTTTTCAATGTCATCATAAGTATTAATAATCAAATCTGATATTGGATTATCAAAAATGATTTGTTCATTTAGGATAGCTTCCAATTCAATATAACTTTGGCTATTTGTGACGATATCCTTATGGATTGTCTTTTTTTCTTCTTCAGCATCTATGAGCGTATCCCCTAAACGGAAATCTGCTAACTCAAGCTTGCTTTTTTTGTTCGAAAAGAAACTCCACACACCAACGCCTAAGACACTTGCAATAGCTTGTAATGCTTTATTGCTTGGATTGATTGTATTATCCTCATATTGTTGTATAGCTGGTTTTGAAAGTCCTGCAAGGTCTGCCAGTTGCTGGAGTGAGTAGGACTTTTCTTGTCGTAATTGCTTTATTTTTTCACCTATATTCATATATACATATCGTATAGTCAAAATTAAAAAATTAAGTTTGACTATACAAAATATTTTTTTAAACATTAGTGAGAGAAGCATTACCATTGTCCACTCCCCGTGAACAAGCTATTTTTGTGAACTTTTTTGGCTTGAATTGAAATGTTCAATATATTTGTATGTTCACGTAACGTGTACAATGAAGAATTATGAGACGAGAAGAGCAAATAATGGAAGAAGCATTTGCACAATTAGAGCTTCACACGGGTATTCATGCAGAGTGGAAATACCAACCGGCAGAAATAGATGGGGAAGCTGACCTTTTTATAGAAGGCGGTCAGTTTCATGTTTACATAGAAGTAAAACGTGAAGTGAGGCAATATCAGCTTGAACAGCTACTGGATCAAGCCCGGCAATATCGGCCCTTTATGATTATCGCTGAACATATATTCCCAACTATAAAAGAGCGCCTGCGGGCCGAAAAAATCGCATATCTCGACACCGCTGGTAACATCTTCGTTAATGCAGATGGTACTTATGTATGGATTGATGGGCGTAAGACGCCCAAAAAGGCCAAGATGATAACTAACCGGGCATTCACTAAAGCAGGCCTTAAGACCGTTTTCTGCCTGCTAGCAAACCCTAATGCTATTAACATGCCCTACCGTCAACTCGCACAAAATGCAAACGTCGCACTGGGAAATATTCAGAATGTTCTGGACGGGTTAAAAGATAGTGGCTTTATTCTGCAAAAGAACAAACAAGAGAAGTTGCTTCGGAACAAGAAGCAGTTGCTAAGAAGGTGGATAGACGGCTACAGGGAAACTCTAAAACCCGCGCTTCATATCGGTAATTATAAATTCTGGGATAAAGACAAAATCAATAAATGGCGGCAGTTACCATTCCCCGAACATGCAAATGCGGTATGGGGCGGCGAAGGCGCAGCCGAAGAAATGACTGGTTATCTGAACCCGGCAGAGCTGACATTATATACTGAGAATAAAAGCGCACTGGTAAGCGCATGGACACTCATTCCGGACATAAACGGTACTGTGCGTATTTATGAAAAATTCTGGCAGGATAACGGTCAAAGCGGAGAAAGGTTGGCACCGCCGGTATTGGTTTATGCCGACCTAATCCTGACCGATGATCCCCGATGTATCGAAACCGCGGAAATAATATATAACAAGTACTTGAAAGGTGAGTATGAAAATGATTAACAGAGATGAGATCAGGCCGATTCTGGAGGCGTTGGAGGAGGCATTCGGAGCCTGTGAGATAGATTATTATCTGATAGGGGCATTTGCCCGTGATATATGGTATGCAAGAGCAGAAAAAAAATTCAGGACGACGAAGGATGTAGACTTTGCTATCCTGGTAGGAAATCATAAGCAATATGAACAGGTTCGTAGCTATCTTGAAGAAAAGAAGGGATACCGGTCTTCCAGCACCAATGCATTCGTTGTTCTTGCTCCTGACGGCACTGCCGTTGACCTGCTTCCATTTGGGTCCATCGAGATCGACGATGGAGTACAACTTGAAGGGAAGGGTCTAACGAATATTAAGGTGAATGGTTTCATGGAAGTCTACGAAGGCGGGACAGAGCATATCGAGGTATTGGAGGGACATAGCTTCGAGGTGGCTACGCTTACCGCAATCGTACTCTTAAAGTTAATTGCCTATGACGACAGGCCTGAAAAGCGCATTAAGGATGCAGGTGATATAGCCAATATTCTGATGAATTATTTCGAACTGGAAGCTCCTATGATCTATGAATATCATAACGACCTGTTCGCCGAAGACAAACCAGAACGTGAGCTGGAAGAAATAGCATCTGTCGTTGTAGGCCGCGAGTTGAACAAGCTCCTTGCCGGTAACCAGGCACTTTTCGAGCGTACCTGCCATATTCTCGAAACGCTTACAGAGAAAAGAGAGAACAGCGAATTTGTGCGACAGATGGTGCAGGAAACAGATACAGATGTAGATAGAATGACCGCGTTACTGGATTGCATACTTATAGGATTAAAAGATAGCAGCGAAGATGAATAAAGGATCAAAAGAGAGGTTAATACGCCTCGGATTCGGGGCAGAGCTGATCGATAAAATGGCAGGTTATTCCCTTACTCTTTCAGGGCTGCGGGGACAGAATAAAGCTGCCCTTCTGCGCACAGGATTCAGTGAGGCCGAGGTATCAGAAATACTGGAAAAGACAAACAGAAAACCAATTGAACCTTCAGTAGTCGAAAATATTATCCGTAAAAGTGGAGGGTGTTGTGCCTATTGTGCTGACGGCAATCATAGCCGACCTTATGAACTGCATCATATTGAAGAATATCACCTGAGTCAGAATAATAATGAGCATAACCTGCTGCTGGTATGCCCTACTCATCATACAGCCATCCATAAGAACGATATTACTACCGAAGAACAAATAAGCACAAAGTGTTCGTGGGAACAAATATGGGAAACAGCGCAATTCTACCAGCAGAAGGGAATTGCTTTTCCGTTCTCTTCCTTTGAATACCTGGATTATGAGAAGAAAGGACATATCAGCGAGATATTTTCATTTCGTGCGCCCTCACCATCGATATGCCTTGCCTTGATGCAAGACGGGCTTAAAACGGATATCAGGAATATACTGGAGAAGCAGCATAAACTGTTGCTTACGGGGTCTTCCGGAAGTGGGAAATCGACGCTTGCCAGAGGCATTGGCGGTATAGACCCATCTTTTGCCACATTCAACTATGTAGCTTCTAGAGATAGCAGAAAAGCGGTATCAGAGATAGCTACATTTCTTTCGGTGGCAACCAGGCGCGTGAATATTATTATCGACAATGCAAATACTTCATTTTCGGCAGATCAGATAGAGCAACTGTTAACACTGGCTGCTGATGACAAGCATATCATCCTGATCTATACAAGAGGTAAAGGGGGCGAGGAAAACAGGCTTGAAAGTCATTTTGTCGATGCGGTCTTCCCAGTTGCTTGGACAGCAATTAAAGCCAGTATCATAGCCAAACTTTTGGAATACGAACCTGAAGTGATCAGGTATCTTAATGAAAGCGGCATTAACCGTTCTTCAGATCGCCCGATCGGTAGCAGCAGGGATCATCGTTCATTAAAACAGGCTTTAGAGCAATATACCACCTCTGTAGAAACTGTCTGGCAATTTATCTACATGCTCACAAACGGTATAGAGCGAATCGACAACCTGCAGGTAGAACTTCGCCGCGATGAGAAGATGGATATACCGGTTCTTTTCCTGTGCATCAAACAGATCGCACAATTTGAGATGACCGCTTCGGTAGATGAGATCCTAGGTCTTTACACTATGCACCCCGCCTTGAACACTGCTCCTCCACCTGAGCGGGGCTGGTTGCAAGGGAAACTTGGCAATCTTGTGGATAGACAGATCCTGAAGATGCAACGCGGCAGATATACGACCGTTCACCGGCAGTTTGCCATCAGGCTGATTGAGCATTGCCATTTCAAGTCCAGGACGGATACGGAGGTGCTGTTAAATCAGATTTTTTCCGATCCAGCCAGAATAAAGGAAATAGTGTTGCTCTGGTCCTGGCTGAGAAACACTACGGCGCGCAATTATGTAGAGGAATGGTATCGCGGGTTGGACCTGGATTCCTGGCAGGCATTGGTAGACGCGGCCCTGGCAGATGAACTAATGACCGTTAGCATTCTTTCCGAATTGATGTACAGGATTAGCGTGCGGGGATTTTTGCCTTTACAGGAGTGTTTCAAAAATAAGGCACAAAGCATTGCCGACCTTGTCAACAGAAATGACGAGCTGACTTTGTATTATCTGCGTGATCTTTATCTGAATTTACATCACGATTGTCCAGAAGTGGTAAAAGGGTCGCTTAACCTTATTTCCAAGGAGCATATAGCCAATTTGATAAAGAATATTGAACCGGAGCATTTTGAATACCTGACATGGCTTTTCAATACAATTGTTAGCCAGCATCCTCAATGGGCGGATGAGTTTTCCAGACTGTTCAACAAGCAGGATTTCATTAAGCTTATCAAGACAGTTAAGAAAGGTGACATCACTACGCTAATGCATGTGATAGAATTTGAACGAACTTATATATACAATATCACCCGGAGCCACTTCAGGTTTTACACGTCAACATTGGCACAGTTGCTCGAAGGCTGTCACTTGCAGGAAATCAATGTCGAAGCCATGTGTTTGTACAGAGGTTATTTTATCGAACTTTTTATCTATCCTAAAGAGATAGAACAAACGCTGTTATCTCTCGACAAGAAGAAGCTTTCCAGGGACTTCGAGCAAAGCTCACCTCGGCACTGGGGCAACCTGCTGACACTTGCCATCCTTTCCCAGAATATTGAGACCGATATCATCAGAAATATTGTGGATGACATAGATACAGTGAAATTAGGAGCAAATATCGCGCAGTATACTGATCAATACTCCTATGAACTAAGGCTGCTGATACACCAGCTTGCCTATGGTAGCGATCATAAAAAGGCAGAATTCGCAGATATGTTAAGACCAATCATAGATAACATCCTTAAACAACGTGATGCAAAAGACATAACGGATGTGTTGGAAGCTTTTCTGAAAATTGATTCGCAGCACGGTGCAATGCTCTTTAAGAAACATGGGATGGCAGTACCAGAACTGAAGTTACCTTCAATGTCGCCCTCGATACTAAAGGAAGCCAAGGCAAACGTTGAACATATGGATGCGGAAGGATTAGACTATGAGATGGAAAACACGAGATTTAAATACAATTCTGACAGTCCACTAATCACATAGTCTTCAGAAGAAACCTGTGCACATTGTATTATTTTTCCAGGGATATTCCTTCTTCTTTCTGCGTTTCGCTGTCAGACAAACTTTCCACTGGTAAAGTGAAATTATTCATTCTCTGCTTCTTAAGCCTCCAGTGTCCACATTGCAAAATAGCTGCGCGCAAAATGCATATCGTGAAAGAGAAAAACGCTGATCTTCCGTTTTTCTTTGTAATCGCCGGGCCCGATAAGAACTTACCGCAATCGCTGGTTACGCATGGCCGGTGATCTGGCTGATGAACAATGGAACGGTGGAGGCCAGCACTAACTATATCGTCCTGAATCAAACAGATATGGAAAGATGGTTAACGCGTAGCAGGTAATCAGAAGTTGATATGCCTCCACTTAGTATAGCCATTGCTGGATCCCGGGATATTATGGAATAAGGAAGGAGTAAAGTATAGTTCGTCAATAATGTTCAGGAAATAGTTTGACTGTTTAAGTCCGCCACAAAATTCCGGCTCTGTAGCTATTGTAATACCTGCCAACCGTTTGAATATCCACTCTATCATCGGATTGTCTACAGATAGCATATCTACAATTTCCTTCTTTTTCATGAAGGTAAAGTGCTTCTCCGGAAAAGGGTTGCTCATCGACAACGGGTTGCTCAGCGTGAAATAGTCCAGGTCAATATCCAGGTATACCTGTTCATCGCTGATAGAAGGCAAATACTTCACAAAGTCATCAACACTTTTGAAAATATGGATTTTGTGAATGCTGCCTTTAAAATCTTTTAAGGTATCTATTGGTTTACGGTTCGCATCCTGCCTGCAAATAACATATATATCCTTTAGCATATTATGCTTCAGTGCGGCATGTATCTGTACATCGTTGTCATGAGATAGCTTGCCCCAGGTATAAAGGGCAACCTCGACAGGGTCGTCGATCCTCAGCTTCTTTAACTCCGGTATCTGGTCTTTATAAGGAGGGCAAAGGTCCTGGTGCCAGTCGAACGTGATCAGGGAGGGAATCACCCCATTTAATTTTTGTGTCCATTTTAACCAATAGTAGAACGCAAAGCGGTGTTCCTGGAACAAGGCCAGCTTTATAACCGTACCGTTGCGTGACGGATGGTTGAAACCTTCGCTACGGCACCCGGGAGGCTCTAGGAACGATGGGATATTGGCGATATTGAATGACCTGTTAGGTTTTTTCTTTTGAAGCATGGTTTGCATTGGGTTACTCGTAATCTTCTTTAAACATGAAATTGCGTTTAGGAACAATAGCTACGGGAATGGACGAATCAATCTTGAGCAGCTCCTGACGCTGAATTTCCTTGACGATATCCGGGCTGAGTTTTATGTCGGCTGCCTTGGTCATTCCTATGCCCTTAGCTACCTGTTCGTCTTCCAGCATGCGCAAGCGTTGACTTGCTTTAGACGATATAGTCTCATAACGATCAATCATTGGTTCGATCTCTCTGTACTCCATACCGGAAATAAAATAGCGGTGAATGGCCACATTTCTAAAATCGTACAACTCGCTTACTTCTGTAAAGTCGGCATCATCCAGAATACCTTCGTCCTTTGCAAGCGAATAGACCTTACGCTCGCTGATGAATGCTTTAGATTCCTGGATGATAAGTTCACGTGGGACAACATCGTTTTTCTCCCGAAGTTGTGTTGCAAGGATAATCCCCAATCTTAGTGTTGCATCCAGCACCGTAGCATTTAAAACCAGTAATTCAAGTAACGAATCTGCCACCTTTGCTCGTTCCAGCAGGATTTTTGCCCCTAGAAATCCACGGCTGAAATTGTTCATCGGAGCATTAACTAACTGCTCCGCAAGATGTAGCCCTTTTACCACGGGATACTCTGAAGCGGCAGTCTCTACCATCTCCCTGAACGCTTCGATGTCCCCACGGTACGCCACTGAAGATTGATCCATAAAGTTCAATCCCTGGCTGCCGATCGAAACATGTCCGCGGTAGTCATAAACCCTGAACAGGCCGTTGGGTCCTCGGAAATAGCGTTCCCATCTGGTCTTGTCGTCTATAAAGATGTAATGGGCATTAGCGTCTTCGTAGCTTCCATATAGTACTTCCAGCAGTTCGAACACTACATCGGGCGGTAAGGAAATACTGGATACTTTTGACCCACCGCTCTTCGGTGGGTTACGTTCTTCGGTGAATGTACTGCCGTTAGTATATTTTTCGATAAATGATTCAAGCGCGCCTGCCATGGGATCGGTTTATTGTATAAAATTAACAGAATGCGCAATTCATTCTGCTTATGGTAAGAAAAGATCAGGACTGCTCTGGATTGCTACCGTATTTCGGCTACAGCTTTCCGTAAAATGGCTACTCCAAAGATGAAAGCTCAGTAGACCTTTGTATCTCAAAAATAAAAGGAAGCATGAACAATAACATTAAAGGAAAGGTAGTAGTCATTACCAGAAGCGCTACAGGATATGTTACGCTGGTTAACAGGATTGACCGCACAACAGCATATCCACGAGCGGCTCATTAACATGGCAAAGCAATATCTTACGACAACACAAGCATCCGTCGCTGAAATGCATATAGGTTAGGATTTGAATATCCGCAATCGTTCAGCAAGCCGTTCAAACAGAAGACAAAACAGACACCAGTCGGTTACCGCCAGTCATTAAACTAATAAAGCATTCGGTGCAAGCCGGATGCTTATATTTTTTAAACGGCTAATCGATTTTGCGTCCCTTTTTATCGATCATAAAACCATGGCTATTCACGTCGTCATTTACGAAATCACAGAAGCGATGCAGGAAAGAAGCGACTGCGTCGGTAACATTCCTCGATCGGTATAAGCCGGTTATGGTCGGCTTTACGGCACCAAGATTATAGCCTAATATGCACACCGCCCGGATAAACGAATGTGCCTGCAGAATGCCATCTCGCTCTAAGTCTCCCTCCAGGTTTTCCTTGCCCTCAAATTCAATCTGCTTGAATACCGGGTAGCCGCTTTTCCCGAAGCACACATTCCATAGAAGACCGCTCATCAACGAGTCCATTTGCGGTTCTATAAATATCGGCAAGAAATCCCGGTAGTCGCCACCTGCATGAAGCTGCTTTAGATCTATAAACAGAATCGAGTTCTCGTCAGTAAACTGGTCAGGCTTTATATTCTGGTTGATCTTATCAATGAGCGTCTCTATTTCGTATTTCCTGGCGGTCTTTTCTTTTTGACCACTTTTATGTAGGGGGCTAATCTCGAATTCTCCGAAAGCGACTTTTGCCCCTTTGCCTACCTGTGCTTCAATACTTATCTGGGAATCTACCGCATCGTTCATCACCTGCTTATAGTTTAGATTACCATCTGAGAATGAGAGCGACTTCAGCTCTACGTATACCTTGTACCTAATAGGTGTACCGTTGTCGTCGTCGTCAAAAGGAATCACAAAATCCGGTGTCTTCTTCTTTCCCTCGGGAATACGGTCTGCATCCCGAAATTTTTCTTTGAGCAGTAGGTAAACCAACCCTTCGCTATATTCATCAAAGGCAGCCTTTAGCTGCGGGTTGAAATCGACTTTGTGGTCTTTCACGAAGCCCCAGATATTCTTGACCTTCTGTGCGATGAAATCATCCGCCACGGCTGCTTCCAACTTCTCTATATTCGCAATTTCCATAGCATCCAGCAATGGATTGTGTGTTAACTGATTGGTCTCTCTTCTCAGAGAACGGAGATGGTCGGCTAAATTCTTTTCTGTCATACGTCGATTGTTGTTCTTGATTTAAAATATGTCGAATACATCCAGCTCGGGGAAAAGCTCGTAGACCAGTGGATTAATCTCCCTGTCCTGCTCACGCGGGTTGCCCTGCAGGTCCGCCACTTTCTTTCTAAATTTTCCCGAACGGTCTTCTGCGACCTGCCTGTCCCACTGATTATAGGTTTTTATCGCCCTCATAAACAGTTCCGAATATTGTGGACGATGTTCCAGCATATTGTGCACTACGTTCTTTAACGATGGGAACTTAAAACCCATCACCATATCTTGCTTAAGGCTGGCGATGGATAAAAAGAAGTTCATCTGGCGCGAAAGCAAGGGCAGGAATCTTTTCGACTTTGTACGGATGAAGAGATTTACAGTGGCCCATCGTGTAATTCTCTCGCGTTCGCCTTCGCTGAAATTTACCCAATTCTTATCATACATCTTCTGTATATACTTTTCATCGGCCTCTTCAATCCGGTAGCCCTTTTTAAAAATAAAGCCCAGGTACAGTTCAAATTCATAGCCACTTTCCAGCTCGATTATATACTGCAGCAGTGTATTGTGTCGCCAGGATACACTGTTCAGGTCAAGCTCTATAGCATCGTTCTCACAAATAAACCTAACGAATTCCCGCTTTTCTAAATTGATGAACAAATCGGCAATAAACTGCTTTTTCTCACCTGTAAACTGCAATTGCTCATTCAGCATCCGGCGCCCTTCAGTATCAAGCGTTTCAAAAGGGTTGATGGCTTTATTTACGTCCCTGTGATCTCTGTAGTATTCGCGCAGGTAGTCGACGCAGAACTGTACATCCTCGATCCGCTTCTGCTGGATTCGTTGGGCGATTTCATTGCGCCTCCTCTCCGTCTCAGTTGTTTGCCTGGCTGCTGCTTCTTCACGCTTCCTTTTTTCAAGCACTGCCTTGAGCTCCGTACGCTGCTTTTCCGAATCCTTATAATAGCAGGCCCCTGTGTCCTTATCGTAGGTGAGGTCTTCGATGGAAACGAAAGTTGTAAACCACTTGTCGGTCAGAAGGTCTCCCTGAATATAGAACTCCTGGTAAAGGCACTTCAACAATAATTTCCCTTCCTGTCCGCAGCGGTCAAGCGCCTCCTGGTCGAACACGAATACATTATGTTGATTATTGTAAAAAATATCTTTCTGGGTAAATTTCTGATAATCGGTATCGATAGAGAATTTGTGAAATACCCATACCAGGAAGATCGAGTGCTGCCGGTAAAATAGCGTTCTTGAGACTATTACGGATAGGAAGGTCGTCGACAACTGAAGCTCGAAGGCGATTTGCAGGTTGCCATGCTTCGCCAGCACATCTGGCTTTCGCCAGTCAGGTGATATTGCCGCATCCCTGTACACCTGATCGATCGCCACCTGCTCCGTTCCTAACTGCAATTCAAGATAATGGCCGATGAGGTTTTTTAGCTTGATATGTAAGTCACTTTCTTTTACACCGTTGTATTTGATTGCGCGTACCTGCTCCGCCGTAAGTCGGCTATTGGATTTGCGTATGCAATCACCACTATTGTAGGGATGTACAAAAAAGAAGTGGCTTGAATTATCTATTCTCTTTCTTCCCCTCATTGCTACCGGCTGCTTACAGAACGCACAAACCTTCTCTACTGTCCCCGTCTGAATCTGCATTTCGATCTGGCTCCGCAACTGGAAGATGTCAGCTTCTGAACCGGAGTCGGACAGCAATTCTTCTACTTCAATCTGTTCGCCTGTCTTCAGGTCAAGAATAGTTTCAATTGTTCTAGGGGAAGATGTGGGCGTATCCATGGGCAAACAATGCCATACTAAGTTAGTGACTTTCTGGTTTTCTGTATTCTGGACGGACCGAATCAACGGAATACACATCCGGCTTAAAATCCGTTATCCATATCTGCGGTTTATTGATATAATGGCCGCACGATACACATTGCCAGCAATCTAGGTCGTTAACTTTATCGTGGAGCGCCATCCATCCGTTTTCGCATTGGCCGCAGGGAATAGGTGCACCGTTATTTTCACAATGGGCTTCCGCCACCTCTTTTATAGGAATTCTATTTTCGCATAAAAGGCAATGCGCGATATCCTGATCAAGAACGAATAGCCCCTGTAGGCACTCCGGACATTCGCTGAAATGGTAGGTGACAGGTTTATCCAGTAACTCAATTCGCATTTTTAATATATTTCCTCTGACAGTTATATATTCACTTACGTTTTTAAGCTCCTTACCGATATCGCTTGTCCTGTCTTTCTCCTCATAGAAACTCTCAAAAATGTAATTTTTATAAAGATCAACGAATTCACTTATGCCCTCAGCTATTAGGATGGCACATTGTTTTTCATCTATGGATAAGTGGTAATGAACGATCTTGTTTCGGATATTCGAAAGCCGCTCGATTACAGTAATAGATTGTGCAGGTA
Organism: Bacteroidetes bacterium 46-16; assembly: GCA_001897835.1. Taxonomy (GTDB): domain Bacteria; phylum Bacteroidota; class Bacteroidia; order Chitinophagales; family Chitinophagaceae; genus MKUN01. The sequence continues at coordinate 73,823 of MKUN01000031.1, forward strand.
ATTCTATGCCGAACAGGGCTTTCAGCTTTTTAACCCCGGCGGGTAAACCTATTGTTTTTGCAGATCCCGCCAGCGCTTCCTCTTCTGTGACTTTCGATGAGTACAGAAAGACCTGCCTCCAACCTGAGTCGGCTATTTTGGCTTTAACTATTACCTCTAAAGCCGTAGCAACAGAAACCACCGCTGGCTTTAACTCTTCAGCGGATTGAAAGGAATATCGCTCTCCGCGCCTTGCAAGTAATGCAACTGCGGAAGCACACAAACTCAATGCATTGTCCAGCAGCCTCGCCGAAATTCTGGTATTGAGTGATTGGTCATTCACTGGCATATGGCTATTAGCTTCCATAAAACGCATTTTGCACATTTATCCGTTTACTCTCAAATTTAAACAGGTCAAATTTATAGTTTAGATCTCTTAGCTCAATGTCCATTTGTTGCTTATCGCAATGATGCAATACTACTCTTTCTATATGTCAACATTATCCCCTATTTTTGTAGGGATAACGTAATAAGTTCTTTAAATCGGATCAAATCGCTTCAATATGACTGGTGCCCAAACTGGTGCCCCTGTTTTGATGAGGATACTTAAATAGCTCATTTTGAGCGCCTTCGGCAATAAAAAAATGACCCCAACGGGATCACCATATGGGACAAGTCAAAATTCAAACGACTTGTCCCATTTTTTTTGGGCTTCAATTCCTTGTCTATTAAGGATATAATGTTGATGATTTCATTCAATCTTTTGGTTCGATGTTGGCAACCGTCGAATACGAGATTTTCAGGGAACATCGAACCAACTATCTTTCGCTTTACTTCTACTGTACCTTCTCTATACAATGTTTCAAGCTGTGCGATGTTGCTAAACGCCTTGTTCCATAAAGGCTCTACCGTTGTTTGGAAATTTACAGCGGCCTTTAATTTTGCTTCCAGCCGATTGATCTTTTCCTCACATTCAGATTTGATAGCCCGATAATCATCGCCTTCAATATCACCGCACAAAAGCAGTTCTCTTGCTTTTACAACCCGGTTGTTTACCTCCTGCAATTGTACCTTTAAATCTTTTTGTTCATCTCTTTCTCCACGTTCTTTTGACTTATATGTTGACGTAATTACGTCTTTGCATATTTCAAGTCTTGAAAGCGGCCAAACATATTTTTTGATCTCGTCATACATTTTATCGTTCGTGTCTTTTGCTTTGTAACGAACACCACAAGCAGAACTGCAATGATAGTAATGGTAATATTGTGTTCTCCCTTTTGATGCACTGGCTGTCAACATCCTTCCGCATTTTGGACAGATCAGGAAGCCTCTCAATGGAATGCTGTCATCGGCTGTAACTTTTGTTCCCAAAATCCGTTTGCGTCCATCCAATACATCCTGAACATCATAGAATAGGGCTTCAGAGATCAAAGGTTCATGTTGCCCCTTTGCCAAGAGACTTTCTTCTTCTTTGTATTTGGGAACAAATATCAATCCGCAGTATATCGGGTTTCGTATGGCAACCCAAAAGTTATTCTTGCTGCACTTTAATCCTTTTTCTTTTGCTTTTTTCCATACCTGTTCAGTATTGAGCTTACCGCGAGATAGTTCTTCAAACGCCCACTTCATTAAATCACCCTGAATTTCTTTCGGGGCAATATATTTCTTACCGTTCTCATTAACCTTGTTGGCATAACCAATGGGGGCAGTTCCCATCCAGCGACCTTCTTTCTTAGCCCTGCGCATCCCATGAAACACATTTAACGCTCTCCGGTCATTCTCTACCTCCGGTGCAGCGAGGTAAAACGCCAGCATCATTTTGTTTTCCGGAATGGAGAGGTCAAGCGGTTGTTCTACCGCCTGTGGCTCGATACCTAACCGCCGAAGGGTACTGATCATTTGGTACGCATCTCCTGCATTACGGCTAAACCTGTCCCATTTCGTAAACAGGATAAGGTCGGTATGTCCTTTGTGTTTCCTTAAATCACCCAGTAGCCCTGTCCAAGCCGGTCGTTTGAAAGTCTTAGCCGAATGGTCTTCCAAGATCACTTTCCTAACCCGCATATTGTTGATTTCACAGTATTTCCGCAAACGTTCCTCCTGGTCACGTTGCGAATAGCCTTTATCGGCCTGTTCATCCGTACTTACCCGTACATAAAGGTCTGCTATTTTCATAACTAAAAAATTAAGTGTGGTACTATGTAAAGATAAGAAGAAAAAATGAAAATGAGCAATATTTAATAGTATTATCACGTCAAAGTTTACTAAATTTACTACATCTTTGTTTAATATTAGAAAACCGACAAGGTTTAATAGGAATTGAACGCCCCTGTTTAATAACATAACAGGCACACAATAGCCTATTAACCGCATAAATTCAAACTATTCGATATGGCCACACCTCGCGAAAGATTGGTAGAATCGCTTAAATTCCTGAAAGAATTACAGGATAACGGTGTAGTCGGTATCCATACCGATGAAATGCCTAACAGGAAATACAGGGAGATACTGCTTAAAAACGGCTTTATCCGTGAGGTGACAAAGGGATGGTACATACCTACCGATCCTGCTGAAAAGGAAGGTGAAACCACGTCCTGGTACAGTTCCTATTGGGAATTTATTGTAAAGTTTCTGAATCACAAATTTGGCGATGACTGGTGCTTGTCAGCAGACCAGTCGCTGCTTATCCATGCGGGAAACAGCGCAGTACCTCAACAGTTGATGATACGTTCGCCACAAGGAAATAATAACCCTACGCCCTTACCGCATAACACGTCTCTGTTCAATTTAAGGACTGGTATTCCCCCAGCTGATCAAACCATCGTAACCAATGGAATCAGGATGTACAATCTGCCGGCTGCTTTGGTTTACAGTTCACCGAGCATTTATACAAGGAATGCCATAGATGCCCGCACAGCCCTTACGTTGATAAGAGATGCTTCGGAGGTACTACCTATCCTTTTGGAAAACGGTCACACCACATTTGCGGGAAGATTGGCAGGCGCTTTTAGAAATATTAACAGGGATAAAATAGCTGACCAGATTGTTGATACTGTTAAGCAGGCAGATTACGATATACGGGAAGAAGATCCTTTTGAAACCAAACTGAACCTTAATCTATCCTCCCGTGAACGCTCTCCCTACGCCAATCGCATCAGGCTCATGTGGCAGCAGATGCGTGAGATTATTATTTCCAGCTTTCCAAAAGCTCCCGGCATACCCGATGATTCACAAGCCTACCTGAAGGACGTTGACGACATTTACATAACAGATGCCTATCACTCCCTCTCGATAGAACGGTATCGGGTGACACCGGAACTTATCGAAAGAGTAAGCAGCGGTCAGTGGAACAGTAAGGCGCATGAGGAAGATCGCAAGCAAAGGGATGCTATGGCTGCCAGAGGCTACTACCAAGCCTTTCTGCAGGTGAAGGAAACCATCACAGCAATACTGAAGGGAGCCAATTCAGGAAAGCAGGTGGATAAAGATCACTCAAAATGGTACAGGCAACTATTCGACCCAAGCGTTACCGCCGGGCTATTAAAAGCGGCGGACCTTGCAGGGTATCGAAACCATCAGGTATATATCGGGAACTCCAAACACGTTCCTCTGAACGTGGATGCTATGAGAGATGCCATGCCCGTTCTGTTTGAACTATTGGAAGAAGAACCGGAGCCATCGGTCAGGGCAGTATTGGGTCATTTCATTTTTGTTTTTATCCATCCGTACATGGATGGTAACGGACGAATAGGACGGTTTCTGATGAATGCAATGTTGGCTTCCGGTGGATACCCGTGGACGGTTATACCTGTGGAAAGGAGAACTGAATATATGCAGGCATTGGAGCAGGCAAGTGTAGGACAGGATATAACTTCGTTTGCCACTTTCCTTGCTTATCTGGTCAACGAGCGGTTAAAAGGAAAAATAGTTGCTAAGTTGCCCGACGCTAAGTAGAACGGCTACATCCTATTTCGTAGTACGGCTACAGCATGTTTGCGGTGCAGATGGACACTTTCAGCCTGATAGTTCTCATTACTTTTTGCCTCTATTTCCCGTGGAGATTTTCTGCTTTTAGTCAATAAGCTGATAGCTGTACTCACTGTTGTGCGATGAAGTTTTTCACCGTTGAACGTCAGGTTATCGGGAAACAGTGTACTTACGATTTTTCTTTTTTGTATAACAGTTCCATTTTGAAACAACTCTTCTAAATGCGACAATTTGGAAATAGGAAGATCCCATAGTAATTCCATATTGTCTGAAAATGAAATGGATGTTTGTAGCTTTACTTCAATATCAGTCATTCTTTCATTGGCTTCAGACTTAATGGTACGATAGTCTTCGCCTTCAATTTCTCCACGCAGCAATAATTCACGAGCCTTTGAGAGCCGGTGCTTTATCTGATCCAGTTGAGCCACCAAACGTTTCTGATCTACCTTCTCAACACGGTTTACATCCATGAAAGTAGCTGTAATAATTTCCTGAAACAGTTTAAGTTGCGGAACATTGTGGACTTCATTCCCGATGGCTTCTATCATTAACTTGTTTGCGTCATCTGCTTTATAACGTACACCGCATTCGGAACTGCAATGATAGTAGTGATAGTATTTGTTTCTTCCTTTTGAAGCACTGCCGGTCAAAAACCTTCCACAGTTAGGGCAAATCAAATAACCTCTTAATGGAATGTCATCCTGTGCAATTACCTTTTTACTTACTGCTTTTCTCTTTCTGCCGTCCAGCACATCCTGCACATCAAAGAATAGTGAAGCGGTAATAATTGGTTCATGTTGCCCCTGTACAAGTTGGCTTTGTTCATCTTTGTGCTGAGGAACGAAAATTAATCCGCAATAAATAGGGTTCCTTATCGCTACCCAAAAATTATTCTTGCTACATTTCAATCCTCTTTCCTTGGCTTGTTTCCAGATTTGTTCTGTGTTCAGTTTGTTGCGAATGATTTCTTCAAATGCCCATTTCATGATTTTAGCATCCTGATCTTTCGGCGCAATATATTTCTTGCCATCTTCAGTAATTCTGTTTACATAACCAATCGGAGCCGTGCCCATCCAGCGCCCTTCCTTTTTAGCACGGCGCATTCCATTAAATACATTTAATGCCCTGCGGTCATTCTCTACCTCTGGTGCTGCGAGGTAAAAAGCCAGCATCATTTTATTTTCAGGGATAGATAAATCCAATGGCTGTTCTACTGCCTGCGGCTCTACTCCGAGATGCCTTAGAAGGCTGATCATTTGATAAGCATCCCCGGCATTCCGGCTAAACCTATCCCACTTTGTAAAAAGAATTAGGTCTGAATTTCCCCTTTGCTTACGCAAATCTATCAGCAGATTTTGCCAGGCAGGTCGCCTGAAGGTCTTTGCGGAATGGTCTTCAAAAATGACCTTGCGTATTTGAATGTTGTTGATGTTGCAATACCTACGCAGCCTTTCTTCCTGATCCCGTTGGGAATAGCCTTTATCTGCCTGCTCGTCTGTACTCACCCTGATATAAAGGTCTGCAATTTTCATAGCTGCTTTTTTACTTTACAGTCTTAGTTACGATTTCGGCATTGCAATGCCGCATACTTATGTATTGTTCAACTACTATGTTCGCCATACTATATAAAAAGTCGAGTATAATCTGTGCTTCTTCGATATTGACATCAATTCCATCTTTACGCAAAATTTCTATCGCCTTGTCTGGAGTGATCCTCATCAACACTTCATCTTCCATCTCACACCTCCTTTTTAGATAACAAAAGCCCATTGCGGGCTTTTGCAAAACTTTCCAAATCACTTGTCTATTTTAATCGCTTCTTTCAGCAAAATAGATTTTGCTTCCCTTCATACGATTAAAAGACGGCTCATACCTTATATAACCATATTCACTTAGTTCTCTAACGCATTTGTGGTAGGTGATAGCAGAGGACAATTTTGCAATGCTTAATATCTCATGACTAAAAACCTGGATAGGGTTGGCAAAGCCATTCTTTATGCGATACTGTAACAAAGCCGCATAAATGCCTATATGAGTAATGCTGATGCGGGCATCAGTTCCTATGGCTTCAAAAAAATCCGACAAATAATACAGCCTATCCATTGCTCACGCCTTTTATTACCCTAATCTCATTCCGTTCTTTTTTGCATGATTTTGTTGCTGCTGCTCATTGACCTTATGCGTCACTTTCATAGCATCCATTGTTTTATTGCCTAATGCTGTATGAAGCGTTATTTTCCTGGAATGCTCATCGTAAATATTTACTGATTTAAACTGCGGATTAGCTTCAATATAGAAGCGTTGTTCATTTCCATCCTTCACAAAGCTCACCGACACACGGTTTCCATTTTTTAATTCCGATTGCAGCTTATCTGCTTCACCTTTATTGAGCAATTCCTTTAACGGAAGCTGCTGCAAAGCCTTTTCAAGATCGTAGCCGTAGTCTGAGTGGAATTGCTTGATTCGGAAATTTCCGTTTGGGTCTTTGTCGTTAAAATCAAGTTGCATCCAAGTTCCACCGCTCTGGATGCAGCGACCGGATAAAAGATTATAGCACTCCGTGGCATTTACATTATTACCGTTACGCATGGTAAAGTATTGCTGGCGTTTTTCCTCCGGTTTGGATTCATTATACAGGGTTGTTTTATACCCTTCAAGCTGGTATGCACCGGATTGATCTTTAGCGAACGATAACTGATGATCTAACCTTTCTTTATCATTGAGGTAATAGGAAACAGGAATGGAAAATTGTTGCTGCCCAAGTTTCATCTGCTCATCAATTTTTGCAGATAGGTCAGGAAAGCCAGCACGCTGCACCTGATGGTGCAACGCCTGGCTGTTTTGCTCTGTTTTCCTGTTATCCTGCCTTATTACGATTTGTTCCTTAACGGGTGCAACTAATAACCTGCGCAGCAGCCTTATCAGTAGATTAGGATAAAGCTGCTTTTCAATACGATTGCGCTCTTGCCTTAGCACCCTGAGTGCAAACCGCTCGTCCAGATCCTGCGTGCCTTTATACTTTGCAGCAATACGGTCGTAGTAATCCAGCTTTTCTTTTAGCAGTGCCCTATTATTTGAAAGGCTGAAAGAAAACAGCTTGCTAAACCGTTCCTCCCTTGAACGCCATTGGTTCAGCTCTGCTTCCACTCTGTTTACAAGACTGTTATTCATAACCTGATTTTTGAGGATCAACTAAGGCATACTGTACGTCACCAGATCATAGGCATAGGTGCTGCAATCGGCGGCGTATTCCACACTGCCGCTCACGATAGCGCCGCCTATATCACTCGTGACGGCGGCAATCCACTTAACTATGTTTTTAAACTTAAAGGCCGCCCCCGGAGCCGGGGGCTGGAGCGTATTCATCCAATAATAAATGGAGTAACGTGCTACCGATGCCGCTTTAAGGGCAATTTCACGACCTTCAGGACTGAGCAGGTTATTTTGCATTGCCCTCCTCTCAAAGTTCACAATCATGGCTTTAATCACCGGATAGGGACTATCCCTATCCGAAAGTCGTTTGATCAATTGCACCAGCGAATCCAGGGCGGCCTTTACTGGCTCTTCATAAGGACAATTAGCTATAAGCGTTTGGATGCTTTCGTTGCTTTGCCTTACCGTCTGGTTTACTGTTGAGAAAAATGATAGAGGCATGGCAATACGTTCCATTTCCCTGCAAAAGCGAAGTACACATCGCGTTGACATCTCTACATTAGGTGTGTCTGTAACTGGCTTGCAGTTCTGTACGTATGCCACGATCTGATTATGCCAATAGCCTATGCTATCGTAGGCATTTTCCGGGTTTTCAGGACCTGCTTCGCCAAGTGGTGATCTTAACTGCGCAATTTTATTTTCGCCTTCTGATATTACAGCTTTATTATCTTTCGTACATGCTGAAAGGCTTATTATAAATATTAGCAGCATTAATATTTGACTTCTCATTTTTCAATCTGTTTTTACGTTATAAATAGTTTCCTTTTCACCATCTCAACTTCACGACTATTTATAATAGACGGGGCTACTTAGTGCTTAGCTGATGCTTTGGTTCTTTCTCCTTTTCTTAGATGCCTTCGGTATCTCAGGGCCATCATCTTCAGCAGGTGTCTGCCTTTCCTTTTTACCGTCTTGTTTAGCTGACTGGCTTTCACCTTCAGACTGCTGTTCTTTTTTCGCCTGTCTGTTATCAACCCTTTGCATACTGCTATCATATATGTTGATTGTCTTGAATTGAGGGTTAGCTTCGATGTATTGTTTTTGCTCCGCACCGTTGATCTGAAACGTGGCAGATTGCAGGTTCCCTTTTTTAAGGGAATCCATCAGATTGGATTTGTATTCCTCGTTACCTAATTCCCTGATCGGATGCTTGGATAAAACCGCTTCCAAATCGTAGCCGTAGTTTTCATGATAGTGCTTCAGCTTGAAATTGCCGTTATTATCACTTTGTTTAAAGTCCATCTGTACCCAGGCGTTGTACACCTGTCCTTCTTTATTGGTGAGGTCTTTATTCACTGACCTTCCTTCCATCAGGTTGTACCCTTCCTTCAGGGTAATGTTGTTGCCTTTGTTGATGTAGAAGGTTTGCTCCATTGTTTCAGAGCTATTTTCCTTTTGCACTTTCACCTGATAGGAATTAAAGAAATACATATCGCTTTGCTTCGATTGGCTGAAATTCAATGTAGCGTTTACAGTATCGTTGCCATACTTCGTTTCATAGGCCAATTTAAACTCCGGGGTTCCTTCCTGAATTTTTTGCTTCAGGTCGTTTTCCAACCCTTCACCGAACCCGGTGTACTTTACCTGGTCACGCAGGTATTCAAAATTTTTCTGATTCATAACTTCTGAATTTTGATTGTTATTTAATTGTTCTCTTTCTAATCTTTCGTAACGAACCGCTACCATCAGGGACACGTCAATGATGCCCTCCCTTTCAATCATTAGTTTGCTGTTCTCGGCAGCTTCCTGCATAGTCTTATATGCCGACCGTATTGCCAGAAAGTTGTAAAAGTCAATGTCGGTTGACATTTCGTAGCAGAACTCCCTAACATCGTATTCTGTGGGGAATGTGAATAGATCTTCTTTAGTTACTGGAGAAACATCATCGAGAAAGGCGACAAATTCCTCACCTTCCCAACGCTTTTTAGTCAGGTATTCAAGAATATCCTTGTAGTCGTCTTTCCTTATTTTCATAACATATCTTTTAGCGAGAACGAATAATTGAAATAGAATGGAACAGTTTCAATGGAGCGTTCAGTTTTAATTAATCGGAGCTGCCTTTACAATTTTCTTGTTCTTTATATGCAGTTCCAGATGCCTGCCTCCGTTCTTCTCCATCATTTGAACTGCGAGGTACTTCTTATCAGGAATAGTAAATTTGGGTACAATAAAAACGATGGTAGTATCTGACTGCCCGATTACTTGGGTCGTATTGTTATGTACAAGTACGGGTACTATTTCTATCTCCTGCGTAGCAGTTCTTTTGCTTTTCTTTTGGTCACGGATGTAAAGCCTGAGCTGGTCAATATCATAGTTGATATTTGTTTCATTGGCAATATTGAAGCGCATCAGCATAATGTCATCATGGATAAACAGGCCGTTCAGTTTAAGACGAATGCCGAAAGTTTCATCCTTTATACCCCGTATCTTTTTCTTCGATTCAAAAGCCATTGAAGCGTAATTCTCCATTTGTTCCTGGTTGATACTTTCTGAAGGAATAGAGATGGTGTTTTGCTTTGTCAGACCCGCTAATGAAATATTGAGTATAGTAGGCTGTTCGGCGTAATCAACCAGAAAGGATGTGAGCTTTCCGTCAGCAGTAATGATGCTGATATTGGTTTGAGGAAAGCTATCTTTTGCGGCTTTTATCTGCAAGATATTTTCTACTCCCTTCGCTTTTTGAGCCAACACATCCCTGCTTCCTATATCTACACTGACAATAGAATAGGGAAAGATAATGTTGGTTGTTTTGGAGAAAGCAATTGCCACATGATATGATTCAATTGCTTTTGTTTGCCAGGCTGTATTTGTTTGCGCCTGCGCTTTGAAAGTTGTAATAAGCAGGAAAATTCCCATTACCATTACTGCACTGATCTTTTTCATCTTTTGGAATTTTTAAGTGATTCAAATATTTAATTGGATTGTTTTTGCTTTTCGTCACGTAAAAGCACTTGGTAGCCTGCTTTTACAGTTACTTTAATCAGCTTGACTTTTTTGCTGAACAAAGTCTTTGCAGCTTCTATACCTGCGCTTGCAGCCTGCGCTCCCCACGAAGGGTCAAGTGAAGTCAAGCCGATGGTTTGCATAGACCGGTCTGCGGACTGCTTTGCAACATCCCTGGTAATTGCACCGGGAATGTATATGCCATCCAGTCCGTCCATGTCGTACACCGCTAATTCAACTGGAAACAATGAATTATTATACCGCACACTGGTAATCTTGATACTTAATCTTTCACCACGGAGCGAAGCGATACCATATATAAAGTTGTCTTTAGGAATATGAACCCCGTTAATGAATACATCATTTACCAATCGCAATTTGACGGTGGAACCATCAACGATAGTCTGCGTTTCGTGTATGACCGCTTGTATGGCGTTCTGTGAATCTTCGATAGCTGTTGCACCAGTGAACGAATAGAAGCCATTTGTTGAACCACCCGCAGGCAGGTCGGCGTTGAGCAATGTGATGTTGTTTTCTTTTGTTTTTGACGATACTGCGAATACCTGCCCTTTGTTTGCCTGGGAGGTCTGCTTCAATTTTTCCTGTACACGTTCAGGATATTGCACATCAAGTATCTTATCCAGCATTCCATTCAGTTGCTTCATTTCGGGATCTTCGCCAGCAGGTTGATTCATCATGTTCATCATTTGCTCCAGCCTGTCCACGTCTGATGAATTAACGGTTGCACTATTATTACCTCTGCCGGGAGTGCGTTGATACATATCATAAGGATCATCTTCCATAGAAGCAGGTACAGGCTTGCTCATCTCCCTGTCAAGCTCTGCCAGCTTTCGATATATCTTGTCCGTATGGGGATCATTACCCCCACGTCTACCATAAAGAGAAGTGTTCAGCCCTCTTTCATCGGCAGGTAGTTGAAATGTGTCTTCTTTCCCTGACAGGTATTCATCTGTATCTGCTAATCCAATGTTCTTGTAGTTGGGATCATTCTTAACCAGTTCAAGAAATTTGATTGAATCCAGTTGCGCCTGATCGTAGTAACTCATTTTATCCATCGACTTGTCATCTTTCAGGTTAGCGTCCGGCAGGTTAATGTTGAAGCCTTTTTTCAATGCTGCCTGCGCTTCAACTTTTTCAACTTTGCCACCGCCAAGCGCCCAGAATATCATGGTCATAAAAGGCAATGCGAGCATTGGCAATACCAGTAAGAACCTGCGCTGCCTAATCATTTTCGGAGTTTTCACTTGCTTTTCCATTTCTATTTTTGTTTTAATTGTTGATAATAATTTTCAATAAACCTCACACTATCCATCAGCCCCGGACGATGGTTATTGATGCTGTCGTACAGGGCTTTTCCAGAAGGACTTCGCGCCAGGCTATCCATATACACCCTGAAGTTTTTGATGCGGCTGTATTCTGCCTCCGATACCTCGGCAGCGTCTGTTTTTGTTTCTCCTGTTTCAGTAGCGTGCTTCGGCTTTTTAATCGGCGTTATAGTGATTGAATTGCCTTTTTTGCCCGTAAAGGCGTTCACCGCCAGATAAACACTGTATGAACTGGTGAACATCACAAAGAGCGCAAGCAGCACGAGCCATGTACGACGTGAGAATTTCTCCGTACGCTTCATCATCCAGTTTGCCCAGCCACCCTGCAAACGCTTATAGCCTGCCTCCATGCCTTTGCTAATCGCATTGGACTTAGCTTCGGTATTGCCTTTTCTTCTTTTAGGAAATAGTTTCATGATCTTTATTTTTATTGGCGCCTGCTTACTGTTTTTAAATCCCTGTTGTCAATCGTACTCCATCGTTCAATTAGAAAGCCATGCGGGTTATTGTCACTCCGTGATACATTTCGCAACGCCCCATCGGTTACCAGGCTGCGGGTTGTAATGCTGGTAGGGCGTACAATGCTTTGTGTAGCGTAGCACCGGAATTTGTAGGGATACTCGTTTATATCTACCGCAACACTATCCACCACAATAGTCTGATTGACATTTCCGGAAATAAGCCCGGCGTAATAGCCATTTTCTTTCAGATCATCGTAAGCACGTTTCGCACTTCCATCGGCCAGGTATAATGCTTTAGTGATATTTGCGGTAATGGCTTTGTCGTCAGGGTCAAGTGTGAAGAACAGCTTGTGAAATGTTTTTACGTGATCCTTTGCCTCAACAGGTATGTTATCTTTTCGCTCCGAAGCGTAGGCTTCCAGTGCCTTGCCGTTAGCGAGAATGTATATTTTGCTTTGCATCTGCGATACCAGACTGAAACTTTTGTACAATGCAAAACAGCAGATCAATACACAGCCGATGATCACAACCAGGGTAAAGCTCCTGACGTGCCGGAATGCCGTATCAATATTTTTCATCTTTTTGAACATATATCCTCCTTTAGATTATTATGAATTGCCCTTTAGTTTATCGTTCATGTAACCAGAGTTTCCGCTACTGCTATCGCCGAAATAGGGGTTAGATGCACCACTGCTTGCCATACTTTGCGACATGCGGTTTGCTGCACTGCCCATAGCATCCACAGCCATGCCTGCACCCGCAGATGCAGTGTTGACCACAGTTCTGGAAGAACTGCCGAATAAACTGGTGACCTTATGACCTAATGCGCCACCGCCACCAGCGTGAACGATATAATTAGCCACGGAGGGAACGGTAAAGTATCCGATGATGCCAATGATCATGAAGACCAGGTAGGCCATATCCGTTCTGCTGAAGAATGTATCGCCATAATCCTGTACCTGTGATATATCCAGCTCCAGCATCTTTTCCTGTATTTTGCCGATAATGCTTCCGAAGATGTTTGCTACGGGCAACCATAAAAAGATGTTGATATATCTTGCTATCCAGACCGTGAGCGTATGCTGAAAACCGTCGAATACTGCAATCCCGAACACCAAAGGGCCTAAGATGGCCAGCACGATTAGCTGAAACGTTCGTAGCGTATCTATACACAGTGATGCCGCTTCAAAGAGTACCCTCAGCACTTCGCTCATCCATTCTTTTACAGAGTTGCGGAAATTGTAAGAGGCTTTGGACATGGCAAACTTGATGTCATTGCCAATGCTCTCGAAAAAACCTTCGTCTGAAGGGTCTTCATTATCGTGCGTGTACTTATACCATTTATCCCTGTCGCCGCTGCCACTTTCGCCCACATACATTTGCCATACATCTGTTTTCTTGATGGCTTCTTCTTTTTTCTGCAAGAGAACTGCAATAGCCTTATCGGAACCTTCCACCATAGCAGCGGTTGCAGTTACCGTAGGCTTCATCACACCGTTAATCACACCAAGAACGACGGTTGGAAAAAATAACACGCAGAAGCCAATCACGAAGGGACGAAAGAGCGGATAGAAGTCAATAGGCTCTGCTCTTGACAGGTGTCCCCATACACGGGAGGCGATATACCACATAGCTGCAAAGCCTGCTAATCCTTGTCCTACGCCGATTAACTGGCTGCACAGAGGCATCATCTCATCATACAGTTGCTCCAGTACACCATGCAAGCCTTTCATTTCATCAGCTATTCCCTGCGCATGGCTTATAAAAGGCAATATCAAACCCACTGCCGCCAGCCAGGCGGCCTTTCTACACTTTGCCATATTTATCTGTTTAATTGTTTAACCCATAGATTTTTCGGATGGTCTGTGCGTCGTTGCGCTCCTTCGCCCTTTGCACTGCCAGTATTGTAGTATTGTTATTAAAATGCCGTAGGAACATCAGTTTATCCTGCATGTCTGCATATATCCGGTCAATGGCCTGCAAGCGTTCATCATCGCTCATACGAGCTTTGCCTGCCGTGATTACCGTAAGCAACTCATCGAGGTTGCGCAGACTTTCTTTAAACAGATTATCATATACACGACCCAAATAAGCCAGCTCATCTGCATTGAAATTGTTGTCCTGCCGGAAGCGATCATAAGCCTTACGGTATTCTTTAACCAGAATGATCTGGTAATTGGTAATGTCTGCCACACGCCGGTAATTGCGTACCGCCGGACTTACCTCCATCAAGCCATCAAGAAAAGCCTTATGCAAACTGAAGTTGCCTTCTGAAATATTCTTGATAGTGTTATATCCTCCGCTAAGAATTTCGTAGCCTTTCTTCATGTCGCTAAGTATTTGCTTGAATTGCGCCAGTTTCTCAATATTGAGTATGAGCTGCGCTATCTCATCTGCCTGCGCAGATGCACGAAAGGCAGGCAATATGCCCAGGAAGGATAGCGATATCATTATGATCAGCTTTTTCATAGTTACTCGTTTTTAATGCCCTGTAATACACGGCTGGTTTGTACATCTGTTTTTTCTTTGATTCTGGATGCAGCAAGCGATTTTGCATCGTTGGAAAAACTTTGCGAGAAAGTGTATTTGTCCTGCATGTCCAGATACAACTTATCAATCCTTGCAATGCGCTCATCGTCCTTCATTTCTAACTTGCCATCCGTTGTAATCGTAATCAGTTCGTCAAGACTTTTATCGCAGTCGTCCAGCAACCGACCAAAGACCCTTCTGATGTAGGCCAGCTCATCGTTGCTAAAGGCGTCGCTGCTGTTAAGCCTGCCGTAAGTGCGGTTGTAGTTTTGTACAATTTTTACCTGTAAGGCGATTATATCCGCAACCTTTGGATAACGCCTGATTTCCGGGTTCACGGACTTCAAAGAATTTAGGTAATCCGTGTGCAGGTTAAATTCTCCCCTGGTGAAGCCGCCGATAGTGTTCAACCCATCTTTGGCTATGTTGTAGCCCTTTTTAGCATAGCCGATATACACCTGGAGCGCAGCAATTTGCTGAAGCAGGTATTTCTTTTGTGTCTTCTTTTGCTGAAACCATTCTGCAAAAGTTTGTGCTTGCAGGTTACTCCCTGCCGACACAACCAGCAATAGAAACAAGAGTATCTTTTTCATACGTTCTGATTTAAGGAAGTCCATATAATTTTTTTACTGCCTGCACTTCGGTTTCGGTTTTAGCACGCTGAAGGCTTAGTAAAGTATTCTGCCTGTTGAACTGCACCAGATCCGAATAATTGACATCTACCTGGTCGGCTGCGTTGTTAATCAGCTCCAGCCTTTTGGCATCGCTCATTTTCGTCGTGAAGGATTTTATGATGAGGCTGATCTGGTCAATGTTCTTCAGGCTTTCGTCAAGAATGCCTGAATACACTTTTTCCATGTAAAAAATTTCCTCTACAGTAAAATGACTGTCCTGCCGGATCAGCGACCATGAGCGTTTGTATTCATCTACAAGGCGTAATTGTTTCTTTGTAATATCCCGGATGCGCTGGTAGTAGGATATAATGGATTTAACTTTAGCCAGTTCCTCATAGTATTTCCGGTATTGCTCTTTTTGCTTTTCCGTCCAGTCCGAAATCTCATCCAGTTTTAATTTGGATAAAGTATTCTCTAAGGTTTTCTGAGCGTTTTGCAGCCATATCGTTTTATTCTGCAATCGCTGAATTTGCAAATCAATTGCCTTGATCACTTTTTTGACGGCAGCTTTTACTACAACCCAAACCACTGCGTGGCTTTGTTGCGTAGGTGCTACCACCAGTAACATGGTAGCTAACATTGTGATGAACCATATCTTTTTCATGCCTTATAGATTTTTAATAAATAATTCAATCGTTGTCTTTCCCTGCTCCGTCAGTGCTTCGAGGTACAGTGATTTTGAAACTGTCTCGAAAACGCAATACCGATCTCCGCCTATTTCAATGAGGTGGCCGTTGGAATGCCAACCATAGGTAGCCAACCATGTTTCTTCAGATTCAGGAGTGTTACTTATATATTCTGTTCGAGTAACCTGGTAGAAGCTGCCACAGGGCTTTATGGTAAGGGTGGCATCTACTCCTGCAATCTTTTCATTTTGCGGCGGCTGTCTTACATATATGCCTTCCATCATAGAGAGCGTAGCATGGTGCTGCCTCCCGAAGTGAAGTATCATTTTAACGGCTACGTGTAGGTCATATATCAGTTTATTCAGTTTCATTGAGTAGGTGTTTAGCTTTTATTTCTTATTTCTTCTGCCATTGCCGCAATGCCTTTGCGGATGTCGCCATCAAACTTTGCAGCATATTCCATCAGTTTTACCTTTTCTGTTTGCTCGGTAGTATAGGCGAGATATTCCTCCAGGCTTACTTCTGTACGGTACACTTTGCTTAGCATACCTCCGAGGCTGATGAAAACCTCCTTGTATTTCTTGGCGGGATCATTGGCCTTGTTAACGGACAGCACCAACGCCTTTTCCTTTTCTGTTAGTCCCAACAATTCCTGTATCTGGTCAAACTTGTTCTGATATTTACTTTGGTCAAGCAGTATCTTGCAATCGCTGTTGTTAATGATGGCCTGCTTTACCACCGGAGAAGAAATAATATCTTCCACTTCCTGCGTTACCACTATCGCTTCTCCGAAAAATTTCCTTACGGTTTTGAATAAGTATTTTATGTATTCGGCAAAGCCTTCTTTCATGAGAGCTTTCCAGGCTTCTTCAATCAATATCATTTTCCGGATGCCCTTCATCTTCCTCATTTTGTTGATGAAGACTTCCATGATGATGATCGTTACGACAGGAAATAAAATCGGGTGATCCTTGATATTGTCCAGCTCGAATACGATAAACCGTTCCTGTAATAAGTTCAGGTTTTCGGTTGCGTTGAGGAGATAATCAAATTCGCCACCTTCATAGTAAGGGCGAAGCACGTAGAGGAAGTTATTTATATCAAAATCCTTTTCTTTCACCCGGTCGCCTTCCAGCACCTGCGTGTACTCGTCCCTCAGAAAAGCGTAAAAGCTGTTGAAGCAGGGAAACACTTTGGTATTCTTTTCCAGATAGCTGTAATAACCTCCGATAGCATTGGACAGGGCTACATACTCACTGCGCTTAAATTCCTCATCATCTTTTTTCCATAATGCCAGGAGCAGGGTTTTAATGCTTTCCTTTTTTTCGGTATCAAGGCTATCGCCTTCGCCTATATAAAAGGGATTGAAGCGGATGGGATTGTCTTCACTATAGGTAAAATAGTAGCCATTCACCATATCGCACAGTCCCTTGTAGCTGTGCCCTACGTCCACCAGCACGATATGCGTGCCCTGCTCGTAATAGCTGCGTACCATGTGGTTGGTAAAAAAGCTCTTACCGGAACCACTGGGGCCAAGTATGAATTTATTCCTGTTTGTGCAAATGCCCATTTTCATAGGCTCATCGCTGATGTCCACATGAACAGGTTTGCCGGTGAGCCTGTCACCCATGCGAATACCTACGGGGCTTACTGAAGAACGATACCCCGTTTCCAGGTTCAGAAAGCAGGTAGCCTGTTCCGCAAACGTGTCGAAGGTGTCGTTCATGGGAAAGTCTGCGGCGTTACCGGGAATACCCGCCCAGAATATCTGCGGTGCGCCGATAGTTTCCTGTTTCGCTACTGCATCCATCTGTGCCAATGCAGAGGACACCATATTCTTCAGGTCCTTCAGTTCTTCCTTGTTATCTGTCCATACCAGTACATTGAAATGCGATTTAACCGGAAGGCGCTGTTGGCTGATTGCTTCGTTCAGGAAATCATTGGTAGCGTCCCTTGCAATCAAATTCTCCCTGCTGTACGCCGAAAGGGATTGCAGCCGTAATCTTTTGCTTTCCAGCTTTTGAATGGTTTTTTGCGCATCTTCAATAAAGAGATATTGATTATAGATGTGATTGCAGGGTAGAAGTTGTCCTAACGTAGAAGCAAAGCCAACGCTGAACTTTGTTTTATCGGTACTGTATTTGTCGTAATTGATACGGCTACCGCACAGTGCAGGAAGATCTGCGGCATCTCCCAGCGTATAGAGCTGACAATACTTGTCACCCACACGCATTCCTTCATCAAAACTGATGTCAGCCATCAGGAAACTATCGTTTCGCTCGGACAGATAGCAATACTGCTCTATCAAACCCATCTTACGGCTATGGCTCCGCAGCTCTTTTTCTTTAAGCCTTGTCAGCTTCACGAAACCGCTGTCTTCCATAATGCGCTTGAACTGACCCGCACTGTCCAGAAAGTCCTGCAACAGTTGCGGCTTTAAAGTTTCTTCCGGCACTATGGATTTGCGCAGGAGGCTTGAAAACATGGAGCTGGCTGTTTTACGTCCTTCAGGCTTTTTGGTGAGCATGATGTAGCAGCTATGCGCCAGGAAGGGACGCTCGTTGAAGAACCGTTCACTGGCCCGACTAAGGAAGCTGGTATCTTCCTTTGTAAAGTCCGGCTTATGGCTGCTATCCAAAAACCAATCCTGCTTGTGGAATACGCTGTATTTGGGCAGTAGCTTGATTGCTTTTATCCATGCCTGGTGAAAGGCTTCGTATTCCTGATCGGAAAGCGAAAAGATTTCCGGCAGGTCTGCTTTAAAGACAACCGTCATGTCGCCTTGCTTGCTTAGGATGCAGTCATGCTCTACATCCATTATTGGTAAAATATCATCCAACACTTTTTCCATCTCACTTTTTTTACCTGTTATCACTTCAATGCACTCATGGCATTGTTACCTCATAGCTTTGGGCCTCTACGCTGCCGCTGGCCGGTCTTCCGGCTTTCATCTGCTTGTTTGGATTGCTGCTGTTTTTTTATATTCTCTTTTATAGTTTGTTCAATGCCGGTTTCTTTCCAGTCAATAATCTTCGCCTCAAAATGAGATTTGATGTTCTTTAGCTTCAACCCGTCTGTTTCGTCCCACCCTCCTTTTCTATTGAAGCCTACCGGGTCTAATACTATTTCGTGCGGGAAGGAAATAACAATAAGGTCTTTAGGAATGGAGGTGATGTTTTCATAGTCCAATTCCTGAAACTCATGTTTCTTTGGATTGTATGGTATCACGTAAGCCTCTTTGTCATCATCGTAGTAATGGTCAATCTGTCTGAAGACGATGCCTTTGGAAGCGAAATCATCTTTAGGACGCAGCATATCCATTGTTATATCTACATAGAAAGTGTGACCGGCTATGTCCACGGTAGGCAA
>MKUN01000032.1:0-49481 GCA_001897835.1 Bacteroidetes bacterium 46-16
CTACAGCGATGATACCAATACGCAGACCATCAAATTATCTAAAAAGTAAGTTGTGTTCATAATAGCAAAAACCCTCCGCTTTATGTGGAGGGTTTTTGTTTTAATAAAATGCAAAAAATCGCCCGAAGGCGATTTAAAGCTGTGGAGAATAACGTCCCGATTGATATCGGGAGAACCGATGACCTCTTCCCCGAAAGCTTTCGGGGCATGCAAGCGCTCTAGCCGGCTGAGCTAACGAGCCATTCTATATATTTTCTGCTTTTTTTCTTTTTTATAGCGGCCTCGCGTTTTCTTGCTTCTTCTCTTGTAGCATAAGTTTCAGAATAGACAACCTTCCAGTCATTCGTAACCGAAGTGAAGTCAGAGATACCACTATTATGTTGCGTTATCCTCATGTCTATATCGCTTGTATGCCCGGTATAGTAGCGGTCTAGTTTTTGGGAATAAATGATGTAAAGCGTAAAAATCATAATACTAAAATGCAAAAAATCGCCCGAAGGCGATTTAAAGCTGTGGAGAATAACGGAGTCGAACCGATGACCTCTTGCATGCCATGCAAGCGCTCTAGCCAGCTGAGCTAATTCCCCATGGGGCAGCAAATATAATCCAATTCCGTAAAAAAATCCCTAACTTTAAGAAAATGCAATGAAATGAAGAAACGTGGAATATGGGACCAGGTATTGACTTATTTCTATCTCCGTAAAAGGGATAAGGATGCGCCGCATAACACCAATATTTTCCTCATGCATGGTATGAACAGGATATCGCTCTTTGTATTTCTTATTGGTATCATTGTAATGATCATACGCTTATTGACCCATTAAGTTCATGATCGCATTTGCTGCCTCTGCTGATGCACTTTTACTGCCCAGTTTGTCCCATAGCATTGCATAGTCTTTTTTCATTTGCTGCAGTTCGGGGCCTTCATGGAGTATTTTATCCAGTTCTGCTTCCAGGTTTTTTTCATCAAGCTCGTTTTGTATCAGTTCTGTCACTACAGGCTTATCCATGATCAGGTTTACCAGCGATATATATTTTACCTTAACGATCTTTTTTGCTATCCAGAACGATATAGGTTCTGCCCGGTAGCATACTACCTGCGGCACACCGAACAGTGCTGTTTCCAGGGTTGCGGTTCCACTGGTGACCAGCGCAGCTTTCGCTTGTTTCAGCACGTTATAGGTCTGGTCTTTTACCAGCAATACATCTTTATCGCCAATAATGCCGGTATATAGTTCATCGGGTAGCGAGGGTGCTTTGGCTATAACGAACCGGTATTGTGGATAGTCCTTTACCAGTGCCATCATTACCGGCAGTTTGGTCACTATCTCTTGTTTGCGGCTGCCGGGCAGCACAGCTATGATCGGTTTGTCGCGGCTTAACGGCTGTGCAGGTTTTGTTTTTTCTGCTTCTATTACCTCTATTAAAGGATGGCCCACATACACTACCTCGTATTGCCAGTTCTTGCGATAAAAATCGGCCTCGAATGGCAGTATTACCATCATCAGGTCCACATCACGCTTTATCTTTTTCACACGGTTCTCCTTCCAGGCCCATACAGTGGGTGATATATAATAAATGGTCCTGAAGCCTTGCTTTTTGGCCCATTCGGCAATACGCATATTAAAGCCCGGGTAGTCTATGAAGATGATCGCATCCGGTTTATATTCCAGTATGTCTTTTTTGCAGAAAGCGATGTTGTTAAGTATCGTGCCCAGGTGCTTCAGCACTTCAGTAAAGCCCATAAAAGCAAGGTCACGGTAGTGCTTTACTACTGTGGCCCCCGCGGCTTGCATCTTATCACCGCCCCAGCAACGTATCTCGGCATCTGTATCACGTTCACGTAAGGCCTTTATAAGATTACTGCCATGCAGATCGCCGCTGGCCTCGCCCGCTATAATGTAATAGCGCATAGGCTACCATACGTATTTGATTAATATGATGAAGACAGCATAAAGCATAGTGGCCACTAAGATGCCGCGGGCAACATAATCGAGCCGTTTACGGGTGCATAAACTGAAAGGGAGCAGATTTAACAATAAAGAGAGGCTCAGCACCTTGGATGCCAGGTCGTGATTGTTGACGAGACCGCGCACAAATGCATTGAAAGGTGTTCCATGGCCCCATATGAAATACATGATCACAAATCCTATAACGGGGGTCACCAAACCGATCAACAGGCCAAATATTGGAACATTACGCTTCATAACACGAAAAATATAGTGCTAATATACAAAGTGTAGGAACATTTTTGTGCATCTTGGCCGAAACACTACCTTTGTTTTCGTTAAAGATAATATCCGTATGAATTTCCCATTGAGTCAGCTGCCTCTGCGCACCGCCAAGCCCCGCAGTTTTGGTATTACCATGGTCATGGATAAAGGCATGGGTTTAGAAGGAACAAAGGATTTTCTCTCTGTGGCAGCACCTTATGTCGATGTAGTGAAACTGGGCTTCGGCACAGCCTTCGTTACGGACCACCTGCGCGAAAAGATAGATATATACAACAGCTATGATATCCCCGTGTATTTCGGAGGTACTTTGTTCGAGGCTTTCCTCATTCGTAACCAGTTCGAGGATTATATTAATGTGATCAAAGAATATGGCCTTAAATATGTTGAGGTTTCCGATGGCTCTATAACCATACCGCATGCTGAAAAATGCGGCTATGTTGAAAAACTGGCCAAACACGCTACGGTTTTATCTGAAGTTGGTTCTAAAGATGCTACGCACATCATGCCGCCATATAAATGGATAGAGCTGATGCATGCAGAGCTGGAGGCCGGCGCCACTTATGTAATAGCTGAGGCGCGGGAGGCGGGTAATGTAGGTATTTATCGGGGCACCGGTGAGGTGCGCGAAGGCCTTGTTCAGGAAATACTCACACGCATACCATCTGAGAAAATAATATGGGAAGCCCCGCAAAAAGCACAGCAGGTTTACTTCCTGGAGCTACTGGGCGCTAATGTTAATCTTGGCAACCTGGCACCTGCCGAGGTCATTCCCCTTGAGGCAACGCGCGTAGGCTTGCGTGGCGATACCTTCCATCTTTTCCTGGATAAATTCGAAAAAGTAAACTCAAACGGTATCGAATAATGCCTGACGCTTACGGTTTGATCGGGTATCCGCTGGGGCACTCTTTTTCGCCAGCCTATTTTGCGAAAAAGTTTACTGACCAAATCATCGATGCCGTATATGACGCATACCCGCTGGAGGACATAAGCAGTCTCCCATCTCTTATTGCAGCACATGATTTCCGGGGGCTTAATGTTACCATTCCTCATAAGGAAACAATAATACCCTATCTCGATGTCCTCGATGAGCTGGCGCAAAAAGTAGGTGCGGTTAATACTGTTTCATTCAAGGGTGGGGTGAAGAAAGGTTATAACACAGATGTTATTGGCTTTGAGCAAAGCATTCGTCCTTTGCTGAGGCCACATCATAAGCAAGCTTTGATATTGGGTACAGGTGGTGCCTCAAAAGCAGTAGCCTATGTACTGGAAAGACTGGGCATACCCTATACCAAAGTATCAAGGACCAAGGGCGATAACGTCTTGTCATACGCTGAGCTCGATGATGAAATGATCGCCCACAATACACTCATTGTCAATTGCACTCCATTGGGTAAATATCCCGCTATCGATACAGCTCCCGAAATACCTTATAAAAGCCTCGGCAGGCAACACCTGTTGTACGATCTTATATACAGGCCTGCGGAAACAATGTTTTTAATGCTGGGCAAGCAACGGGGAGCTGCTGCAAAAAATGGTCTCGAAATGCTTCACCTGCAAGCCGATGCTGCCTGGGATATCTGGAATGGTTAGTTTTTACCTACCGTATAATAGACGCATGTGGTCAGGAAATCCCTGATATATGGCAAGTGTGTGATGATGCCTAATTGCTTCCTTGGCTTTAGTCCGAACTTAAAACGGTAAATAGGGTTGATCAGGTAATGTTGTTTGTGCAATACTTTCAGCCCGCTCTTTTTCAATATCCGCTCAAAACGCTCAATGCTGATGCGGGTATCATATATTTCCAGTAAGGTCTTTAGGGTAAGATCATTTTCGCCCATCATCTTCAAAAAACCTTTGTACACAGGGCGTGGCAGCAAATGATAATAAGGCAGCATACTGGTGAATTTCTTAAGGCATAATTGCTGGTGCCCGCCAAAAGGCATGTACCATGGCGGGAAGCCAAAAAACACCTGGCCGCCTTCTTTTAAAAAATTCTTGAGGTAGGGTATGAATTTTTCCTGCTCCGGCACATGCTCTATAGTATCTTTTAAAATGATAATGTCGAAGAAACCCTTGTATTGAGCTAAGAAATCATCATCATATATGTTCTTGAACAGGAAGCTCATTTTGCCTTCGGCGATCTCTTTTTCAAGCAGCTTATGGGCAATATCTATACGTATCTTATCAAGATCCACCCCTACACAATAGCATCCTCTTTCAGCAAGTGGTGTCAGTACACCACCTTCACCGCAGCCTATCTCCAATACATTGGTTCCCGGGCCTATGCTATGGGTCGCCTCAATAAAAGGTATTACATAAGACCTTGAATTGTCAACCTGTTGTTCGTAGCGTATTTTTTCGTCTTTATGTTGCTTTAGCGCCAATGTGTTTGTTTCCTTTAGGGCGGGTAAAGTTACTTTTTTACTTCTTTTCTTGTATCCCGTAATATTTCCACCTGTTTCCGGATGCTTTCATCATGTATTTTCTCATAAAGTGAAAGGATAAATTCTTCCGAGAGCATTTTTACCCCGCCCTGCTTACTGCGTGTTTCCACGATCTCGCGCCAGCGGTCGGGCTGGTAGGCGGTCATATTGCAGGATTTTTTTACAAGGCCCATGCGTTCGCTCAGCTCCATCCGCCTTGCCAGCAGGTCTATCATTTCGGCATCTATACCATCCATAAGTTGGCGCAGGTATTCCAGCTCGGTGGCCATGCTCATATCTTCGGTGTACTGCCTGCGTACAATGAGTTCCGACAGTAGTTCGCGCAGTGCATCCGGTGTCATTTGTTGGGCGGCATCGCTCAGGGCCTTGTCGGGGTGTGGGTGGCTTTCTATCATCAGGCCGTTGAAGCCCATGTCCATAGCCCTTTGCGCCACTTCGGCCACACGGTCGCGGTTGCCGCTTATATGGCTCGGGTCGCATATTATGAAGAGCTCTGGTTTACGTCTTTTCAATTCTATGGGTATAGGCCAGTTTGGCTGGTTGCGGTATACCGATGCCGTATCGTAAGATGAAAACCCCCTGTGTATAGCGGCTATATCTGTAATGCCGCTGCGCTCCAGCCTTTCTATAGCCCCCTGCCAAAGTTCCACATCAGGGTTCACCGGGTTCTTCACCATTACAGGTATGGTCACACCTTTAAGGGCATCGGCTATGCGTTGCACCTGGAAGGGGTTCACCGTTGTGCGCGCACCTATCCACAATACTTCTGTTCCATGCTGCAATGCCTGCTCTACATGTGCGGGCTCGGCTACTTCAACAGCCACAGGAAGACGGTATGTATGTTTCACGTCCTGTAGCCAGCTTAATGCTTCAGTGCCCTTACCCTCGAACGATCCCGGCCTTGTACGGGGCTTCCACACCCCGGCGCGGAACAGTTTCACTTCCGGTATGCCGGCTATTGCTGCTGCTGTTTCCATCACCTGCTCCCTTGTTTCTGCACTGCAAGGCCCTGCTATCACGAAAGGCGCATCTCCTTTTTTGAAAAAAGACATAGTATGCAAAGGTAAAGCCAAAGCCTTAATAGGGGCTATTTATAATTGAAATATATGTATTGAAAATGCTGCTTTTAAAAAAATATTCCCCCTTTAGAGGGCAAGAGGGTATTTTTGCCGCCATGAAGCATTTGCCCACCATACCCGAGCTTAAGGAAGGCGGAGTGATACTCATCGACAAGCCCTATAAGTGGACCTCTTTCGATGCGGTGAACAAGATAAAAAGACTTACTAAAGCTAAGATCGGGCATTGTGGTACTCTGGATCCGCTGGCTACCGGACTGCTCATCTGCTGCACGGGCAAATTCACAAAAAAGATATCCGAATATCAACGCCTGCCGAAGGAATATACAGGCATTTTCCATCTTGGTGCGGTCACACCCACTTACGACCTGGAAAGCGAACCACAGGATTTTAAGCCGCTGGATGGTATTACGGAAGAAGCTATACGCGAAGCAGCAAAAAAATTCACGGGCGATATCATGCAGGTGCCACCCATACACTCTGCTGTTAAAAAGGATGGCAAACGGGCATATGAGCTGGCCCGGAAAGGAAAAGATATTGTGCTCGAGGCACGCCCAGTTACGATAGGTGAATTTGAGATCACAGCTATAAAGCTCCCTGAAGTTCATTTCAGGGTGGCATGCAGCACAGGTACTTATATTCGCTCACTGGCTAACGATATGGGTGAAGAATTGGGCTGCGGGGCATACCTGCAGGAGCTGCGCCGCAGCAAAATAGGCAACTTCAATGCTGATGATGGCCTTACTCCCGGTCAATGGCGCGACTATTGGTATCCCAAAACGGGCCAGGACAACGAAAAATAATTGTATTTTGTATCTCTATGCCTGCGCTCAAAGTTATATCAGGTTCATGGAATGCCTTATTGCACTTATTCTTTCCCAGGCTCTGTGAAGGATGCCGTAAGCCGCTTATCGCATCAGAGCAGGTGCTCTGCTTATCTTGCCTTTTACAGTTGCCGAAAACAGAATACCACCATATCGCTGACAATGATACTGCGATGCGTTTTGCAGGGCGCGTACCCTTCATGCATGCCAGCTCGCTGGCTTATTTCACCAACGAGGGCTTGCTGCAGCATTTGCTTCACCAGCTAAAGTATAAGGACAAAAAAGAGATAGGTACATGGCTGGGCAGGCAACTGGCCATAGATTTGAAGATGACGGACTGGATAAAGAACATAGATGCCATCATACCTGTTCCCCTGCATTATAAAAAAGAAGCATCACGGGGCTATAATCAGAGCGATCTCATCGGGCAGGGCATGAGCGATGTTTTGTCTGTGCCGTTATGGGGAAAAGCCCTTGCGCGGCGTCGCCATACGGAGAGCCAGACCAAAAAGAGCCGTGCTGAACGGGCCCTGAATATGCAGGATGCATTTGTGGTGAAAACACCCGCCCTGCTAAAGGATAAACATCTTTTACTGATAGATGATGTGCTGACCACGGGCGCTACACTTGAGTCCTGTACCCATGCCTTGCTCGAAGTTCCGGGCGTAAAGATCAGCATTGCTACTATAGGTATCGCAATGGATTAAGACCGGGCGTAAATTAGCAGGCCACATCTTTCGGATGTGGCCTGCTAATTTAATGAGCTATCATGTTATTGCCCCATCACCTCATCAAGTGCTCCCTTTACAAAGGTTCCCAGTTCTTTTATATATGCAGGTGAAAAATCAAATTTTATCCCCGCAGCGGCATAGAGTTCCTTCAGGGTTTTTGTATAGCCCAGGCCCAGGGCATTCATATAATTGTTCAGGGCCTCTTGCTTGTTGTTCCTGTATTGGCGCCACATAGCTATAGCTCCCAGTTGCGCTATGCCGTATTCTATATAATAGAAAGGCACTTCGAACAGGTGCAGTTGTTTTTGCCAGAAGTTTTTCCGGTATTCTTCAAAGCCGCTCCAGTCTGTTATGCCGGTCGAGAATTCATTAAGTATGCTGATCCATTGTTCCTCGCGTTGCGCAACCGTATGGCCGGGATTAGTATACAGCCAGTGTTGAAATTTATCGATGGTCGCTATCCAGGGCAATACACTGATGATGCGTTCCATTTCTTCCAGTTTCGCACGTTGCAGCTCTTTTTTGTCCTTAAAGAAAACATCCCAGTGCTCCATGGAGAATAGCTCCATGCTCATGCTTGCCAGTTCGGCTATTTCCATGGGGTATTCTTTAAATGCGCTTAGCGGCAGGTCATGCGACAGGAAGGAATGCACCGCATGCCCGCCCTCATGCATCATGGTTATCACATCACCTATAGTACCGGCTGCATTCATGAAGATAAAGGGTACGCCCGTTTCTGCCAGCGGGCAGTTATAGCCACCGGGG
Organism: Bacteroidetes bacterium 46-16; assembly: GCA_001897835.1. GTDB lineage: Bacteria > Bacteroidota > Bacteroidia > Chitinophagales > Chitinophagaceae > MKUN01. The sequence continues at coordinate 8,075 of MKUN01000032.1, forward strand.
GCCTTGCCCTTTCTGCTTTCCAGGTCCAGTCGCTGCATATCCATCATGATCTCCAGGCATTGACCGAAGTAGGGGCGCAGGTCTTTGAATACTTCTATCGATTTGTCACTGAGTTCTTTGCCGGTTTCAAAAGGGTGCAGGGGTTCGGTTCCTGCAGGTTCGGCATCTGTGTCCCATGGGCGCATCACGTCCAGCGCCAGTTTTTGTTTCCGGTGTTCCACCAGCATTCGTTGCAGGGGCACTATATGTTCCCGCACAGCATCCTGGAAGGCAAAACAGTCTTCCGGTGTATAATCGAACCTTGCCAGTTCCCTGAATTTATAATCCCTGTAGTTATCAAAACCCGCATTTTTGGCCACTTGTTGCCTGCCAGCCAGCAGCTTGTCAAAGAGCGTATTTAATTCGTCTTTATCCTGCAGCCTTCGTTCCGCCACCTTTCTGAATACCTTTTCGCGCAGTTCCCGGTCCGGCTTTTGCAAAAACTTTGCCGCCTGCTGAAGGGTGTATTCATTACCGTCCATTTCTATCGACATTTTTCCTGATATCGCACCATATTGCTGCGCCAGTACACTCAGTTCTGCTTGTATGGGTATATTCTCTTCGCGGTATAGTTTTATGGCATTGTCCACACTCCGCAGGTAGGGAAAGTATTGTCCTTTGTCCAGTTCCTGTGTATATGGGTTGTCCAGTAATTTTTTGTTGAGGTCAAAAAAGTAGGGCTTCATCTTCGGCTCTATCTCCATGCAGAAATAAGTGAACGCATCTTCATATGCTTTATTTGTTGTGTCGCAGGTCATGTTTATCTGGCGCCAGCTTGCATCCTCGCTGATCACCGCTTCCAGTTCGCTCATGTCTTTCAGCCAGGCTTCCAGTGTGGCCTTGCTTTCTATTTTCCTGTTTTTCAGGTCTTCAAAATAGGGTTGCAGAGCTTCCCATGTATCCACTTTAAAATCTGCCGGCAAAAAATGCCTTTCTGGTTTACTGATCTTTGCTGTTTCGTTCATGTTCATTTCTTAGCTGCTTGATAACGGGGCGTAAAATACATTTACTAAGGTTAATACTATCAAAAAATAGCCCAAAACATACAATATAAATTTAATGCCTCAAATTTTTGATGCATTAGCTAAAACAAAATGTGGATATCTAATCAGTCGATTTATATGAACAAAACAAACATTTGAATAATGAAATTTTTTTTCGAAAATGCTTTGTGCGCTGATAATAAACCATTTGATTTTTTATTCGAATATGATTACTATATTATATCTATAAAACACATAGTTCCACGGCTTAAAACCATTTTTTAGATACCCGCCTCTTTGCTACATTTGTATCAAGTTGTGAATTTAATGGGTTAGTAAGTAAGAGCCGCCGGATTCCTCCAGTGGCTCTTTTTCTTTCCCTTAGCTAAGTTATCTGCATAAATTATAACGCATCTATATTTAGATATCCACAATTTTCCCGTCCCGGATCTCAAATACAAGATCAGAATTTACCTTTAGTGCATGGCCAAAACAAAGTCTGCATTTTTTTGCCAGCAATGCGGTTACGAGAGTCCTAAGTGGGCTGGCAAATGTCCTTCATGCGGCACCTGGAATTCTTTTGTTGAGGAGGTGGTGCAGCGCGATAACAAAACAAAACCCGAAGATATATGGGAAGATGATAATAAAGAAAAACGCAAAGCACATAAGATAGATGAAGTAATATCGCAGGACGAACAAAGGATGCTCTTGCCTGATAGCGAATTGAATCGCGTACTGGGTGGTGGCATGGTGCCCGGTTCTGTTGTACTTATAGCCGGTGAACCCGGTATTGGTAAGTCAACATTGTTTTTACAATGTGCATTGCTTTGGAAGAATGTTACAACTTTATATGTCTCGGGTGAGGAAAGTGCGCAGCAAATAAAATTACGTGCGGAGCGTATTGGTGCCAGCAATAATAATTTATACCTGCTCACCGCTACCGATACGCATACCATTTTCCAGGAAGTAAAAAAAGTGCGCCCGCAGTTATTAATTGTTGATTCCATACAAACACTGGAATCGCCTTATGTGGAATCTGCAGCAGGCAGTGTATCACAAGTGCGGGAGTGTGCCGCAGAGTTACAGCGTTTTGCCAAGAGCAGTAATATACCTGTTTGCATCATTGGTCACATCACTAAAGATGGTACTATTGCCGGCCCCAAGATATTGGAGCACATGGTGGATACTGTATTGCAGTTCGAGGGCGACCGTCATTATGCTTACCGCATACTGCGCACCCTGAAGAATCGCTTTGGCTCTACATCCGAGCTGGGCATTTACGAGATGGTGACCAAAGGTATGCGCCCGGTCACCAATCCTTCCGAGATATTATTGTCACAGCACGAGGAGCCTTTAAGTGGCATTGCAATAGCGGCCACTATGGAGGGCCTGCGTCCGCTGATGATCGAAGTGCAGGCGCTCGTAACACAAGCGGTTTATGGCACACCGCAGCGCACGGTCAGTGGCCTTGATCTGCGCCGTCTGCAGCTATTACTGGCCGTGCTCGAAAAACGGGGCGGCTTTCATTTTGGCGCAAAAGATGTTTTCGTGAATATCGCAGGCGGTTTAAAAATAGAAGATCCGGCTATAGAGCTTGCCGTGGTCTGCTCACTCTTATCGTCCTACGAAGACAAAGCCATACCATCCAATATCTGCTTTGTAGGTGAGATAGGCCTCTCCGGTGAGATACGAGCTGTTAATCGCATCGACCAGCGCATTGCTGAAGCCGATAAGCTGGGCCTCGATGCCATCTTCATACCCAAAGCTAATGCAAAAGGCCTCGACAAAAAGAATTACACTATTAAGATACAGACCGTGAATAAGGTGGAGGATGTGTACAGGATGTTGTTTTGATTTTTATCTTTAGGCTATGAGAATCCTGCTCATCGTATTATTATTCACCTGCTTAAGTGCCTGTAACAAATTCACAAAAAAAACTTGTAGCCGGCCATTTATTTCAGGGGTTAAGATCAGCAATACAGATACTTCATATCAGAAAGTGATATTCTATTCTTATCCAAAGGGAAGTAATTTTTCCGGCGCTCACGGATCCTTTTCCAATATCGATATTATAGACGGACGTGTGAACTTTGATATGGATCCTGCAAGAGATTGGGAATTAGAAATAAAGCCTAACGGTAAGATATGCCGGATAAAAGAAATAAACATGGAAACGGGTTCTGCACACGTAGAAAATGGCCAGATATGCGTTGTAGGCTTTTCGTATACGCTCGATGATACCGCACACCATATTGACGGTTATACTACTGCAGAGATAGACCCGAAAGATTTTTATATACCTATCTATTAAGCAAAAAATCCCGCCTTGCAGCGGGACTCAAAATTTTCTCTTTTCTTTTTTAATACTCATCTTCGTTAAAGAAGAAGTCTTCCTGTGTAGGATAGTCGGGCCATATGTCTTCTATGCCTTCATATATTTCCCCTTCGTCGTCCAGCTCCTGCAGGTTTTCTACTACCTCCAGCGGTGCACCCGAACGGATAGCATAGTCAATAAGCTCATCTTTTGTGGCAGGCCACGGTGCGTCTTCGAGATGTGATGCTAATTCAAGTGTCCAAAACATATTATCAAATTAATTATTATATTCGTGATTTCCGCAAATGTAAGGTTTCATACAACAATTACAAATTTTCTTATTGCTCCATTTATCCACTTATGTACAATTCCCTGTTTTATACTTCAAAGTTGGTTATCAGCCCAAATTGAGGCATTTTTACACTATGCTTGTCGCTACACAACTCCTCAAAAAGTATTCCAATCTAACGGTTGTGAACGAGGTTTCATTGCATGTGGCCAAGAGTGAGATCGTTTCTATTGTAGGGCCCTCGGGTGCCGGCAAAAGCACTCTCTTGCATTTGCTGGGTGCGCTCGATAAGCCCGATAGCGGCACGGTTACCATCGATGGGGTCAATGTATTTGCCCTCCCATCCAAAAAGCAGGCTCGATTTCGCAATAAGCACATCGGCTTTGTGTTCCAGTTTCATCACCTGTTGCCCGAGTTCAGTGCTGTTGAGAATGTTGCGGTGCCATTGTGGATCGCGGGGGCTGGCAAAAAAGAGGCTTTGCAGCAGGCTGTGGAAATGCTGCATACCGTAGGCCTCGGAGGCCGCCTCGAAAATAAGCCTTCCGAAATGTCAGGCGGGGAGCAGCAGCGGGTGGCCATAGCAAGGGCACTAATTAATAAACCCTCCATTGTCATGGCCGATGAGCCTACAGGCAACCTGGACAGCGCTAATGCCCAGGCAATACATGAATTATTTCTTCAATTAAGGGACCGCTTTGGGCATACTTTTATTATGATAACACATAATGAGGCCCTTGCTAATATGACAGACAGGGTCATGATGATGCGGGATGGCCGCATAGAGCAGGAAAAGGTATTAAAAGCCGTGGACAATATTAAATATTAGCAATATATCAATAAGTAAAAGAAAGTATTTTAAAGAAAATAGCCAACATCTTCTCCTTTATCCTAAAAAGTATATTTTTGCACCATAAAATCAAATGCATTAACCATGTCTGAAATTGCAAATCGCGTAAAGAAAATCATTGTGGACAAACTGGGTGTGGATGAGTCTGAAGTTACCACGGAAGCTAGTTTTACCAACGACCTGGGTGCTGACTCTCTGGACACAGTGGAATTGATTATGGAATTCGAAAAGGAATTCAATATATCTATCCCCGATGAACAAGCTGAGACCATTACTACAGTGGGGCAGGCTATCTCTTATCTGGAAGAACACGTAAAGTAATTTTTTTAGAACTACAACACAGAACCGAATCGTTTGATGAATTTACCGTATAAACGCGTTGTCGTTACGGGTCTCGGCGCCCTGACGCCAATAGGCAATACCGTACCGGAATATTGGGATGGATTGGTTAATGGTGTTTCGGGTGCCGACTTCATTAAACAATTCGACATTTCTAAGTTTAAGACCAAGTTCGCCTGCGAGGTGAAAGGGTATAATCCCGAAGATCATTTTGAACGTAAGGAAGGCCGCAAGCTCGACCGTTTTTCGCAACTGGCCGTAGTAGCTGCTACCGAAGCTGTTAAAAATGCCCGCCTCGATTCAGACGATATCAATAAAGACCGTGTTGGCGTTATCTGGGCATCTGGTATAGGTGGTATGATCACCTTTATCGAAGAGATGACCGCCTTCAACGCAGGCGATGGCACGCCGCGCTTCAATCCCTTCTTCATACCCAAGCTCATATTGGATATTGCCGCAGGGCATATCTCCATGAAGTATGGCTTCCGTGGTCCCAACTTCGCTACCGTAAGCGCTTGCGCATCGTCCACCAATGCATTGATAGATGCACTCATGTACATACGCATTGGTAAGGCCGATGTAATTGTTACTGGTGGTTCCGAAGCCGTAATAACGGAGTCGGGTATAGGTGGTTTCAATGCCATGAAAGCACTTTCCGAGCGCAATGATGATCCCAAAACCGCCAGCCGCCCCTTCGATCTCGATCGTGATGGTTTTGTGCTGGGCGAGGGTGCAGCTTCAGTGATACTCGAAGAATACGAACATGCTAAAAAGCGTGGCGCAACAATATTGGCCGAGTTAGTTGGCGGCGGCATGAGTGCCGATGCCTACCACCTAACAGCCCCGCACCCCGAAGGCCTGGGCGTTATCAATGTAATGAACAATGCCCTCGAAGATGCCGGTATGAAACCAGAAGAAATTGATTACATCAATGTGCATGGTACATCTACACCATTGGGCGACGTTGCAGAGTTGACAGCTATACAAAAGGTTTTTGGCGATCATGCCTACAAGCTCAATATCAGCTCTACCAAATCTATGACCGGTCACCTGCTGGGTGGCGCAGGGGCTATAGAGGCGGTGGCCAGCATCCTCGCTGTAATGAATGATACGGTTCCTCCTACCATCAATCACTTTACCGACGATCCTGCCATTGATCCTAAGTTGAACCTCACCTTTCATAAGGCCCAAAAGCGTCCGATCCGCGCAGCCTTAAGTAATACTTTTGGTTTCGGTGGTCACAATGCTTCAGTGATATTCAAAAAATTCGAAGAATAATTTTGCGTTGGTTTTCGTCACGCATCTTACGCCTTTTTTCACCCAACAAGCAGCTATTATCGCAGCTTGAGCATCTTTTAGGCTTTACGCCACGTCATTTGCCCGTTTACCAGATGGCTTTAATGCACCGTTCTAAGATCGAAGAACTGGAGCAGAATAATGAGCGTCTTGAATTCCTCGGCGATGCAGTGCTGGGTGCCATAGTTGCCGAATACCTTTTTAAAAAATACCCTTACCAGACCGAAGGCTACCTTACCGAGATGCGCTCCCGCATCGTGCGCCGGGAGACTATGAATAATGTGGCCCTGCGTATGGGCCTGCAAAAAATGGTACAATACAACCAGAACGACCGGGGCCTTAGCCGCAGCCACATTTTTGGCAATGCGCTTGAAGCCTTGATCGGGGCCGTATACCTCGACCAGGGATTCATTAAAACGCGGCAGTTCATCATAAAGCAGATCATTCGCCCCTATATTGATATCGAGACAATGGAAAGTACCGATACCAATTATAAGAACAAACTGCTTAGCTGGTCGCAGCGCAACAACCGCATCCTCACCTTCGATACGCTTGAGGAAAAAGTAGAAGGCTCGAGAAAGTTATTTACCATCGGTGTTTCGCTCGAGGGTGAATTAGTGGCCAGTGGCACAGGATTCAGTAAAAAAGAAGCTGGCCAGGTTGCTGCACAAAAAGCTATAGAGGTCTTAGCCATCTCTTAGTTCTTGGCCTCGTCATCACTTTCTTCCACATGCAAACGGTGATACAGCCTGTGGGCCATTGGGGCTAGTATGATACCTATATTGGTAATGAAGGCCACACCGCTGAACAGGGCATAAAATGAAGAGAATAATTTTCCCCCTACCGATTTTATTGTTACCACCGGCCCCATACCGCTTAGTATCATAGAGGCATTATGCAGTGCATCTATCCACGCAATATTGTCTGTGTAATGATAGCCAAATATACCGATGCACAGGCAGATCCCCAGCAGGCCGCAAGCTACCATTAAGTTCCAGAGCATCCGCTTGTAAAACACGCTTACCGGTGCCAGCTCATCATGCTTACCTTCGTACATTTTTTGATTTTTTGCCTTCTGGTATTTTGAATTATTAATGGCACTTGAAATGTTCAAAAGGCTCATGGCATACTTTGCACTTATATAGTGCTTTACAGGAGGTAGGGCCAAACTGGCTCACCAGCTCCGTGTCTTCAGCACCGCAGCGTGGGCATACAACGATGTCTTCTTCAAACAAGCCCAATTTATTTTCGCTCTTTCTGCCGGGGGGGGCTATGCCATATTCCCTGAGCTTCCTTTTCCCTTCCTCACTCATCCAGTCGGTGGTCCAGGCGGGGCTTAACCGGTTCTCGATATTCACTTTTTCTATACCGTGGCTCAGCAGTGCCATCCTTATACCGATAGCGATCACATCCATTGCAGGGCAGCCGCTATAGGTGGGCGTTATGGTTATAGTGGCCTCCTGCCCGCCAGTACCGGTTTCATTAAGTGTTACATCACGTACTATACCCAGGTCCAGTATATTCAGTACCGGCACTTCCGGGTCGCTTACCGTTTCCAGCCATTTATATATCGCTTGTTCACCGTTGTCCTGCTTCATACACTATTTGTACATCAAAATTATTGAATTTCTACAGCTTAATTGGATATAAGATGGGTTCTTGCTCGTGCATGTTCAAAAATCAGCTTAGAATATTTGCTAAGCTTCTGTACCATTTCTGCAAGGGCACTCTAATATACTAAGGCTTATAAACATGGTTATTTACCATCGCACTTCCATCGGCCCCTTTTGATATAATTACAGCATCTGCGGGCCGTATCATTAATTCGTCAAATCTGAGATAAGAAGTGAGCAGGTCATTATGAAGGATGATCCTTATTTTCTTTGCACTGGCAGGCATGCTAAAATATCTCGATGCCCTGAACCACATTTTGCCATCATTGTCAGTACCTTCTTTTATCAGGGCATCTCCCCAGCCCACCTGGTTGTCGTTGCTGTCTAGTACATTGAATACAATATATGGGCTCTGGTATGTAGTGGGCTCAAGCAATGCCCAATAAGATATCTCGTATAGTTCATTATCATAAGCAGGCTCTATAGGTATTATTTCCGTTACCAGCTCTTCTTTTTTAGTCGGTTCCTGCGATCCTTTACTGAATATATGTTGATCGCTGGTACTGCTGTCAAAATGGTTTACATACCATGTTCCCCGGCATCCCAGGCAAGTGTCGCCTTTGCTCATTGAGGTATATATGCTTTTTATGCTGTCGTGGTGCTGTTTGTCGTTATGTCTTAGCCTGTCCGGATAGCATGCATAGATATAGAACTGGGAAAAATGCCCTATCGAATCCGATGCCGATAAAAGATAATTCTCGTCATCGTTCACCGCAATATCATCAAATTTCAGCAACAGGAAAGGCTTATTACTCTTGATCGTTCTTAATAAAGGTTTGTCGGCCCAGGGGCCACCGGCTGTCCTCACCTGCATTTCAGTTTGGCTCCACGATGAGCGCGACATATTTACATCCACAAGGGGCAGCTTCAATTGTATGCCGGCGCGGTATGCTATTACAATATTCCAGTAATGGAACGCATTCAGCCACAGTTTCTCTGATCCGATATGGGTAAAAGGCAAAGTAATTATTGCCTGGAAATCGGAGGGTTTGTGATTTTGTTTGGCCAGGTAGTCATTCCAGTTCTGCTCTTCCGTCATAAAAAACCACTTGTAGCCATTCGCATAATTGTTATTTAGCGCCTTTATCCGGTCCAGGTAGCCCTTTGCTTCCAATGACCATATACATAAAGGTATTGCCACAAAAATATAGGCCAGTACCTTTCTTCTCGCCAGTAACCACTCATAATACCGGCTAATGGCCACAATGGCGAATAGGGTGATCACGTAATAGAACAGCCAGCTGAACCGGCCCAGTGTTCTGAACTGTTTCAAAGCCGATATATAGTCGAAAAGCCATAGCATATGCCATTTGAATGGTATCCCCTTCGCAAGCGTAAGTGCCGATAATGCTACGAAAAGCCATATACATGCTGAGGCATAACATGTTTTATTGTTTAGTTTTTCTCCCTTTATTTTGGATAATATCAGTACTGTGATACCCCCAATGATCACGATAATGCTGGTTATTATAGGCACCAGGCCCATGTATGAATACCCTTCACCTCCCGACGACAATTCTTTGGTATACCAGCCTCTGGCTTTTATGAATTGCCAGATAGGTGAAAATGCAGAGTTGAGATAATCGGGGTCTTCAGTAAGGTACATTAATGTACCGTAGGGGGCCGTTGGCCGGTCTGTCATGGGGTCAGTCAATACCAGTATGAGCTTTACTATGATCATACTGCACACTATAGCACCCAGCAAGGGTAATACCTTTTTGACCTTTGTCCAAAGTTTCCCGTCCCGGAAAATGCAATACGCAATTGCGTAGAAGCCTATGAACAATAAGCTGATGCCGAGAAAATAAGGATGTATAAAGGCCATTAGTATACTGATGACCAGTAGGTATACCAGGTATTTCTTCTTATCTGTATGGTCATAGCGCAGTACCAGGTAGATCAGTGCAGGTATATAAAAAGCATGCGATAAAGCGAAATGTCCTGTTAGCCGCAATACCTGTGGCGACATAATGATAACCAGCGATGCAAACAATATGGCCAGCCAGGGCCTTACTTTATACTCAATAAGTATCTTGTACGTAACTATAATGGAGAAAATATAGCTTATCGCTATCGATACATGCATCACCCCAAGTGCAGTATTCTGGTCCACATGAATGATCCGCCCCAGGCCCGAAACCAGCATAGCCACTAAGGGCTGGTCATCGGTATATATCACATGCTCGCCATAAGGGTAGTTCATGCCATAGAACCATGTGCCATTTCCGTATAGCGACTGGTACAGGTATGTAAAATAATTCTTAGCCCCGTCGCCCGATGGGTCCAGCATAATATGCCCAGGCGAAGTGAATAAGGGTGTGAGCATATAGTATATGACACAGAAAGCAAAAACAAAGGCTGCTGTGAGCCATAGGTACTGCTGTTTTTTACTCATAAGGATTGGCTGCGACTGGATATAGTAACTAAAAGTACCTATTTTAATAATAGCTTTATGAAATTTATTATTTCCGAGGTCAAAATTTTTGGATTCATTTTACGGAAATGTACATCTTCATTCAGTTGCACGGGTATTGCCTCAACTTTTAGATTGTTTTTAAAACAATTACGGATGAACTCAAGATCGAAAATGTACCGGTCGATCGTGGTTTGCAGGAACAATGGTTTTACCTTTTGGGTAAATCCTTTCAGGCCACATTGTGTATCGCTTATCGGCATCGATAAAAATATCCTGATTAAAAAACGCAGGTACTTCGATATTTGCCTGCGTACAAAAGGTACCTTGTCGTAATAGTTTTTGTTTTTTATACCCGCTGCCACATCACATCTCCCGCTCTTTAAGGCCTGGTAAATACTTATGAAACTAGTTGTATCGTACGGAAAATCGATATCCGTATACATGAGCAGCTCGCCATTGGCACGCTCCATCCCGTATCTCACAGCATGGCCTTTACCCATATTGGTATCATAGCCTATAAACTTCAGTTCTTTTATTTGTTCTTCCAGGTATGTTATATCTGCCTTACGAATACCTTTATCCCTTCCGCCATCATTTACAACGATGAGCTCTATAGGCCCTTCTATTTTTTGTCGCAGCACTTTATAATTGGCAAGAATATTCTCCGCCCAGCCTTCCGGCGGGTTATAGCATGGTAGTATTATAGACAATGACATTTTGTGCAGGGGAGCTCTTTACGGTTATTTTGTATTACCATTCCATGTTTGGGTATGTTCTTTGCATATATTGCATTTCGGCCAGTATATAGCCAAGGTGTTCGGTATGCCTTCCCTCTTTGCCTCCTTGCTGCATCCATCCCTCTTCAGGCTGTGCCAGGGTGGCCTCATCCAGTACTTTGCCTATCGCTGTGGCCCATTTGGTTTTTAGCTCATCCAGGTTCACACCGGTACCTGCCTTATACATAGCTTTATCTGTTTCAACCATGGTACACAGCTCGCCGGTATATTGCCAGAGATAGCTTGCAGCTTCCTGCATGCGCTTATGGCTTTCTGCTGTGCCATCGCCCAGTCTTATCACCCATTCACTGCTCCACCTCATGTGGTAGGTCACTTCCTTCAGCGATTTTTCAGCTATCGCCGCCAGCGTTTCATCATTGCTGTTTTGCAGCCCGGTATAGAAGTGGTAATTGAAGGTGTCGTAATATAAAGAACGTGCTGCAGTATAGGCCCAGTCTTTATTGGCCTGCTCCACCAGCAGCACATTATAGAAATCCCAGCCATCTCTCAGGTAGGCCATATCATCTTCATCTATAGGCTGACCACCCGCTATGATCGCTTGCAGTGCAGGCGAAGTGAATACCTTTTCCTGCTCAGCACGCGGCAGTTCGTTGAACTGTTCTGCGGCATACTGGTACAGGCTGCGTGCCTGGCCAAGGTGATCAAGCGCTATATTGGTCAGCGCTATATCCTGTTCCAATATAGGCCCGTGCCCGCACCATTCACTTAGGCGATGGCCCATGATCAGGGCATTATCGGCTATCTGCAGTATATATTTTAGTTTTTGAACGCTCATTGGTTGTATGGCAAATTACCGGTTACATATGCTTTAACTCATCAGGCAGGTTATAGAAGGTAGGGTGCCTGTATATCTTATCATTCGCTGGCTCATACATGCTTGCCGATTCATCCGGATCCGATGTGTGCAGGTACTTACTCTCTACTACCCATATGCTCACCCCTTCCATACGGCGGGTATACACATCGCGCGCATTTTCTATGGCCATTTGTGCGTCAGCCGCATGCAGGCTGCCTACATGTTTATGGTCCAGCCCGGCCTTACTCCTGATGAATACTTCCCACAGAGGCCATTCGCTTTTATGTTCTGTTTCTTGTTGCGACATATATTTTGGCTATAATGTTATAAAACATTGGCTACAATTTCTCTTGTAGCCAATGCACTTTTTTATGCAGCTTCTTGTCTTGATCTTTGTTTTCGTTTTTCGCTGTATGCAGCAGCGGCCTCACGCACCCATTCACCTCCTTCCCATGCTTTCCTGCGTGTCTCCAATCGCTCTTTATTACATGGGCCATTACCCTTTACTACGTTCCAGAATTCGTCCCAGTCTATCTTGCCATAGTCATAGTGGCCGCGTGCTTCATTCCATTTCAGGTCTGCGTCCGGCACGCTCAGCCCAAGTATTTTAGCCTGTTCCACCGTAACATCTATAAATTTCTGCCGCAGCTCATCATTGGTGAAGCGTTTTATTTTCCAGTGCATACTCTGCTCGGTGTGCGGGCTGTTATCATCTGGTGGGCCAAACATCATGATCGATGGCCACCACCAGCGGTTCAGTGCATCCTGTGCCATTTTCTTTTGCACGGCTGTTCCTTTTGATAAGGTGAGCATGATCTCGAAACCTTGTCTTTGATGAAAACTCTCTTCTTTACATACACGCACCATGGCCCTGGCATAGGGGCCGTACGATGTACGGCATAGCGGCACCTGGTTCATGATGGCTGCGCCATCCACCAGCCAGCCTATGGCGCCCATATCGGCCCAGGTCAGCGTAGGGTAGTTGAAGATGGAAGAATATTTTGCTTTACCACTGTGCAGTTGATCATATAGCTCATCGCGGCTTATTCCTAGTGTCTCCGCAGCGCTGTATAGATATAAGCCGTGTCCTGCTTCATCTTGTACCTTCGCCAGCAATACCGCTTTGCGTCGCAGGCTCGGGGCGCGGGTTATCCAGTTGCCTTCCGGCAGCATACCCACTATTTCACTGTGTGCATGTTGCGATATCTGGCGGATAAGGGTCTTCCGGTAAGTGTCCGGCATCCAGTCACGCGGTTCTATCGCTATGTCCTTTTCCAGCTTTTCTTCAAAATTTTCTTCGAACGAATGAACGGTCATGGAAGATCTTGTTTTATGAGCTACAAATATACGATTAAACTGCCTTATTTTAGGTGGCTTTGCCCTTAGCAGTAAGCCATATAAAAATATATGGGGAGGTCTTGTTGCCTCCCCATATCATATAGAACTATCTCTATTGTGCAAATGTGAACCGGAGCATAATGCCCGCCCTGGTTGTCGTGATCGGGTACGAGCTCGATACATAGGGTATGCTCTGTCTCCTGTCATAGAACATACGCAGTGTTAACTGGTCGTTGACTATATAGTCTATTGTTGGCGATATGGTCACCACTTTCTGGCCCCTTGTCGTGATCCCGATGTTTTGAGACAGGTAATTATTGCTTGTACGGTCATCACGCAGGCCCACGTCCACTTTAAAGGTCAGGTCATTTTTCAGCTTGCGTACGCCAAGTACAGCAAATGGCAGCCTCAGCCCTTTTACGCGGTAGCCAAAGCCGATCTGGTATTCCGTGCTCTTTGTCTCACTCACCTGGTAGTCCAGCATATTCAGGCTCACGGTCCTTGTCTTATTCAGTCCTACGGATGCTGTGAGGTTATTGCGGAACTGGGCGTCTATTTTCAATAATGGGCTTAGCTGTTCCGATATAGTCAGGTTAGGCACCTGGTAGAAGGGTATATAGTTGCCCGATGATGAGTCTATGAACGATGGTGCGCTGAGGCCGTAAATATCCTGGTACAGCAGCGAGGTATTAAAGCTGTTCATTGACATAGTGCCTGTATATGCATGTGTAAGGGTCATGCTGCTCAATATATCCCTGAAGACGGGCAGCTTGCTTAGCCCGTTATAGGTCACACGCCAGTTAGGCATAGGTTTGTAGTTTTTGAATGGGTTGAAGCGTATGCCATTGCCGCTGTAGTCTATCAGGGCCACATCGTTGGCGTTCTTGCCGCTGTAAGCAGCTATAAAGGCTGGTATCAATACGTCTTGTGAGTATTGCGTATAACCCTTTTTATAATTAGGGTCATTCGGATCGTTGGCCCCATTCGTATAAGGATTGGCATTACCAAGCCTTTGCGATATCACCTCCCTGTTCGCGAGGAACTGGTTATAAACACCCGAATTGGCACCCGATGATTTGAATAAGGTGTTCAGCCCTATATAGGATATATTAAAGCTGCCCGATTCATAGGGGTTCAGGTGCTCGAAGGCACTTCCGTCATGAGCGTAACTGGTGTCTTTATATAGCTCGTTATGTGCTTTGCTGAAGGTTTTGGTAAGGCTTATATCTATCCTGAAATCCGGGAACGGCTCCAGCGTGGTTTGCAGGTTGAAATTCTGGGAATAGGTTTGCTGGAACTGGGCATTGAAGAGCGAGTCGGTACTCAGCCGGTTGCTGCCCGATTGCGATTCCACCCATTGCTGGTTAGGCTGGTAGCCATATACGAAGTCAATGCCCGGTGCGCCGCTGCTTGTGTTTATGCCCAGTACCTTTGTGCTGTCCAGGTAGCCCGGCAATATGGTTCCGGCATTTTCCGTATAGTTCACCGTTGTTCGCTTCACCATCGTCAGTAGTCTTCCCACAAATCGCACTGCCGGGCTTACTTCCGGATTGATATTCCGGCGTGCTTTTCTTGCAGCCTTTCTTGCAGCTTTGCGTTTTGCCTTTTCTGCTTTTTGACGGTCATGTTCTTTTTGTTCCAGCACCTTGCGCAATGAGTCCAGTTGATGGTCGCTCATGTTCGCAGCTTTCGCAGCCATGAGTGCAGCTTCTATCCGTTCTTTAGGGCTCTGCTCAGCTTTTTTCTTATTCTCGTCCTGGTTCTTGGCATTCGGGTCCGGCGGTCGCACCACATCATCATCATTGTCGCGCATTTGCTGCACGTTTTTATTCTTGTCGCCGGTACGGAGGTCTTTTACATTCACATTTCCGGCACCTGTGTTTTTGGGCTTGCTTTCTTTCTTCTTATTATGCCGTGGCGGCTGGTTTATGGCCCGCAGCCATCGGTTCTTATTGTATAGCGAAACAAAATTAAGCTCACCTGTCACCTGTTTCGTTTGTGTATTGCTTATGGTGTTGCCAAGGTCGCGTGCCAGTTGCGATGCCCCGGTCCATGTATAGTTGGCATTGTACGACAGGCGCAGGTTGGTCCAGTCAAGCACGGGTATTTTTTGCAGCGGTGTATTATAGCTGCTGTTGAACGATTGTGTATAATTGGTATTTCGTCCAAGCCGCTCTATGTTATGCCACAGGGTATCACGCTTTGCTTTCGTGTTCGCTCTGCCATAAGGCTCGTCTATGCGCGAATTATTGGTGGCCGTAAAGTCGAACGATAAAGAACGTGCAAGCTCCCAGCGCAATGTATACAACCTGTTCCAGGTAAAGTTCTTATAGTAGGTCGGCTCTATCTTATAAGGCCCGTCACTGATATTCCTTACCTGCGTCTCATCCATGATCTTATTCAGGTCGGTCCTGAAGGTCACATTCGATGGCAGCGGGTTAAAGTTAATGTCCCGTATCAGCGATAACCATTTCGACCTCGATTTAAAAGTACGCTTGAATGGTTCTATCGACTTCGATTTTATATTATAAGTATATCCCAGTCCCAGTTTATTATTCACCAGGTTATCGCTTTCTATAGTTGGGTTCCGTTTAAACTGCCTGTTATAAGCATAGCTCAGGTCAAAGTTTTTTACACTCCATGGATGTACCTTGCTTTTTTGCTTGTCCGGGTCACCCAGTATACGTACATTGGTCAGGTTCACACTGGTGATCGAGGTATAATCCTGTGCTGCTTTTTTGAACGAGTCCCTCTGCTTGCCGGTTGCAGCTGCATTAAGCTCGTCTTTATACTTAACGTCCAGGTCATATGGATTAAATTCAGGGTTGCTTACGTTTTGCGAATAGCCCAGGAACAGCGGCAATTGCACGCCCCATTTGCGCGGCATCAGCTTGCCCATATTCAGGTTGGTCGATGCATTGTATTGATAAAAGTTGTCCTTGAACCTTTGGTCCACTTTCTGGTCTATATTGCCATAACCCTGTGTATGCATACTTCCCGACAGGTTCACATTGCCAAGGTCTGCAAGTTGCAGGTTCACTTTACCCGCCGCAGCATAGCCGGCTTTTTCATCCAGTCCCACCATGCGCAGTTCGTTGAACCACACTTCCACGCACTTGCCCAGCCCGTCATCGTCAGGTGTTTGCGTGGTCTTTTTAGGGTTCAGTATACCCAGCATTATGGTCTTGGCATCGCCTATATTCGGGTTGCCTACTACTATGATCGTGTTGCCTTTGCTGCCCGTAGTGGCATAAGGCACATATGATGGCAGACCCTGGTTATTCCTTTCTGTCTTGGCATTCACAAGGTCGTTCAGCACCAGGTCCATCCTGTTTGCTTCAGGCCACACAGCATCCGGGTCACTGGCACCGGGATTGGTTATTTTAAGCGGCACCTGGTATTCATAGTAGTTATTGGTAAAGTCACTGCCTATGCGGATGAAGCCTTTTACATCGCCATCTTTCAGTGGTTGCTGTCCTACTTGTGATTCTGCGTGCATGAACATGCGCAGCTCGCTGAACTGGCGCATATCAACACCTATTTCTTTATACACCCCCCGTGCATCACCATCCTTTAAGGTGCAGGTTTGCAGCGATAGGGCCTGCTCGTTCAGTTGCACATTTTGTCCGTTGGCCACCGCTGCCTGCTGGCGGTTCACACCGGGAGGTATCACATATGGTATTGGCTGGCGGCCACTGTTCTCTTCCACGCTCACCGTGGTTACGGTAAAGTTGTTCGATTTTATATCCGGCTCAGGTATGTTCTCTCCCGGCGCTTGCAGCGAGAACTGGTAAGTGCGCCATTGATTACGGCCCAGTTGCAGTTGGGCAAATCGGGCTATAGCACTATCCTTGAAGCCGGTCATGTACATCCTGATAAAGCGTATGGCCCTGAAATCGCCTATATCACCTACTCGTTGCTGGTATTCTCTTATCGGTATTTTGAACTGGTACCAGGTCTCATCTTCATAACTGCCATTCGGTAATTTTGGATGTGTAGTTATCTTATTAACGATATAGTTACTGCCCTCGGGCATGTTGGGTTTAAGGTCTACACGGTATTCATAATAAGACTCGCTTTCATTAAGCGTATTGTCTTTGTTTATATCTTCCGATTCAGGCAGTGTTGTCGCTGATGTGGAGAAAGATGAATTGGGATCGGTAACAGGCGAGTTGCCCTGCGGGTTATTAAAATATTTATAACGCTCCAGCACGCCGGCACCACTGTTATCATAGCTCGCATCACGATAGTATTTGTAATCATCGCCCGATGGGTCAGCCTGCGCGGCGGCAAGGGCAGCGGCATTCACATGCTGTGCAAGCTTTTGCAGGTAGTCGCCGAAGAATACATTTCTTTCCGCATCATCATCAGCACCATCATAGCCTACATCCTGTACGGCACGCGCTGCCGGGTCATTGTCAAATGCCCGGGTTATCTGCTGCTGAAATTTAGGCACATAGCCCCAGCTGGTTGGGTCCAGCTGGTCTGTATTTGCCGGGTAAGGGATGCCGTTCTCGAAGAATTTCCGGGAATCTTTCAGCACATCTTCTGATACATTGCCGAGGTTGATGTATAGTTCACCACCCTGTGAGTTCGGGTTGTTGATAAAGGGGTCCATCAGCCAAAACTCCACGTACTGCACATTCGATGCTTCAAAGTCGCTGTATTCTATAGGGCGCATAATACCGCCCCATCGTTTTTCTGGGTTCACCAATTTGTTATTGGCATCTACATTCGTATAGTCAAAATTGTAAGGGCCTTTATCTTTAGGGTAGTAGCCAAGGTCCAGTGTGCTGGTAGCATTTTGCAGCGTTGTTACCGATCGTTGAGGGAAGATGTCCTGCGTCTGCACCATCCTGATATAGTGCTGGTTGGGATCATTCTTCACATAATCGGGTACTCCACCCCCCGGATCTACCAGCGTAGGCTCTATAAAATACCAGGCAAGCCGCGCACGATTATATCCATAAGTAAGTTTGTTATTATCGCCCGCTTCGGGGAAGAGCACATTACCGCTCTTGTCATGCGCACCGAATGGTGTTGAGGCAAGCGACCATGCATTGGCAGGGAATTTAAGATCGTAGGCACTGCTCGTCCCTTCAAAATCATCTATGTATACCGAGCCCTCGGGGTCCAGCGAGTTGATCTGTTTCGGGTGCCCCGGCAACAGGCTGGCCACCTCACCGGTAGCATTGATGAATGATGGTGCTGTAGTGGAGTACAATGGCAGCTTATCCAGTGCGCGCGTCAGCCCCGGCGATTCCGATTGATAATTCGCATCTATACCCAGTACCGTATTCTTTATAGGGTCTTCACCAAAAGTTGTTTTTTGGGTGAAAGGCCTTTCCGTAAGCCGCATAAAAGTACCGCCCAGTGCCAGCTTCTTATTCAGGTAGTAGTCAAAGCGTGCACCCATGAAGTTTTGCTGCTGGAAACCAAAGGTCGCATTGTCTTCATACTGTATGTTGATAGGTATGCCTGAGTTGAGTATGCCCTGGTTCAGTATCTTGATCTTGCCCAGCCCATAGTCTATCTGGTAATCCTGGTTTTCAATTAGCCTGGTGCCGCCGGCCGATACCGATACGGAACCCTGCGGTATGTTAAAGCCACCCAGGAATATCTCCGATGACGAGGCCGATTTGTAAGAGCCCTTTATCACATACCTGTTCGTTTGTTGAAACTGGCGCGCTATTGTCTTGGTAGAATCGTACAATATCTGGTACAGGTACTTCCGTTCCAGTTGTGCGTTGTTGCCCAGTGCAGGCTTCAGGTCTTCGCCAAATGGTTCCAGCACGGGGAAGATGATCTTACCTTGCTGCGTATTGATGGTGATGCCGTCTACAAAATCAAAGATACCATCGGGCGATGGATCGTTCTGGAAGTTAAGACGGTCAAGATTTAGCAAGGTCAGCAGCGGCACACCGGCTTTTGGTCCTTCGGGCAGGTAGCGTTTTTCTCCACCCCCGGGATCCTGGTACAGCACATTCAGCCTGAAGTCTTCTTTCGATACGCCCAGCCCGCCCAGTGTGTATATGTTCTTCATCATCAGGTGCCAAATCGGGTAGTTAGGCCGTGCTGATGTACCTTTCAGTAGCTTCAGGTACAATACTTTCGGGTTACTGCTATCCGGCGGAATATCTTCGGCAAACTCACCCACCTGGTACACCTTACCATTTGTGGTCGTATAGCGGTAGGCTACTGCCAGTATATCGTCGGGGTTCAGTTGCGTGTTCAGCGATATATAGCCTAGTTGCGGGTTAAAACTAAATTCTGATGGGTTCAGCTTACGCGCCGTCGTGCGTTCAAAATCCTGTTGCTGTGTAAGCCCTATTGATACTGCCGATGCAGTGGCAAATCCCTGTTGCCTGCCGTTGGGGTTTTGCAGCAATTGGTCATACAGCAGGTTGGTCCTGTTATCGGGGAACGCCGGTTGTGTGGGGTTCGTAAGCGATGTCAGGTAAGGTTTATTTTCACCCAGGTCGGTAAAGGCCAGTACATCGCGTATATTGTCCACAGCGCCCGTTCGGTTGGTTACCCACACTTCTATCTTGTTTACGTTTATCTGCGAGTTGATGATCGGGAAATTGGCCAGCGCTTTGTTGTAGTTATCGTAAAAGTACTGCGCCAGCAGGAAGTGTTTGTTCTCTTCGTAATCGTCGGCTTTTATCGCGAACTGTTGTGTCTGCGAGCCACCCTGTATAGTAAGGCTGTTTCGTTTCGATTTTTGCTGCGATACCACACCCGTTACCCACAGCCTGCCGAACTGCAACTGTGTCTTTAAACCAAAGAGCGATTGCACACCGTTGATCAGGTTGCTCTTCAACGGGAAGCTCACATTACCAGCTTCTATTTTTTTGATGATCTCATCTTCCTTGCCGGTGTATTCCAGTTTTTGTACGTTCTGGTAGTCGAAGGTGGCTTTGGTATTATTGCTGATGTTCAGCTTCAGTTTATCACCCACGGTTGCCAGCAGGTTGATGTTCATCTGCATGTCGAAGTCGAACACGCCATACTTCTGTGCGCGCTGCACCAGTGTGGGATTTTTGATATTCTGCCAGTTGCCGCCAAAGGTGATATCGATATTACCCTGTGGGCGTACCTGTATCTCGTTACCGCCGAAGATGCGGTCAAATAAGCCCTCGCGATACATCTGCGGCAGTTCCGGCTTTTTGTTGAAGATGGTCAGCGCATCCAGCCTGCGTTTCCAATAGGCCTGCTCATCCTGCTGGGCGCGGTACTTCAGGTACTCGTCCATCGTCATGTAGCTGGGATTGCGTATATAGTCGCTGCCTATCTTATCGTAGTAGTAGTAATTGCTGTCATCGGGATTGTACTCTACCTCCTGCTGCATATTGGCCGGGTCCTGCAGGTCCATGGCATGGTAGTTATTGTTATCATGCGCAGGGTTACCGGTATTATCCTCTATCGGGAACACCAGTTTGCGGGCCGTATCTGCAGCCTTTTGTGCTTTTTGTGTATCGTCCGGGTCGGGGTCAAAGAAGAACGGGTCCTTATGACCGCGCGCAGCAGCATTTGCTATAGCCGCTACCACCGCTATAAAGACCAAAAATTTATATCCAAAATTGCTTTTTCCCTTCAAAACTTTTTGTGTGCTTCGTGGTTTATAATGATCTTAATGCCTGTTTTATCAACTCTTCTACGCTTAGCTCACCGGCATTATGTACCTTTTTCAGCGCTGCTTCGGCCATGCTCCTGCCAATACCCAGGTTCACTAATGCAATTAACGCGTCATCTTCCTTTGTATTGTGTGCCACACGCGGTTTTGCGCCTGTATTTTCGCTGCGCAGCAGCTTGCCTTTTAGTTCCAGTATTATTCTTTGTGCTGTTTTGGCACCTATGCCTTTTACACGCTCCAGCGTGCGGCTGTCTTCATGTGCCACGGCCCGTTCCAGTTCGTCGGGTGTGAGTGATGATAGTATGATGCGGGCTGTGGCCGCCCCTACACCGCTTATGGCCAGCAGCGCCCTGAATGTGCTGCGCTCATCTTCTTCGGCAAAACCGTACAGCACCCATGCGTCTTCGCGCACCTGCAGGTGCATGAAAAGCCTGCAGCGCTCCAGCGACTGCACCTTACTGTACGTTTGCAGGGTGATGTTAACCTCGTAGCCTACACCACCAACATCCATGTGTAATACAGACGGTGACCTGTATGTCAGCTCACCTTCGAGGTATGCAAACATATTACCTTTCGTTTCTTACTTGGTTCAGGCTTCAAAATACTGTATTTATAGCAATTAGCCTGAAAAACATGCATCAAATTATTGCTTCCTTTTTTAGATATATAAATAAAAAAAGCGGCATGTTTTATTTGCCGCTTTTCTATGCTGAAATACCTTTGTTTAACGGTTCTCATCATCATACCACCACCATGGCGTTCTCCTCGATTTTACTTTGTAGAAGAAGGTGATATTGATAACGGAATAAGCGTCGTTCACTGATTTATTACCACGCACATCACCTACGCTGCGGTTGGCATAGTTGGTGATCTGCCACGATTTGTCATACATCTCGCGGGCTACCTGTGCCTTATCGGGGTCCAGGTGGGTATCAAACTGGTTGGGGTCCACATAGTTAGTGCTCACGTTATCAAGATAATCGGTAAAGCAATAGTGGTATATGTATTCAAGACCCAGGTCCAGTTTTTCGCCCAGGCTCCAGCGTACGCCGATACCCAGGGGAACTTCCATCTGCCAGTAGTTGATCTCTTCAGGATAGCCTGCGCCCCATCCGTCGCCTTCCAGGTGCAGATCCTTCAGGTTCACCCATTTGGGCTGTTGTGTACCGCCGCGGCTGGGCAGTATGCCCTGCGGGTTGAAATGGAAGTAACCGAAACCGGCCAGCAGGTAAGGGTTGAACCGGCCCCTTGCTGTGCGGGGGCCTATGTTCAGCCTGCGGGGGTTGAACTCGAACATCAGGTTGGCTTCCCACATATTGGTGCGCACTTCCAGGTTGCGCACATAGCGCTGGTAGTAGTCGTCTGATATGTAGGTGGCTTTCCTTGCATTGCCTTCATTCCACTTGTCGGTAGCATATAGGGTACCATAGTTAAGGCCCAGCCTCAGGCAGAGTGCGGGGTGTATGGTGTAACGGCCAAAAAGCCCGCCCATAAAGCAGGGACGGTCGAGGTAACTGCCATTACTATAATGGTCCATTATTTTTTTGGTGCCAATATCTGCCCATAGGTCCGTCATACCGAAGTTGATGCCAAGCGCCCAGCCCGATGGTTCCACGTAGTCTTTACGCTGTATCCTCTGGGCCTCAGTGCTTGTAACAGTCGCCGCTACGATACCGATGGCTAAAATGCTACGGATAAATTTCTTCCGCATGTTATGTTATTTTAGCGTTGAAGATAAAAAAATTATTTGCCTTTAAAAATAGCTTTTCTTTTTTCAAGGAAAGCGCCCGTTCCCTCACGCATATCTTCGGTGCTGAAACAGGCACCGAATCTCCTGATCTCGTTGGCAAACCCGCTGCTTTCGCCGCGGGCCGCTTCATTCACGCAATATATAACATTTGTTACAGCTATCGGAGCTTTTCCCTGTATTTTTTGGCATATTTCTTTGGCTTTGCCCAGCAGCTCGGCCAGTGGCAGCACATGGTTCACAAGGCCCAGTTCCTTAGCCTCGGCAGCACCTGCCATATCGCCGGTCATCATCAGTTCCATCGCTTTGCCCTTGCCTATGAGCTGTGTGAGGCGTTGTGTGCCGCCATAACCGGGTATCAGGCCCAGGTTCACTTCGGGCTGGCCGAATTTGGCATTCTCGCTGGCTATGCGGAAGTGGCAGGCCATGGCCAGCTCGCAACCGCCACCCAATGCAAAGCCGTTAACGGCGGCTATCACGGGTTTGGGACAGTTCTCTATTTTGTCGAAGACGAGCTCCTGGCCTTTGCGGGCCAGCGCTTCGCCGCCTGCGGCATCCAGGGCGGTAAATTCTGATATATCGGCACCGGCCACGAAGGCCTTTTCGCCTGCGCCGGTGAGTATCACGGTCTTTATTTCGGCATTATTATATACTTCGTCCATTGCTTTGCCCAGCTCTTCTATCACGTCTTTGTTCAGCGCATTCAGCTTGTCGGGGCGGTTGATGGTGATGACCATGGTGCCTTCCTGCAAGTCTGTTAGTAGTGTGTTATACATTTATTATTATTTGTGATTTGTTATCTGTGCTCTGCCGCCCATTCGGCTATATATTCGGCTATTTTATGTGTGGGCTCGCCGGGGCCGAAGAGCCTGCCCACGCCCATGGCATTGAGCTGCTCCATATCCTGCCCGGGTATGATGCCCCCTCCTGTCAGTAATACATCGTCCATGCCCTGCTCCTTCATCAGTGCCAGCACGCGCGGAAAAACGGTCATATGCGCACCACTGAGTATGCTGATGCCTATGGCATCCACATCTTCCTGCAGGGCGGTGTTCACCACCATCTCCGCCGTCTGGCGCAGGCCGGTATAGATCACCTCCATACCCGCATCGCGCAGGGCGGTGGCTATAACCTTGGCGCCGCGGTCGTGGCCATCGAGGCCTACCTTGGCTACCAGTACACGTATGGGCCGGTTCAGCTTAGCTGTCATATTGCATCATTCAAAAAAACGCGGGTAAAAGTAATGATTTATTGCAGGCTTGCATAAAAAGCTAGAAATACCTGCTGACCTTTCGGTCTTTAATGGGCTCGCCAGCCATAGTATATAGCCGCTCGCGCAGGTATAGGGGTATCTCATAGTATTCCTTGCTTTTGTAGGGCGGTATGAGCTTCAGGGTGCCATCGGGGAGGCGGTAGGTGATGCCAGGGATGTGTTCCGCAGGTACCTCATCCCCCGGCCCCTTCTCCATGGATGGAGAAGGGGAGGTGTTTTCTGTTTTCATAGATGGAGAAGGGGAGGAATTTCCGGTTTCCGGTTCGTTTTTTATTTCCGGTTTTTGTGGCGGGGTATCGCTGAAAGCCTTTACTGTTATGCCATATGACGTTTCAGTGCAATTTCTGGTCGTTACCGGTTTGTCGGCTTGGGGATCGGTGCCGGGCGTTTGGGCCTCACCCCGACCCTCTCCAAAGGAGAGGGAGGTGTCATTGGCGGGGGTATCGGTGTTGTCGTGAGATTGCTTCGTCGCGCTTGGCTCAGAGGCCGGGCTGGCTTCTCGCAATGACGCGAGTGAATTTATTTCACTTGCAGATAAGAAGCGGGTGACTTTGTGGAGCCGGAGGATGTGGGGGTCTTGTTTGGGGGTTGGGGGCTCATATTCGATATCGAAAGGGGCAAAGCCTTCGGGGTTGCGGGATTTGAGGAAGTCATCGGCATAATAAGTAAGAGTCTTTACCAGTTCCAGGTTCTGCGGCAGGATGAATGATAGGAACTTCTTCATCATCTCGGAATACTGACCCTGAGTATGGCCTTTCTGTATGCGACCAATGGTCATGACCATTTTGCGGAATATCTCGGCTTCCTGCACTGTGGGGTAACGCTTGCCCTGCCCGCGCTGACGGATGTCTTCATTCAGCTCCTGCACCTGGGAGAGAAAGTTCTCGGCTATGAGGGAGGGCATAAGCCGGGAGTTGGAGCGCAGGCGTTTCCAGTCGCCCTGCTTCATCCATAAATAAATGGTCTTTTCGCTGACGCCGATGATGCCAGCGATCTCTTTTTGTGTTTTGCCTGTTTCGAAGAAGAGGCTGCGCGCGAGGCGCTCTTTTGGGTTTTGTTCCATTTGATAAGGTTTGGCCTCACCCCCGGCCCCTCTCCATTTATGGAGAGGGGAGTTTGTAGGGTTTGGTGGTTAATAAATGTTTGGCGAGGGAGTCTTGATGTAGCTGTGTTGCAAAGCTCAGCAGAAGACACCCCTGAATGTTTTTGAGATGACCTCGAAAGCATTCGTCCTCCCGCCTTGCGGGACTGTAAGCCGCCAAGAGGGGGAATTGCCATATCCGCCGCCGTTGGAAAAACTTAGGCGGACAAGCAAAGGTCTGATGCGGAGGGGAAAGGGGAAAATCGAATTTTTATGATACCCCGTTTTTAGGGGTATGATACCCTGATTTTTGGGGTATGGTACTGCTATTTTTTAGCTTAAGTGATTGATGAGCAGGGGGTGATAAAATGAAAGTGAAATTGCAGGAATTGGCACCTGGTTTTAGAGGTTTGCCGGGCGCGAGTGGCACAAGTACGCTATGCTCGGAAGGCTAGGTGACAAACTTGCGCCGGCAGGGGAATGAAAGTAAAATTGGGTGAAATTAACGCTTTATGGCTATGACTGGCAGCAAAAAGAAAAAGGCTACCGATGGGTAGCCTTAATAACGAAATTCAAAACCTATTCATGTATCGCGTACTTAACCATTGGTTGATTTAACTCCTTCCGATATTCGGAAGATGTAAAACTTCCCCAAGGTTGCCAGCCCTCTTTGATGTGTTTATTAACTTCTTCAATTAAAGCATTAGGCGCAGTAGCAAAAACTACCATGTAAGCCACTATAGTTCCCATTGTTTTGGTTTTTTACAGTCAAATTATTTTGACCATATAGAAAACTCATAAAAACGCCGGGATATTTCATTTAAATAGTTATAATGTTGTTAATACGGTGGGCTACGTGTAAATGGGTATAGTTACCGAGAAATATACTATTTTAATTCGCGGCCTCAAAGACTGTCCTATATTCGTCTTCCGAAATTCGTTTTGCGTTAAGAAAATCTCGATTGCTTGTTTGGACATCGAATTGCACTATTTCCTTTGAATATGCTATAGGATTGTTTTCCTCTGTTAAATCTTGTTGCTTGGTAATAATAGTGTGAGTATAATTTTCTTCCAATTTACCGAATACTTCATATGCTAAGTCCTTTGTAGAAGCGTCATTATAATAGCAATAAGGGAATTTGATTTTATGAGCATTAAGAAACTCAATAGTATTGTCGAAGATTACTTTTACTCTGCCCTCAATTAAACCTTTGTTATCACTTGTAAATGCATTTTTAATCCCTTCTTCAATATATTCGGTAATTAATAAATCACCTTTTTCTAACCTTAATGCTATTTCAGGCATTTTTATTTCTTTTTCTATACCTTTTTCTTTCACTTTATATGGCACGTCAAACGGCATTGTATAATCATGTAAAAGGATATCTATATTTCCTAATGACCGTCCTTTCTCAATCGCACTTATGTCTAACACACAACCGGCCCAACTCATAGCTTCAGCCTTTAGGTGAGCGTCAATTAATGCTTTGCCATAAATCATATTTAACATGTATCTACCACCTTTCTGATTTTCTTCGTCGTAGTCTTTAAACCAAATGTCGCCATATACAATGCATCCTCTACTAGGAAAGTCGTAGTCTACGTTGAAGTGGTTGTACTCAAAACTTACTTTTAGTATTTCTTCAAAATCAGCTAAGGTGTCTTTTTGAGACCATATTACTAGAGTATCGGAAAAAGTAAGGCTATTTAATGTTGATTCTCGTATATCTGCTAAATATCTTCCTGGGTGTTTGCTTTCTCTACGTTTGCCAAGCGACAGAGCCATTTCGACATTTCTACCAAAATGATTAGTTCTACTATCTAAGAATCCTGGTGTATTTTGCTCAATAAAATTTTTATACCCAAGTAAATCAAAATATGCTAAAAATTTACCCATGTTTTAGTACTGTTTCTATTAAAGGTAGTTCATAATTAGCGATGGAATGAGTTGTAATCACATTTGATTAGCAATAGGATAAATAAAGGGAAAGATTGCACAACGGTTTGGCACTGATAAAATACTACGCAAACGAAAAATGCTACATACTTTTGAACTTAAATTGCTGCAATAGAATATATTCAATACTCCAATGTTATGATATGAATTTGAAAGTGCTTATAAGGATTCGCCATTTGCTCATTTCAAAAGGTGCTGAGTTTAAAATGCCCAGTTTCAAAATAAGTAATGACCGATCTATTTTGGAACATAGCTTTAGTAACGAAGAGAGAAGCAAGGCATTAGGAGGCATTTATGAAGACCTAATATATAATAAGAATGATTTTGCTTATTCAATAATGCCGCTTATAAAAAATAATACAAGGTTTATTACGCATGACATGATGCTTGAGCAAAACTATTTATCCAAAATGATAGAGGAGAGTGTCAAAGAGTTTCTAGCGGCACTATGGTATGTAAAAGATAATAGCGTTAGTGCTCACGATATGGTAAGCGATTTAGATGAAATAACTTCAATTCATTTGTCTACTAACTATGTGACTCACACAACGTCTGATGGTAGTATGAGTGACATTCATTTTTCAAAAACCGAATTGCAAAAGGCTAAAAAGCTATTGAATAGTTGGGCTCAATTATGCCCTAATTTAAATAAAATAGCAAGTTTTGAGGAGTTTAAAGAAAGAATTGGCTTTGAAAATGGTCTGACCATGTCTAGCCTGCGAGGTTTTGATTATAACAAACTCAATAGATTGGAACGGGCATCTGTTTTGCTGGATTTGGCACGGAGCAATAGTTACTTACCATTGAAAATTTCTTTCTTCATGCCGGTTTTTGAATGTCTATTCGTGGCTCAGTCGGGTTCAGAAGTACAACAAAAGGTTTGTGAAAGAGTAGCGTTTTACGTTGCGAAGAATAAAAAGCAACGCGAAAAAGTATTTAATGATTTAAAACAATGCTATAGTGTTCGTTCAAGATTTTTACACGGTGATAAGTTGGATGCTAAGAAACATGACGTTGATAACCTAATACGATTGTCGAAGGCTATTGATGACATTGCTAGAACGATATTTGTCAGAATAATAGAAAGAGACCATTCAAAATTTGTTGGCAATAAGGAATTTGATGAGTATCTAAGCAGGCTAATTTTTCAATAATCACAGCCACAACTCATAATACAAATTGTCCATCGTCTCGCCATCTCCCCATGTGCGCGTTTCGCTATGGATATAAGTAAAGCCATAGTGCTGGTTGGCTGCCTTCGATGCATGGTTGCTTGCTCTGTGTCCTATTAACAGCCGTTTTATGCCATGCTCCCGGGCCCATTGCAGGCGTATATCATAGAGCATACGGGAGAGGCCCTTGCCACGATATGCCTTGCGGATGTAGGATTGGGTCATTTGCGCGTCTTCCGGCCTTTCTTTATTATCTATTACTATGCCGGTGATGCCTATCAGCTCGTCGCCATGGAAGAGGCCAAAGCAGCCCGCATCGGGATTGGTGATCCTGCTCAGCCATTGCTCATCGCTGAAGGCGAGCTCGTGTGCCAGATTGCTGCCGAACATGCCTGCCTCCAGTTCCAGCGCCTCGAGGCGCATTGCCTTGTACAGGCCCGCTTCAGCCGTGGTAAAGGGGCGTATATCGTATGAATTGTGCGCCATTGTATAAAGCTAAGAAAAAGACAAAGCAGGTAAACAGAGTTTTCTACACATAAAGAAAGCTTATAATGATACAGGTGAAATTCGTTATCTTTGCTACATGATACGAACTATCGTAAAAGCGGAAAAAACCCAGATACAATTATCTGTGCCTGAAGACTACATTGGTAAACAGGTAGAGATAATAGTTTTTGCCCTGGACGAAAGTACAGGTACGCCGCTGCACTTAATAAAGAAGGAAGCGACTTTCAACGCCGTGTCTTTAAATACCGTTGGCTATAAATTTGACCGAAACGAAGCCAATGAGCGATAGTGTTTTTGTAGATACCAATATTCTTGTCTATAGTTATTCTGCTACAGAAGAGGCAAAAAGGCTTGTTTCCCGTAAGATCATTTCCAATAACATAACCGTAGTTAGCACGCAGGTGCTACAAGAACTGTCTAACGTTTTGCATCGAAAATTTGGGAAGAGTTGGCAGCAAATACAACTGGTGTTGACCGAAATTGGCGAAAACAATTCGGTATTCACTAATAACATAGCAACTATTAACAGAGCATGTAAAATGGCTGAAGCTTATGGATATTCTTTTTATGATAGCCTGATCATTGCGGCTGCTATGGAATCTGGTTGCAATATTCTGTATTCTGAAGATATGCAGGATGGCCACATAATAGAAGAACGGTTAACAATAACAAATCCCTTCAAAGGATAGCATATGTTGCTTATAACTATTGTGGACTGAACCCATAAAAAAGCAGGCAGCCTCCCGGCCACCTGCTTCTAATCCCTAACCAAAAAAAATTATACCTCCGTTAGCTTTATTTCCTGATCAGGATCTTTTCACTATGTCTTAGCTCTGTATTGCTGATATTAAGGTGATACATGCCTGCGGCCACATGGCCCAGGTCGAGGCTGTAGGTGATGGTGGGCTGTATGTTCTCTTTGATATATACGAGCCTGCCTGCTTCATCGGTCAGCGTCACGGTGAAGTTGTTCGAATTCACCGGCTGTATATAAAGGAAGATGTAATTGCCGGCAGGATTGGGGTACACTTTGGTAACAATGCTCTTCTGGCTCAGTTGCTGCACAGCGGTGGGGTCGTAAGTGGTCACCGTTTCGGTAATGGTATTGTGCCCGCCGCTGGGCCCTGTATTGCCGGGCTGCACGAGGCCATAATAAGTGCTGTATATCACATAGGGGAAGACGGCAGTGAGCGCTGCATCGATGGTCATAAAATAGCAGTAGGTGCCATTGGGGTATTCGGGGGTTTTGCACCAGCGGCCATTGTGCTCGTCGAGGTCGCCCAGGCCGGGCACATATTCATAATCTTCGAGGAAGTAGCCCAGGGGGTATGTGGCATTTACCGCAGGGCCGGCCTGCGGTCCGGTCACTACGGTACCATCGGGCAGGGTGTCGCGCGTGGTCATGCTGCTACGCAGGCGGTATGAGCTGGCCATCCTTTTTATCGGCCCGGTGCCATTGGTATCGCTATAGGCATAAGCGCCATATACGGGATAGCCATCGAAGGCATAACCGATGATGGGCGAGTGATGCGTGCTGTCGGCATCGTCATAGAGGCAGCGGGGATTGAGGTGGGTATGGTACTCGCCATTGGGGGCAGGGTGGCCCAGGCAGCTATCGAATGTATTGCCCTCAAAGTACACAGCATCGCGGTGCCAGGTGTTCTGGTTGTTGTAGCTGTAGGCATCCTGCGCATTGAAGATGCTCACGCCATTGCTCCACACGCCCACATGGCCGCCGCCGATCACTACGGGCGTGCCGGGATTGGGCTGCGGGTTGCGCGTTATTTTATATACAAAGTTCTCGTTCACGGGCACCTGCGTGGCGGGCAGGTTGTTCCAGGGGCCTATGTCATAGCCGGGTATGCAGGTGGCGCTGATGTACACGTTGGTATCGGAATACTGTACCTGCTGTATATCGGAGGGGATATTGTTGTAACCCGTTGCTGCATTGGTATTGAGCTTCCAGGAGGTGACCGAGGGATCGAGCTGGGCCATGGCCGGGGAGAAGGCCAGCGCAGCGGCTAAGAACAAAGAGGCAGTTTTGAGCATAATTTGATGGCTTTCCTCTTGGACGACAGGCAGGGGGCAAAACCTTCGTTTGTCGCAAAAAGACCCCTTTTTTGTCGGCCGCACACAGGGGCTAAAGGCCAAAGACATGATATTTTTACAGTAAAACAAGATCAAAATGGGAACAAGCATAGTAAGCATCGATAAAGACACCAGGCTGATCTGTATACAGGCCAGTTCTTTTCCGGAAGGTGTGCAGGCAGCGCATGAACAACTGCATGCCCTGCTGCAGGGCAGCGGCCAGCGGCGTTTCTACGGGCTTTCGCGGCCCGAAGGCGGGGGCGGGATCGTGTACAAGGCAGCGGCTGAAGAATTGCACGAAGGCGAGGCGGAACAACTGGGCTGCGAAAGCTTTACCATTAAAAAAGGACAATTCTCGATGATCGCCATACACGACTATATGAAACATATAGAAAGCATAGGGCAGGCTTTTACGGAATTGCTGAAAGACCCGCGCATAGATCCGCAGGGCTATTGCCTGGAGTGGTATATAAGTGATAAAGATGTGCAATGCATGGTGCCGCTAAAATAAAACCGCCAGCAGCAGGGCAGAATGATTGATGGTACAGGAGAATTGATTTATTTTAGACGGTAAGATGAAGGCACTGCTGAATAAATTACCGCGACTGCTGTGCTACCTGGTGGCCATAGCGCTGGGCATGAAGCAACTGCGCGAGCCTGATGTGTGGTGGCAACTGCTATCGGGCCGCTGGATGCTGCAGCAGGGGCAGGTGACGCACAGCGATATGTTCTCTTACACCATGGCAGGGCATAGCTGGGTGAATGTGAAATGGCTTTATGAAGTGCTCATTGCCCTGCTCGAAAAAGCGCTGGGCCCCGAAGGGGTGTTGTTGCTGCAATGCATAGTGAACGTGGGCCTGGTATGGCTGCTCTTTAAGGCCATCAAATATACGGCCCATTTGCTGGGGCGAGGGGTAACGGAGTTTCAATCGGTATTGGCCGTACTGCTCTTCTTCGCCATTACGGAATACCGCATGGCGGGCAGGCCCGAAATGATCAGCCACCTGCTTTGTGCGCTCTACCTCTTCATTATGCTGCGCAGGCGGCAGGCGGCATGGAAGGATATCCTCTGGCTGCTGCCCCTGCAAATGCTCTGGGCCAATATGCACGAGGGCTATCCCGTAGGCCTCGTGATGACGGGCACATATGCAGGCGCTGCACTGCTCAGCTACCTGCTCACGAAAGAGAAAAAACATTTGCAGCAGGCGGGCAGGCTTGCGGTGGTATTCATTGCATCGGTCTTTATCATATTGCTCAATCCCAATGGTATCGTGCTGTGGAAACAGCCCTTCGAGATATACCGGCAGGTATGGGCCAATAAATACACTACCGAGCTCTACTCATGGAGCAATGCAGGCTACTGGACCCTGCAGGCCAAATGGCATGTGGCCCTGCTCATTGCCGTGCTGATGTACTGGCCCCTGCGCATGCGCAGGGAAAAACGCTCCTTCTACAGCCCCGGTATGGTTGCTTACCTCCTGTTGATCCCCTTGTTCGGCTACCTCTCGCTCACGGCTAATCGTAATATACCCTTCGCACAGATCATCCTGCTGCCATCGGTGGCCCTGTTGCTGAACAGCGTAGCGAACGGTATAAAAACAAGGAATGAAAAGCTGTATGCCGCCCTAAGCAAAAGGGCATTTGCCGCGAGCATTATACTGGCCGCTGCATTTTATATAGCGGTGGTGAGCAATGCTTTTTATAAAAGCACAGGCTCCGCCAACCGTTACGGCATACACATCAGTATGCTGCACAACCCAACTGGTGCGGCCGACTTTATTGAAGCGCATCATATCAAGGGTACTCCATTCTCCGACTACTTTGTTTCTTCTTACCTGCTCTGGAGGATGTACCCGGACTTTAGATCGTATATCGACCTGCGCGACCTCGACGTATTCCCGGTGTCCTTCTTCGATAAGTATTTTGAGCTATACAAAAAGCCGCAACTTTTTCATGAGGTCGATGCGAAATACAATTTCAACTACGTGGTGCTGAGCACTTCGCAATTGCCTGCCCTGCAAATGGACCTGTACTGGAAGGAGGGCTATAACATGGTATATGTCGATCCTGTAGCGGTCATCTTCCTGAAACAGAACGAAACGAATAAGCCCATAAATGATGATCTGAAGATACAGAAGCTCTTCACCTGGCCACAGCCTGCCGATGAGCCGATATGGGCCACTGCCGTGACCAAACTGCTGAACCCTGCGGTTGCTTACACTGGTGAGGACGAAAGCAATATGCCCATATACGCAGCCCTGTTCTATACGCAGGTGCGCAATTACCCATTAGCCATACAAATGCTGAAGCCCCAATTGGAAAATGTAACAGAGACTGCGAAAGCATACCAAACACTGGCAGCCTGCTATAACGAATATGCTAAGGTGACCAATGAACCGGGCCTGAAGCAAATGAGGCTCGACAGCGCAAGGATGTACATGCAGCAGGCGGAGGAAATGAAATAATTGTCAACCCCCTCTCCTTTGGAGAGGGTCGGGCTGAGGCCGCGTCATCACCTCCTCATACTTCGCATCATAATCCTCCCGCAGGGTGCCGAACCACCTGTCCCACCAAAGAAAGTATAGCCCGTAATTTCCGGTAAAATATTGATGGTGCTGGTTGTGGCTCATCGAGGTATTGATCCACTTGCCGATGGGATGTTTGGAGAAGCCTTTGGGGTACAGCTCCCAGCCCAGGTGCCCGTACACATTATACACGATCATCACGAAGAAGAAAACGAACAAATGCCAGGGATGCAGGGGCATCACCATCACGAACACTGCGAAGATGCCCGCCTCTACCAAGGCCTCCAGGGGGTGAAAAGCAAAGGCCGCAAATGGTGAAGGATTGGTGGATTTATGATGAACAAGATGAAAGGCCCTGAATACCTTCGGGTGATGCATGAAGCGGTGCGCGAAATAAAAATAAGCATCGTGCAGCAGGAACATGATGGGGAAGGCCAGCCAGAACCACAGGCGGCTGTGTGCATCGATATCCCGGTAGTATTGTGTGTATTGCCGGAAAGGTGTTAGCAGCATCAGGGCAGGTACAGCAGCGAAGATGAACACCGTGAGCAGCGAGTAACTGATCTCGCGCGCATAGTCTTTACTGGCGGGGAAACGGAGCTGTATCTTTTTATACAACACCCTGTTGCGGATGAAACGGTACCATATCATCCAGCCCAGCCCCGCGATGATGAGGTAGCGCAGCGTGAGCACGAGTAATATTTGCCAGTACGAACTGAACTGCATGCTGCAAAGGTAGGGAACAATGAAATGCGATGCCTGTATTGCTTTATCTTTGCAGCGCCATGCGTGACCTGTCAACAGAAATATTCTTCCGCACCGCCCGCAGCGGCGGTAAGGGGGGCCAGAACGTCAACAAGGTGGAGACCCTTGCTGAGGCATGGTGGCATGTGCAAAACTCAGCCCTGTTCACACCGGAAGAAAAAGAGCGCATCCTCGATAAGCTGAAGAACCGCATCAATAAAGACGGTTACCTCATCATCAAAAGCAGCGAGACCCGCTCGCAACTGGAAAACAAACAAATAGCCCAAAGAAAACTGGAAGAGCTGGTAGCGCAAAGCATCGTAAAGCCTAAGAAACGCAAGGCCACCAAACCATCGAAAGAAGCTAAGGAAAGACGCCTCGAATCAAAACGCCGGGAATCGATGAAAAAGCAAATGAGAAGGGGCGATTATTAAGACCGTCATAATAAGGAAAACTACTCACATGTTTAATGACTTTCTAGTCAAAGTAACATGGCCTTTCTGGAATGACAATATCCGCTGATTCAAAACCGCTCATGCTTGTAACTCTTTCATTAAATAACCTCATATAAATACATTGCTCCTCATTGGCGGATAAATTAGTATTTCGCAGGTGAATACCACCAGATTCTTTGTCCTTTATGAAATAATGATTGATGAATTGATCGAAACTCATTTTATCAATTAAGGCACATTGACCCTTATCGTACTTAAATGACTTAAGACTATCAAACGCTTCTTTATTCACATCGATTGCTAAATCATTCCATAGGTAAAAGCACATGAGACTCCTAAAGGTACACAGGTCGATATTTTTGTTTTTATGCATTATTCCATACAGTTCATGCAGCATGATCAGCGCTTTGAAAGTACTCGTACTATCTGTATTCTCTTCGTGGATACTTACATAGATGTGCGGACTGTTAAAAACATTCTCGTCAAACGGACGTCTGAAAAGACAATCAGGGAAACCAACTTTGCTGCATGGTATGATTTTCAACTGACCATGGGCATAAAATGAAACAATAAGAGTACCGATGATTAGTACACGCTTTCGTAGTTTCTGTTTCATCTAAACAACTTTGACAGAATTTTATAGTTCTTCTACTATGAGTTTCTTCTGCAAGGTCTTAACAAATCAGGCCTAATAAATGGATTACTAAGCTAATAAATAAGATCATGGCTTTCATAGTACTTGAAAGATTTTTATATCACGTATCGTGCGTCCAGCCCCTACCGCGCGTCAAAATCCACCACCACCCTTTCCGTTGTGGGGTGCGACTGGCAGGTGAGTACAAAACCGGCTTCCACTTCATCCGGCTCCAGCGAATAGTTCACTTCCATATCCACTTTGCCCTCCACCACTTTAGCGCGGCAGGTGCAGCAAACCCCGCCCTTGCAGGCATAGGGCAGGTCGGCGCCGTGTTGCAGGGCCGCATCCAGTATGCTGGGGCCATTATAAGGCAGGTCCATCTCGAAGGTAGCTCCATCTACCGTGATGCTCACTTTGCTTACCGGGCCTGCATCTTCTTTGTGCTCCGACACCCATTTTTCATGCGAGGCTTTGGGCTGGTCGGGCGAGGTGAAGAGCTCTATGTGCACATGCGAAGAAGGCATGCCCAGTTCCACCAGTTTTTCCCTTACCGAAAGGATCATCTCTTCCGGACCGCAGATGAAGGCCTCATCAATGGTCTTGATGTCGATAAGTGAATCGCAGAAGGCCGCGCACTTATTGGCATCTATCCGCCCGTTAAAAAGTTCCACGTCCATATACTCGCGGCTCAGGATGTGGTACACACGCAGGCGCTGCATGTACTTGTTCTTCAATCCCTCTATCTCCTCGCGGAAGATGATGGTATTGCGGTTGCGGTTGCCATAGATAAGTGTGAAGCTGCTGTTGGGCTCATCCTCCAGCACACTCTTCATGATGCTCATGATGGGCGTGATACCGCTGCCTGCGGCAAAAGCTATATATTCCTTATGCTTAGCTTCAGAAGGGTGGGGGGTGAACTTGCCCAAGGGGGGCATCACATCCAGCAGCTCGCCTTTTTTCAGGCTGCCGTGTGCATAACCGGAGAACACACCCTGCTCCACTTTTTTAATGGCCACGCGCAGCTCCCCTTCTTTGGGGCTCACGCATATGGAGTAAGAGCGGCGTATCTCAGTATCGCCAAAATGCTTGCGGAAAGTAAGGTACTGCCCCGGTGCAAAACGGAAGGTCCCGGCAAGATCGGCAGGCACTTCGAGGGCCACCGATACACAGTCGGCCGTTTCGGGCCTTACATCTATAACCTTTAAGGGGTAGAATTTTAACGCAGACATAGCGGCGGCAAATTTAGTCAAATTGCGCCAATGTGGGGAATGTGAGGGAATCTAATACGTCTTATCCCAGCAGCCCGTCCAGCTCTTCTTTGCGCACCATGGTGAATACTTTTTTGCCGCCAGGTGTGTACTCGGGCTGGCTGCAGGCAAAGAGCTCATCGATCAGGGCCTGTTGCCCTTCAGGCTGCTGTATGGCAAATTTGTTGCGGCTCAGGCGGCGCGCCATTTGTGCCAGCAGGCGTTCCGAGCGCTTCGATGTGCTGTCGGCCGATTCATGTTTCAGTTCATCGATCACCTCGTCGATCACGTTGCGCTCCTCGCCGGCGGGCAGGTCGGTAGGTACGCCCTGTACCACGAAGGTATTTTGCCCAAAGGGTGCTATATCGAAGCCGATACGGGCAAGGTCGGGCAGGGCCTCGTTGAGCAGCAGGGCATCCTGTGCGTTCAGCTCGCAGGATACCGGGAAAAGCAATTGCTGCGATGCCGTGCTGCCACTGTTCCACTCGGCCAGCAGCCGCTCGTACCAGATGCGCTCCTGCGCTCGGCGTATATGTACCAGCATCAGCCCCGACTTTACCGTCGTCACCAGCAGCTCGCCCTGCACCAGCAGGGTATTCTTTTGTGCTGTTGCAGCCGTTTCGCTTTCGGTGTGCAGGGAGCGCTGTGCAGCATCCGAGGGCAGATTTTGCACCGCCGGCGTGGCTGCTATGGCATATAATTCTTTCCAGTGTTTAAGGCTGTCGCTCTTTTCGGCCATATGTGCCTGGCCCCCTTTGCTAAAGGTATTGCTGAGATATCCCTGCCCGGTTGCTTCACGCTGCTTATCTGTCATGGGTAGCTGCACCGAGGGCAGGCTTTGTATCTCCGGGTTCAGCGTAAAGTCGAGCGACGGGGCTATGTTGTAGCGCGACAGCGCATGCTTCACTGCAGCATTCAGGTAAGCATACATCAGCCTGTCGTCCTCAAATTTCACTTCCTGCTTGGTGGGGTGCACATTCACATCCACGCGCGCGGGGTCTATCTCCAGGAACAGCACATAAAAAGGGAAGGCCTCTTTTTCGATCAGCCCTTCGTAGGCATTGCCCACGGCATGGTGCAGGTAGGCGCTGCGTATGAAACGGTTGTTGATGAAAAAGAACTGCATGCCGCGTGTGCGCGTGGCCGCCTCCGGCTTGCCGATGAAGCCGTTGATGTTCAGCAGGTCGGTCTGTTCCGATACCGGCACCAGGTTCTTTTCGTAAGAGCTGCCCAGCAGCGATACAACACGTGTTTTCAGGTTGCCCGCCTCCAGGTGGTATTGCTCCGTACCATTGTTCCACAGGCGAAAGGCCACCTGCGGGTGCGCCAGCGCCACCCTTGTGAACTCATCCATGATATGGCGGAACTCGGTAGTATTGCTCTTGAGGAAATGGCGACGCGCCGGTACGTTGAAGAAGAGGTTCTTCACCATGATATTGGTGCCTTTTGCAGTGGCGCAGGCCTCCTGCACCTTCACCTCGGTGCCCTCTATCGCCAGGCGGCTGCCTGCATCATCACTTTCCCTGCGTGTCTTCAGCTCCACCTGTGCCACGGCTGCTATCGAGGCCAGGGCCTCGCCGCGAAAGCCCATAGTACGTATCGTAAACAGGTCGTCGATATTGCGGATCTTCGATGTGGCATGGCGCTCAAAGCTCATGCGCGCATCGGTGGGGCTCATGCCGCTGCCATTGTCTATCACCTGCAGCAGTTCCTTGCCCGCATCCTTTATCACCAGTTGCACTTCGGTGGCGCCGGCATCTATGGCATTCTCCAGCAACTCCTTTACCGCCGATGCAGGCCGCTGGATCACCTCACCTGCGGCGATCTGGTTGGCTATATGGTCGGAAAGTAGCTGGATGATATCTGGCACAGCGATAAAATTTTGGGCAAAGGTAAGTAATAAAACAGGTAGCGTCAGTACCGCTTTCCGCGGTCAGACGCGTTAAGAGCAGGCAGTGTCAGTACCGCTTTCCGCGGTCTGACATGTTAAGTGCAAAGCCTGGAGTCCCTTTACCCGGTTCAGAATATCTTCTCCAGCAATTCAGGTTCTATATTTTGGTAGCTGTTATCGTAGAATCGTCCCCGGCTGATATCCAACACTTCATAAGCAGCTTCAGTTTTACAAAGAGAGAATTTCCTCGTATGCATATATTCATTAAAAGAAGAGAATTTCCATTTTTCAAGCTTATCTGCTAATTCTGCTTTTAGCGGATTCTGATGAATGTAATGGAAGCAAACAGTTGCATAATCATTGTGCAGGGCATTATTGGTGTTTGAATTGACCAGTATTTTGTATTTACAATTCTGCTGAAATAGCGAGCCTGTACGGCCCTCTTTCTTATTTATCGCAGCAGTGTAAGAGCTTTGCAGGATTCGAAACCCATTTGCTAATTCTGTTGAAACAAGACCGCCTATATTTTTGGGTTTGCACGAATGATCAGTAGCCTGAACAAGGAAATGGAAATGATTAGGCATTAAACAATATGCAAGGATGTTTGCGACAGGGAATATATGTTTCTTAGCCTTTTCAAGGAAAAAGGAGTAGTTGTCATCATTGAAGAATATTTGCTGTTTATTGTTCCCCCTGTTATAAATATGGATAAGGTCACCTATTGTGAAGAGCATTTTATTAGACGTTTGACTTAAAATAAGAATTTATCCTGATGATCCACCACGCGTCTGACCGCATCGGAGCGGTACTGACGCTGTCCCACTACTTCGTCACCTCCCCTTTTATCTTGTCGTACTCCTCGTCCACAGGCTCCCAGAGCTCTATCTTGTTGCCTTCCGGGTCCATGATGTGTACGAACTTGCCATAGTCGTAGCTTTCTATATTGTCCGTCACCGTCACGCCGTCCTTTTTCAGTTGCGCTACCAGTGCCTCCATGTGCTCCACCCTATAGTTCAGCATGAAGTCCTTGGTTGATGGCTCAAAGTATTTCGTCGTTTCTTTAAAGGCGCTCCACTGCGTAAAGCCCTTCTTATGGGCATCATCGGCCTGCCGCCACTCGAAGGTGGTGCCGTATTTATTGGTGTTCAGGCCCAGCTTTTCTTTATACCATGCCTTCAGGGCATCCGGGTCTTTGCATTTGAAGAACACCCCGCCAATGCCCGTCACCTTTTTGCCGCCGGTAACTGCTTCCGGCTGCTGCGCGGCAGTCACGATATCACCGGGTATTTTACTGTCGGCATATACCTGCCACAGGGCCACCTTTCCCTTCTTCACCACCGCCTTCCATGCGGCAGGCAGCCGCCAGGCCGCATCCTTATTGCCATGAAAGCTACCCCCGGCGAAGCCTGTCATGAGCAGTGTATCGCCCTCGCTCATCAGGGTGCTCACTTCTATTTTATAATCGGGGAAGCTGGCAAAATAGCCCTCCCAGCCCGGTTTCATTTTATCGGCGCCCCGCACCTCCCTGCCACTGGCATCTGTGAAGCTATGGTCGGGCGTCACCAGGCTGTATATTTTATCGATACTATGTTCATTGATGGCCGCTACGAAAGCGGTTACGGTTTCTTTGTTCATGGTTTTGGCATTTACTATTTGGCTTAGGGATAAAGTTAACAAGAACAGGAAGAGGCCTGTACCGTAGCCCGCGCTTATGAATGATCGCTTCATGTACACAAATTAAATATTCTGTATGATATCTGTACAAAGGGTATTCCCCCGCAGCTATCACATCCGGCATTTTTTATTATCTTTCTTTCCTAAATTATTCCCCCTTGCCCAGGATCTTTCTTTTTATTGTTTTATGCTTAGCTGCCTCGGGAGGGCAGGCACAAACCTTCTACAGCGCCGGCAGCCGCACCATACAGGGCAACCAGCAAACCACCTACGATACCATAAGCGTGAGCGGCCTGCCTCAAAACCTCGATGGCACATTTGGCCTCGACAGTATGAACTTCAACATCACATACGGCAATACCAATAACATCATGATATCCCTTATCTCGCCCAATGGTACCCATGTGTCCATCTGCGAGAATATAGGCAATGGGGCCAATTTCACCGGCACCTGTATCACGCAGTCGGTCACTACGCTGATGAAAGACCTGTCGGCACCCTTCACCGGCAAGATGCGGCCCGAGGGATGGCTGGGCGCCGTGAACGATGGCACATCGGGCAATGGCAACTGGATACTCAAGATTGAGAACACCGCGAACAATACAGGCACCCTGCTGGACTGGAGCCTGCACTTCTCGAACACGCCCGCGCCGCCACAATTTTTCGATTCATCGCTGCTGCCCATTATGGTGGTCAATACCGGTTACACCGTCATACCCTTTTATAATGACGATAAGGTAAATGCCACTATGGGCATCATCAGCAATGGCGTGGGCAATTATAACCACCTGGGCGATCCCTTCAACGATTACGATGGCCACATTACGATACGCTCCAAGGGCCACAGCAGCCGCTACTTTCCGCAGAAGCCCTATAAGATAGAGACCAAAGATCCGGCCTATGCCAATAGTGTGGATGTATCGCTGCTGGGCATGCCTGCCGATAACGACTGGGTGCTCTATGCCCCCTACGATGATAAGACCCTCATCCGCAACGTACTGGCCTACCAGCTATCCAACGATATGGGCCGCTATGCCAGCCGCACCCGCATGGTGCAGCTCGTGCTCAATGGCGACTATCGCGGCATCTATGTGCTCGAGGAGAAGATAAAGCGTGGCGCCGACCGCGTGGATATTGCGAAGCTGAAACCTGAGGACACAACGGGCAGCCAGCTCACCGGCGGTTATATCTTCTCAGCCGACTATGCCGATGTGGCGGGTTACGATAGCTGGGCCTCCAACTTCCTCTCCTGTCCCTCGGCCGCCACGCCCGTGGCCTTTGCCTACTGTTATCCCAAGGCCTCCGATATCAATGCCCCGCAAAAGGCCTACATAGCGGCCTATGTCGATTCCTTTGAGAATGCCCTCTTCAATATTTATGTGTACGATACCGTCAATGGCTACAGGCATTATATCGATGTGCCCTCTTTTATCGATTTCAGCATACAGCAGGAGCTGGCCCACCACTCCGATGCCTACCGGCTCAGCGCCTATTGCTATAAAGAGAAGGATGGTAAGCTCTTTGCCGGCCCCATGTGGGACCTCAACCTCGCCTACGGCAATTCCTCCATCTACGATGCGCCCGATGTAACCACCTATATGTGGAATTTTCCCTGCCCCGTCAATAACCCCTGCCTCGTGCCCTTC
>MKUN01000032.1:49594-102185 GCA_001897835.1 Bacteroidetes bacterium 46-16
TTCGCTGACGGCCATGCTGCAACTGCCACAGCAGCAGCATTACCAGCGCTGGCCCTTTATGGGTGTGCACCTCTTCCTCAATAATTATGTGGGCAATAGCTACGATGACGAGATCGCCTGGATGAAACACTTCATCCGCCAGCGTATCTACTGGCTCGATGCCCAGTGGTATGATGCCTCCTGCCTCGATACCGCCGCACCGGTACATGCGCCCCTGCTGGCCGCAGCTACCACGCTGCAGCTATACCCCAACCCCGCCCGCGATCAGCTTAACATAGTGGCCAACGGCAGCATCAGCAGCCTGGCCATCTACAATATGATGGGCCAGAAAGTGCATGAGCAGGGCGTGAATGGCAGCAAATGCAGCATAGCACTGAAACAACGCGCCCTGCCCGCAGGTATCTATACCCTCATACTCCACAGCCCCGCCGGGGATATCAGGAGGAATTTTGTGCTGGAGGAGTGATAGATCCCCCCCTTGTGCGAGGCAATGTGCAGCCAGCGAAGGGGGACTAAGGGGGATGTAAATGGCTCAATAGCCATGACTGATCTCAGCGCCGCCCGCTTAGCTGCCTGCCAGTGCTGTGCCGAATATACCCACTGCCAGTTCTGCCCATACCAGGAAGAGCGCCAGCAGTAGCAGGCCAATGAAGAAAAAACGGTATCCGCTTGTCTTTACTTTCCGCATCACCAGCTCGCAGGCCAGCCCCGTGCCGAATAGCAGCACCCCGGCCACTGCAAAGTCAATAGCGGTCCATTGTACGCCGCTGCCCTCAAACTGCATTGCGATCAGCGGTATGCACAGCAGCCCCGCAGCGGTCAGCATAATGGCCGCAAATCTTTTGCTCTCTATATTACTAGTCTTCGTGTTCATAGACATTGTCTTTTTAGCATCGGTTTACAATAATTAAAAAGTACTTTGTATTTCAAAGTTAGTAATTGTTTTATTTACTGCCAAAAGTAAAGGGGGCATATAGTGGGGGATATCTGTGCAGGGATTGCGATATGCTCATACAAGGCTGCTCTTTTTTTGACTCTTAGGTATTTCTTGTTTATAAAAGAAGGACGCCATACTTGCCAATCTGGAGATTGACTACCTAGGAGTAAGTTGCTGTTATGCAATATAAGAATGACTGTCGATTGTTTTAAATCCTCTCAGCACTTCATATGTGCTGAAGTACTTGAACGTTTGAGGTGGGGAGAATTTTGGAAATTGTCTTTCCCACTGGCGCGAGTCTGTAGCGTGGCTATTTCCCTGGCGGACTCGTGTCTTGTAAATTCAGCCGGTTTGCAACCGGAGTTCACGGATAGCATGTTGAGCAATACCCCCATTGGCGAAGCATAGCTACGCAAAAATCTTTTACCATACCCCAATTTCAAGGGTATCATACCGCTAAAAACAGGGTATCATAAAAATCCCTTTTGTTCATCCCATTTCCCCATAAGAACTTTGTAGCGAAGCAGGTCTTTTGCCCCGCAAAAGCCTGCTGAAGCTCTTTGAAATATCGCTAAGGCAAAGGTGAACAAGTTTACCTTTGGGTACATCTGCTTTATGCTCATAAGGCAGCATTAACGGGCCTTTCCGCCCCATAAGGGCCATTGAAAAGTAAACACCTTTTCGCGTTTACTTTTCACTTAAGCTCCAGCACCGTCATTGCGAGAAGCAGCAAAGCCGTCTGTAGGGCGCGACGAAGCAATCTTGTTACAACACGGATGCACTCGCCAATAACATGTCACCGCTCCTTTGGAGAGGCCGGGTGAGGCAAAAAACCGGAAACGACCAGAACTCCTCTCCTGGTCGGTCGCTGAAAAGACAAACCGGAAACGCCCAGAACTCCTCTCCTGGTCGGCCACTGAAAAGACAAACCGGAAACGACCAGAAATTACACTGAAACCTTGTATGATATATCAGGCAAGGCTTTCAGCCGCTACCCCCTCCCAAAACCGGAAATCTTTTTATGAGCACAAAAGCAGAAATGATAAAGAAAGTGAATAAATACTTTTTACCGGGAACCGGAAATTAGCGCCCCAATAACCCATCAATCTATCAACCATTCCACTTATCAACACCCTGCCAACATATCAACTTATCAACCTGCCAATTATGCGGATAAAAGAGCAAAAAACGTTATCTTTGTAGCTACAGGAACCAGGTTGGTTTTATGATTTTTTGCCATGCATCCGGGGCAGGCGTTTTATAGGATTTTACCCATAAGAATTAGCCCGGCATAAATTAATATGAGCACAGAGAACGAGGTGTTACAGCAAGCTGCCGCCGCAGGTTACGATGCGGGGAGCATACAGGTATTGGAAGGCCTTGAAGCGGTGCGCAAGCGCCCG
Organism: Bacteroidetes bacterium 46-16; assembly: GCA_001897835.1. GTDB lineage: Bacteria > Bacteroidota > Bacteroidia > Chitinophagales > Chitinophagaceae > MKUN01. The sequence continues at coordinate 51,935 of MKUN01000032.1, forward strand.
GCCATGTACATAGGCGATATAGGCGTCAAAGGCCTGCACCACCTGGTATATGAGGTGGTGGATAACTCCATTGACGAGGCCCTGGCAGGCTATTGTAAGAATATTACCGTAACCATCCACAAAGACAATTCCATCAGCGTGCTGGATGACGGCCGCGGCATACCTACGGGCATACACCCCAAAGAAGGCCGCAGCGCCCTCGAGGTGGTAATGACCGTGCTGCACGCCGGCGGCAAGTTCGATAAGGACAGCTATAAGGTATCGGGCGGCCTGCACGGTGTGGGCGTGAGCTGTGTGAATGCACTCAGCAGCGATATGCACACCACCGTCTACCGCGAAGGAAAGATATTTGAGCAGGAGTACAAGAAGGGCATACCGCAGTACCCTGTGCGCGAGATAGGCAGCAGCGATAAGCGCGGCACCCTGCAGCACTTCATGCCCGATAATACCATCTTCCAGGCATCGGTATACAACCGCGAGATACTGGCGGGCCGCCTGCGTGAGCTCTCTTACCTCAACAAGGGCATCAGGATAACCCTGGTGGATGAGCGCGAGATGACCGAAGAAGGCCAGATGCCCAGCGAGACCTATTACAGCGAGGGCGGTATCATAGAATTTGTGCAGATGCTGGATAAGAACGCCAAGCGCGATCCCCTGCTGGCACTGCCCATATATGTAGAGGCGCATGATAAAGATACCAATGTGGCGGTGGATGTGGCCCTGAGCTATAATACCAGCTATAACGAGCATATCTTCTCTTACGTCAATAACATCAACACCATAGAAGGGGGTACGCATGTGGCCGGTTTCCGCCGCGCCATCACCCGCGTCTTCAAGGCCTATGGCGACAGGAACAAGCTATTTGAGAAAGCGAAGGTGGAGATAACGGGCGATGACTTCCGCGAGGGCCTCAGCGCCATCATATCGGTAAAGGTGCCCGAGCCCCAGTTCGAAGGCCAGACCAAGACCAAGCTCGGTAATAATGAAGTGATGGGCGTGGTGGACGTGTGCGTGAGCCGCGTGCTCGAGGCCTACCTCGAGGAGCACCCCAAAGAGGCCAAGCTGATCATTGACAAAGTGATACTGGCGGCGCAGGCCCGCGCAGCAGCCCGCAAGGCCCGCGAGATGGTGCAGCGCAAGAGCGTGCTCACCGGTGGCGGCATGCCCGGCAAGCTGGCCGACTGCAGCGATAAAGACCCCGAGAACTGCGAGCTATACCTGGTGGAAGGTGACTCGGCCGGCGGTACCGCCAAGCAGGGCCGCGACAGGGCTTTCCAGGCCATACTGCCACTGAGGGGTAAGATACTGAACGTAGAGAAAGCACAGGAATATAAGATATACGAGAACGAGGAAATAAAGAACATGTTCACCGCCCTGGGCGTGAGCGTGGGCACGGCAGACGATGCCAAGGAACTGAACATCACCAAGCTGCGCTACCACAAGATCATCATCATGACCGATGCCGATGTGGACGGTTCGCACATCGCCACGCTGATCCTTACCTTCTTCTTCCGCTACATGAAGGAGCTGGTGGAGCAGGGCTATGTATACCTTGCCCAGCCGCCGCTTTACCTCGTGAAAAAAGGTAAAGACCAGGTATATGCCTGGGACGAAGACAGCCGCAAGGCCGCAGTAGAGCAGCTGGCCAATGGTAAAGAGGACAGTGTGAACGTGCAGCGCTACAAAGGTCTGGGTGAGATGAACGCCGAGCAGCTTTGGGATACGACCATGAACCCCGCCACCCGCACCCTGAAGCGCGTAACGATAGACAGCGCTGCAGAAGCGGATATCGTGTTCAGTATGTTGATGGGTGAAGAAGTGGCCCCCCGCCGCGAATTCATAGAGAAGCATGCCAAGTATGCGAGGATCGATATCTAGTGATAGCCCGGGTAAGCCCGGTTGATGAAGATATAAAAGCAAAAGCCTTACGGGAACGTAAGGCTCTTTCATTTCGGTTACCTGTGCGAAAACAAGCGTACCTTTTACCCCTATTGAAACGAAAGCTTGTAAAAGATACTGCAACCCTCGCGTTGCAGTATCGATAATTTCATTAACAATCAGTGTAAATAACTAACCAAAAATCTTAGCCTAATATACTGCGTTTGAAGTATAACTCCAAGTATATATTTATGCATTAAGTAAAATGTGGTGTATAAAGGCAGGAAAGCGACTAAAACTTATAAGAGAGGCCGCAGTTAAAAAGGCCCCGGAAACCAAAACCCAGTTCTGCAAAGCCGCCCAGCCTGCCGCCGTAACGGAAGCCCGCTGCCTGGTATAGATTGAAATGGCCGGTGGTTACGGAAGCGCGTGTATCGCGCGAATAGCCGGGAGCAATGACACAGTACCACGATTTTCTTCCCCAGGCCCTGAAGACGAAGGTTACTTCTGGTGCGATCGTGATTACCCGCTGTTTGTAGTCGATATGGGCATACCTGTGGTAATAGTCAACCCGCTTACCTGTTAAGTGCTCGACGGCAAAGCACAGGCCCAGGGCAAAGTGGGGACTGATGTAATACTTTGCGCCGAGTGCTGTAGTACCGAGTGGCTCGGGTGCATCGAAACCGTCATCGCGCCCGTTGACAATGTTTTCAGCCGAGGTGGTGGAATAAGTAAGGATGCCGTAGCCTAAATGGATATCGATCATGCGCTGCTCGTTCACGGTGTCGTAGCTATACAGCTTCATTAGCGCGCGTTCTTCAGCCCATGCTTTCCGGGCGCTGTCGCGGTGCTGTCTTCTTTGTTCGCGGCGTTGTTCCTTTGCCAGCTTACGGTAATTGGTATCGTTATCCCGAGCCTGGGCATGAGTGATACAGGGTAACAGTAATAAAAGAAGTAAGGTATATGGTCTCAAAACAAATGAGGTTTATGAAGCTAGACGCAAGAATAGTGCCATTCATTGCATCTAAAAACGGCAGGATAAGCCCAGGTTCAAAAGCCCTTTGTAACCAAAGCCCAGCTCTACCAGGGCCGCAACCATACCCCCAAAGCGAAAGCAGCAGGGGCTTACCTGGAGGTTGTAATGCCCTGAAGACTCCTGCGTGACCGGTGCTGTGCTGCTGTGGTTGTAATAGGGTTGATCGAAATTATAATGGACCGTTTCATAAGAGTAGCCGCCCTCCAGTGAGCCGTAGAACATAACATAGCACTGCTTCAGGAAAAACAATGAAAAGGATGCTGCTACAGTATAGATACCCGACCTGTAGGTACCTATCTGCTGACCTGAAACGGACCCATGATTTGCCAGCCCGGAATATAGTTTGCCCTCCAGCGGCTCGGCAGCGAAGTTTAAACCCAAGGCGATGGAATTGCCCACAAAATAACTGGCCCCGGCATAATAGGTGATGAGCTGCGAAGGCTGGTAACGCCAGCCATATGACCTGCCACCCCAAAAGCGAATGAAATCGGTACCATCAAAAATACCGGCGCCTGCAGTGATGAGGAACGAGCCTTTGGGATTGATGCGATTGCTATCGAAACGTTGTTTGGCCTGATCTATTCTCTCTTTGAGCTCGATGCGCGTACTATCTAAACCTTGTTCAGCCTTGTGTATTCTTTGAGCGCTAGCGAAAGAGGCGCAAAGCAGTAAAGACAGTAAGAAAGATAAGGAGCGAGGTTTCATCCGGCGCAAGTTTAGGTAATGCGGGCAATAATAATGCCATATTGATAATTACAAAGGGCTAAGATATTCTTAGCCCTTTGAGTGTATATAAAGCGTGGTGTTTATTTCTTGTTGATGCGCGGTTGCTGTTTGGCCTTTTCCTGCTGTGTTCTCTGTATCTCCTCGAGGCGCTGCTGCCATTTGGATGGGGTGGCCGGCTTGTTGCGGTTCTCCTGCATCTTGGCATGTATGGCCTTCTCGTTGATGAAGTATTTCTGTATCACGAACTGCTGCGTGATACTGATCATGTTGGAGAAGAAGTAATAGAAGGTAAGGGCAGCAGCCATCTGGTTGAAGACACCAAGCAGGATGAAGGGGAATACAAAAGGCATATACTTCATCACCGGATTGTTAGGGTCTTGTGTGGTCATGTTCCTGTTGTACAGGGCGAGGAAGAGGCTCGATGCGGTCATCAGCAGGGTGAAGAGGCTGATATGATCGCCATAGCCTGGTATCTTGAAGGGCAGGTGTGCAATGCTATCGTATGTAGAAAGATCCTGCGCCCAGAGGAATGACTTTTGCCTCAGCTCGATGGACGAAGGGAAGAAGTAGTACATGGCAAAGAGGAAGGGCATCTGCAACACCGTAGGCAGGCAGCCGCCCAGGGGGTTGACCCCTGCACTGCGGTAGAGCTTCATCTGCTCCATGCCGAACTTCTGCTGGTCGTCGGGGAACTGCTTGCGCAGCTCATCGAGCTCGGGCTTGAGCACGCGCATCTTGGCCGCAGACAGGTAACTCTTATAGGTAAAGAATGAGAGCAGCAGGCGTATGATGATGGTCATCAGTATGATGATGATGCCATAGTTGCCAATGAAGCTGCTGAGCACATTGAAGATGGGTATGATGAGCCACTTATTGACATACTTTACAAATGCCATGACGCCATAACCGAGGGGCACCATTTCTTCGAGGCCTATCTTATAGGAGTGCAGTGTTTTGTAATGGTTGGGGCCTATGTACCATTTTAATGCTACAGTACCATTATTCAGCGGTACATCGAAAGTGTTGTTGACCCGCGCAACTATATTGGTGTCGGAAGGCGGCGGGGTAACGGTGGCGTTGATATTCACTTTGCTGAAACCGTCATCTGCAATAAGTGTGGAGTTGAAGAAGTGCATGCGAACGCCCAGCCAGTGTGTGCGGTCCTCGAGCGACTCCTTTTTATCGCCGCGTATGGTGAAATAGTCGTGATCCTTGTTGGAGAAACGGTAATATATTTGACTGCTGGTGCGCTCGCTGGTAATGTCTTTTTCGGTATGCAGGGTGCTTGTCTCCCAGCTCATGGGCAGGCTGTTGGCCATCATACCTGTGAGGCGGATATTGCAGGTCATCATATAATCATCGGCAGGCAGGTTGTAGATGATATCCACTTTTTTGCCCTCGCCGAGATCGGCCATGAAATCGATGGTCTTGCCACCATCGGGCGCATTAGTGACGGTGGGTGTGTAATAAAGGTCGGAAGTGGCGACCGCACCATTATTGATGGGGAGTATGGCGCTGAGCCTGTTGCCTTGCCCATCGAAAAGAATGAGGGGCTGTTTGGTATATGTCTTATAATCTTTAATGTCCGCACTTACCGGGTAGGCCCCTTTGGAACTGAATTCGAGGGCCAGCTTCTTGTTCTCTACCTTTACGGTTTGGGCAGTACCATTAAAAGCGGGGGGCATTGCTTTGCGGAGCGAGTCGTTGAGTGAATCGGCGGGTGTGCTTGCCGTAGTGGTTGCGGCTACCTGCCTGGCAGTATCGAGGGCTTTGGGGTGCGCTTTGGCATATGCTATAGAATCGGCTTTTTTCTGCTCATAATATGCATCCTGCGATTTCTGGTTATATATGACATAACCTATCAGCAGCACTGCCAGCAGGGAAAACCCAATTATTGTATTACGATCCATGTATGCAAAAAATGAGGTGCAAAGGTAAATTATTTATGACGGAATCCCATTCCGGCCATCGGGGAATACCGGGTTAAAAAACGGTAAACTATTAGAATTTTCGGTCAAAAGAAGTATTTTAGTAATCCCCTACACATTTTCTTATACAAAAACATATATATATGTTTGCAAAAGACAAAAGAAACAGTAACGGGCGACAGGCTGATTACCCGGTAGGATCTGTGACTACCATAGCTCACGGAACAAAGATCAGCGGTGATGTGGAATCGGACAATGATATGCGCATAGATGGCACGGTAACGGGCAATATCATGTGCAAGGCCAAAGTGGTGCTTGGCGAATCGGGCCATGTGGAAGGCGACCTGCATGCGAATGCTGCAGATGTATTTGGCACGGTGAACGGCCACGTATCGACCAAAGACCTGCTGTGCCTGAAGAGCAAGTGTGTGATAAACGGCGACCTGCATGTGGGCAAACTGGATATCGAGCAAACGGCGGTATTCAACGGTAAGTGCAATATGGTGCAGGAACCGACGACCGCGCAGGCCAAAACCGGCAGCAAGCAGACGGTTACCCTGAATGATTACCTGAGCCAGGATTAGGTTTTGAACCGCGATCTATATGATTTAAAAGATTGCCGGGATCTGTTCCGGCGAGTAGTAATATATTATGTGGCCCCCGTACGGGGCCATTTTTTTTGAATGCCTCGACTGGCCATACCGCATGAAGGGGCACTGAGGCTAGGCGGAGAAGTATTTTAACTCTTCTTCGAGGTGCAGGTAAGGATGCTGCTGCATGATATGCTTAATCTTTTCGGCATAGTTGCTTTTGAACTGTTTGTGCGCTTCGGTTTGGGGGAAGCGGGGCCTGTGCTTTCGGGCGGTGATGATCTCCTGCACCTGATCCATAAGCGCCCGGGTATTATCTTCGATACAAGCACCTGCAAATTGCTCCCAAACATAGGTGGTGGCCATGTAATTAGGGTGTACAAAATCAATATCGTAATAACGATAGTCGCGCAGGATGTCTATGAGCAGCTCATATGCCGGGAAATAAAAAGCATTGTCGTGAATACTGCATAGCTCATGCACGGCCTCTATCAGCCGGGCTTTGCTGCGGTTGTTGTCCACTACACCATCGCGTATATGGCGTACGGGACTGATGGTGAATATGACCCGGATGCCGGGATTGAGGGCAAATAATTTATCGAGTGCATTATTTAAGGCTGTGATGATCTCGCGTATGGCGAGGAGCCTTTTCTCGAACCACTGGCCGGGGGCGCGATGATTGTTGGATACAGGCTGGCCGGTCTCTTTTAAATAGTACTGGAATGCAGAACCGAGGGTTACAATAATCCAATCGGCTGAGCGGATGAAGGCGGCGGCTTCAGTTTGTGCACTGTTGATGGCATCGAGCGCAGCCTGCCGGTCGATGTGTGAGAAACGGCTATGATGGTGCCAGCTATTCCATAACTCGTTGAGGTAAAAAAGGTCGTTGTCGCTATATATGCGCTCCCCGATATAACCATTGATACTATCGGCCACGCTGAGGGGGTTGAACAAAATACCATTGGGGTTGGACAGGACATTGAACTTATGCTGTGCCAGCCTATCGGATATGTGCTCGGTAAAGCATGAGCCGGTAAGCAATACTTTATCGGTATAAGCTATTGGCCGGGGAAGTTTTGGTATATCGAGTGTGAGGTGGAGTTGCATTGTTCAATATTCGTATATGGCCCAAAGTTGCCGTAATTATTGGCTATTAAATCATTAGCTGGTTAAAATATATACTAAAAAAGGGTAAAAATACAAATCCTGATTGCCGAATTGTCAAATTCAATATTTTGGAAAGGGTAAAATGTGCCGTATTGGCACTATATTTAACATGGATTGAAATTTGCCCTAATCAAAAAAATAATATAGCTCAAAAAAAGGTTTTATGAATCAGAATGAATTTAGAAAGTATGCGATCAAGCATCACGGTATCAGCAGTGTAACTTTTGACAACTACACATCTTCGTTAATAAAAACACCGAGCGCACTAACGCCATATATCATAGAAGAACGCCCGATGAATGTGGCGTCGATGGACGTATTCTCGCGCCTGATGATGGATCGCATCATCTTCATGGGTGAGGCCATCAACGACTACGTGGCCAATATCGTTACGGCCCAGCTGCTGTTTTTGGAAAGCACGGACCGCAACCGCGATGTGCAGATGTACATCAACAGCCCCGGCGGCAGTGTATATGCAGGCCTGGGTATTTATGATACGATGCAGATCATCAACCCGGACGTATCGACCATATGTACGGGCATAGCTGCCTCGATGGCTGCGGTACTGATGTGTGCGGGCACCAAAGGCAAACGTACTGCACTGAAGCACAGCCGTGTAATGATACACCAGCCGCTGGGTGGTGCAGAAGGACAGGCCAGCGATATAGAAATAACTGCACGTGAGATCGTGAAGCTGAAGAAAGAGCTGTACGATATCATAGCCACACATAGCGGGCAGAAATTCAACAAGGTGGAAAAAGACAGCGACCGTGACTACTGGATGACAGCGCAGGAAGCAAAAGACTATGGTATGGTGGATGAGGTGCTGGAGCGCAACCCAAGAAAACAAAACCCCAATCCATAAGGGGGTTATTGAATAATGATAATAAAAAAAGACCGGCTTTCACCGGTCTTTTTTTATTGCCTAATCTGGTTCTTTTTCGTCCTGCAACACCCATTTCTTTTCGTTGAGGTGGGTGACGTTGACGGGTATGTTATAACGGTTGGTTAGGTATGTGGCCAGTTGCTCGGCAGCATAGACCGAGCGATGCTGGCCGCCTGTGCAGCCAAAGGCTACGCTCAGCTGCTCGAAACCGCGGGATAAGTAATCTTCGACATTGAGTGATACGAGTGCAAAAGCGTGATCGAGAAACTCGGGCATGCGGGTCTCGCGCTCCAGGAATTGCTTTACGATGGGGTCTTTGCCGGTGAAATGCTTGTATGCGGCATAACGACCGGGATTGAGCAGGCCGCGGCAATCGAACACATAGCCGCCGCCATGGGGACTGCTGCTTTTGGGTATGCCATTTTTATAAGAGAAGCTGGCAATATTGACCTGCAGTTTCACATCATCGGCACGTTTGGGCAGCGCATATACCTGCTGCATATCATCGGTAGAAATGCGCTCCAGTAAAGAGCGGAGCGCAGGATATGCAGGGGTCTGCGGATTATCTGATAAAAACGATTGCAGGTTTTTAAGTGCCGGGCCGATACTGCTGACAAAATGGGGTTTGTGCTCTATAAGACCGCGGTAGCCATATGCCCCCAGTACCTGCAGCATGCGCAGCAATACGAACTGCAGGTAGCCGCGGCGGAAATGTATCTCGTCCATACGGGGTATATGCAGATCGTGCAGGGTGCGTATGTAGCCATTGAGCAGGTCTTCTTTCCAGGCATCGGGTAGCTGGGCCTTGGCCTGCCAAAGCAGGGATGCAATATCATACTGTGGCGGGCCCTGCATGCCGCCCTGGTAATCGATGAGGTAAATATCATCGTTATAGAGCATCAGGTTGCGGCTCTGGAAGTCGCGGTACATAAGCATCTGGGGCTGTATGCGGCCCAGCTCTTTGCTCAGGTCTTCCATCTCGCCTATTACTTCGGCTTTGTTATAGTGTATCTTTTGCAGATCGGCAAAGTAGTATTTGAAATACATAAGATCGGCCATGATGGCCTTCTCATCGAACTGGCGCGTGGCAAAGCATTGATTGAAATCGACCTCCCGGCCGGCTATCCATTGCACCTTGGCCAATTGCACCAGCGCTTTATGAAAATTTTGTCTTACGGCATCGGTATGCCCTTCTTTCATCAACTGGTCGAAAAGGGAAGTGTTGCCGAGGTCCTGCTGCAAATAAAAATTGCGGTCCTTGCTGGTTTTATAAACCTCGGGCACATTGATACCATGTTTGCGGAACACGTCGGTAAAATAGAAATAGGTATTATTCTCGGCAATATTGGTATTGTGTGTGCCAATGGCTGAGTGTTTGCCATTGCTCATGCGGTAATAACGGCGGTCGGAACCCGACACGGGAAGCATTTCGAGCTGTTCGGGTTTTACGCCAAAATGTTCTTCGAATAATTTTTCCAAAGCGCCTATTGCCTGTACGGATGATCTGCTGACTGTCATGCTTGTTTTTTGGGGTATTCAAATAAAATTACTTTTCGTTCGGTAATGGAAAAATCACTCCAGTGTTCCATATCCATCCTGGCGGCAACAAGGCCGCAGGTGGGCATGTGATCGATACTGAACAAAGGGGACAACTGGTTGGCAAAAGCACTGATGCCAGGATTGTGTGCCACGATGAATACCGTGTTTATATCATCTTCGATCTCTTCGATGACCTCCTCGAAAACGGATGGGATACAATGATACAATTTATCTACCCATTGTATCTTATCGCTATCATAACCAATAGCGGCGGCTATTTTTTTTGCCGTTTGCATGGCCCGTTTTGCGGTACTTGCGATAATAAGGTCGGGGATAAGGTCGAGTTTTTTCAAACGTTCGCCCATCATGGGTGCATCGTGTTCGCCGCGGTCATTAAGCGGTCGTTCAAAATCGCTTTGAAGCGGATTGGCCCAGCTCGATTTTGCGTGCCGTATCATTACCAATGTGCGCTGCATATTCTTCTATACAATTGCTTTATGAAATTTTAACTCCAGTTCTTTACCATCAAAAACCGCATAGCTATCGTAACGTATCCAGTCGCCAAGATTTACGAACAGGCTTTCGTCATTGAGCGTATGTGTGACGGCCACATGCCTGTGCCCGAAGATGAAATAATCAATATGCTCCCGCTTTAACAGGCCGAGGGCATATTGTACCAGCCATTCCCTTTCGGGCCCCAGGAATTTTTCTTCCTGCCCGGAGGTATGTTTGGTACCCCGCCTGCTGAACCAGCCTGCCATGCCGACACCGGTATCGGGGTGCAGGCGGCGATAGAGCCACTGGGAAAGCGGGCTACGGAATATTTTTTTCATCACTTTGTAAGTGGCATCGCCGGGGCCAAGGCCATCGCCATGCGCTATGAGGAACTTCTTACCATTATAGGTGCGCTGTATCGGGTTATGATGCACAGGAATGCTAAACTCATCTTCGAAATAGCCCTGCATCCAGAGATCGTGGTTGCCTGTAAATACTTCCACAGGAATACCAGCATCGCTGAGCTCGGCCAGCTTACCGAAAAAGCGCGCATAACCTTTGGGAATTACCCTTTTATATTCGAACCATACGTCGAAAAGGTCGCCCACGAGAAATATGCGTGCGGCATCGTGCTTTATTTCGTCCAGCCACTGGCATATGCGTTTTTCGCGCGCCAGGCTGGAAGCCTTATCGGGGATACCGAGGTGAAAATCAGAAGCGAAGTAAATTTTTTTTCCTTCAGGCAAGTCCATTAAACGGATGACTGTTAGCCGTCAAAGGTAGCTGAAATAGCGGAAAAATTGAGCGCACTGGTAAAGGAAGGGCCTGTAAATACTTTTTTTTATGAATATCGATTACTTTAGTAGTGTGATGAATCAGCGGGAACTGCATTAATATTCATCATCGTTGACAGGTAGCCATGAAACGCCTTTTTACATTCCTGGTCATCATTTCGTATTTGCCGGTCTTAGCCCAAAAGACGGGCCATCCCAGAATTGACTCGCTGCTTACCGAGCTGCAACGGCCTCACGATGATACCTTAAAGGCTAAGATGCTTGCTACGATAAGCAGGGATTATATGATTTTTGCACCCGATTCGGGCCTGATGTACGGGGCGCAGGCGCTGGAGCTGGCCAGGAAATATAAGCAGAAAAAGACCATGGCCTATATCTACAGTGCCCTTGGGCTAAACCACCGTTACCGCGGGGAGTATGAGGAGGCGCTGGCCTACTATGACAGTGGCCTTAAATTGAATATAGAGCTGGGGAATAAGGGTGGCATTTCATCAGCTTACGACAATATAGCCGTGGTAAAGATAGACCAGAGCGATTATCCTACTGCGCTGAGCTATTCGTTTAAAAGCCTTGCCATAAGCAGGGAATTAAAAGAAAACCTATCCGGTAACTACATTAATATCAGCATTATATACACTGATATGGGTAAGTGTGAGCAGGCTATTGACTACCTGCAGAAGGCAAAAAAAATAGCTGAGGATGCACACGACTCTTCAACAATACGGAATGCTAAATCAAACATTGCCCGTAACTACCTGATAATGGGCAAATACCAGCTGGCGCTGGAAACAGAGCAAGAGATCATCAAATCTGCAGGCTCGAAGGTGAACAGGCATTCTATGCTGGCCGATTACAGCTACCTCGCCACCGCCTATTATTACCTTAACGACCTAAGTTCGGCATCGAAATACTTTTTAACCGGCCTAGAGATAGCGGAACAAATGAAGAATAAAAAGAGCGTAGCGGAAAATCTTGGTAACCTGGGAGAGATATACCTGGGAATGGCAGTGGACTCTGTAAGAAAGCGTGATAAGAGTAATTTCCCCCTGCCAGATAAAAGAACTGCGCTCAGAAAATCGGTAATGTATTCGCAACGCTCGGCCGACCTGCACCAGGAGTTGCATAATCTCAGGGACCTGGCTGCCAATTACAATACATTGTCAGCAGCCTGGGAATTATTGGGTGATAAACAGAAGGCCCTGGACGCGTATAAATTGTTCCACCGGTATAACGATTCTGTTTTTTCGAAGGCGAACAAAAGTAAAATCGCTACGCTTGAAAAGCAGCAGGAGCTGGATTCAATAAAGCAGCAGGTGAAGATAGACCGGCTCAAGATCGTGCAGCAAAACCTTGAAGTAGCCAAGAAGCGAAACGAACGTTCATTCCTTTTTATCGGTATGGGGCTGCTGGTGGCAGTGATCATATCAATAGCCTGGCAGAGAAGGAAATCGGAACGTTTACTGCTGAATATATTACCCCACAGTATTGCCGAGCGACTGAAAAGAAAAGAGCACCCCATAGCCGACCAGTTCAGTGCAGCCTCAATTATTTTTATAGATATGGCCGGGTTCACCAAATTATCGGAAGAACGTGATCCTAAAGAAACAGTTAATATTCTCAATGATGTTTTTACCAGGTTCGATACACTTGCTGAACAATACGGGCTCGAAAAAATAAAGACCATAGGCGACTGCTATATGGCTGTAGGCGGGCTGCCTGTACCACGGGAGGACCATGCTATCATGGCTGCGAAGATGGCACTGGCCATAAAGGAAATGATGAACAATTATACGGCCCCTGATGGTACAACAATAAAATTCAGGGTGGGGCTGGACTGCGGACCCGTAGTGGCAGGTGTGATCGGCAAAAAGAAATTCATTTACGACCTGTGGGGCAATGCTGTGAACACAGCCAGCCGTATGGAAAGTACCGGGCTTGCAGGGGAGATACATTGCACAGATAACTTTAAAGAGGAACTGGAAAAGGAGCACGCGGCACAGTTCCGCTTCACTGCCAGGGCCTCGATGGAAATAAAAGGCAAAGGCACGATGCAGACCTGGTTCATTAATGCAGCTTAAAAAATTTTTTTGGAAAATTGGATCGTCTGAATATATCTTTGCAGCAGTTCTTTGAGTTCACTTATCAAGAAAGGCAGAGGGTCATGGCCCTTTGAAGCCTTAGCAACCTCTCTCCGGAGGCATCCGGGGAAGCTGGTGCTAATTCCATCACGCCACAGGCGTGAAAGATAAGTCAGATGCAATTAGTTTGTTGATAATGCCGTTCGCGGTGTATAAATAACTAGCTCCTCTGATCTATCGGTGGAGCTTTTTTTATGCGTACAGGCATAGGAGCACCACCGGCAGGTCTTTCTGATAAGTGATTAAAAAAAGTAAACATTTTTTAACCATAAAAACTTCAGAAAGATGAGCAATGCAACAACACTGATCCACAGCATACCGGTCGATCCGCTTACGGGTTCGGTATCGGTACCCATTTACCAGACATCCACGTTTGTACAGGAGGCGCCCGGCGTACATAAGGGCTATGATTATGCCCGCAGTAATAATCCCACACGTGCTACGCTGGAACAGGTAATAGCCCAACTGGAAGGCGGCAGTACGGGCCTGGCCTTTGCCAGTGGCCTCGCGGCCATCGATGCAGTAGTAAAATTGCTGCAGAGCGGCGATGAGATACTGGCGGTAGATGACATATACGGGGGGGCATTCAGGTTGTTCACCCACATCTACAGTAAATTCGGTATAAAGGTGAACTATACCGACACCACTGATATAAGGAATGTGGTAGATGCCCTCACTCCAAAGACGAAGTTGATATGGCTGGAAACGCCTACCAATCCTACGCTTAAGATAAGCGATATAGCAGCTATAGCTAAGGTAGCGCAACAGAATAGCATACTGCTTTGCGTGGATAATACTTTTGCCTCGCCTGCCCTGCAGCAACCTTTAAAACTGGGGGCCGATATAGTGGTGCACAGCGCTACCAAATACCTGGGTGGCCACAGTGACCTTATAGCAGGGCTGGTGGTGACGAAGGATGAAGCATTGGGCGCAGAAATAAAATTTATACAGAATGCCAGCGGGGCCATACTCTCGCCACATGATAGCTGGCTGGTGATACGCGGTATAGAGACCCTGCACCTGCGTGTGCAGCAGCACAGCAGGAATGCACAGGCGGTTGCCGAATTCCTTGCACAGCACCCGGCAATAGATAAGGTGTACTACCCCGGCCTGGGCACGCATCACAACCACGAGATAGCTGCAAAACAACAAAGTGCATTCGGAGGTATTGTGTCTTTTACACTGAAGGAAGATGCGGAAGCCCTTGCGAAAAAAGTGGTTTGCAGTACGAAACTCTTCAAGCTGGCGGAGAGCCTGGGCGGTGTAAAAAGCCTGCTTTGCCACCCGGCAACGATGACGCATAAATCGATACCCGTTGAGCAAAGGCATGCTGCAGGAGTAGCGGATAGCTTGATACGCCTGAGTGTGGGACTGGAAGCGGTGGAGGACCTCATCAATGATATACAGCAGGCACTGGCAAGTGTAAATGCTGCAAAGCTAAAGCCGATCACTTCTGAAATTTAAATTCATTCAAATAACTGTTTAACAATTAAAATCAAAAAACAATGTCTATTCAACAACAACAGAAAAAACTGAACATCGGCCTGTTTGGCTTTGGTGTAGTGGGTGAAGGCCTGTACAAGGTGCTGGAACAAACACCCACGCTGAACGCACAGATAAAAAAAGTTTGTATCAAGCACCCCGAGAAGAAAAGAAATGCACCACAGGAATTATTCACTACCGATCCTGCGGCGCTGCTGCAGGATGAAAGCATCAACGTTATCGTGGAGCTGATCGATGATGCGGATGCAGCATACCATATTGTAAGTACTGCATTAAAGAATAGAAAGGCCGTAGTGAGCGCCAATAAAAAACTTATTGCCGAACATATTGAAGAGCTTATTGCTTTACAGCAACAGTTCAAAACGCCCTTCCTGTATGAATCGGCGGCCTGTGCCAGCATCCCGGTGATACGTAACCTGGAGGAATATTATGACAACGACCTGCTGCATGGCATAAGCGGCATTGTGAACGGATCGACAAACTATATCCTCACTAAAGTATTTGAAGAGAAAATAAGCTTTGAGGAGGCCCTGTTACAGGCACAATATGAGGGATTTGCCGAGAGCAACCCCGCCCTGGATGTGGAGGGCACAGATGCCGTAAATAAGCTGACCATCCTGCTGGCGCATGCGTATGGGATCATGGCACAGCCACAGGCACTGGTGCATAGTGGCATACAGCACCTGCATGCTGCGGATGCTGTCTTCGCCCGGGAGAAGGGCTATGAAATAAAACTTGTGGCACAGGCCCGCAAACTGGACGACGGGAAAATAGCCGCATTTGTATTGCCGCAATTTGTGCAAAAAGATAGCCAGCTCTTTAATGTGCGTAATGAATACAATGGTGTGGTAATAGAGAGCAGGCTGGCAGATAAGCAGTTCTTCTATGGCAAAGGTGCGGGCAGCTTCCCTACTGCATCGGCGGTATTAAGTGATCTCTCTGCATTGCGCTATGATTATAAATATGAGTATAAGAAACTCCTGTATCAACAACCCGGGCAGTTAACCAATGATCTCTTCCTGCGGGTGTATATCAGCTTCGATGCTTTATTTCATGTGCCTCATGAAAAATTTGAACGGATAGAGGAGTGGAGCAGCAGCGACAAGCGCTGTCACGTGACCGGTATTATCCGCTTTGCAAGACTGCTGGATACAAGCTGGTGGAAACGGAAGAATACTTCGCTTATCGTGTACCCGGATGCATTTGTAGATAAAATACCGGAGAAGAGGAAAGTGGAAGAAGATGTTTTTTCACTGGTCTAAAAGCGTTCGGCCATGCCCAGGCCAAAGAGCGCATAATCATAAACAGCAGGGTCTTCGCGGTTCAGTTCGCGGAGCTGGTAGGTAAGGTGCAGCGCATTGGGCCAGTTGGAATTAGTATTATCCAGCAGTTCAAGGCGCTGTGCCACCCGGGCCACATGCACATCGAGCGGGCAGACCAATTGGCGGGGGCTTATCTTTTTCCATATGCCAAAATCCACACCCTTGTTATCCCTGCGCACCATCCAGCGCAGGTACATATTGATACGCTTGCAGGCTGACCTGCGTGCCGGTGTTGCGATGTGCTTGCGCGTGCGATCGGGATGCTCTATGGAAAAGAAATAGTTGTGAAAATAGATAAGGGCCTGTTCTACAGTATCTTCTTTGTAACGCTTGCCGGGCACAAAGGCATCTTCGAGCGAGCTATGGATGCTGTAATGATATTGCAGGAACTGGATAAAGTACAAAAGGTCGGTAGCATTGAAGGTGCGGTGCGCGAAGCCCAGCATTTTTTTAAGGTCGGTATCACGATGGTGCAGTATGAAATCGTGTGGTGCATCATCCATCCAGTTCACCAGCTTTTTACAGTTGTTGATGATGGAGGTGCGGTTGCCCCATGCCAGCATGGCGGCAAAAAGACCGGATATCTCTATGTCCTGTTTTTTGTTAAATAGGTGAGGTATACTAACAGGGTCTTTTTCTATAAAACCGGGTTGGTTGTATAGTTTTACTTTTTCGTCGAGGAGTGTTCTCAGCGACATTTAAAATATCCCCAGGAATTTCTTTCGCTTCACAACGCGTACACTGAGCATCCTGATATCTTTGTTGGGGCGGTCGGCTCCATTGCGGGGCTCGTTGGCTATTTTGTCTACTACATCCATGCCTTCCAGTACTTCCCCGAACACGGTATAGTTGCCATCGAGGTGTGGGGTGCCGCCAATGGTCTTATACGCTTCGCGCTGTGCGGGTGTGAAGGTGCGTTTGGTACTCTTGCTGATCTTATCAAGTTCATCATCGGCATACTTCCGGCCAACCACGATATAGAACTGGCAGGCAGAACCCGATTTGTCGGGGGTATTGTCGCGGGCCACACCCAAAGCGCCACGTTTATGAAAATCTGCATCGTTTATCTCTGCCGGCACACGATATTTGAGGTCTCCATTGCCAAGGGTCTGTCCCGGTTTTGCGTGCTTCGAATCAGGATCGCCGCCCTGTATCACAAAATTGGGTATAACGCGGTGAAAGAGGGTACTGTCATAAAAATGCTCTTTCGCGAGTTTTACCATATTGCCTGTGTTCTTAGGCGTATTAGCATACAGCTTCATCACTATTTTACCGTATTCGGTCTCTATTATTACTTTGGTATCTTTTGTTTTCTTAGCAGCAGCAGTGAGTGTAAGTGCGAGAATGCAGCTGAGTGCGAGCAATATTTTCTTCATAAAAGCGTATCTTGTTATTGACAGGCATAATTACAAAAAAGTAAATTAGCCGACAATAAAATTTGTATGAGCATTACGAAGCAGGCGAGGAGACTGATGAAACTATTGCCGGAATGGGCATGGAATTATAAACAGCGCCAGCCTATAGCTACATACAACCCTGCACGGAGTGAGGAAGGTCGCGAAGAGGTGGAACACCCTGTTTATACGGTATTCGACTACAATAGTACTTATTTCGAAGAACGTAAACTACTAAACGAAGCGGCCTGCAAGCCCTACCGGGAGAACGGCCGGGTGACCTGGATAAACATAGATGGGCTGAACAAGAAAGAGGTGGAAAAGCTTTGCGCCCACTACGAGGTGCACCCACTGATAGTGGATGATATACTGAGCGTGGGACAGCGGCCCAAGATGGATGAGATCGGCAATATCATATACTGCCTGCTGCCAATGATCTATTTCAATGACAGCACGGGTGCCGTAGAAACAGAACAGGTGAGCATAGTGCTGGGCAATGGTTTTCTTCTATCCTTCCAGGAGGATGCATCGAGAGATGTTTTCGACCCGGTGCGTGACCGCCTGCGCAGCAGCAATGCACGGCTGCGCGAGGGCACAGCAGATTACCTCTGTTATAACCTGATCGACGTGATCGTGGACAGCTATTTCGGTATCATTGATAAGATAAACGACCGTATAGAACAGCTGGAAGACCTGATACTGCTCAATAAGAACATAGATTATTTTTCGAGTATCAGTATCATGCGCCGCGAGGTAATGCTGCTGCGCCGCTCCATAGGGCCGGTGCGCGAGCTGATAAACGGTTTCCTGCGCAGTGATAACAAGCTGCTTGATGACAAGCACGATAAGTTTTATAAAGACGTTTACGACCACATTATACAGGCAAACGAATATGTGGAGGCCCACCGAGAAATGCTCATGAACCTGCAGGACCTGTATATGAACAGGGTGAACCTGCGCATGAACGAAGTGATGAAAATATTTACCATGGTGGCCCTGCTGCTGGCACCTGCAACGGTGATAGGCGGCATCTTCGGCATGAACTTCGATGTGATACCGTTTACCCACCAAAAGATGGGCTTTTATATATCTGTATCGCTAATGTTCGTTATTCCCATCTTCATGCTCATTTATTTCAAGCGTAAGGGCTGGTTCTAACAAGCTTCTTTTAATCCTTATAAGGTAACTACAGGTCTGTAACACCCTGCAGCTAGAAATATCTTTGCAAAAGTGTACAATGCATTGGTTTCTTATGTATCTTTGTCTTAGGTAAATGATAATACTACATGATCTACTCCTCAGAACTAATAAAAGGCACGCTGAAGACCATAGTACTGAAGCTGCTAAACGATAATAAAAAGATGTACGGTTACGAGATCACGCAAAGGGTGAAGGAAATGACCGGCGAGAAGATACAGATAACGGAAGGGGCCCTGTACCCCACACTGCATGCGCTGGAGCAGGAGGGCCTGCTGACCACGCAGGTAGAGTATATGGGCAAGCGTGTGCGTAAGTATTATAGCCTTAGCCCGGAGGGCAAAGCTAAAACGAAGGAGCGGGTTAAGGAATTCGCATCGTTCATGGATACTATGGCCTTTCTGCTGGACATAAAACCGAAAATAGCTTAAATGTACTGCATCACTGAGCAGCAAATAGATTATATCCTCGATGACATTAGACGTAATGGGATCGATATGGAGGACCTGCAGTTGAACCTCCTGGACCATATTTGCTGTATCATAGAGCAGGAGCTCGAAGAAAATGATGACTTTGAGCGCTTCTACCATAAAACGGTGCAGCAGTTTTATAAACATGAGCTGCGCGAGATAGAAGAAGAGACCATCAATTTGTTAACATTCAAAAACTATTATGCAATGAAAAAAGCAATGTATATCAGCGGGGCTATATCTGTAGGAGCCTTCGTTATTGGCTCGCTTTTCAAAATAATGTTCTGGCCCGGGGTGGCAGCAATGCTTATATTCGGCATACTTGTTTTCAGCCTCGTATTCCTGCCCCTGCTATTTGTACTTAAAACAAGGGAGTTAACGGCTGTACGGGATAAACTGATACTGGGCCTTGGTACCATTGCCGGCATATTATACTGCCTATCAGCCTTATGGCTGCTGATGCGCTGGAGTGGAAAACATGAGATATGGCTGGCAACGCTGGCATTTACCTTCTTTGTTTTTCTGCCGGCCTATTTCTTCACCGGTATCCGGAAGCCGGAAACGCGGGTAAATACTATTGTATCGACAATAATAATCATCGGCGTGATAGGGATACAGTTCACCTTAACGGCACTGCGGCGCCCTGAAAGTGAAAGAATGCCAGTTAATACTGATGAAAAGGTCCGGACCAACCCGGGGAATATCGGGAATGCTACAAGCAATAAGTAAGCAGACAATAAAATACCTAACCTATCGAGACTAAACAATAGGCATAGCTAAAGTTTTTAGTTATGCCTTTATTTGTTTTTTCAACAGGCTCATGGCATAATTATAGAGTAGCTTTATGAAAAAGCAATCTCATATGAATACTAATCGCCTTTCGGCCTCGATGGCTGCTTCACTTAACGCACAAATGACCAAAGAAGCACATGCTGCACAAATATATTTGTCTTATGCAGCATGGCTTGACGATAAAGGATATGCCGGCATGGCCAATTTTCTTTTTCGCCATGCGCATGAAGAAAGGAATCATATGATGAAATTTCTTGAATATATCCTGGAGCGTGGTGCAAAAGTGAAGATAGAAGCTATCCCGGCCCCAGGTGAGGAACCAAAGAGCGTTAATGACTGTTTCGAAAAATTCTTTCAGCAGGAAGTAGATAATACTACCGCAATATATAAGCTTGTAAAAGAGAGTTTTGAAGAAGGCGACTGGGCCACATGGCATTTCATGCAATGGTTCGTTAAAGAGCAACTGGAAGAAGAGACACTGGCCATGGACCTGCTGGACAAACTTAAGATAGCCGGTGGTGAAAAGGCAAGCGGAGAAGCGCTCTATAGCCTGGACCGTGACCTGAAGGACAAACCGGATGAGGCCGGGCTGGCAGAAGATGTGACTACTGAAAACCCGTAAACCGGGTTTACTTCTTCTCCTGGCAGAGCTCTATGAGTACCCCGTTGGTGGTTTTAGGATGCAGGAAGCATACGAGCTTGTTATCTGCCCCGTCCTTGGGTTTTTCGTTGATCACTTCGAAGCCGAGGGCTGAAAGGCGCTTCATTTCGGCCTCGATGTTTTCTACTTCGAAGGCGATATGGTGAATCCCTTCGCCCTTCTTTTCTATATATTTAGCTATTGGGGATGTGTTCTGCGTAGCCTCAAGGAGTTCTATTTTGGACTCCCCAAGCTGGAAGAATGCTGTCTTTACCCCTTCACTCTCCACGCCCTCCGTTTTATAGCAAGGTGTATTAAGCAATTGTTCAAATAAAGGTATAGAATTGGCTAAGTCTTTGACCGCTATGCCGAGATGCTCAACTTTCAACATCGGGAATAAGTTTTATAAATGGCAATATAACTAAGCTATAAGGCTATTTATGCCGAAAGTAGCACATTTGACGTAACTTTGTCCTTGAACTGCCTCAAATAGTTTTAATACAATATGGAATTGAAGTTACCGATATACCTGGACAACAATGCAACTACCCCATGCGACCCGCGGGTGGTAGAAGCGATGTTGCCCTATTTCACCGAGAAGTTTGGGAATGCTGCGAGCCGCAACCACTCCTTTGGCTGGGCGGCTGAAGAAGCTGTAGATTATGCCCGTGAGCAAGTGGCCAAACTGATCAACGCCGACCCGAAGGAGATCATCTTCACATCGGGCGCTACCGAAAGCGATAACCTGGCCCTGAAAGGGGTTTATGAAATGTACCAGAGCAAGGGTAACCACATCATCACCTGCACTACGGAACATAAAGCAGTGCTGGATACCTGCAAGCATATAGAAAAGCTGGGTGGACAGATAACTTACCTGCCGGTAAAGGAAGATGGCCTTATAGACCTGGCTGAGCTGGAAAAAGCAATAACCGATAAGACCATACTTATATCGATAATGTATGGTAATAACGAAATAGGTGTATTGCAACCCATCCGCGAGATAAGCAAAATAGCCCGCAAGCATGGAGTGCTCCTATTTACCGATGCTACGCAGGCAGTGGGTAAGATACCCGTGGATGTGAATGCAGACGGTATAGACCTGATGGCCTTCAGCGCACACAAGATATACGGCCCCAAAGGTGTAGGTGCTTTATATGTGCGCCGTAAGAACCCGCGTGTGAAGGTGACCGCCCAAATGGACGGTGGTGGCCACGAACGTGGTATGCGCAGCGGCACCATGAATGTGACCGGCATAGTAGGGCTGGGTAAGGCCTGCGAAATATGCATGCATGAAATGGAAGCTGAAGCAAAGCGCCTCAGTGCACTGCGCGATAAGCTGGAAAATGCACTGCTGGAACTGGAAGAAAGCTATGTGAACGGCAATCGTGAACACCGCCTGCCGCATGTATGTAATATATCCTTTAAATACGTAGAGGGCGAAGGCCTGATGATGGGCTTTAATAAGAACATAGCTGTATCGAGTGGTTCGGCCTGCACATCAGCCTCACTGGAACCCTCATATGTATTAAAAGCCCTTGGCCTTGGTGACGACCTGGCACACAGTTCACTGCGTTTTGGCCTGGGCCGTTTTACTACAGAGGAGCAAATAGACTATACGATAAATGCAATAAAAGATACCGTGCTCAAACTGCGCGAGATGAGCCCCCTTTGGGAAATGTTCAAAGAAGGGATAGACCTTGATAAGATAGAGTGGGCGCATCATTAATATAAATTTTCAAAAAAGAAACCATGGCATATTCAGAAAAAGTAATTGATCATTATAGCAATCCCAAGAACGTAGGTACGCTGGATAAAAGCAAGGCCAATGTAGGTACGGGCTTGGTGGGCGCGCCTGAATGCGGCGATGTGATGCGCCTGCAGATAGAAGTGGATGAGCAGAGCGGCCTGATAAAAGACGCTAAGTTCAAAACATTTGGTTGCGGTTCTGCGATCGCTTCTTCATCGCTGGCTACGGAATGGCTTAAGGGCAAAACCGTGGACCAGGCTATGGAGATAGATAATATGGACATAGTGGAAGAACTGCACCTGCCCCCGGTAAAGATACACTGCTCGGTACTGGCCGAAGATGCTATAAAAGCCGCTATCAACGATTATCGCGTGAAGAATGGATTGCCTGAACTTGTAGAAGAAAAGAAACATTAATTTCTTTTGAGCGATGATATACGTTAGTGATAAAGCGAAAGAGAAAGTATATAAGCTAAAGCAGGATTCCGGGCTTGGCGATGATTATTTTCTCCGTGTGAGTGTGGTGGGTGGCGGATGCTCCGGCCTCTCGTATAAGCTTGACTTTGATAATGAAACGCAGGCCAATGACCAGGTGTTTGAAGATAAGGGCGTAAAACTGGTCACCGACCTGAAAAGCTTTTTATATCTCTGTGATACTACCCTCGATTTTTCGGATGGGCTGAATGGTAAGGGTTTTCATTTTATCAACCCGAACGCCAGCCGCAGCTGTGGTTGTGGTGAGAGTTTTGCAGTGTAAGATTGGTTAGTTAAAATTTAAATGTCCCGCATGCATTTGTGTGGGACACTTTTTTATGGGCTATGTAAATGCCGCTGTATTGATACGCGCTACTTCTTTTCTACCACGAAGAGGGGCATGTCGCCGGCCCCTTTGAGTGAGGTAACGCCTATGCTTTGAAAGAAATAATTGCTGTTCAGCAGGTTTTTAGTGGCCTCTGTGATGGTAACGGCCATGTTCTTACCCACACTTTCCACGCGTGAGGCTATATTCACGTCAACACCTATGATATCATAGATGAACCTTGTTTTGCCAATAATACCTGCGATCACACTGCCTGAGTGTATGCCTATCCTGCACCGCCATTTTTGCTGGGCCACTTTGTTGCGCTCATTTAAAAAAGAGATAAAATCAAGGCCGGCATTCACCAGCTTTATCGCATGATCATTATTTTTTGAGCTAAGGCCGGTAGCGGCCATATAGGCATCACCAATCGTCTTTATTCTCGTAGCGCCATGCTTTTCGCATATTTCATCAAAATGGCCGTAGATATCGGTTAGCTCAGCGATCAGGACTTCGGGACTGAGCTGGGTAGTGATGCCCGTAAAATCTATAAAATCACAAAACAGGATGCTGACATTTTTATGTATCTCAGGTTTGTGACTGCCGTTTTTTATCAGATCGGAAATAACGGCATCGGGCAATAACACTTTTAGCAGTGTTTCTGTTTTTCTTCTTTCTGCCTGCAGTGCAAGGTGCACATTGATGCGTGCCTTTACTATATCAGGGTTTATGGGTTTGGCAATGAAGTCGGAACCACCTTTTTGCAAGCCGGTCGTCTCATCTGCAACATCATTGAGCGCGGTGAGGAATATAATCGGGATCTTTTGGGTGTGCACATCGTTCTTTAATATTTCACAGGCCTCGAAGCCATTCATGCCGGGCATTACCACGTCCATAAGTATCAGGTCGGGGTGCGGATGTTGTTTGGCCAGCTCAATGGCTTTGGCCCCGCTTTTGGCTATTTTGACCCTGTAGTCGTCTTTCAGCAATGCTGCCAGCACCTGCAGGTTCTCTACAGAGTCGTCTACTGCCAATATCATCGGCCTGTGATCATTAGTATTCAATATCATTGTTATAGCATAAAACGGTTATTGCTCGTGTATATGGTTAGCAGATAATAATGTATTGTTAGTTCGCGATCATTTTCAAAGCGCCTTCAAAGTCATAATTATTCAGTGCATGAAGTGCCTCCTTCAGCATTTCTTTTTTACCAGGGGGGAGGTTATAACTATTGACCATGTATTCGCAATACTCATTGGCCCTGCTATCATAGTTTTCCACCAGCTTTATAAGCTGCTGAAAGTTTTCTTCATAATCCTCATCGCTGTTTTCCGGCGCAGGGGCCTTTATGGGTTCTGCAGGTTCGCGGGTCAAAGCGATATCTATCTCATTTATTTGTTGCAAGACACTGCCTGCCAGGGCGCGGGAACTATCGGCCAGTTCGATACTTAATATATCGCCTTTAGCCGGCTTTTTCAATTCGGCTGATATGTAGTGTGCTACCTTGTAAATATTATCGATACCAAGATTGCCGCTAACGCCCGACAGGGTATGCATATAATTTGCCAGTCCAGCCGTATTTTTTTCTTCCAGCAGCTTATCAAGCTCTTCGGGCATATTGTAATAGCCGATTGCAAATTTTTTCAGCAGGTTGATATAGATATTTTTCTTCCCAGCCACGCGCGCAAGGCCCATATTTACATCTATGCCATCTATGTGCAGGTTGTTAAGGAATTCCATATGCTCGCGCTCAGCATCTACGGGATCGTCATTGGTATTCCCGCTATCGATGAATTCAGAAAGGGTTTTATAGAGCAGTATTGGGTCAATAGGCTTGGTTATGTGGTCATTCATCCCTGCGGCTATACTTTTTTCATATTCACCTTTCATGGCGTGTGCGGTCATGGCCAGTATAGGCAGGTCTTTGTTCTTCACATCTTCCCTTATGATGCGGGCAGCAGTTAAGCCATCCATTTCGGGCATCTGGATATCCATTAATACCGCATCGTAGTCATTGTCCTTCACTTTTTCTACAGCTTCTATGCCGTTGCGCGCGCTGTCGTGTATTATCCCTACTTCACTGAGGAGCTCCTGAGCCAGCTCCAGGTTAATATCATTATCCTCAACAATGAGTACGCGAGTATTACCCAATCGTTTTCTGAAGGCATTGATGATGCCGTAGTTGTCGATAGTATTCTGGGTCTTCATGGCACCCAGGCGCATGATATTATTCAGCGTATCGAATAGCGTGGAAGGGTTGATCGGCTTCAACAAATACCCGTCGACAAGTTTGTTCCTAGCTGCGATCTTTACGGTCTCCAATCCGTAGGCGGTCACCATTAATACGGTGGGCACTTTAGCGCCTTCTTTTTCTTTCAGTTCTTTTACCAGTTGCAGGCCGTCCATGCCCGGCATGCGCCAGTCGACCACCAGGAGCGAAAATGGCTGGTTTGAGTTCAACTCCTCCTGGAATATCCTTATCGCCTCTTTAGCATTAGCGGCTATTACTACCTTAAGGCCGAAAGAACTGAGCATTTCGCTCAATACCAGCCGCGCGTGTTCGGAGTCGTCTACGAGTAACACTTTAAGGCCGGTAAGTGATTCGACCTGGTAGTTCGGGTTGAATTCTTCATCGGCATTTTTATCGAGCGGGAAAAAGGCATTG
The DNA here is from genome assembly GCA_001897835.1 of Bacteroidetes bacterium 46-16. GTDB lineage: Bacteria > Bacteroidota > Bacteroidia > Chitinophagales > Chitinophagaceae > MKUN01. The sequence goes on from MKUN01000032.1 coordinate 77,640, forward strand.
AAACTGAACTCGGAACCTATGCCCGCAGTGCTTTTTACTTTGAGCGTGCCCCCCATCATTTCAACGATCTTCCGGGATATAGCGAGTCCCAGGCCGGTACCGCCAAATTTTCTTGTTGTAGAAAGATCGGCCTGCTGAAAAGGACTGAATATCTTTTCCAATTGCTTTGCATTCATACCTATGCCGGTATCTTTTATGCTAAACAGGATGTTTATCCCTTTGTCTTTTTTGGATACCACCTTTGCAGACACTCTTATTTCACCCTTGTCCGTAAATTTTATTGCATTGTCGGTAAGGTTAAGTAATACTTGTCGCAGCCTGACCGAGTCGCCCATGATGATGGGCGGTATGGTAGGATCGATATCGGTAATGAGTTCTACGTCCTTCTTTTTTTGGAGTTTTACGTTTACCGTGTCTGCAAGGTTAGAGATAAGCTCTTCGAGGAATATCTCTATCATTTCGAGCGATAGCTTCCCTGCCTCAATTTTTGAGAAGTCTAAAATATCGTCTATGATGCGCAGCAGGTTTTTAGAAGATGTCTCTACCTTACTTACGTAGTCCAGTTGTTTTTCATTCAGGGTGGTCTTTTTCAGCAGATAATTCATGCCAATGATGGCATTCATCGGTGTCCTTATCTCGTGCGACATGTTGGCCAGAAATTCGCTCTTGGCTTTGTTGGCATTGTCGGCTATCTCCCTGAGGGCCGACATTTGGACGTAGCGTTCATTCAATTCGCTGTTTATGAGGCTCACTTTATCCATCTGCCGCCCTGCAAGGGAGGCAAAGAGCCCTAAAAATATAGGTGCTGTATCTATTATCCACAATAAAGGCGACTGGGCCTGGCAGCGAACAAGATCTTGAAATGAGATAGCTGAGTAATTGATATAGCATTCCAGTATTGAGCCTACTATCGGGAAACAAAGTCCGAACAAAGCCCCATATAACGCATACAGTCTTTTCTGCGATCCTAAAATATTGTTAGGCAAATATTTTAATGACATTATACTTACTTAAAAGCCGCAATAAATGTAATTAATTTTATTTGAAATATTTATAGGTGTTTTACCTGCGACCTATACAGGTATAGAGGTTCTCCGGCTCCCCCTTTGATCGTACATGTTTAGGACCGGATTTGCTGTATAAATGATCACAAAAAAAGCGTCCGGGTCTAAACCCGGACGCTTTACTTATCCTCGTGACTGTTTATTGTTAACGGTCACTGAGTCCGCCATCATTTGGCGGCAGTGAAACAGAACCATTATTGTAATTAAGGTTACGACGTTTGGCTTTTTCTATTCCACCAGCTTCTATATCTACCTTTTCTTGTGCATTGTCTTCATCCCATACTTTGATGTTACTTCTTTTCTTAGAAGTATAACCCATGTGGGCACCAGTTTCCATCATACGCATAGATGCTATGTTGCCGGTATTTACCGATGTATACTGGTCATAGCGATCTGTGCTTTGGTTTACAGGCTCATTTGGATTACATACTTCATACTTATCATCTACTTTGCACACCTTATAATTCACATCATACCGGCTGTGCCCTTTAGATAATGGAATGACATCATTTTGAGGATCCTGTGTGTTGACAGGCTGGGGCATTCTTGTTTCTTTGTTTTGCCTAACTGCATTATAAGGACCGCTGCAAACTTTATAGCCAGCATTGGTACGGCATACCTTATAGTTAATGTCGTTTTGATTGTGTCCGGTTTGCGCACTTGCAGTATAATTAATGAACCCTGCAATTGAAAGTGCTATCAGTATCTTTTTCATGGTTCTTATTTTTTTAGTGAACGATCTGTTTCACTATAGGTATAAAAAAAGGCGTACCACGAGACTGTTAAAAGAAATAAAAAAGTGCTGATAGATTAATTATCAGCACTTTATGCATGAAGCACATATGGGGAATTACCTGTTTTGGGGTGTTGAATATACCCCGTTCGAGCTGTTAGAATTGTTAAGACCCTGCGCACCAGGTGTATAATAAGTACCATTGCTTTGCGGTACATTATTGTTGATGTTATTGCCCTTATTGTATTGCAGGCTGTTATTCTCATACATGGTGTTGGGTTTAAGATCACTATTAATAGTATTGGTGATCTGCTGCGGATTATTGTTGTTATAACTGTTGTTCAGTATTACCGGGTTGTTGTTCACAGGCGGTACCTGTTGGGTATTGGGATAGACCAATGGGCTATTGTGGCCATTTTGGTCCACGTTCTGTGCTTTACCTATAGAACAGGTGCAGGCAAACAGGCTTATTAAACAAAATATCTTTTTCATGATCGTATTTTTTAAGGTTATTTATCGGGTTGTGGTTTCAGCACGTTGCCCCCGTTCTTTTCTTTATTCAGTTTGCCCCGGGCTGTATCGGTTTTGTTGTTACTCTTCTCATCGTCTTTTTGGTGCCGGTGCCGGGGCGGATTGTGCTGTGGTGCGCTGATCGTGTCGCGTACCTGGTTTCTTTTGGTGTTTTGACCATCCGTGCATTGGTAAAGGCCAGCAAATAGTATTAATAAGAGTAGCTTTTTCATAGCCCTGGTTTTGATATATAAGTACCTATAAAAACTAAACCAAGGATATTGTATTAATGTATTTTAACAAGTATTTGTCATAATTGCTTTAGCCTGTAGCCACATTAACGGAATTGATTGGTTATTGCCTGTATAATTAAGTATTTTTGTAAAAAATTATTATTCGTCATGTTGAAGACAGGCAATACAATTGTGAGTATCTATACCGAGATGACACCTAACCCGGAGACCATGAAGTTTGTGGCCAACAAGCTCCTGTACCCCGGTAAAAGCATTGATTTTCCCGATGAAGCAAGTGCAGCCCCTTCGCCATTGGCTAAGGAACTGTTTGCTTTTCCTTTTATACGCAGTGTATTCATTGCCAGCAATTTTGTTACCCTCACCAAGACCCCTGAGACCCAGTGGGAAGAGGTGATACCTACGGTGCGTGAGTTTCTGAAGCAGTACCTTGAAGAGGGTAAAGTGGTGATCAATGAAGACCAGGTAGTGGTGAAGACCGATAACAATACCGTGAACGCGGATGACAGCGATATTGTAAAACGTATTAAAGAACTGCTGGAGAACTATGTGAAACCGGCGGTGGAAATGGATGGTGGTGCCATAAGCTATAAGGGCTATGATAACGGCATTGTGAAGCTGATGCTGCAGGGTTCCTGCTCAGGCTGCCCCTCATCGATGATCACCCTGAAGGCAGGTATAGAAGGTATGATGAAGCGCATGATACCCGAAGTGAAAGAAGTAGTGGCAGAAGCGGAATAAGTATTTTTAAATTACAGATAAGGACAGCAGCCCATAGTGGCTGCTGTTTTTTTAGCTTATATCTTTATCTTTAGGTTTCACAATCCCCGGCTCCCGGTATCGATGTGCTTTTCGGCCCCCACAAACCATTTGGATGGCCGGGCCACCACGCTGCTGAGCCATTAACAAAAATGAGCATCCAAAATAACTACGTAGCTATAATGGCCGGTGGGATCGGCAGCCGGTTCTGGCCGGTGAGCCGCACCGCATATCCCAAACAGTTCCTTGACCTGCTGGGTACAGGCCGCTCACTGATACAGTGGACCTACAACCGTTTTAAGCACATATGCCCCAAGGAGAATATCTACTTCATCACCAACCAGGCATATATCAGCACCCTGAAGCAGCAGATACCCGAGATAAGCGATGAGAACATCATCAGCGAACCCTCGCGCAAGAACACTGCGCCATGTGCTGCTTACTTTGCACATAAAATGATGGCATTGAACCCCAAGGCAAATATCATCATGTCGCCGGCCGACCACCTGATCATGGACGAGCGGGCTTTTGAACGCACAACGCAGGATGCGCTTGATTTTGTGGCGCATCACCCGGCCCTGCTTACCCTGGGCATCAAGCCATCGCGCCCGGATACGGGCTATGGCTATATACAGTATGATGCGGAAGAGGAGATAGACAGCGTGTACCGGGTAAAGACCTTTACCGAAAAGCCATCGCTGGAACTGGCCCGCACCTTCCTGAAGAGTGGCGACTTCCTCTGGAACTCAGGCATATTCGTGTGGAATGTACAGGCTATATGGGAAGCGCTGGAGAAATTTCTGCCGGAGATGCACGAGGTATTCCTGCAGGCCAAAGATGTATATAATACGCCCCGTGAGCACGATGTCATCAACGAACTCTATTCACAATGCACCAATACCTCTATAGACTATGGTATCATGGAAAAGGCCAAGAACGTGTACGTGATACCGGCATACTTTGGCTGGTGTGATCTTGGTACATGGGAATCGGCCTACGAAAACTCGGATAAAGATTACCTGGGCAATGCCGTGTATGGTGATAATGTAATGGTGGTGGATGCCTCGGAGTGCATGATAAAGGCACCGAACGAAAAACTCATAGTAGTGCAGGGCCTCGAAAAATTCATAGTTATTGATACGCCCGATGTGTTGCTGGTATGCGAGCGCAACCGTGAACAGCAGATAAAGGAATATGTAGCAGAGGTGAAACGTAACAAGGGCGATAAATTCCTGTAGTATATCCATGATATTACCACAAAAACACAGCGCCACCGGCACTACCATCTTTACCGTGATGAGTGCGCTGGCGCAACAGCATAATGCCATCAACCTTTCGCAGGGCTTCCCAGATTTCCCGATAGATGAAAGGCTGGCTGCCCTGCTTGGGGAAGCTGCAAGTACAGGGTACAACCAGTACTCGCCTATGCCGGGCCTGCCTATGCTGCGGCAGGCCATAGCAAATGATTTTAAAAAGCGCTATGACTTAAAGGTAGATGCAGATAATGAAGTGACGATTACTCCGGGGGCTACCTATGCCATTTATGCAGCGTTTACATCGGTGCTGCAGTCGGGCGATGAGGCTATAGTGCTGGAGCCTGCCTATGATAGCTATATACCCAATATAGAAATGAACGGGGCCAAAGCAGTGCCTGTCCCTTTAGCTGCCCCAACCTTTAATGTGGACTGGGACCGGGTAAAAGCTGCTATCAGCCCGAGAACAAAAGCCATTATTATTAATACCCCGCATAATCCTACGGGAGCAACCTGGACACGCGAGGATTGGGATACACTGGCCGATATACTTCGTGGTACGGATATAGCTGTACTATCGGATGAAGTGTACGAACAGATCATTTTCGATGGTAAGGAACACTACACCGTATTGCAGCATGAAGAATTGCGGCAACGCAGCTTTGCATTGTTTTCGTTCGGCAAGGTGTTTCATAATACGGGCTGGAAGATAGGTTACTGTATTGCTCCGCCCATGCTCACACAAGCCTTCCGCCGTATACACCAGTTCCTGAGCTTTGCGGTGAATACGCCTGCACAATATGCGCTGGCACAATATCTTGCCACAGCGCATGATGGGCTTATATGGAAAATGATGCAGCAGAAGCGAGACTATTTTCTGGAACTGATGCAGCAAACACCTTTTACCATACATCGCCCTGCCGGTGGCAGCTATTTCCAGGTGGCAGGTTACGAACATATCAGCGACATGCCCGACCTTGAATTTGCCAAATGGCTCACCGAGACCTGTGGCGTGGCCACAATACCGGTTAGCCCTTTTTACAGCAATAAACAGGATGACAAGCTGGTGCGTTTCTGCTTTGCCAAAAAAGAAGAAACGCTGAAAGCGGCTGTAGGCAGGCTGATGAGTTTGAAAGAAGCGCGTATTACTTCATAATAACACCCGGTATGAATCGCATTGACCGACTCTTTGGTATATCCACCATGCTGCAGACGAAAAAGTACGTACCTGCGGAAAAGATAGCAGATAAGTTTGGCATCAGTGTGCGTACGGTGTACCGTGATATAAAGGCCTTATGCGAACAGGGTATCCCTGTGAGCTTTGAGCAGCATAAGGGATATTTCCTGGTGCAGGGTTATTTTTTGCCACCGGTGTCATTCAGTACCGATGAGGCCAATGCACTGATACTGATGGAGGCTATGGTAAGTGCTTTTGCAGATAAGGGCATACATAAGCACTATGGCAGCGCGCTTAATAAGATAAAAGCAGTGCTGCGCAGCGGGCAGAAGGAGTATATAGAAGGCCTTGCCAATAATATAAAACTACAGGCCCCGCCCTGTGTAGACAACAGTTTTGAATACCTGGGCGTATTACAAAATGCCATTGCCACCAGGCAGATGGTGGAGATGACCTATAAGAATAAAAAAGAAGAGACCAGCCGCCGCGAACTGGAGCCCATAGGTCTTATATTCTATGCCCTGAGCTGGCATATGGTGGGCTGGTGCCATAAACGCGATGCCTACCGCGATTTCAAAGTGTCTCGAATCCTCAGCCTGCGCGATACCGGCAAGCCTTTCAGAAAGAAGGGCCATATGGCACTGGAGGATTACATGAAAATGCTGCCCGTAAATTATTAAAAGTACACTGCCATAGGGTTGTCAGTGGGTGCTGTTTTCTTTGCATTATAAAACCAAAATGACATGGAAATAATACCAATGCTGCTCAAAGAAATGGAGCAGGAAACACAGACAACACGCAAAATGCTGGAACGCGTACCTGATGACAAGCTGGACTGGCAGCCACATCCCAAAAGCATGACCATGAGGCGACTGGCCACCCATATAGCAGAGCTGCCGGGTTGGGTGAGCATAGCCCTCACCACCAATGAGCTGGATTTTGCTACTAACCCTTATGACCCGAAGCCCATCAATAACAATGGCGAGCTGCTGCAGTATTTCGAGGAAACACTTGCCGATGGCAAAGCACACCTGGAAAAAGCAAACGAAACCTTACTGATGGAGCCATGGACCCTGCGCAATGGGGAGCAGGTATTGAATACATCGCCGAAGGTGGGTGTGATACGTATGACCTATTGCCAGATCGTACACCACAGGGCACAGCTAGGTGTGTACCTGCGCCTGCTGGATATCCCGATACCCGGAAGCTACGGTCCCAGCGCTGACGAAATGAGATCTTAACCCCGGCCCGAAAGGGCGTTTATATGTTCCTGCCGCGAACCCGGCAGGAACATTGTTCCTTTCCTGTGAGCAGGGAAGTTCTATACTCAGTAAAAGTGAATGCATTTGTACACTAACCAACTAAGTGGCCAGCGATGTTCCGGAATACTTATTACGTAACCAGGTTTACAATAAAGATCTTACGCTATCTATTACGGCTTGCAGCTTACTAGTATCCTGGCCGCCTGCTGTGGCCAGGGTCTTTTGTCCGCCGCCACCGCCTTTTATCAGCGGTGCTACGTGTTCTTTAATGATCTTGCCGGCATCCAGGCCTTTAGCGGCAACTACCGTATCGGCTATGCCTATGGCTACATTAGCCTTGCCATCGATATTGGCGCACAGCACGATCACATGATCATTTAGGTGGCCTTTGACATCGAAACACAGTTTTTTAAGCGCATCGGCAGAGCTTACATTTACCAGGGTGCCTACGAAGGTCACCTGGTCGATGATCTCATCTTTGGCTAATACCTCGTTGCGTATAGCAACCAGCTGGCGTGCCTCCAGGGATTCAACATGTTTTTCGAGCTGGGCCTTTTCTTCCTGCAGCTTTTCTATCGCTTTCAGGGTGTCTTTGGGCTGTTTTAGTTGAGCGTTTACCTGTTGCAATAGGGCAAGCTTTTCGTTCACATATTTCTCTGCTGCTGCGCCGCTTACGGCTTCTACCCTGCGCACGCCGGCAGCTACTGCACTTTCGCTTATTAATTTAAAGAAGCCCAGTTGCCCGGTATTGCCAACATGTGTACCGCCGCATAATTCGATAGAATATCCGGGATCCATGATGACCACGCGAACACGGTCGCCATACTTTTCGCCAAAGAGGGCCATTGCACCCATGGCCACAGCCTCATCCTTGCCCATCTCGCGGATGACCACCTCTATATTCTCGCGGATCTTTTCATTCACTATCTGCTCTATACGCGCTATCTCCTCATCACTTACTTTGGCAAAGTGGGAGAAGTCGAAACGGAGGTAGTCTTCATTTACCAAAGAGCCTTTTTGGGCTACATGTGTGCCCAGTACCTGCCTGAGTGCGGCATGCAACAAGTGCGTAGCGCTATGGTGTATAGCAGTAGAGATACGCTTACCTGCATCGACACGGGCCAATACGCCACTATCGATGTTTTCAGGCAGTACCTCGGTAAAGTGTATAATAAGGTTGTTCTCTTTTTTAGTATCGGTCACCTGTATGCTCTCGTCGGCAAAAAGAAGTTCGCCGGTATCACCTACCTGCCCGCCGCTCTCGGCATAAAAAGGTGTGCAGTCGAGCACGATCTGGTAAGATTCTTTTCCTTTAGCTTTCACCCTGCGGTATTTCAGTACCTGTGCTTTGGCCTCCAGGCTGTCATAACCTACGAACTCAACTTTATTGCTGTCCTGCAGCACCACCCAGTCGTCGGTATCAAGTGCGGTGGCTGCACGGCTGCGGGTCTTTTGCTGCTGCATTTCGGCAGTAAAGGCAGTTTCGTCCACCGTAAGGGCATGCTCGGTTCCTATAAGGCGGGTAAGATCTATCGGGAAGCCATAAGTGTCATACAACTCGAATGCTGCCTTGCCATCTATTACAGATGTATTCTTCGCCTTCGTGTCGCTGATGATCTCATCTATTTTTTTCAGGCCTTTATCCAGGGTGCGGAGGAAGGCTTCTTCTTCTTCTTTCACTACACGGCCCACAAGATCGTGCTGCTTTTGCAGCTCGGGAAATACGTCGGCAAACTGCGCTGCCAATACAGGCACCAGCTGATGCAGCAAAGGCTGCTTATAATCGAGGTAAGAATAGTAATAACGCACCGCACGGCGCAGGATACGGCGTATCACATAGCCGGCGCCGGTGTTGGATGGCAATTGCCCGTCGGCGATGGTGAAACATATGGCACGTATATGATCGCTCAACACGCGGAAGGCGATATCGGCTTTGCTATCTGTATAGCCATATGTTTTGCCGGTTATCTGCTCTATCTCAGCTATGGTGCCGGTGAACAGGTCGGTATCATAATTGCTCTGTTTGCCCTGCAGCACGCGCACGAGGCGTTCCAGGCCCATACCCGTATCCACATGCATGGCGGGCAATGGTTCCAGGCTGCCGTCCTTCAGGCGGTTGAACTGCATGAACACATTGTTCCATATCTCGATCACTTGCGGATGGTCGGCATTTACCAGTGTTTTCCCATCTGCCTGTTTGCGTTCTTCATCGCTTCGGCAGTCCACATGTATCTCGCTGCATGGGCCGCATGGGCCTGTATCACCCATCTCCCAGAAGTTATCTTTCTTATTGCCCAGCAGTATACGGCTTTCGTCTACATGCTGTTTCCAGTAGTTATAAGCTTCCTCGTCTTTAGGAAGATTTTCTTTTGCATCTCCTTCGAACACCGTTACGTACAGCCTGTCCTTAGGTATCTTGTATACTTCAGCAAGCAGTTGCCAGCTCCATTCAATAGCCTCTTTCTTAAAGTAATCGCCAAAGCTCCAGTTGCCCAGCATCTCGAACATAGTGTGGTGGTAGGTATCCACGCCTACTTCTTCCAGGTCGTTGTGCTTACCACTTACACGCAGGCATTTCTGCGTATCGGCCACGCGGCTGTATTCAGGTTTTTTATTACCCAGGAAATAATCCTTGAACTGGTTCATACCCGCGTTGGTGAACAAAAGCGTAGGATCGTTCTTTACTACAATGGGGGCGGAGGGCACAATATGGTGGCCCTTGCTATGAAAGAAATCTAAAAACTGTTTCCGAATCTCGTTGGCGCTAAGCATAATTATTCGTGTACTATAAGGCTGCAAAGATAATTAGCTGTTTTGATGTATGGCCGCTTTCCTATTGCTATTATTTTATATGCGGGACGAAAACAGCGTGTTCTTGTTGCTATCGGCTTGTTTTAGGAGACGGGCTATCTCTTCGTGTTGCCGCGCTGTGCCTGTTTCATCTATATGCACCAGGGGTATATGCCGCACTGCCAGCCCCGGTGCTACCAGTCTGCTGCGGTGGCAGTTTTGAGGTTTACCTTCTGCACACATCAGGGCTATGGCTAATTGTTTTTCATATGCGGTTGTTAGCCGTTCAATGCCCTGCCGGTAAAAGCTTGTGGCCATTATTTTCTCATGATCGGGCCTGCCATCGGTATAGCAGGCAATATCATCGGGGTGGCCTCCAAGCAGGTCGCCCATATATACATAAGTGATATTATGCCGCTGCAGGTATGCAGCAAAAGGTTCCCTGTTGTACTGCGGGTTGTAGCGGGAATAGGGCCTTGAGCGTATATCTACGAGGTATTTAATGCCATATTGTAGTAGTAGTTCCAGCAACTCGTGCTGCAGGCGGGTGCTGTGGCCAATAGTATATATAGGAACGGTAGGCAAGGCAAAATGATTCTCATATCAAAATTACGCAGGGTACTGCGGCTGATAAAAAGAGGATATCCACATTTTTAGCTTGTTGTTTTGAATTTTGCCTTTCCAATAACCTTATATTTGTTCGGTGAGTTTTTTGTATCCTCTTTTCCTCCTGGCGGGGCTCAGCCTTGCAATACCTGTACTGATACACCTCTTTAACCTGAGACGGTATAAGACAGTATTGTTCCCCCATACTCGCTTTCTGAAGAGCATACAACTCAATAGCCGCAAACAGTCGCAGGTGCGTTATAAATGGTTGCTGGCAGCACGCTTGCTGTTCCTGGCCATGCTGATACTTGCCTTTGCCCAGCCCTATTTTATGCAGGACAATAAGAAAGACAGCGGCAACAGGCTTAAAGTACTGTATATAGATAACTCATACAGTATGTTGCTGAAGAAGGGTGCCCGCAGCCAGCTGGAGATAGCGAAGGAGGCGGCACGCAAACAGCTAAAGCACGCAGCCAGCGGTAGCCGCTTCATTGTGCTGACGAACGACAAACCGGTCTCATACCGGCCCGTACCTGTAGATAAGGCCCTTACCGAACTGAATAATATAGATGTATCGGCCGCAGATAAGAATGTGAGCAAGATCATGAGCAGCATACAAAGTATGGTGCAGGGCGAGGCAGCCACCGGGGCTGATGTATATTATTATTCCGATTTTCAGAAGAGCACTTTCGATGCGCGGCCCGATGCTTCATTAATGAAGGGGATTGCTTTTTATGGTGTACCCGTGCAAGCTGATGAAAAGCAGAACATTTTTATCGATACGGCATACCTTAATTCGCCCATAATACAAACAGGGCAGCAAAACCAGCTGATCGTAAGGACGAGGGCTATAGGAAAGTTGCCAAAAGATGCCCCGGTACTGCAATTATCGGTGAACGGGCAGGTAAAAAGCGCTGCAACACTCAACTATAAAGAAAAGAACGAGAGCTCGGATACGCTGAGCTTCCAGGTGAACAGTGCTGACTGGCAGGAAATGACCCTGACCCTCAACGATGCAGCCGTAAAATTTGATGATACGTTCAGGATAACTGCCCGCAGTACACCCGCCCTATCCATACTGGTGCTGAACGAGGAGCAACCTAATCCGTACATACAGGCGGCTTTCAGGGCTTATAATGGTTTCCGGCTTAACCAGGCAGATGTAAATGCCGCATCAATGGACTGGAAAGATTATAACCTTGTAATACTGAATGGCCTGACGCATATGGATGATGCACTGGGCAAAGCGCTGAACAATGCCATGCTACAAGGGCAAAGTGTATGCATCTTCCCGGGCAGGACGAATAATTATGCATCGCTGAACGAGGGGTTCAGGCAGGCAGGTGATATACGTATAAGCGGTATAGACACTTCGGTGCAGGCCGCCAGTACCCTGCAGCAGGGCAGCAGCCTTGTGAAAGATATCTTTGAGCGTATACCGGCCAATGTACAGTTGCCTGTCGCCAACTGGCATTATATCATTGATGCGGGGCTGGGGGCCAACCAGCAGTCCATACTCAGTTTCCGGAGCGGGGCACCCTTCTTCGCAAAATATACACCCGCTAAAGGTCAATTATATATCTGTGCTACCTCGGCCGACCTGGCCTCGGGCAATTTTCCCGGCAGCTACTTCTTCGTACCTTTTATCTACCAGATGGCAGTACAATCGCGGGGGGGTGACATATATGCTGTTACTGCCGGCAGGCAGCAGGCCGTGTACCTGCCACTGCGCAATGCCAGTGAGCGGAATATGGTGCACCTGTATGCCCCGGGGCTGGACGCCATACCGCCACAGCGGCCGGATGGTGCAGGGTTGGACGTATTCATAGACCGTGCGGTGCAGGAGCCTGGTTTTTACAGCCTTGCAGCAGGGGGCAGCGATACTGCACAAGTGGCCCTCAATGCAGACCGGAAAGAATCACAGCTGGAAACATGGGATATCGCGGCACTGCGTGATAACTGGAAAGGCGCCAATGTGCACTGGCTGAACTTATCGGCCACGGGCAATGCAGATGCCGGAAGTGACTGGGGCAGCTTCCCGCTTTGGAAAGTTTGTGCTATTTTAGCCCTCGTAATGCTGGCTGTTGAGACCTGGTTGCTTGCAGGTGGCTTTAAGAAGCAAAGCCTTGCAACGTAATAAAGCAAGACTTGCACAGCAGGACCCATAATAACATCATACAATGCTCGTCCTCATCCGCGGGGCAAAGGTATCAGACCCTGCCTCAGAATTTCACGGTAAAGTAACTGACATACTGCTTGAAGACGGTATCATCAAAACCGTTAAAGGGAGCATTAAGACAAAAGCAGATACTGTAATAGAGGCCGCAGGGCTTAACGTGAGTCCCGGTTGGGTGGATGTGCTGGCTGACTACAGCGAACCGGGATACGAACATAAAGAGACCATAGCATCGGGTCTTAATGCAGCCGCGGCAGGCGGCTTTACCGATGTGCTCCTCTCACCCAATACCAACCCCGTGACGGGCAGCAAATCGACCGTGCAATACCTGCTGCAAAAAGCAAAAGGGCATATAGTGAACCTGCATCCCCTGGGCGTTGTGAGTACCAATGCGGAAGGTAAAACACTGGCAGAGATGCTGGATATGCACAGTAATGGTGCATTGGCTTTTACCGACGGCTGGAAGCCCATACAAAGCGCCGGGCTGATGCTGAAAGCGCTGGAATATGTACGAGCTTTCAATGGTGTGGTGTTGCAACTGCCGGTAGATGTATCGCTGGCTGAAGGAGGGCAGATGCACGAGGGCCCGGTATCAACAAAGCTGGGTATGGCAGGCATACCGGTGATGGCCGAAAGCCTGGTGATACACCGCGATATAGAGCTGCTGCGCTATACCGGATCGAGGCTGCATATAACAGGCGTATCTACAGCGGAAGGGCTGGCGCTGATCAGGCAGGCTAAAGGCGAAGGGCTGGATATAAGTTGCTCGGTAACGCCCTATCACCTGGCCCTTACCGATGAGTCGCTGAATACATACAGCAGCCTGTACAAAGTATCGCCACCACTAAGACCTGAGGCCGACAGGCAGGCATTGATAGCAGGGCTGAATGACGGCACTATAGACTGCATCGCCTCGCACCACAGGCCACAGGACTGGGATGCGAAAGAAAAGGAATTTGAATATGCATCGAATGGGATGAACCTCCAGGAGATCAGCTTCCAGGTGACCTGGAATGCAGTGGCTAAAGAGGTAGCTTTAGATAAACTGGTTGCCGCATTAAGCAGTAATCCGCGCAGGATATTCGGATTGCCGGGTGGCAATATAAAAGAGGGCGGGCAAGCTGCACTAACCGTTTTTTCTGCTGATGCAAGTTTCAGCCTGCAGGAAGACAAGATAAGATCGGCATCGCGCAATAATCCTTTCACAGGCAAAGAGCTGAAAGGTAATGTTGTGGGTGTTATCAACAAAGGGAATGTTCATTTAAATAAATAAACTATGGAAAAGAAAAATACGCACATGAAGTATGGGCTCGTTACCGGGCTTATTATGATCGCTGTAGGTATTATATTGTACCTGTCGGGAGTGGCTTTTAAGCCGGGCATGCAATACGTTACTTATATACCTTTCCTTATTGGTTTGATATTGAATGCTCAGGCCTTTACAAAAGCTAACGATGGCTTTGTGACCTATGGCAATGTATTCAGCAGTTGTTTTAAAGCCTCTGCGATTATTACCCTGCTTTTAGCAGCATGGTCTTTTATAAGCATGAAAGTTTTCCCGCACATGATGCAGGAAGCTATGGAAATGGCCCGTCAACAAATGGTGAATAAAGGTATGACAGATGAGCAGATAGACATGGGTATGAAGATGGCAAAAAGTACTGTATTCATATTAGGAGCGGTAGTTTTCGGTACACTTTTCTGGGGTGCTATCCTTTCGCTGATAGCTGCGATAATACCTAAAAAGAAAGGTGCTGCCCCTATGCAGGATATGTAAAAACGGTCAAGATCTTCTTTGCTGTCCCGGACTTTATAAAAGTCCGGGACAGCTTTTTATAGGGGATTTAACAAGACAATACAGGGCTGTAATACGCTGTAAAAGAAAATCCTGTATTTTAGCGTCCCTATGCATACCGATATCTCGATAATAGTGCCTTTGTACAACGAGGAAGAGTCGCTGCCGGAACTTATGGACTGGATAGACAGGGTATGTAAAGAACATGCGTACAGCTACGAGGTGATCATGGTGGATGACGGGAGCACAGACCTTAGCTGGGAGGTAGTAGAACGCCTTAGTAAACAATATAATACGGCAAGGGGTATCCGTTTTCAGCGCAATTATGGTAAAAGTGCTGCCCTGAACGAAGGCTTTAAGGCTGCAGTAGGCAACGTGGTCATAACCATGGATGCCGACCTGCAGGATAGCCCTGATGAGATACCCGACCTGTACCGGATGATCATGGTGGATGATTATGATATGGTGAGCGGCTGGAAAAAAGTGCGCTATGACAACAAAGTGACCAAGAACCTGCCATCGAAGCTTTACAATGCGGTAAACCGTAGTATGTCGGGCATACAATTGCACGATTTTAACTGCGGCCTCAAGTCGTATAAGCGTAAAGTGGTAAAGAGTATAGAGGTATATGGCGAGATGCATCGTTTTATCCCTGTGCTGGCCAAATGGGCAGGCTTCAAAAAGATAGGCGAGAAGGTGGTGCAGCACAGGCCGCGCAAGTATGGCGTATCTAAATTTGGCTGGGAACGCTTCATCAATGGCTTCCTCGATCTGCTGACCGTGCAGTTCACGAGTCGTTTCGGTAAAAAGCCCATGCACTTTTTCGGGGTGTGGGGCACCCTCATGTTCTTATTAGGATTTATCATTACCCTGTATCTTATAATTGCCCGCGTGTCCGTGGGTGCAGATTATGGCCTTACCAATAAAATAGGCTTCTACCTTGCTATAGCTACAATGATAATGGGTACTCAATTCTTTCTCACGGGTTTTGTGGCCGAACTGGTGACCCGTAATGCTGCCGACAGGAACCATTACCTCGTAGAGCAGCGCACAGGCTGGGAAATACCCAAAGAATGATTTTACCATAGTTGCTTGTTTAACATTACTTTATTAGGCTGTAAATGTTTTTTTCTCATTTATTTCCGGCAACTTTGTGCCTTCATTTAGTAATTGCTTAATATGAATCTGGCACAAAGGATAACAGTACTGGTTTTATTTTGTTTCATTCCCTCATTAACGTTTGCTCAACAGGCCGGCTTTGGTAAAGTAAGCGGGCGGCTGATCGGTACTAAAAAGGTGCCCCTGGCCTATGCAACGGTCACTTTACTACGTTCAGATTCATCTGTGGTTAGCGGTGACCTGAGCAAAGATGACGGCAATTTTTCCATATCCCCGACTGGTGCAGGCAAGTTCATGCTGCGTATCAATGCCATAGGTTATAAAGATCGCATCATAGATGGTATCAGCATATCGCAGGATGATCCGAACAGGACACTGGGCAATATAAGCCTCTCGCAGACGGCCCAGGCACTAAAGGCGGTGGAAGTAGTGGGCGAAAAGGCCATCATGGAGATGAAAGTAGACAAAAAAGTATTTAATGTAGAGAAGAATATAACTACCGCCGGTGGCAGTGCCACGGATGTTTTGCAGAATGTGCCTTCGGTATCAGTAGATGCGGACGGCAACCTGAGCCTGCGGGGCAAAAGCGATGTGACCGTGCTGATAGACGGCAAGCCTGCTACCTTACTGGGCAGCGATGTGGCCTCAGCATTGCAAAGCCTGTCGGCGTCGAGCATCGAGAGTGTGGAGGTGATCACTAACCCATCCGCCAAGTATGATGCGCAGGGTATGACAGGGATCATAAACATCGTTACCAAAAAGGACCGGAAATTCGGCCTGAATGGTAATGCATCCATTGGGGCCGGCACCCGTGATAAATACAATGCCAGCCTTGGCCTGAACCTGCACCGGGGTAAATGGAATGTATTCTTCAACAGCAACCTGCGACTGCATAACACTTTTCATAACGTGACCACAAACCGCTCTGATAAGGTAGCGGATAGCCTGGGCGACCGCAGCTATTATACTTATGAACACGTGCCACGCCATTTTTATGGTTGGTTCAATACCCTGGGTGCCACATGGGATATAGATGACAAGAACTCCATTACTGTGACTGGCAATGCGAACCTGATGCAACATGGTTACGAAGATTCATCGGACTATTTCGTAATGATACCGGAGACCGATACCCTATTGCACCAATATCGCTACAGCAAGTCCATAGGCGATCTTTTGGGCTTATCGGCTTCAGCGAACTATAAGCACAAATTCAAAAAGAAAGATGAGGAATTCGTATTCGACGCCAATTTTTCGCGTTTTCATGCCGACCGTTCGCAGGATTACCTGACTCGTTATTACGAGCCTGTTTCTTTATACGATATTGAAGAAACTGCTCCCGGCAAAGGCGGCACGCATAACCTGACCCTAACGGCAGATTATACCGACCCCCTTTTTACCACCAATGGCAAATTAGGGTTTGGCCTCAAGACACAAATAAATAGCTTCAACAGTAAGAACGACCCTTTGCTTGATACGGCCTATTTTGATAATCATACAAGCCCCCAATACCTGGATACCGCACTTTGGGCAACATATGACTACCTGCAGCAGGTGCATGCGGCCTATGTGAACTGGAACGACCAGGTCGGCAAATTCTCTTACCAGGCGGGTTTGCGGGTTGAGGATGCTATCTATGACGGTACCAATAAAGTGCCGGTAGATACCAGCTTTCACAATAGTTTTATTGGTTTGTTCCCATCGGCATTCATATCATACCAGTTGCCAAAACAGCAAAGCGTTTACCTGAACTATAGCCGCCGTACTAACCGGCCCAATTTTTTCCAAATGATGCCCTACAAAGACCTGTCGAACCCAAGCACCGTCAACCAGGGCAATCCGGACCTTATACCGGAATTTATACATAATGTGGAGCTGAGCTATAACAAGCAAACAGCAAAAGGTGATAATGTGATCCTTAGCGCCTACTACCAGTATACGAAAAACCTGATAGAGCGCGTTATAACTACAATAAACTCGGGCGAGCTGGCAGGCAGGCTGATGACACAGCCCCGCAATATTGCCAGCGGTACTACCTACGGCTTTGAAGCCACAGGCCGCTTTCAATTGATGCCCTTCTGGGATGCGACCCTTAATGTAAATGCTTTCCAGAATAAGATAGAAATAGGTAACGCAGACACCAGTGTGACGAAATATCTTACCGATACTAAAGGTTTTAGCTGGTTTGGTAAATTGAATACTAACCTGCGCCTGCCTGCGGGATTTTCGATACAATTGAATGGCAATTATGAATCACCAAAAGTGGTAGCACAAGGCAGGATACTGGAGTCTTACTGGATAGATGCGGCCCTGAAAAAGAATTTCTTTAAGGGCAAAGCAAGCCTCACTGTGAACTGCTCGGATATTTTCAAGACCCGCCGATTTATCAATGAATATGACCTGCCTGCTTATAGTCAGCAGATTGATCGTGAAAAAGAGACTCGCATAGGTAATATTACTTTTTCATATCGTTTCGGCAGGTCGGAGCAGGGAGCGAAAGGCATGGGCCGCCAGCGGAAAAACAAACCGGCGCAAAACATCGTTCCGGTTGAAAAAGACCGGGAAAATAACCTGAAACAGGGAGATGATGATAATGGCGGTGGCGGAGGTGGCGGTGCATCGAAGTAGCCCGGTAGCGGGAGCCGTAAAAATTTGGCTCCATTTTTGAAT
The DNA here is from genome assembly GCA_001897835.1 of Bacteroidetes bacterium 46-16. Classification (GTDB taxonomy): domain Bacteria; phylum Bacteroidota; class Bacteroidia; order Chitinophagales; family Chitinophagaceae; genus MKUN01. The sequence goes on from MKUN01000032.1 coordinate 95,805, forward strand.
ATATTTGGGAATAACAATCAAAATAAGAATATGAAAATATTTTTGAAAATAGGTTTGATAGGGGCAGGCTTGCTGCTGAATGCTGTAGGAGGTGATGCCCAGACATTCAAAGACTATGTGAACAAGGCTAATGACATTGTAAACGGCAAAGGCAATAGCAACAATAATTCCGGGCAGAATGGCATCAATAACCTCAGCAATACGGATATTGTATCGGCACTGAGGCAGGCGCTGGAGATCGGTGCACAGAACTCAGGCCAGAAGTTATCAGCAGTTAATGGCTATTTCGGCAACCAGCTGATAAAAATACTGATGCCACCCGAGGCTAAAAAAGTAGAAAGCACGCTACGCTCTATGGGTATGGGTGCCCAGGTAGATAAGGCCATTGTTTCGATGAATCGCGCGGCAGAAGATGCTGCAATGAAGGCCGTGCCTATTTTCGTGAATGCCATCAAAGGCATGTCGATACAGGATGGCTTGTCGATACTCAAAGGAGGTAATGGCGCCGCTACCAATTACCTGAAAGGCAGGACCACTGCGGCGCTCACATCAGCTTTCCGCCCGGTGATACAGAATTCACTGGATAAAGTAAATGCCACGCGGTATTGGAGGGATATATTTACAATATATAACAAAATACCAATGGTGCAACATGTTAACCCCGATCTGACCTCCTATGTTACAGAACGTGCGCTGAACGGTCTTTTCGTGACCATAGCACAGGAAGAGAATAAGATACGCCTGGATCCGGCAGCAAGGGTTACCGACCTGCTGAAGAAGGTGTTTGGCGCTCATTGATAACATGTTCTTTATATTCTATATCACAGATTCACGTATCTTGTGATACTTAAACACGACAACAAGCTATTTTTCTAAACGGACACGATGATGGCTCAGCAAGAGGCACTGCAAAACTGGTGGAACGGAGTTTCTTTTGAAGGTAAGGAAAACTATCGCCTGGATGATGATGGAGCATTGATACTGGTCAAAGGACCGAATAATGCCGAAAGGACTATTGTTACTGTAAGCGAAGACAGTGCTGATGCGGTACTAAAGACACTCACGGAAAAATATAATGAAGCTGCAACACGGGTGAAGGAGCTCCGGGAAGAATGGGTGAGCAGTGAAGACAAGCTTAAGCTGATAGGAAAGGTGGAGCGAATGAAAGATTATTTGCAACACGCTGCGGCAGCAGGTCCGGTGAATGAACTGTATCGCGAAATAGCCGATTGGGAAAAAGTATTGCAGCAGCTAACCGGTGAGAACTACAACTCGAAGCTGAAACTGGCACAACAGGCTGAAGAACTTGCCGGCAGCGAGAATTTTAAAGAAGGCGCACAAGCATTCAAAGATCTGACCGAGCTGTGGAAGCAGATAGGCTATGTGGATAAGGAGCGTAATGATAAACTTTGGAGCAGGATAGAAGCAGCAAAGGATAAATTTTATGAGCGTAAACGCCAATACCAGGAAGATCACGGTAAAGAAATGCTGCAGAACCTGGACCTGAAACTGGAACTGGTAGCCAAAGCTGAAGAACTGGCCGCATCGGAACAATGGCGCGAAACCACGGAGGCCTTCCGCAACCTGATGGATGAGTGGAAGAAAGTGGGCGCTACGATGCACGATAAGAATGAAGAACTGTGGCAGAAGTTCATAGCGGCAAAGAATGTTTTCTTCGACAGGAAGAAAGTACACTCAGAAAGGATAAAAGAAGAACAGGGTAACAATGCCGGTCTCAAGCAAGCCCTGGTAGAGAAAGCTGAAGCCCTTGCGGACAGCACAGAGTGGAATGCGACCACTGATGCTTATGAAAAACTAATGGAAGAATGGAAGAAGGTAGGCCGTGTAGCCGGTGAAATGGGAGAAGAACTGTGGAAAAAATTTCTCGGCGCCAAAGACAAGTTCTATAAAGCCAAGCGTGCGCATTTTGGTGCCATGCGTGTGGAGCTGGAAGATAACATGGCGCGTAAGATGTCCATATTGAACCGTGCTGAGGTCTTAAAAGACGCTACACACTGGAATGACACTACGGCTGAGCTGAACGACCTGATGACCGAATGGAAGAGTATAGGCCCTGTACCCCGTGAGCACAGCCAGGATATGTGGGAACGTTTCCTTGCAGCACGAAAACATTTTTTTGAACGCAAAGATGCGGCGCGGGAAAAACGTAAAGAGCACCAGGAACGGCAAAAGAGCGAGCGCATCAGCCGGGCGAAACATTTTGCACACCAGCTTGAGGACGAGATAAAAGAGCATGAAGAAGAGCTGGCTGATTTTAAGAACGGCATTGAAAATATCACACCCGGCAAAAAAGCTGAAGAGCTAAAGCAACACCTGGAGAACCTGATCAAAGAGGTAAGTGCCAAACTGGAAAAGAAACGTAAAAAGCTGCAGGAGGCCCTTGGTCAAAATGAAAAAAAGCCTGCAAGAGATAAGGAGTCCCAGGCCCCCGCGGAAACAAGTTCGGAAATTGTAGAAGATAATAATGACGAGGGGCAGGTCTAGCGCAATTGCCGCCCTGCATTTTCCAGCACGGTATTGTATAGTTTCCCTAGTTGGGATACTACCGTAGTTTTCATCATTCCCCTTGTTTTGAAGCAGACAATGTAATTATCGAGCAGGAAGCGGAATGATATGACATTAGGCCCCTCGGTGATGCTGCCATCGCCCATCATATAATAATCATCAGGTTTTGCCTCAGGCACAATACCGAGCACATTGTATTCGTTTTCTACTTTTTCACCTTTTTTCACTGTAGCAAGGTTATCTGCATGTTCTTTTTTTAAGGCCATGAAAGCGGTCTGTACATCCTTATACTTTTTGTATTCGATATATATTTTCACAAAGCCGTTATCCGACCTGAATTCGCAGCGGTCCTTTTTAGAGATCAATTGCTTAACGGCTTGCCGTTCATTAGCATAAAGCAGGGAATTTATTTGCTGCGCACTAAGCAGGGCACAGGGCGAGGGTGTTTTATGTGCAAAGAGCGATAGTGACGGGGCAAGCATAAAAGCAAATAAAAGTACCAGGTATCTCATTGCATGTTTTTTTAGAGGTATTTACAAAAATAAGGGTTTATGCTATTTTTCTTCCAATATCGGCTCACAGCCATATTGCTCGATAAGCAAGGTGTCGTAATAATCCGCTTTCTGAAAGAGATCACGATACATATGTTCGCCTACATCCGGGGTCATATCAAGGTCGTATACAAGGGAGCTTAGTACGATGTTCTCGCCATGAAGGCTGAAAAGCATGCCGCGCAGATCGAAGTTTTGTTTCAGCAAATAAGTGTATAACTCCTTGATACCACTGCGGGGCAGTTTGCACAGGTAGGCATCGCTCACCACAAAATAGTTATCCGGGTTATAAGCGATCTTTATTTTGGCCGAGCCCTCTTCTACCTCCCAGTGGTTGGTGCCGGTACGTGCCAGGTCTTTATCATAACCCAATTTTACCAGGATATCTTCTATTACTTTGGCAATGCCCGATAGCGGGGCCTCTGCAGGTTCATCCTTTTTAGGGAACTGGATCTTGGTACCGCAATTAGGACAATATTGACCGGCTTCCAGTGTTTGCTCCGTTACCAATGTGCTGCATGAGGGGCAGCGTATGGCCAGTTCCCCACGGTGCGGCATATATTGGTCGAGGGCCTCTTTAAGATACGAGGAAGGCAAGGCAAAGCCCAGGTTGTCACCACCTTTGATGATAAAAGTATTTACCCCTACCACTTCACCATTTTCATTCACCAGCGGGCCGCCGCTGTTGCCCGGGTTTATAGCAGCGTCTATCTGTATGTATTTGATGCCTTGCTGTATCCGGTCAACGCGCGATATTACACCTTGTGTGGCACTGTAATTAAGGCCATAAGGGTGGCCTATGGCCACTACCGTATCGCCATCGTGCATGGTCTCGTAGTTGCCAAGTTTTATATCGGGCAATGCATGGAGGTCCAGCGGGGGTAAAAGGAAGGCGATATCGTAGCGGCTATCGGTAAAGACAACCTCGGCCAGCCGTTTCTCAAAAATGCGTCCTTTTACGGTCACCCGGTGGCTGTCGCCAACCACGTGATTATTGGTAACGATGAGGTCATATTGTTTAAGATAGAAGCCTGTGCCGGTGCCTGTTTTGGTAGCTATCTGCACTACGGCGTCCTGGAATTGTTCTATCGTTTCCTGTATGGTCATTATCGTTTTGTTTCAAGGTTAAGGTTGGCCATCTGCTCTGTGAAGCTGGTGCCGAAGGCATATAAGTTATCGTATGCTACCAGGTTGTGGTCCCACCGCAGGTTCGGGAACTTGTCGGTATAGCGATTCACTGCTTCATCGGTTGCTTTGCGTATAGCCTGTTTGTTGAACTCGCTTTTTGCCGGATCAAATAAAGGCTGCTGCATCCCTAATGCCGTGAAATATTTGGCATGCATTACTGCCATGTAAATTGTGGCGAGATCGGCAAGCACACGGGGCATGCTGTATATGAACTGGTTGTACATTACGCCATACTCATTCAGCACCAGTGCCAGTGCCGGGTACTTATTGTCGATATACCAGCGTGAATCATTATTGGCATTGATGATATGCTCCCGCACCTTATCGGTAGGCCCAGGTGAGCTTATGGCAAAAGAGCTTTTACTGCGATATACCGATGCGCTGAACTCTTCACGTGTTATGTCAAGCAGTTTGCGCACAGCCTCTTTCATCATCTGGTTGCGCTCCACGAGTGTTATCTCTTCTTTCTTTTCCCAGTAAAGTGCATGTATGCGTTCCAGTTGGGTGAGCAGTTTGCCTTCGGGAGTTATGAGGAAGTCTATCCGGTAAACAAGCGCAAGCAGCATATAGGCAATAGAACCTGAGAAAGAATCCTGGTTCAGTTCGCCTGCATTATTGAGTGTATCCTGTATCCATTTGCGAAACCAGGTATACTTCATGTCCAGTTCTGCCGGGTCTAAGGCTTTTATGTGGTCTATGCCGGTTGGTTTCAGTGTTTCAAAATCGGCCAGGAGCAGGTCGTCCTGCCTGTCGGCTTTGGTAGCCAGTTCACGTAGTCCGTAATACATTTTGTTGGGGCTGGCCGAGGGTACCTCTGTGTCAAAGACCATGCATAAAGTGTTATCACCATCTATGGCACTGCGGGTGTAGTATAGGCTGAAATTCATTTCGAGCAGCCTGCGCATTACGGCAGTTGCTGGTGTGTCCATTACGGCCAGGGGCACACGGGCGGTAAGCCTGTCACCATCGCACTCGCCATGCACTTGTTTCGAGCCCTGCAAGATATCGAATGTGAAGCTGCGCCCGTCTGGCCGGAAGCGAATATTATCTTCCACATCGTCGCGCAGGTAATCGAATAATGCTGCAAATGCTTCCGTATAGTTTTTTTCTTTGAAGCGGTCTTCGGCTATATACCAGCTTTGGGTTTTTTTATAGCTTTTATTGTTATCGCTGTAGCGCCCGAAACGAATGCCATCGAGCCCGGTAAAAGGTGCAGCTATAGCTGAGGCTTCAGCCGAAACATGTTCATGGCTTTCCCTGTTTTGCTGTTGTTCCTCGTTCTTACCGAAAAGTTTATCTAACCAGCCCATTTATATCTTAATAATATTTTAGCCTGCATAAAAATACAAAAGTATCAGGCAGGCAATTTACATGAAGCTTTCTGTATATCGACGGGAGCATATCCTTATATTTCATATGCAGTACCTTCTATGGTCACCTGTACATTGGGGAAGATGGGTAATGCTTCTTCCCTGAAGGGTTCCAGGTCGCGATATTTGGAAGAAAAATGTCCCAGCAGCAGTTGTTTGGCATTTGCCATCTTTGCCAGTTCTGCAGCCTGCGCGGCAGTACTGTGAAATCTCTTTTCGGCTTTGTCTGCATCTTTACCCAGGTAAGTACATTCGTGATATATGGTATCGGCCCCCTGTATCACGTCAAGAAAAGAGTCTGTGAATATAGTATCAGCACAATAAGCGTACTTTTTAGGCACAGGGCCATCATCTGTTACCCATTCGTTTTTTACCACTGTGCCATCCGGTCCCTCAAAATCCTGTCCTTGTTTGAGGTTATCATAAAATTCAGGGGGTATGTTATATTCTTTTGCTTTATCAGGCAGTAATTTACGCCCCCTTGTTTTACGTTCTACAAGGAAACCATGGCATTGTATACGATGGTTGACCGGGAAACAAGTGACGCTAAACATGTCATTCTCTACCAGTTTTTCTGTGCCTTCTGGTAAGGGATGAAAGAAGTAAGGGAAGCATAAGGTGGTATCTGCTACCTCGAATATCCAGTTCATCATCTGCTCCAGCCGGGCAGGAGCGTATAAGTGCAGGGGGGCTGTGCGCCCAAGCAGGCTCATGCTGTTGATAAGGCCCGGTAGACCAAAATAATG
>MKUN01000033.1 GCA_001897835.1 Bacteroidetes bacterium 46-16
TACAGCAAAATCAATTTTGAAAATATTTTTTTCTCAACTGAACTACCCGCTAAATGCTCAAAGAACTATCCCCTTTTTTCGTTTTGGGAGTGCAAAGGTAACAAAGCCCGGCAATCTCCCAAATATTCCCTGAATATTATTATTCAGCATTTGAAACAAGACAGGATTTTTGCGGGGGAGTGTAAAGATACGCTGAGTTGATTTTTCGGCAAAGCATTTGGCTGCAAAAAGACAAAATAGTTTTCCACAAGGAGAACCTTCATTTTCATCTTAATCCCGGGGGAACACCTTGCCTGCGCCACTACTCTTATTGCCAGGCAACATGGTGTACCGCACCAATAAATGGCACCCACAAAAGTGTTTAAAGATTTGAACGCAATGCCTTGCAATGAAATACATTATAAAGAAAAACGAATACAATCTATCCGCCAGCAGCTAAAGTTTTTACTATCTTTACAACTTATTACCGCTTGAGCACTTGCCTGTAAAGCCATTAAACCGCTGCAGGTGCTATGCAAAAAAGCACAGTGGACGCGCATGGAAGGAATATTCATATTGATCGCAGAGGATGACGCTGATGATCGTTTTCTCTTACAAGCTGCATTTGAAGAAAATGGCTTCAAAGACAGGTTGCATTTTGTGGATAATGGTGTTGAAGTGCTTGAATACCTACAATCGCTCCTCACTACACAGGACGAAACGAAGCTACCCAGATTCATGCTGCTGGATCTGAACATGCCTAAAAAAGACGGGCGGGAAGTACTTAAAGAATTGAAACTACATCCTGAACTGAAAAAAATACCGGTGGTAATCTTCAGTACCACGAACAATGAGCAGGAGATGAGGCGCTGCTATGAACTGGGCGCAAACTCTTATATTACCAAGCCAAACAGCTTTGAAAATCTTTTAAAGACGGTAGCCGCGCTCAGGAGCTACTGGACACACCCTACTGATATGGCCGTTTAGCCTTCATTCCCAGGCTCTTTTGTTTTTCACAGGTCAAAGGGCATCATTTTTGTACAGTTTAGTGATAATGAAACCATTATCCCGGTGGGGAAAAATGCTTTGGTTTTTTTAAGAAAAGGTTCTTTAATTTGTTGGTATTGTAGTTACCTGCAACCATGTAATATTATACAGGGGCACGACCTAAAAACAAGACTTGTATGGATAATGGTAAGAAGGTTTTGATAATAGACGATGAGACTGATCTATGTTTACTGCTGAAAGGGTACTTTCTTCGTAAAGGGTATGAGGTATTCATATCGCATAGTCTTTATGATGGTATTGCAGCGGTGGAAGACATAAAGCCCGATATACTTTTCATAGATAATAACCTTCCCGACGGCGCGGGCTGGGAAAAGGTACCCCAAATATCGACAGCACATCCTGAAACATTTATTTGCCTGGTGAGCGCCTTCCATCCTGCGCCGCCACATATGCCGGCCAATGCGAAATATTCCCTTATCGAAAAACCGATAGGACTTGCCGACCTGGACCGGCAGTTCGCTTCGCTTTAAGCAAAGAGAAATAGAAAAAGCTATGTCGGAAAACATAGCTTTAAAATGGTTTAATAAACGTTGACTGGCCTTATACTGTGCCTCTCCTGATGAAGCCCAGCAATAAAGATACCACTGCCAGTACCAGCAAAATATGTATCAGGCCGCCAAGGTTCCAGACAAAAGCTCCCAGTAACCAGCCAACCACCAGGAGTACCGCTATCAAATACAATATAGAACGCATAAAAAATCGTTTTGGTTACTATATAGCTTAAAAAGACTGTGCCAACATGCAAAAGGTATCCTGCAACTATAATTCATTTATTGTGAATTGATATTTTGGGGTTAAATTTGCCGCCTCAACCGGCCCTAAAGGCCATAACATAACCAGAACAGCGCAATACAAACTCAAGGCTACAATGGAAGATTTTTCGTACGTAATGGCTTCTGACCCTGAATACATTGACTCTCTATACAACAATTTTATAAAAGACCCCTCAGCCATAGATCCTGAATGGAGAAAGTTCTTTGAAGGCTTCGATTTTGCGGTGGGTAAAGCCGGCATGAACGGCAGTACAGGTTCGGGTACATACAGCAGCGAACAGATCACAAAAGAGCTGAGTGTATATAAGCTGATCCGCGCATACCGTAAAAGAGGACACCTTGTAGCCACTACCAATCCTATACGCAAACGTAAAGACAGGCACGCACAACTGGACCTATCGCACTTTGACCTGGGCAATGCGGACCTGGATACAGAATTTCATGCAGGCAGCTCTATAGGGCTTGGGAAAGCCAAACTGCGCGATATAGTGGCCAAACTGCAAAAGCTATATGCCGGGAATGTGGGCATAGAATATACCTACATCAACGATATAGACGTGTGCAAGTGGGTAGGCACTACCTACGAAGAAATAATGCAAAAACAGTTCACCATAGCGGAACGCAAACGCATACTGCAAAAGCTGAACGAAGGGGTGATATTTGAGAAGTTCCTGCACACAAAATATATAGGGCAAAAACGCTTTGGCCTGGATGGTGGGGAGAGCACTATACCCGCGCTAGATGCTATGATCAACGAAGCGGCCGATGCTGGTGTAAAGGAAGTAGTGATCGGTATGGCACACAGGGGCCGCCTTAGCGTACTGGCCAATACTTTAGGCAAAACATACGAGCAGATATTCTCTGAATTTGAAGGCTATATGCCCCCGGATATGACAATGGGCAGTGGCGATGTGAAGTACCATCTTGGTTTTAATTCCGACGTTACAACGCCAAATGGGAAAAACGTGAACCTGCAACTGGCTCCCAATCCATCGCACCTTGAAGCGGTGGATCCCGTAGTGAGTGGTTTTGCAAGGGCAAAAGCCGATACCCTGTACGAAAATGAATATGACCGCATACTACCCATACTCATACATGGCGATGCGGCCGTGGCAGGCCAGGGCGTGATCTATGAACTGCTGCAAATGAGTAAACTGGCAGGTTATGAAACGGGCGGCTGCATACATTTTGTGATCAACAACCAGATAGGTTTCACTACCGACTTTGACGATGCCCGCTCAGCCGACTACTGCACCAGCGTAGCCTCTATGGTGAAAGCACCTGTACTGCATGTGAACGGCGATGACCCGGAAGCCGTGGTTAAAGCCTGCATACTCGCTGTAGCCTATCGCCAGCGCTACAACCAGGATATTTTCATTGACATGGTATGCTACAGGCGCTACGGGCATAACGAGGGCGATGAGCCTAAATTCACCCAGCCGCAGCTATATGCGATTATCGACAAGCACCCCAACGCACGCGAAGTATATACCAATTACTTGCTTGAAAAAGGTGAAAGCGATGCAAAAGACCTGGCGAAACAAATGGAAAAACATTTCTGGGACAACCTGCAAATGCGCCTGGATGAGGTAAAACAAAACCCGCTGCCCTACACCTACCAAAAACCCGAACTGCAATGGCGCAAGATGCGCATGGCAGCCGCCAAAGACTTTGAAAGCTCACCTAATACCGCGATCAATGAAGGAGACTTTAAAGAACTGGTATCAAAACTCATGCAATGGCCCGAAGGCTTCAAACCACTGCGCAAGGTTGCCAAGCTGTTGCAGGATAAAATAAAACTCTTTGAGAAAGACGGCAAGATAGACTGGGCTACCGGCGAATTGCTGGCTTATGCCAGCCTGCTGGCCGGGCAGCACGATGTGCGCCTGAGCGGCGAGGATGTAAAGCGTGGCACCTTTTCGCACCGCCATGCCGTGATATACGACGAAAACACAAATGCACCTTATAACAGGCTGGCACATCTGCGTGATAAGCAAGGCGATTTCCATATCTACAATTCATTGCTTAGCGAATTTGCGGTATTGGGTTTTGAATATGGCTATGCCATGGCCAACCCCGATAACCTGGTGATATGGGAAGCCCAGTACGGCGACTTTGCCAACGGCGCACAAACCATAATAGACCAGTACCTCGTAAGTGCAGAGCAAAAATGGGGCCTGATGAACGGCCTTGTACTGTTGCTGCCTCATGGCTATGAGGGCGGCGGCCCGGAGCACTCGAGCGCACGTATGGAACGGTTCCTGCAGATGAGTGCCGAGCACAACCTTATCGTTACCAACATCACCACCGCGGCCAATTTCTTTCACGGCCTGCGCAGGCAACTGGCGTGGCCATTCCGGAAACCTATGGTCAATTTTTCACCAAAGGCCAACCTGCGCCACGTACGCTCTTACTCCTCAATGGAAGAGTTTACTACCGGCGGCTTTAAAGAAGTGCTGGACGACCCCAATGTGAAAACAGCCTCTAAAGTAAAACGTGTATTGCTCTGCAGTGGTAAGATGTACTTTGACCTGAGCGAGAAACAACTTGCAGACAAAAGAACGGATATAGCCATAGTGCGGCTGGAACAGGTGTACCCTATGCCTATACAGCAGCTGCAGGCTTTGCGCGATAAATACAAGAAAGCTGAGTGGTATTGGGTACAGGAAGAGCCCCGAAATATGGGTGCCCTGCCTTATATATTGCAAAATCTGCAGGAATCGTTCCCAATGAAACACCTCAGCCGCCCTGCCAGTGCCTCCACGGCTACCGGCTATTCAAAGATGCACGCCAGGGAGCAGCAGAAGCTGGTGGAACAGGCCTTTGCATAGTAAATGAGGTTATATTGCTATGATCCGGTGTTTTATTGCAAACAGTACCAGGCCTGTCTTTGACCTGATGCTGAACTTTTCGAATATCGATTCCCTGTAGCCGTCTACGGTCCTGCGGTGCATCCCCATCTTATCCGCTATCTGCTCGTAAGTGTATTCCTCGGCATCGCACACGAGTAGCAGGAAGGCCATTTCGCGCTCCGTTAACTGCTCCAGTATCTTCTGTCTTTCGGCATCCGGGCTTTTCCGTTCTTCGGCTTGCAGGGCTTTTTGCAGCAATTCATTATGATAATACCCGGTACGTTTTATATCATCTATCGCTTTCTTCAACTCTTCGGCACTACAGCTTTTAGGCAGGTAACCCCGCACACCCAGCCTGAATAGCTCGATGATCATACGTTCTGTTGTGTCAATAGTAAGTATCAGTATGGGCGTAATATCGTTCAGTTCCCTCAGCCGCTTCACAGTTTCTTTGCCATGCATCACCGGCATAGCCAGGTCTACGATCAGCAAATCAGGCTGCTCAATGAAAGGATAATTGCGTGTAAGTTCCTGGCCATTATCAAATTCACGCAACACTTTATAATCACCCATACGCTCTATGAGCTCTTTTAGTCCCTTGCGCACCACTGTATGGTCGTCGGCTATATATATGGAAACCGCCATAGTAACAGATATTTAAGTATTTGCTTCCTGCAACATAAATATACTGCCTTTCCCTTCACATGCATCTATATGACATATTAAATTTGCCAGGCTTGCCCGCTTCATGATATTCATTAATCCCGACCCCCCGGCTGTCTTCAATTGCTGCTCCGCGTCAAATCCACTACCGTCATCCCTTACTTCAAGCCTGAAGCCACCTGTGCCTTTTAGAAACAAATAAATGTTTTTAGCCCCTGAATGTTTCATCGCATTGTTCAGTATCTCCTGGCATATACGAAAGGCCATTAGCTTTTGGTCTTTATTGAGTTTTGGCTCGGTATCATCGTGCTGCCAATGCATTGTGAACTTGCCTAAAGGTTCCAGCCTGGCCACCTCTGTTTGCATGGCCTTTAGCAAGCCTTCCTGCTCCAGTACATCATTATTCAGGCTTTTGGCCAATAGCCGCAATTGTTGTATCGTGCTTTGCAGTGTATCATCTATTGGCTTCAGTATATTTTGCAGTTCCGGTTTGTCCAGCCGGCCATGCTCCACCTGCAGGTGCATCACCGTCAGCATCTGCCCGATATTGTCGTGCAGTTCACGTCCCACATTTACCAGCACCTGTTCCTGCACCTCGTTAGTCACCGTACGCAACTCCTTCTCGTAATCGGCCTGTACCTGGGCTATTTTGGTTTCCTGTTGCAGGCGTTGCCTGCCTGCAATAAAAAGCGTTATAACGATACCTGCAGCCAATAGTAAAATAACCAGCGTCGCAACTACAACTGTAAGTACTACATCATTATTTCCCATCTGTTGGTTTCATTGACACTTTGGGTCTTTCATTCCGATATATCAAGAAACTAAGACCGATAATGAAGTAGCGAATAATATTCAGTATATCGTTAATACTATATAACCTTTCAGAAATATGCCTTTGCTTATTATTGAGATAAACGAGAAAGCCGAAATAAGGTATCATGCTACAATAATAGATTATAGTAGCGATAGAAAACAATTTGACAGACCTGGATATCTTTCCGAGCTCTCCCCTTACGAATGCCCTGAACAATATAAAAGCAAAGTACAGGCTTATGGCAATGCCGCCTATAATATAAGCCCAATTGGCAAATATCTTGAAGCCATTGTTTCTTATGCTGGCAACCCATAAACCGGAATAGCCTAGTAAAAGTATGCCTGTAAGCAGCCGCGCAGTATTGTTGATCGTATTAAAGCAAATAGTCCCTGCGGCTACTATATAAAGCATAAACTCAATCAGGATATAACTATTTGCCACCCAAATGTTATTATTGCTGTGCCGCCAGTATTGCAAATAGGTACCGAGACCATCCGCTGTTAAGGCAGCGAAAAGCTGCGCTAAAACAAGCCACTGTAACCACTTAGCCGATACGGCCGTGCTCAAACCGATTAAAAATGACAGCAGCAATATGGTATAATATGCAACAAACAAAGGTGATAGATAAGATAGTGGCTCCATAAACATGAATATCCACTAAATTACAAATTTCGCACATACCTCAACAACTATTTCATACCTTCATAAGTGCACCACTCACCGTATAAAAACTGAATTAAGGCAATTGCACTCAGTTATCTTTAATATCTGCCATCATTGGTGGTGGAACGAATATTGACTTTGAAGGTTTTAAATACACTGCACACCTTGGTGGGCACATAGAGCCAACATCGGCTGCCTGGTTATAAAATGAGGTTTCGCTGTTTGGTGTTCCGAGTCTTGCAATTATATTGCCTGAAGAATCCTCGTCTTTCATATACATCCATATGCCATGTGGCCAATTTACATTTGAATCCTGATGCATATAAGGCAGGTCAGACGAGCAACTCTGAAGACATACTACGGGATTTATGAACTCAGTTATTGCATCATTATGGTCATATAATGCCTTTATTTCTTTCCAGGGGAATGTGATGTTTTTAACAAATATATTTTTACCGGGATCAAGGCTGTTGAGGCTCACAGGTGTCTCAATAGGATTTTCTCTATACAGCAAGTTATTATAGTATAATTGGTCGAAATAGGCTGATGGCAATGTGGTAGTTACTAGGCCTGCAGTTGTAAGATCATAACGACAATAACTACCATGTGCGATAATATTATATATCTCCCTACCATCAGGGGTTTTACCGCTTAACTTTAATTCGCATAGTTCAATACATATAAACCACGCGCTGCTATCAGCATCAAACCTGTGTATAAACGTTAAGCCAACATCTTTCGAACCTATCCCCACTGCTTGCGCAAAAGCAACGATTACAGATTTCAGGCTGTTGTAATTTACGTTAAGTGAATTGGTAAAAGATTGATTTTGCACGAGGCTATAGTGCTGACTAAAACTATATGTTGCTGCAAAAAGTTCTGCTTGGGTTTGTACACCAGTATCTGGGTTTTGCATCGCAATCTTTTCTTTTTTGCTCATAATATTATCTTTTTTTATCAACACAAATTTTTGATTTTTTTTTAATAAATACAAGGGTGTTTTTCACGTATACATTTGCTAAAAGCACTTAATACAATTACAGTTTTTCACCTTTTCGCTACCTGGCATTTTCAGACTTTTGCATTGCAAATAAGCAAATTTAATGTCTTCAGAAGCAGACGACATTGATTTACTAACCAGAATCTCCAGGGCGTAATCATAGATTACGCCCCATTTTTTATATATCACACAAAAATCCCCCCTTCTGCCACACGTTATCTTTCAACTAATAAACCTAATTTTAATCCCTTCAAACACGAAACAATATCTGAGATATGAACAAGGCGTTCAACGTACTCATGGCTGCTGCAATATGCTTCGCAGCCTGTAACAACCCGCAAAAAGAAACTCCGCAAACAGAGAGCGCTCCCAAAAGCGATATACTGGTTGATGATATAGACAGCACCGTGAACCCTGCTGACGACTTCTTCGACTATGCCAATGGCGGCTGGATAAAAAAGAATCCCATACCAGGCGATGAAACAAGCTGGGGTATAGCCAAGCTGGTGCAGGAAGAGCTGTACAGCCGCCTGAAGCACATCAATGAAGATGCGCTGGCGAAAAATGAAAAAAGCGGTACCAGCCAGCAGATCGCCGACTTCTGGTACAGCGGCATGGATACAACATCCATAGAGCAGAAGGGCCTTGAGCCGCTTGCAGGGGAACTGAGCAAAATAAATGCCCTGCAAACACCGAAGGATATAATGGCTTATACAGCCCATATGCACACCTATGGTGTAGGGGTGTTCTTTGGTGAGGGCGTAGGGCAAGACCTGAAGGCCAGCGACGTGAATGCTTATTATATGTCGCAGGGGGGCTTGGGTATGCCCAACAGGGATTATTATTTCAATACTGATGCACGTACCACCAAAGTGCGCCAGGCATATCCCGGCTATGTGGCCACTATCTTCAGGCTGATGGGTGCCGACAGCAACCTCGCCAATAAAAAAGCGGCGGCTGTAATGGCGCTGGAAACGAAACTTGCAAGATCATCGCGCAAACTTGAAGACCTGCGCGACCCCTATAAGAACTACCACAAAATGGCCATCAGCAGCCTCAATAAAATTTCATCGCACATTGACTGGCCGCAGACCCTGCAGCAGATAGGCGTGCAGCATGTGGACAGCGTGATCGTTGGCCAGCCCGAATTTTACCATACACTCGATGAAGTGATAGCGAAGGAAAATATAGCTACGCTGAGGGACTATATGGCCTTTCATCTCGTCTCCGACTTTTCCGCTTACTTAAGCAAACCATTTGTTGATGCACACTTTGATTTTTACAGCAAGACCCTGCGGGGTGCTGAGCAGCAACGCCCCCGCTGGAAGCGTGTACTGGATAGTGAAGAAGGTGCTATAGGCGAAGCGCTGGGCCAGCTCTTCGCCAAAGAGTATTTCAATGAAATGGCCAAGAAACGTTATGAGCTTATTGTAGAGAACGTACGCACTGCTTATAAGAACAGGATGGAAAAGCTGGACTGGATGAGCGACAGCACCAAACAAAAGGCCCTGCACAAGCTGGCCACCATCCACAAAAAGGTAGGCTACCCGGATAAATGGAAAGATTTCTCGGCCCTGAAAATAGACCGTGGTCCCTATGCGCTCAATATGATGCGCGCTAATGAATGGTGGAACAACTATTCGCTCAATAAACTGGGTAAGCCAGTGGACCGCGAGGAATGGGACATGACCCCACAAACATATAACGCCTATTACAACCCATCGAACAACGAGATCGTATTACCTGCAGGCATCTTCACCGTACCCGGCTACAGGGACGAAGAGCTGGATGATGCACTGGTATATGGTTATGCTGCTGCATCGACAGTAGGCCACGAGATAACACATGGCTTTGATGATGAAGGCCGCCAGTATGACGAGAATGGCAACCTGCGCAACTGGTGGAGCAAAGAGGACGAAGAACAGTTCAATAAACGTGCAGCGGTATTGGTAAAACAGTTCAATGCATTCACGCCTGTCGACTCACTGCACATAAACGGTAAAGCTACCCTGGGCGAGAACCTCGCCGACCTGGGCGGCATACTCATAGGCCTCGACGCATTCAAGATGACCGAAACGTATAAAAAAGGGGAAAAAATCAGCGGCTTTACACCTGTGCAGCGTTTCTTCCTCGGTTATTCCCTGGGCTGGCTCTATTCGCAGCGTAAAGCAGAACTGGCAACCCGTCTGCTCACCGATGTGCACTCACCGGCCAAATATCGTGTGAATGGACCCTTCCCGAATGTACCTGAGTTTTATGAAGCATTTCATGTAACACCGGCCAACAAAATGTATATCGCCGATAGCGCCCGTGTAAAATTGTGGTAAAATATTTGTTGCTTAAGCCGAAGCTTCCCAGCTTTGGCTTAAGCTTTCCAAAGCCTCCTCATTACCGGTTATACCGGCAAGCCTGCCGATAACACGTTCCACCAAAGCATCGGGGCAGGAAGCCCCTGAGGTTATCATCACCTTTAGCGGACGGGTAGCAGGCAGGTAATGATCACTTTCCTGCTCTGTATGTGTATGCAGGTCGAAGTGCCTGATAGTGGATGCCGACATGAGGCAGTCCTCATCTTTGATAAAGTAAGTAGGCAATTTCTGTTCGCATAGTTCCACCAGGTGCGATGTGTTGGAGCTGTTGTAGCCGCCTATCACCAGGGCCAGGTCGGCATCGGCCTCAAGCATACCCTGCACGGCCCCCTGGTTGTCATTGGTAGCATAGCAAAGCGTATCGCGCGTATCGGCAAAACGGGATGAAACATCATCCTGTAGCCCATACTGCCTCCTGACCACCTCTTTCAGGTAATCGGCGATCGCCTGTGTTTCGCTGGCCAGCATCGTGGTCTGGTTCACCACACCAATACGCTGCAGGTCTTTTGCCACATCGAAGCCTTCGGAATACTGGTCCTTAAAATCGGTATAGAACTGCTCTGCAGCTAATTCCCCTTTTATATAGCGGGCAAGGTGCTGCGCCTGTTCCATATCTTTTACCACTACGGTAGGCGTATTGGCCTTACTGTGTGAGAATGTGGCCCTTGTTTCTTCGTGCCGGGGCTTGCCATGTACTACTATTGTATAACCGTCCTTGCCTATCTTTTCAGCGCGGTTCCAAACCTTCTCTACAAAGGGGCATGTGGTCTCGTAGCGTGTCGGTTCTATGCCTTTCTCACGAAGCAGTTGTTCCAGTTCCAGCGTGGTGCCGAATGCCGGGATGATCACAATATCATTGCTATCCAGTTCATCCCAGCCCATCAGCATTTTACCGCCTGTATCCATAATGAAATGCACCCCCAGCGCCTGCAGATCGGCATTCACCCCGGGGTTATGTATCATTTCGCTAAGCAGGTACACGCGCTTACCCGGGTTTTCAGCTACAGCACGGAATGCGATCTCTATGGCATTCTCCACACCATAACAAAAACCAAAATGCCGGGCAAGGATCACCTGCAATGAACCGAGCTGCAATACAGTTGGCGTAAAATCCTTCTTCATCTTATCCGCAGCCTTACGTTTTTGCTTTATAGCAGCTATTAAAGGGCTGCGGTAATGAACAGGAACATCGAACGACTTCATAAATACGCTGCAAAGGTACAACTAAGGAGAGAATTACTTTTCAGCCTGCCGTGCAGAAAGGTTAATAAATATAAAAAAGGTAACTTACGGGTATTGTACACTAAAATATTACCTTATGAGAATACTCTTTACAATTCTTTTTCTTTCATTCAACATAAGCACATTCGCACAGATCACCTGGTCGGCACCTGTAGCAGTGGCCACGAATACTTATAGCAACCTGCACCCTCGTATTACGCTGGATGGTAATGGCGACCCACTGGTATTATGGGGCAATTCCGGTGCTAAAAAGACCTACTTATCCCGCTGGACAGGAGCTGCATTCAGCACCCCGGCCACAATAAATCCCGCTTCAATACCCGTGTTCGCCGCATCATGGGCCGGGCCGGATATTGCGTCGCACGGCGATACAGTATATGTGGTGTTCAAGCAAACACCTGAAGACACCAATCATATATATATAGTGCGCTCGACCGACGGGGGACAAAACTTTGCCGCCCCTGTGCGTGTGGATAGTTTCGTGCTTGATAGCGCTACCCGCTTCCCAACCGTTACGACCGATGTGTCAGGCAACCCTATAGTGGCATTCATGAAATTTGACAACACCTTCATGAACGCCAAATGGGCGGTGGCAAAATCAACAGACATGGGCAATAGTTTCAGCCCCGATGTAAGGGTAAGTAATTTTGCCGGTGGCGATGTATGCGATTGCTGCCCCGGCCATATCCTCAGCTCAGGCAACAACACTATTGTCACCTACAGGAATAACCTCTCCAATATCAGGACCATATGGTCGTCTTTCTCTACAGACAATGCAGCAACATTCAATAATGCTATCGAGACCGATACCACTAACTGGATGGTGATGGCATGCCCTTCGAGTGGCCCTGATGCAATATTGCTGAACGACAGCATATACACCGTATATATGAGCGGGGCAAGCGGCAGCTCAAGAGTGTATCTCAATAAAAGCGTAGCCAGCACACAGCAGGCCATTGCCTGCATGCCGCTTACCGGAAATTTTGCTGGCCTATCGGCTCAAAACTACCCAAGGATAGCCCATGCGGGCACTGCAGCAGCAATAGCCTGGAAAGAGAATGCCAATACTACAACAAGGATATGCCTGAAATTTTCCGACTCCATCACAGGGGGTTTCTCCTCCGCCTACGATACCATTGCATCAGGCTCCGTTGAGAATGCAGATGTGGCTATGAGCGAAGGTGTGGTACATATAGTATGGGAGGATGACAATTCAGGTAAAGTGATGTACAGGAAAGGCACTTATCCACTACCCGTATCAGTACAAAATATTGCCGCAAATACAAAACCAATAAAGGTATTCCCCAATCCTGCACACAGCTATTTCTCATGCAGTAACGACATAGGCGCT
Source organism: Bacteroidetes bacterium 46-16 (assembly GCA_001897835.1). Classification (GTDB taxonomy): domain Bacteria; phylum Bacteroidota; class Bacteroidia; order Chitinophagales; family Chitinophagaceae; genus MKUN01. The sequence continues at coordinate 12,775 of MKUN01000033.1, forward strand.
GTTACAGCATGCACCCTCATTGATAACGGGGCTAAGAAAACCGAAGTAACTCCCGTTTTTACCAATGGGGGCTGGAGGATATCCTTAGCAGGTATAGCACAAGGTATCTATACGGTGATCTTACAAAACCGCGAAGGTCAAAAATATTCATCAAAGCTGCTGGTAGAATAAGCAATAAATAAAGCCCCGCAAAAGCGGGGCTTTATTTATTGAAGTAATATTTTTCGGACCAGCCTGTCCCTGCCGTTTGACAAGGTGAAATAATAAAGCCCCCGCCGCAAATGGGTCGCATCGTACTGAAACGAGACCTTGCCGGCAGACGGAAGGTTGTACTCTTTTTCATCAACCTCCTGCCCCAACATATTCATGATCTTTAACACAGCAGTACCGCTAACTGCTGCTGAAAAATCAAAGTTAACTATCGCACTGGCGGGATTGGGATAAACGGATAGCCCTCCTGTTGTCGTTACATGGGCAACACCCGTTGCTGAACACAGATTACTGGCCGCGTATTCCCATGTGCTCACATGCGGACTAAGTATTTTAAGAAATGTATCCTGGTATACCCTCCTGTCGGGGCATATCATGTAAAAAGTGGGATAATATGATATAGCATAGCCATTCCTGAAGCTGCTGAGTGCCGCACCCTGTGGCGGGTCGATAATGGTATAGGCCGCACCCTGCACCCAATCGCCCTGGGTATTGGTGCCCGATCCGTGCAAGTCCGCAGAGTCGGTACCTGCATCTGCCTCTATCAATATTATTTTCCAATCTCCCCCGGCAGGCTGGTCATGCAGCTGGTATATGCTATCAAGCGTACCGCTGTTATGATAATCCCAGCAAGGCACACACCAGGTGGCAGATATATCCAGCACTACATACCTACCCTGGTCGAGGTAGCTATACAGGTTTTGGGGGTTGCCATTGATATCTGTAAATGTAAAATCGGGCGCTATGGAGCCATCTGCAAGCTGCGCAGGGGCCTTCCACGCACAGGACAAGAAGCAAAACAATATGCAGCACAAGTATTTCATAAAGCCTTATAAAATTAAGGCAATTCCGCAAAACATCAGCCCTTCACCTTACTTACTTTTACATCCATATCCTGTTTCACCTGCATAATACCTGTAGTAATAATAGTATCTCCCTGTTGAAGACCTTGCAATATCTGTACCTTATCATTGGTACGTGTACCGGTGATCACGGTTACCAGGTTGGCCTTCCCATTCCTGACGAGGGCCACTTTTTTATCACGGGTGGTGGGTATAACTGCCTGCGAAGGAATGAGTATGGCATTGTTAGTCACATCGAAGGGGATCATTACATGGGCAAAAGAGCCGGGCAACAACTTAACATCCGGGTTAGGCACTATGGCCCGCACCCTGATGGTTCTTGTAGCGGCATTTGCAGAAGGATCTACCGCTGCAATAGTACCTTTTAAAGTATCCAGGCTGCCTGACACGGAAAACATGACTTCTTTACCATTATAAACAGCACTCTTATACTGATCGGGCACATTAAAATCCATTTTCAGGGGATGTGTTTGCTGTAATGTGGCTACCACTGTAGACGGGGAAACGATGGCCCCCATACTCACATTCCTGATACCTATGGTACCATCGAAGGGGGCGAGTATCGTATATTTCCTGAGTTGTGCTTCCTCATAAGCTATGTCGGCATCTATCGACTGTATCTGTGTAGTGGTGCTTTCATAGTCCTGCTTGCTGATACCGCCGATGCGCAACAACTCTTCCTGCCGCTGTTGTATCTTCACCTGTAGTTCGCGCTGGGCTTTTGACTTCTGCACCTGCGCCCTTATATCGGCATCATACAGCTGCAATAGTCTTTGTCCTTTTGATACATGCGCACCTTCTTTAAAATTGATACTTGTTATACGGCCCGATACTTCAGGATGTATCTCCACCTCTTCATTGGCTATCAGGGAGCCACTAGCTACATATTCATCACGAAAAGGTTGTGGTATAACTACATATCCCTCAGCTACCAGGCTTTTGGGTCCCTGTTTTTTTGCCGATGCGTCACTTTTATCATCTTTACAACCGGTAGCAATAATGGCGGTAAGGCTTATAAAAAAAATATGGCGGTATAAGTTCATTATGTGTTTTTAATAAATAAATTACAAACGCATTGCTCAAAAGCCAACAAATGTACTAAGATAAAGGAATGGAAACATGATGATGACGAACGGGCCTTATAAAAAAAGGTTAATTATCTTATCGGTCACCATTATAGCTGCCGCGGTCATACCATACATTTTTTCTGTGTCGTCAGCCGGCATAGCGGCTTATAGCACATATATATTCCGTCCAGTACAGCACTTACGCAATAAAGTGTTTAGTTATATACCTTTTAGTGCAGGTGATGTACTTTATCTTTTGCTTGGGGTCTCATTACTTGCGCTTATAGCAAAATGGATATTTATTATAATTCGCATTGCCCGCTACAAAGAAGATCTGATCACATCGCTCATCCGCAGCCTGTTGGCAGCCGCACTTATTTACCTTTTGTTCTTCATTGGCTGGGGAGGCAATTATAACCAGCCCCCCCTCAGCGATTCATGGCAACTGGAAGATACCAGCTTACTGAATAATGCTAAGCTCTATGCTTTCGACAGTAGCCTCGTTGACCGGCTTAACCAGTATGCACCCGCGTATCATCCCCTGCATTTTGGGGAAGCAGGCCGGCGCGCGGCAACCTACTACCGGGAATACAGTGACCTGCACCCGGCACTCAGCGGGCTTAAGGTAAAACCTGCTTTATACGGCAACCTGCTGGAGTATATGGGGGTGCAAGGCTATTACAATCCTTTTACCGGGGAGGCACAGGTGAACAGTAACTTACCCGCATTTGTACTGCCCTTTGTGATATGTCATGAACTGGCCCACCAGGCAGGCATAGCTGCCGAAGATGACGCTAACCTGCTGGCATATGCCATCGGTACACGAACTGAAGACAGCACATTCAGGTATTCCTGCTATTTCAATTTGTGGCTCTATGCACATAGCAGGCTTAAAATGGAAGACACGAGCCTTGCGCGTGAACTGTATAAAAAACTCAACAAAACCAGCATTACCCATCTCGATACGCTCAGGGCTATCAACAGGCGCTACCGCAGCAAACTGAGCCGCTACAGCAACGATTGGTATGACAGCTACCTGCGCTTTCATCATGTAAAAGATGGAATAAAAAGCTACGATGATGTGGTGCAAAGTGCTTACGCCTGGGAGCAGCTTTACCGGAACAAGCACGATCTGCCCGTGCATATACCCTAGCCCCTGTACTCACCCCACAGGCCACGCAGCACATCAGCTATTTCACCCAGTGTGCAAAGGTTTTCTACAGCATCAATCACAGCAGGCATGAGGTTTTCAGTGGTCTCTGCCTTTTCCCTGATCGTGTCAAGACATGCCATTGCTTTTGCATTATCCCTTTTCTCACGCAAGGCCTTTAATTTTTCAGATTGCAGCTGGCGGATAGAATCATCTATCTTTAGTACCGGGGTATCGCTTACATCCTTCGACTCGAATTTATTTACGCCGACTATTACTTTTTCGCCGCTTTCTATGTCCTTATTATACGCATATGATGAGCGTGCTATCTCTTCCTGTATAAAGCCCTGCTCTATGGCCTTTACCGCTCCGCCCATCACATCTATCTTTTCTATCAGCTTCCAGGCAGCAGCTTCCACTTCATTGGTAAGCGTCTCCACGTAGAAGGAGCCTGCCAGTGGGTCGACTGTATTCGTAGCGCCGCTTTCATAAGCTATGATCTGCTGGCTGCGCAAGGCAATAGTAGCCGCCTCTTCTGTAGGTAGCGACAAGGCCTCATCATAGCCATTGGTATGCAAAGATTGTGTGCCGCCCAGCACAGCGCTCAGTGCCTGCAGGGTCACGCGTACTATATTATTCTTTGGTTGCTGGGCCGTGAGTGTACTGCCCCCTGTCTGCGTGTGGAAACGCAGCATCTGCGCTTTAGGGTCGGTAGCGCCCAGCGAACTTGTGATCTGCGCCCACATACGGCGCGCAGCGCGGAATTTGGCTACCTCTTCGAACAGGTCGTTATGTGCATTAAAAAAGAAGGAAAGGCGCGGTGCAAATACATTTATATCCAGGCCTTTCCGGATGGCCGCTTGTAAATAGGCCTTCCCGTTAGCCAGGGTAAATGCCAGTTCCTGCACTGCATCAGATCCGGCCTCGCGGATATGGTAGCCCGATATGGATATCGTATTCCATTTAGGCACCTCTTTACTGCAATATTCAAATATATCCGTTATCAGCCGCATCGAGGGGCCGGGGGGGTATATATATGTACCCCGTGCAGCATATTCTTTTAAAATATCGTTTTGTATCGTACCGGATATTTTTTTGATATCCGCACCCTGCTTTTTGGCAAGGGCAATATATAAGGACAGCAGGATGAAGGCCGTGGCATTAATGGTCATAGAGGTGGATATATCCTGCAACTTTATGCCTTTGAAGAGCAGTTCCATGTCCTCCAGCGAATCGATAGCCACCCCTACTTTGCCTACTTCACCCTCAGCCATGGCGTGGTCGGAATCGTAACCGATCTGGGTAGGCAGGTCGAAAGCCACCGACAGGCCCATAACCCCCTGGCTCAGCAGGTAATGATATCTTTTGTTCGATTCCTCGGCCGTACTGAAGCCCGCATACTGGCGCATGGTCCAGAGGCGGTCGCGGTACATGGCGGCATGCACCCCCCGGGTAAAGGGGAATTCGCCCGGCTTTTCCGTCATGGGCACAGGCTCGCAGTACAATTGCTTTATTTCGATACCCGAATCCGTTATTATCTTTTTATTATCCACTATTATTATGCTTTATTATGCCTGCGCACCATAAGAGAGTACACGTTTCGCCTCATCATTGATCACCTGCAGGGCTATATCCGTAGGCAATGCACTTTCCGTGGTCAGCACATAGTCCACTATTTTCACATGCAATTCTTTGGCCGGTGCATCCGGGGGCAATTGCTTGGCTATATGGCTTATCATATTCAGTTCCTGCTCCTTCACTGTCTTTACAGTGCTCCATACTTCTTTAGATACATATATCTGCTGCGACAGGTTATGTTCAAATTCGGTACGTATAGTGAGCAGCAATGCCTGTTGCAGGTCGTTTACGGTCATGCCCGGTACATATACCCGGGGCACCAGTTGACGGGGGTGCATACGCTCGGTAAATAATGCAAGGCGCTCATAAGCCTGCAGGCGCAGGGGTATGGTAACATTCTGGGTTTCGTGCAGCAAGGCAAACTGCTTACGCTTCAGCTCATTCACCAGGAAACGCTTTACAATAAGATAGCTGCTGAGCAGTACCACTATAGCAGGCACGGTATATTTAACAATTTCTAAAATGGTCTCCATGAAAATTAAATTGAACGGCAAAATAAGCGATTTATCGCGACAAATAACTGCGGCTTAACCCATATGGCATAGTTTTTAAAGGATTGATATAAAACTCAATAACATTTCTATGGAAGCCAACGAACAAGTAACCGAACTGCTTAACGACCTGGTTAAGATAAATAATGACCGTATTGCCGGTTATCGCCGCGCAATCAATGAGGCCAAAGACCTGGATATAGATCTTAAGAGCGTATTTGAAGGTATGGTGAGCCAAAGCGAGCAATACAAACAGGACTTAGCAGGATGCATCAATGAATTTGGGGGCATTCCTGAAGACGACACTACCGCAGCAGGTAAAATTTACAGGGCGTGGATGGACGTAAAAGCAAAATTCACCGGCAGCGACCGCAAAGCGATACTGGAATCATGCGAATTTGGTGAAGATGCTGCACAGCGTGCGTATGATGCAGCACTTGCCGCAGACGTGCCATTGCCCGAAGCATGCCGCACATTGATAGCTGAGCAACAGGTCGCTTTAAAAAATTCGCACAATGCCATCAAAAAATACCGCGACTCATACAACGCGGTTTAATACCGGTAACTTATACAATAACCATAAAACAACAACAACATGAAGTCGATTAAAGTCTTGATCACTGCCTTTTGCGCATCCACATTGCTAATGTTTGGTACCAGTTCCTGTAACAATACAGACAACGGATCTGCTGCCGACTCAACAGCCACACTTGGTGAAAAATTATCGGCTGCAGCCGATAGTGCCAAAGCTGCACTGACCCCTGATCCAAACAAAAGCTTCACACAGGATGCCTCATCAGACAATACCAAAGAACTGGCTTGGCTGCAAGCCGGTGTAGACCATGGCAGCAGCCGCGAATTGAAAGCACATGCCAAAATGATGATCGCTGACCATCAAAAACTGGCTGATGCATTATCGGGCTATGCTACGCAAAAAAGCATAGAACTGCCCAGCGTGGACACTACAGGCATTGCTTCGCTATCGGAAAAGCCCGGTAAAGACTGGGATAAAGCCTGGGTGGACAAAATGGTGGAAGCCCACCAGGACGCTATCAACAAATTTGAGAGCGCACAAAACTCTGTGACCGATCCTGAGTTGAAAGGCATTGTTGACAATACATTGCCTACCCTGCATAAGCATTATGATATGATGAAGCAAATGCAGGATAAGATGAAGTAATTACCCTTTCTAAATAAAGATCACTATTAAAACGAAGAACCGGCCCAAATGGGCCGGTTTCTTATTTATCGTAGAAGCATTTCTACATTTCACGCGATTACGAATAACCAATAACGATATGCAAAGGGGAGCGAAAAAATAAAATCAACCTAAAGCACTGATTTTCAACACCAAACGTTTTTAACAATCCCTGTGCAGCAAACTGGCAGTATATTTTCTATACTTAAGTAAATAAAACAACAAAGCTATGTGGACACAGGAATATAATAAGCCCAATGACAAACCGGCCTTTATGAATACACTTACATCGTGTGTGAATAAAGTGACCAAAGATGGCTATACGGATAATTTTAAGGTTACAAAAGAAGGTTTGTATTCATCACAGAAAGAAAAACATTTTAAACCCGAAGAAGTACAAGTGATCAACTTTTACCGCTTTGAGGGCCAGTCTGACCCGGCCGATAATGCTATCATGTATGTGATAGAAACTGCAGAAGGCCAAAAAGGTATACTGATAGATGCCTATGGCCCATACGCTGATGAAAAGGTAAATGCCTTCATTAAAGCGGTGGAAGACATCAATAAAAAAGTGGATAAATCGGATAAAAAATTCACTGCATAAAAAGCTGTTAATATAGCCGGTAAGTTACATGTTAGGTAACTGGCCGGCTATTCTTCGATAGGGAAGAATAATTTGAATGTAGCGCCCATTTCAATGTGCCCATGAGCAAGTATATGCCCCTCATGATTGGTCATGATCCTCTGGCATATGGCAAGGCCAATCCCCTTCCCCTCATATTGAGCCTCACCATTATGAAGGCGCTGGAATATGCGGAATAACTTATAGCCAAATTTATTATCGAAGCCAATACCATTATCAGCTATAGTAATGCGATAAAAGTGCTTTTTAGCAAGATTGGCATTTATTTCGGCCAGTTCTTCACCGTTCACTTCCTCACTGGTGACAGATATCTCCGGCGGAATATTTTCTTTTGCAAACTTGATGGCATTGTCCAGTAAGGCCTTGAACAGTATGCTGAGCTGCTCCAGGCTGCCTTTTACCTTTGGCAGATCCCTACTGTTGATGCTTGCGTGCTTTTCTTCTATTTTGGCGTCCAGGTCGTTAATGACATTTCGCAGCACTATGTTAAGGTCTACGCTTTCCTTTTTAATATCTTCTTTAGTAAGGCTGGTCAGGTTTACCAGGTCTTCTATCAGTTCCTGCATGCGGCCTGCAGCATCATTCACTTTTTCCATGGTGGCCTTGCTCTCATCATCCATACTGTCTTTCTTGAGCCATACCAGGCGGTTGCTGAATACCTGTATCTTCCTCAGCGGCTCCTGCAGATCATGCGATGCAGCATAAGCGATCTGTTCCAGTTCCGTATGCGACCGCCTCAGGTCCAGCACTTTTACCTGCAACTGCTGCTGGTAGCCAATACGTTTTTTAAATTCACGCAACATAAATATGAACAGCAATATAGTAATGACGCTGAACACAAAAAGCAGGTATTTCAAGGCATCAGCTGTTATCCGTTGGTAAAACTTCCTGCTCTGGGCCCGCTCACTCAATAGTTTGTTCTCCTGTTCGTGCATGGCCTTTAGCTTTTCCATGCATTTCATCATCGTCTGCCGGCCTTCGTAATAATAAGATGATGGGGCCCGGTCATGCGCCGAATCGGCATAGATCACATTGCTCCTTATAAAGGCGATCCTGTCGGCCAGGTACGTTTTTATGAGTATGATATTCTTTTGTTGCTGTAAATTGTCCTTTGTAAGCAACTTGATCCTGTCTGCTATTGGGTACAGACTATCCATATGCCGGTACAGGCCGTTAAGATATACGGTATCATGGGTAAGCATGTAGCCGCGCTCTGTTTTGTCAATGTCCTTGATCTCTCCTTCCAGCTTATATAGCTGGTCTATTATTTTCTGGGAATGATCTACCTGGTCGGAATACCGGATAAGTGTATCGAACTGCTGGAGCGAGAACAGGGAAAGAATAGCCATTATCGCGAATGATATGGAAAAGGCAATAATGATAAAACGCATTCTTTTTTTCATCGGCAGCAATCAAATTTCTACATTTTTGTAGAATATATTCCTCAGGCTATAGCGTTTGAAAGGTTAAATTAACAAAACTCTTCGACATACACAAGCCTCAAATACATCATAATTCATTGATTTTTAGAAAAATACAATGATTTCTAAAAAAAATTTGCCTGTTTATTGATATCTGGCTCCAAGGTTGTTTTAGAGAGGGTACACCATGCAAAATCCATAATCTTATGATCTCACAGCAACAGACACAGAAACAGCAGTTAAAGATACTGCCCCAGCAGATACAATTATTGAATTTATATTTCCTGAACACGATGGAACTGGAGCAGCGCATTAAGAATGAACTCGATGAAAACCCATTTCTTGATGCGACAGTTGAAGAACCCAATGACGAAATCAATGAAAAACCATCGAAAGACACTGTGGCCGACTTCGAGGATTGGGACGAGCACGGATATGACGATGTGCCCGATTACAAGAACGAATACAGCAATTTTTTCGCTGCGGAACAATGTCCGGAACGGCCAATGGCATGTTATACAGATTTTAAAGCCGATGCCAAGCAACAATTGAGGTTGCTCGACATGCCTGAAGAAGATCTGGCCCTTTGTGAATATCTTATTGACATCCTCGCCAGTAATGGCCTTATGGACCGCCCCCTGCAGGAAGTGGCCGACGACCTCTCATTTCATATGAAGAGCATTGTAGATGTTGATACAATAAAAAAAGGTCTTGCAATAGTACAGACACTTGATCCTGTTGGCATTGGCGCCTGCAGCATACAGGAATGCCTCCTGCTGCAATTAAAGAACATGAACAGTGAACTGCCGAATGTAAAAAACGCACGGGAGCTTGTAGAACATCACTACAACGACCTTATGCACAGGCAATTTGAAAAGATACACCACGCCCTGAACGTAAACGAAGAAGAGCTGAAACAGGTACTGAACCTGCTGGGATCCCTCAACTTTCACCCGGTGGTAGAAAATGCTACGGGTATTGAGCCTAAAAACACCATCATACCCGACTTCCTCATCACACGCCACGGCGATAAGGTACTTGTTGACCTCTACTCAAGCAGGGGCGGCAATGTATTCGTGAACCAGAGCCTTTATGACCAGCTGTCTGGCCAGGTGAGCCAGCGCGACAGGCAGGCAAACCAATATATAAAGAGCAAACTGCAATCGGCCGAATGGTTCGTAAATGCTGTTAAGCAACGGGAAGGAACTATGCTCAGTATCATGAAATGCATTGTGCAGATGCAGCGCGATTATTTTATGGATGGTGATATACATTTACTCAAACCCATGGTACTTCGTAATGTATCAGACCTTACCGGCCTTGATATATCTACTATCTCGCGTATAACAAGCAATAAATATGCAGATACGCACTTTGGCCTTGTGTACCTGAAAGATCTCTTCAGCGAAGGTATAGCTGATAAGAAAGGCGTGGTGATCAGCAATAAGGTGATACAATCGGTAATTGAGGAATCGATAGCAAAAGAAGACCGCCAGCATCCTTATACCGACCAGCAGCTTGTAAATATCCTCTCATCACAGGGTTATAATATAGCGCGCCGTACAGTGGCTAAGTACAGGGAGCAAATGCAGATACCCATAGCCCAGATACGAGCGGTTTGGGCGTAATTTTTAGTATATTAGGCATTCTTAATTAACACACAACAACTGAGAAATATATGAGTAAAATACTGGTAATTGATGATGATAATGATATGTGCCTGTTGCTCAACAGGTTCCTGGAGCGTAATGGTTATGATGTGGCTACAGTGAACAGCGGTAAAAGTGCTATAGACTGGATGAAAAAAAACAAGCCCGATCTTGCGCTTTGCGACTTCCGTCTCGAGGATATGACCGGTGCTGAACTGTTGGGCAAAATAAAAGAAATGCACTCCGAAACGCCTGTCATCATCATTACAGGATACAGCGATGTAAAAGATGCTGTCGAGGTAATGAAACTGGGCGCATTCGATTATGTCACCAAGCCACTTTTCCCTGACGAAATATTGCTCACCATCAAGAAAGCACTTTCAGGCGATAGTAGCGGTGAAAAAGGCCCTTCTAAACCTGCTGCACAAAAAAACACCTCAACTGCCGCAACAAGCGGGAAGGCCAAAATGCCCGGCAATGAGAACTATATACTCGGCGACACTCCCGAATTCCTGAATATCATCAAACAAATAGACCTTGTGGCGCCCACCAATTACAGCGTCATTATATATGGAGAAAGTGGTAGTGGTAAAGAAGTGATAGCCCAGCAGATACACCAGAAGAGTAAGCGTGCCGATAAGCCATTCGTGGCTATCGACTGTGGTGCATTGTCAAAAGAGCTTGCAGGCAGCGAACTTTTCGGCCACGAGAAGGGTGCTTTTACCGGTGCCCTGAACCAGAAGATAGGCAGCATGGAGATAGCCAATGAAGGCACTATCTTCCTCGATGAAATAGCCAACCTGTCATATGACATACAGGTATCGCTGCTGCGTGTGGTGCAGGAAAGAAAGATAAGGCGTGTTGGCGGCAATAAAGATATAGAACTTGACGTGCGCATAATCGTGGCCAGTAACGAAAGGCTGTGGGATGCAGCACGTAACGGCAAATTCCGCGAGGACCTCTACCACCGTTTCAATGAATTCAGTATAGAAGTGCCCCCGCTGCGTGAAAGAGAAAAAGACATTATGCTATTCGCTAACCACTTCCTGGAACTTACCAACAAGGAACTGGACAAAAATGTAAAAGGCTTTTCAAAAGAGGTGGAAGATATCTTCAATAACTATGTATGGTATGGCAACCTGCGCGAACTGAAGAATGTGGTGAAGCGCGCTACCCTGCTTACCGATGGCGACTATGTATCTATAAAATCATTGCCTTTTGAGATCACTAATTTTCACAGGCTGCAATTTGATACGCCCGTGGCAGCACGTAAAAGCCCTGTGGAAAATGAACAAAGTAGCCCCGGCAATTATGAGAACAAGCTGAAAAGCGCCAACCTGGACGCAGAATATGAAGTGATACTGGATGCCCTGAAACAGGCAAACTTTAATAAAAGTAAAGCTGCCAAGCTCCTGAATATAGACAGGAAGACCCTATATAATAAAATGAAGCAATTCAAAGCTTTCAATATTGATTAACCGGCCGGCAGACGGCAAATACAGGCATACGCGCCCCTGAAATGAAATGTCCGATATCTTAAAAAGTTTGCATCACGAAGATACTTTTGCCCGCGATATACTTTCGTCCGGGCCGGGCTCCGTGATCGTTATCAGCTACGAAGACCTTCATTTGCATTATTGCAATAAGCAGTTTGAGCACACTTTTGTAGGTAATAATACAGATACATCCTCCTTTGCGACTTTTCTTTCAGAAGAACAGCAATTGAGATTGAAAACCCAAATGGAGCTGGCAAAAAAGTATCCGGACACGCAAAATAAATATGCCATTTATTCCATAAAAACTGCCGAAGGTAATTATCGGTCGTTCTACATTTACGCAGCCCCGGTAAAGAGCAGCAAACAAAGTGCTGCTGAACTTTACCATGTACTCTTACTACCCGACCTATCGAAATGGCCCGTACCATTTATATCCTTCGATACCAGGGACCTTTTCCTGGAACAATTCAATAATGATCAGTTTGGCACTTTTGAATGGATCATACCTGCCGACAAGGTATATTGGTCGGAAAGGTTGTACGATATTTTCGAGATGACCGACCGCGAGACCCTGTTAACACGAGCTTTGCTTGCATCATACATACATCCTGACGACACGGCTAATGTAAACGAGTTCCTAAGCAACATTTTAAAAAGCAGCAAGCCGGGCAATATAAAAGCAAAAGTATTGACCCAAAAAGGGAACATAAAGATCATACAACTGATTGCGGAACCGTTAAAAGCTAAAAACGGCCGGCCCTTCAAGCTGGTAGGCAGCGTGCGCGACATTACCGAACAATACCGGATAGAAGAAGACCTGAAGCGTAATGTTACAGAACTGAACAGGTCGAACAGGGAACTGGAAGAATTTGCCTACGTGGCAAGCCACGATTTGCAAGAGCCATTGCGCAAGATCAGTACATTCAGCGACCGGCTGTCTGACAAATACCAGGACAAGCTGGAAGATGAAGCAAAAATGTATCTTGAGCGCATTATCGCCTCTGCCGATAGTGCCCGCATGCTCATTGACAACCTGCTTGAATTCTCCAGGCTATCACGCTCCAATCAGCCTTTTACCGAGGTAAATCTTGACTTTGTACTGCGCGAGGTAAAGACAGAATTGGAACTGGTGATCGAAGAAACGGGAACTGCCGTACGCAATGAAGTACTACCCATGGTTGAAGCCGTGCACAGCCAGATGAAACAGTTGTTCACCAATATACTGGGCAACTCAATAAAATTCCGGAAAGCCGATGTGCCGCCTGCTATAGATATTACTGTTTCCGAACTGGATGAGGCTGGCGCCATTAAAGCGGGCATGCCCCTGAATGGCATACGCTACTATAAGATACAGATCACAGACAATGGTATTGGCTTTGAAGAAGAATACTCCGAAAAAATATTCCAGATATTTCAACGCCTGCATGCCAAATCAGAATATCCCGGCTCAGGTATAGGGCTTGCTATCTGCAAAAAAATAGTGGACAACCATTTCGGGGATATATATGCGGAGAATATACCCGGGCAGGGCGCCAGGTTCACCATTATCCTGCCCGCAAAACAATATAAATCGTAATTTGAACCTATGCATAGCAAGCCTGTAAAAATACTGATCGTTGATGATGATGAAGATGATTTCATTATCACCGGCGATTACATCAAACACATCCCTAACACCAGGTATGTTATAGAATGGTGTCCCAGGTATAAAGATGCCATTGTGCATATGACGGAGGGCAATTATGACCTGTATTTTGTCGACTATCGTTTAGGGGCCAAATCGGGTGTCGACCTACTGAAGGAAGCCCTGCAAAACGGCTGCGAGGACCCGATCATCCTGCTTACCGGCAAAGGCAATTACGAGGTGGATATAGAAGCCATGCAGCTAGGCGCGGTGGACTACCTCGTGAAAACCGAGCTATCGGTTGAGAAAATGGAGCGCAGCATACGCTATGCACTCGACCGCACAGCCACAATGAAGGCCCTGAAAGCAAACGAGCGAAAGTACAGGAGCATTTTTGAACGCTCAAAAGATATCGTTTTCATTACCGATATGGACCTGAACTTCAAAGATGTGAATGAAGCGGTTCAACTGCTGGGCTATGATAAAGACGAAATGATGCAGATGAGCCTCCGCGACATTGGCGGCAAACAATACATAGATCAACTGAAATACATTTTGGAGACGCATAAAGGCATCAATGACTATGAGCTGATACTGGGGTCCAAAACCGGAGAGCGTAAAACATGCCTGCTATCGGCTACCGTTGAAGAGAACCAGGCACACGAAAGTTATATACAGGGCATCATACACGATATCACCAACCTTAAGAAAATGGAGAAAGCCACCCTGCAAGCCGAAAAACTTGCTGCAACAGGCAGGCTGGTCCGTACCCTTGCCCACGAGGTACGTAACCCTTTGAATAATATCACCCTGTCGGTAGAGCAAATGCAGCAGGACATTACCGATGAGACTTCGCTGCTGTATATGAACATCATACAGCGCAACAGCAAACGTATCAGCGACCTCATCAACGAACTGCTGAACACATCGCGGCCATCAGAGATACGCCTGCAGGAAGAAAGCCTCCAGAATATCCTCGACAGCGTAATCGCTTCCACCATCGACCGCCTTACGCTAAAACGTATCAAGCTGAAGGTCAGCTATCCTGACGACGAGGTATTGATATTTGCAGATAAAGAAAAGTTGGAACTTGCGCTGCTAAATATCGTCATCAATGCCATAGAGGCTATGGAAGAACAAAAAGGGCTCTTATCTATCCTGTTCCATCTCACAGGGCAATATGCCACGGTGCAGATATCAGATAACGGCATTGGTATCAGCGAAGAGAATATCTCTCGTCTCTTCGAGCCTTACTATACGCAAAAAAGAAACGGGATGGGCCTTGGGCTGGCTTTTACACTTAACATATTACAGGCACACAAAGCCGGTATCGATGTTAATTCAACCCTCGGCAAGGGCACTACCTTTGTCATTACCTTCCCTACGGTCCACGCGCCGGAAGGCGAATCGATAAAACAAAGCCAGGAACGCAGCCTCCCTATGTAGTATTAATTGATCAGTATCCAGGTGAACCCGAAGCGGATCATGAAGTTCTGCGCGGCATAACCGGGTGCCACTATAGTATTGTGGGTGTAGAGTTGTTGCAACTGGTCGGCCATAACATAGGCCCTGAATTGCTTGATACGGAAGTTAAAGAACACGGAGCCTTCTGGCGAATTTGATACCTTATAAGCACCCTGGTAATAGAAACGGTTGAAGAAAGGGTCGTAACCGGCAGGGGCATATGTAGTAGTGTAGCGGGCCTCCAGCCCCACCGCTACCTGCAGGTGCCTTTTGAACATAGGGCGCTCTATACTCAACTGGTGCCTGCCCATCAGCTCCGGTATATTAACGGGCGCAGCGCCCGCATTTTTCTGGTAGGCCAGTTCATTATCCAGCACAAAGCTGCCCACTTTGAATATTTTTCTCAGCCACAACTGTGTAATGTTAAAGGCCGGGCTGTATTGTGCCGGGCTATACGGCGCATCCAGGTATATATAGTTGGCGATAAGGTAATTGCGCAAACCGGCAGAGAGCTTCAGTTTTGGACTTTCGAACGAGG
This sequence comes from Bacteroidetes bacterium 46-16, assembly GCA_001897835.1. Taxonomy (GTDB): domain Bacteria; phylum Bacteroidota; class Bacteroidia; order Chitinophagales; family Chitinophagaceae; genus MKUN01. The sequence continues at coordinate 28,227 of MKUN01000033.1, forward strand.
CATACAACTGCGATACACTTTCTTTATTGAAGCTGGTAAATACGGAATCGAACTGGTTACGGTATTCGGTGTAATTATACGGCGCACTGTTCAGTTGTTGCAGGAAACCAGCTTTTATGCTGCCCCAGTCGTTCCCGAGGTCTTTACCTACATGGGCATGGAACATGAAGTCGCCGGCCGCTTTCCCGGTGAAATAAAATTGCACATTGGCGCCATAGAACCATTGCCCCGGCTTTAATGCCTCTTTTTTCAATTCCCCGGTCACATAATTACTTACCGGGCTGGTCACATCCCTGCCCGCAAGGTAATCGGTCGTAAATCGGTCGTAGCGGTTGCCTATGCCTGCGTCAAAGCTCAGTTGCTGTTCCGGCCTGCCCACAAAACCATTGAGCAAAAAACGGTTATCCACCCAAAACCATTTCTGAACGGAATAAACCGAGTCATCGCCGCTGGCACTGAAATATTGCTCAAAATATCCCGTGTACCTCAGTGAGTCAGGGTACAGGTCTTTATATTGGTGTTTCTCTGTGCTCAGCTCCAGCTTATGACTTATCCTGAACCTCGGGATGAGCCGGTAAGTGTACCGCGTAGAATCTTCATTATAAGTGGTGTCGGCCCTGCCAAACGTATAACTGTGTTGTAAGAGAACAGTAAAATCGCGCTGGTTATTGGTAACGGCAGAGCGCTGGGTACTGTAAGCATCATTCTGGTAATTCACTTCAAGCAACTGGCGGTCATTGAACTGGCTGCTATCCAGCAGGCCTATATCCACAAGCCCCCCATTTTCATCATGTTGTTCCTTGTTGTAGATAATGCCCCCATATAGCTCATAATGTTTTCGCTTACCTGTATAATGCGTGGTGAACGAAGCATTGTCGTGATTATTTCGTTGTATCTTATAAAAACCGGGCGACGTGGTCTTCCTGTACTGTGCGGCAAAGTTCCAGTTGGGCTTTATGTTTTGGGTATGCAGTATATAAGCCATTTGCTCCAGCTTACTACCCAATTGGTAGGTGAAATTGGTGTACGGTTTCGTGGTGTTATAATATCTTAAACTGTCGGGGCGATAGCGGTATATATCATATACATGGTAGCCAAGGCTTGGCCCCATCCTTTCTTCAGCAGTAAAAAGCAGGTTCTGCGTGGGGCTCCCGAGGTTGCCCATATCCCTGTACCAGGGCTGCGAAAAGGGCCTGCGCTGAAAAGTGTGCAGGGAAGTATCGGGGCTATAACTGATGTCTGAATTGATATACCGGTAACTGGTCTTTGCTGTTTCGTTATGCCACTGGTCCGTATTGGTCTTGTTGCCCGAAGTATCCGGCGCCGAACTGGCCCCGGTATTGATCAGTTGGGCAAATGCGGTACCGGTCCATACCTGCAGGCATATAAAAAGGAAAAAAACAGGAATGAACGGACGGTGCCTGTAACGATGCAATTTTTACGATTTAATGAATGCGCCTGTACATTACAGGCTGCCTAATAAGGCAAAGTTAAATAATAGCCCGGTTTGTACCTTTTTTACATTCTGCCAACCATCCCGGCCACTAATGCCGCAAGTTTAGGAGCTGCCGCATTGGCTGCAGCCAGCACCTCTTCATGGCTTATGGTGTTCAGGTCTTCCCTGATGCCCATATCGGTTATTACACTGGCAGCGAATACCTTCATACCCCCATGGCGGGCCACTATTATTTCCGGCACTGTGCTCATACCTACTGCATCAGCACCTATCACATGCAGCATATTATATTCGGCACGCGTTTCAAAAGTAGGGCCCTGGAAGCCAACATATACACCTTTACGCAATTCGAGGCCTTGCTCCTTAGCAACCTCGCCAGCCAGCGCTATTAGTTGCGGATCATAGGGCTCGCTCATGTCGGGGAAGCGCACCCCCAGCCGCTCATCGTTAGGGCCGCGCAGCGGATGCTCGGGAAACAGGTTGATATGGTCATGTATCAGCATAATGTCGCCCACCTTAAAACTCACATTCATACAGCCCGCTGCGTTCGATACCACCAGCGTTTCCACACCCAGGGCCTTCATTACCCTTATCGGGAAGGTAACTTCCTGCATAGTATAGCCCTCGTAATAGTGAAAGCGTCCTGCCATCATCACTACAGGTTTGCCATGCATGGTGCCGAATATCAGTTTGCCCGCATGCCCTTTTACGGTCGATACCGGGAAATGCGGGATGTCTTTATACATGATCTCCGTTTCCGTCTCTACTTCATCTATCAGCCCGCCGAGGCCACTGCCCAGCACTATACCTATTTGCGGTGTATGATTTATCCTTTCTTTAATAAACGCTGCTGTTTCCTGTATATTGTCGAATAAGCTCATGGTTATATTTTATGCGCGGCAAAAATACATAACAAATCCGCAAATGGCCCTATCGGCTATTTGTTCTATTTTGCAGCGCGAAACACATTTCCATACATGGCCTGGCTCCGACTTATTAGATGGCCTAACCTCCTCATTATTTTTTTTACCCAGCTGCTGGCATGGGCATGTGTGGTCATACCTTCCCGACACTTCGAGGATATACCCTACCTGCTGAATACCCGGAATTTCCTTTTTTTATCCCTCTCCACGGCTTTGATCGCTGCTGCGGGCTATATTATTAACGATTATTTCGACATTAAGATAGATGCTATAAACCGTCCCGGCAAGGTGGTGCTCGAGAAGCAGATACCACGCCGCAGAGCCATCATAGCCCATTCCGCCATCAATATCATTGCTTTATTACTGGCTGCATATGTAGCCCGGCAGGCAGGGCACTACGAATGGCTACTCCTGCAACTGTCCTGCACCCTCCTCCTCTGGTTTTATTCTACCGACTTTAAGCGCCAGTTCATGAGCGGCAATGTGATCGTGGCCATACTTACTGCGCTCACTATCTTTGCGCTGATCCTGTATGAGCCGGCCATGCATTATTATTTTAGCAGGTTCTACTTTCTCTATGTCGGCGGCAAAAAATTTATCAACCCGGTATGGGTATTGGGTGTGTATGCCTATTTTGCTTTTATCCTTACCTGGATGCGCGAGATCGTAAAGGATATGGAAGATTTTAAGGGCGATGCAGAGCAGGGTTGCGTCACCATGCCGATAAAATGGGGGCTTAAACGCTCTGTACAGCTTGCGCAGCTATTAGGCCTTGCAGCTATCATACCACTGCTCGTTGCCGCTTACAAGCTGTGCAGGGCCCAGTGGTGGTTTATGGGCCTTTATTCGCTTTTTGCACTGGCCATACCCATCACCATATGGATATTCTATTTACAGCGCAAAGCAGTTACCGAACATTACCATATGGCCAGCCGCTGGCTCAAGATCATCATGGTGCTGGGCATCGGTTCACTTATTATTTACTACTTTCAGTCACATGCATAAAATAATCCTTGCCTCGCAATCGCCACGTCGCAAACAGTTGATGGAAGCGGCTGAACTTGACTTTGAGATCGTAATTGCCGATGTGGATGAGACCAATCCTCCCGGTATGCCGGGGGAGGAAGTACCGGAGTTTCTCGCCAAAAAAAAGGCGGCAGCTATAGAACATAACTATCCTGATTCCCTCATTATAGCCGCCGATACGGTTGTACTGCTCGACCATGATATCCTCGGTAAGCCTGTGAACGAAGCCGATGCCATACAAATGCTGCACAGGCTGGCAGGCCGCATGCACCAGGTAGTGACGGGCGTGTGCATGCAGAAAGGTGACAAACAGGTCGCCTTCTCCGTAACCACTGGGGTATTTTTCCGTCCGCTGACCGATGAGCAGGTAAAGCACTATGTACGCAACTACAGACCTTTTGACAAAGCAGGCTCATACGCCATACAGGAGTGGATAGGCATGGTAGGCATCGAAAAAATAGACGGCGATTATTACAATGTTATGGGCTTGCCTATCGGGGAGGTTACGCTTCGGTTAAGGGATTTTGCCGGCTAGTTGTTCCGCAACTTTGCTACCCAGCGCCACGCCCATACCGCCTAAACGAAAAGCGCCGAACACCCGGTCTGAAAAGGCCTTTACTATGGGTTGCTTGCTTTCGCCAAAGGCCATAATACCGCTCCAGCGCATAGCTACTTTGTAGTAGCTGCCGGGTATGATGATGTCCTCCAGCTTTTCTTCCAGCTCTTTTTGTATATGCCCGGTAAGTGTAAGCTCCGTACTGGTTTCATATTCAAAATCCAGGTGCCTGCCGCCACCGATCAGTATCCGCCCGTCTATCTCGCGGAAGTAATAATAGCCCTCATCAAAATGGAATATGCCCTTGAATTTCAATCCTTCTATCGCTTCGGTTATCAATACCTGTCCCCTGCCCGGTGTCACATCCACATCGGGCAATAATTGTTTGGTAAAGGCATTGGTGCAAAGTATAAGTGCTACTGCATGCAATATCCATTCTTCATCACGGTAAGGGTCTTTAACGATCACGGATACATATTCCTCCTCCTCTTCAAAACGCAGCACCTCTGCCCCTGTCTTGATCACTATTCCTTTCTGCATCGCCAGCGTGGCAAGGGCCTGCATCATCATGCCGGTATTCAGCTCGCCTTCGCAGTTGTTCTGTATCAGCGCTTTGGTATATGCGGGCGAAAAGCCAAACTCTGCGATCTTTTCATTTGCCATCTTAAATGCAGCCTGCCCGCTAACCGGCTTTAATAAGTCGTTCAGTTGATCTATTTTATCCAGCGCCGCCTCTTCCGCCGCACCGATCAGTTCGTAGCTGCCCCTTTCAGCATAGCCGATACTGCTGTCCCCCAGCCTGCTTCTCAATTTTTCCAGCCCCAGCTTCCTGGCTTCAAAAAGCTGCAAAACCTCGTTCTCGCTGGCCGATGCAAGGTCGTCGAGCAGCTCGGTCACACTGCCCATACAGGCAAAACCCGCATTGCGTGTACTGGCCCCTGTGGGCAACAGGCCCCGTTCCAGTACCAGCACCCTTGCCCCGGGGCGGCGTTCCTTTAGTTCAATAGCGGTACTAAGACCCACGATTCCCGAGCCTATAATAATATGGTCGTATTTCGTAAAACTCTGTTGTTCCCAATAGCTAAGCATACCGTGAAAATACAATACTATGCGAACTGCATGTTAATTTTAAATGAAGCCTTTCCCGCGGCATTATTTTTTTGTTCTTATAGGTCCTGCACATTTCTTAAGCCAAAAAAACGAAGCTATGCCAGCCATAAGAACAACCACAACAAGCCTTGCTGCTCCTGCCCGCGACCGGGAAGAGGCCGCAGGAAGAGTACTTCCCGATACAGGCTCATTATATGATTTGCGTACTGCCACGCGGTCCAAAAACGGGGTAGAAAAACCCCGGCCTACACTCAGGAATATCCCCATATTCTAGTCACATCACAAATACACTACAGGTTTTGGCGGGGTATGTACCCGCCTTTATGCCTGTATAGATTTTTGCATTTGGATACCCTTTGTTAATAAATATATATTGCTGATCTCGCTACTCTGCCCGGCCTGGGACAGGGTAAGAAAAGCCCCCCGGGGCTAAACTGGCAGGCTGTAGCGCACACAGCATTCCGGCAGCTTTTAAGGCGGGCAGGTAAAGACAGGAAATAACTAAATATCACATACATCAATACCGGCAAGGCTTTCAGCAGCTAGAAGCAAAAAAACAGGAAATAATAAGGCTCGCGAAAAACCGGAAATAACAAGCAAAACATCTCCCCCGCTTCTCCCATCCCTTTTGTATTTTTGCCTCGCCTGAAAAATATTCAGATATACAGGCTTTTGATTTTCGACTTTTGATTTATATATGGAATATAACTTTAGTAAGATAGAACAGGATTGGAAAAAGTATTGGAAGGAAAATAATGTCTATAAGGTCAGTAACGACAGCGACAAGCCCAAGTACTACATCCTCGATATGTTCCCTTACCCCAGCGGGGCCGGCTTGCACGTAGGGCATCCACTGGGTTATATTGCAAGCGATATCTATGCCCGTTACAAACGCCTCAGCGGTTATAACGTATTGCACCCCATGGGTTACGATGCCTTTGGCCTGCCTGCAGAGCAGTATGCACTGGAAACAGGCCAGCACCCGGCTGTAACTACCGAAAAGAATATAGCCCGCTACCGCGAGCAACTGGATAATATTGGCTTCTGCTACGACTGGAGCCGCGAAGTGCGTACCAGCGACCCGAAATATTATAAATGGACGCAGTGGATATTCCTGCAGCTATTCCATAGCTGGTTCGACAGGAAAGAAAATAAAGCAAGGTCTGTCAGCACACTGATAGAAATATTCGAAAAAGAAGGTAATGCACATATCCCCTCGCCCGGCAATGAAGAGCTGCACTTTGATGCACCGGCCTGGATGGGCTTTAGCGAAAAAGAAAAGCGTGATGCGCTGATGAGCTATCGCCTTGCCTACCAGGGTTATGCCGTGGTTTGGTGGTGCGAGGCTCTGGGCACTGTACTGGCCAATGATGAAGTGGTGAATGGCGTATCCGAACGCGGGGGGCATCCCGTAGAACGCAAGCAGATGCGCCAGTGGTTCCTGCGTATTACCGAATATGCCGAAAGATTACTCGGTGGCCTTGATACGCTCGACTGGAGCGAGGCCATGAAAGAAATGCAGCGCAACTGGATCGGCAAAAGCAATGGCGCCGAGGTAGATTTCAAGCTTGCCAACGACAAAGGGGAGATCAAAGTGTTCACCACACGGCCCGATACCATATTCGGCGTCGATTTTATGGTACTGGCCCCGGAGCACGAATTGGTGGACAGCATTACTACTGCAGAGCAACAACATGCTATAGACGAATATCGTCAATATGTAAAGAGCCGCAGTGAGCGTGAGCGTATGAGCGAGGTGAAACAGGTTACCGGCTGCTTTACTGGAGCCTATGCCATCCACCCCTTTACTAAAAAAGAGATACCGGTATGGATAGCAGAGTATGTGCTGGCCGGCTATGGCACAGGCGCCATCATGGCGGTGCCCAGTGGCGATGACCGCGACCATGCTTTTGCAAAGCATTTCGATATACCCATTACCAATATCTTCGGCGACAAGTACAATGGCGAAGAAGCCTATAGCGACAAGGGCGGCAGGATAGCTGAGCAGAGCGATTTCCTGAACGGTATGGATGTGGCACAGGCTATTGATACGGCCATAGATGCACTGGTGAAGATAGGCGTAGGCAAAAAGAAAGTGAATTACAAACTGCGCGATGCAGGCTTCAGCCGCCAGCGCTACTGGGGCGAGCCTTTCCCCATTATATACGTGGATGGTGTACCTTATGCTAATGACGAAGAAATATTCAATGCCTATCCCCAACTGCAGCAGCTCCCAGTTGAATTACCACATGTTGATAATTACAAACCCGGCCCTGAAGGGCAGGGACCTCTAGCCAATATACCCGCATGGGTAAACACTCCATTAGGACAAAGAGAGACCAACACCATGCCGGGCTATGCCGGCAGCAGCTGGTATTTCCTCCGTTACATGGACCCGCATAATGACGAAACATTTGCCGGCAAAAAAGCTACGGACTACTGGCGCGAAGTGGACCTATATATAGGCGGTACCGAACATGCCGTAGGCCATTTATTATACAGCCGTATGTGGACAAAAGCCCTGCATGACCTTGGCCACATTTCTTTTGATGAGCCCTTTAAAAAACTGGTGAACCAGGGTATGATACAGGGCAGCACCCGCTTTGTATACCGCAAAACCGGGACAAACATTTTCATATCTGCAGGATTGAAAGAGAAAGACCCTGTCGATGAAATACGTGTTGACGTGAATATCGTAGATGGGCTTGAACTGGATATGGAAGCCTTCAAAAAATGGCGCCCGGAATATGCTGATGCTGAATTTATTCTGGAAGATGACAAATACATCTGTGGAGCAGAGGTAGAAAAAATGTCTAAATCGAAATACAATGTGGTTAACCCTGATGACATTGTAGCGCAATATGGTGCGGACACCTTCCGCATGTACGAGATGTTCCTCGGCCCTATCGAAATGAGCAAACCATGGGACACCAAAGGCATTGAGGGTGTGCACCGCTTCCTGAAAAAGATGTGGCGCCTGTATTTTGATGAGCAGAAAGGATGGATAGTAACGGACGAAACGGCAACAGAGGCCGAGTTGCGCACGCTGCACAAGACCATCAAAAAGATCACTGACGACATAGAACGCTTCTCTTTCAATACCTGCGTAAGCCAGTTCATGATATGCGTCAATGAATTGTCTTCACTGAATTGCCACAAACGGGAAGTGCTGGAAAAGCTGGCAGTATTGATATGCCCCTTTGCCCCCCACTTTGCCGAAGAGCTTTGGCACCGCTTTGGCCACGATAGCAGTGTTGTAGCCGCAGGCTTCCCCCGGCACGAGCAGAAATATGTGACGGAGAACAGCAAGAAATACCCGGTGGCTGTAAATGGCAAGACAAGGGTGGAACTGGAGTTCCCGCTGGATATGGAGCAGGCCTCAATAGAGCAAGAGGTACTTGCCGATCCCACCATCATCAAATGGCTGGAAGGGAAGACACCTAAGAAAGTGATATACGTAAAAGGGAAGATGATCAATGTAGTGGTTTAATTCATGGCAGTAGTGGCCGGGGCGGCAGTATTCTTTAACATATTAACTGCTTGCTGCCGCTGCAAACTGCTGCTAAGTCTGTAACTTTGCGGGCAAAATTGAATTGTTATGGCAGGCATGTCTGGTAAAAGAACGGGGATATTCTTACTGCTTTTCTTCCTGATACTTTGCGGAATATTCATAGGTTATCATATGTACGAGGTGAAGCAGCAACCCCAAACGCTGCCTGTATATGGCAACCCCGGGCATAAAGTAGGCGCCTTCACTTTCGTGAACCAGGACGGTAAGACGATAACGGATAAAGATGTGGCCGGCAAAATAAGGGTGGCCGAATATTTCTTTACCACCTGCAAGACCATTTGTCCCAAGCTGAATGAGAATCTCAACAAAGTGTACGAGGCATACAAAGGCAATGATGATGTAATGCTGCTCTCGCACACGGTGGATCCCGAACATGACAGCATACCCGCATTAAAAGAATACAGCCGTCGTTTTGATGCCGATTCCAAACAATGGGAATTCATGACCGGCAAAAAACAGGACCTTTATAACATGGCGCGCTACGAATACCTCATCAGCGCACAGGACGATACATCGGGCGTGCCCATCAGCTCCGACTTCATTCACGACAATCACTATGCCCTCGTTGACCGCGATGGCCGTATACGGGGCTTCTACGATGGCCTGAAACAGGAAGATGTGGACAAGCTCATAGCAGATATAGGCACATTACTGAAGGAGCAATAGGCACAATTATTTTCCTTACCTTCATATACAACTATCAAACAAAATAAAAATGTCGCTGAAAGCTATCCTCTTCATTTCGATATTTACAGCCGTCGGCAGCACCTTTTTCATTCATCTTGCTAATGCCGCGGGCCGCCCCGCCACGGTCTCAAACATTTCATTCGAGATAGGCTTTAAGATCATAATTATGTTCTTCGGGCAATGGGGCCTTGACCGGCTTATCGCCCGGTATCTCAGGAAAAAGCCTGTTAACTAAACATTCATCGCAAGTCCCATCAATAGCCATCCCAGCACGATCAGGGGTGCCGGCACCTTGGAGAAATACAGTAAAGAGAAGGTAATGACCACCACCAGCAGGTTGGTCCACTCAAAGGGCATGGTCTGGAAGAGGATAAAGCCAGAGGCCCAAATGATGCCCACTATAGCGGCATTGATACCCTCCAGCGCCCGGAAGATGATAACATGCTGCTTGAGGTTATGGTATATGGGAAAGAGGAAGAACAGCAGCAGCGTACTGGGCAGGAACACGGCTACAGATGCCACCACACTGCCACCCAGTTGCCAGCCCGGCCCGTAAGCACTCATAGCCATGGCCCCTACATAAGAGCATACCGAGAATACCGGTCCCGGCACGGCCTGCACCATACCAAAGCCCGTAAGCAGCTCAGAGGAAGATAAAAATTCTGTATGCCCAAGTTGCACAGGGTGCTGCACGAACTGGTAGAACATCATGGGCAGCAGGGCCTGCCCGCCACCGAACACGATACTACCGAAGCGGTAAAAGTTCTCAAAAAGATTAAAGATGCGCCGGTGCTCCCAGTTGCCCGTACGGGCAGCCTCACTGAATATGATGGCCACTACATAAATAGCTACAAAGAGCCAGAGGTTGACCCAGCTTATCTTCTTGGGCGTCTCCTTCACATCGGGTATGCGCTTGTTACTGAAGTTGCTGATGGTACCCGATACCAGCAACAGTATAGGGAAGACCCAGGGCGATTGCACGATCCATGTGGCCAACAGGCTGCCGATCATTATGGCCCAGGTAGCAAAGTGCTTCACACTTTTGCGCATCATCCGTACGGCGGCATAAGCGGCAAAGCCTACCGACATGGGCCGCACATATACGAATAGATTTTGCTGAATATCCTTGGTGTTGAAGTAATACACGATAAAAGATACCCCCGTCATGATGAGCGTGGCCGGGAACATCCACAGCAGCAGGGTAAGGATGGCCAGCGGTACACCGCCCCGCTTCATAGCTATGAGCATCACCGTCTGGGTGGACGATGGGCCCGGCAGCATCTGGCAGAAGGCATTATATTCCAATAATTCTTCTTCAGTAAGGTCATGCCGCTTTTGCACAAAGGTCTTTATCATCATGCCGATATGCCCCTGCGGGCCGCCGAAAGCGGTGAAAGCGTAGAAGAACACCGCTTTCAGAAACGGTATGTGTCTTAATAACATAACCCTTGCCGGCGTGATGCGTAGTGAAAATAAACACAAAAAACGGGAAAATACAGCATAGTGGAATTTCAAAAGCTAGTTTGTATCTTGCAGCCGTAAAAACAAGGCATTTCATGAACTATTTAATGTTAAGCGCGCTATACGACACAGTTGACAAAAGCGTTGGCCCTACTTTAGCAGCGATATTCTTTTTGCTTATGTGCATAGAGCTTATCTACGTGATGGCCAAGTATCTTGGCTCTTCTGATAAATAATCGTTTTGTCTCAAAAGGCTTCACATATTGCGGATATACGCCGCGATTACCGCATGGCTGCCCTTGATGAAGTAATGGCAGGTGATGACCCTTTGATGCTCTTTACCACCTGGTTCTCCGAGGCTGAAACCGCTGAAATAGAAGAAGTGAACGCCATGGTGCTGGCCACCTGCGATGCTGAGGGCAAGCCTCATGCACGCATCGTACTACTCAAAGGCCTTGATGCCAAAGGTTTTATTTTTTTCACCAATTACCATAGTGCCAAAGGGCGTGAAATAGCGGCCAATCCTAATGCATCGCTGGTCTTCTTCTGGAAAGAGCTGGAGCGGCAGGTACGCATAGAGGGCAAAATAGAGCAGGTAACTGCTGCCGAAAGCGATGCCTACTTCCGCTCGAGGCCGGCAGAGAGCAGGCTGGGCGCATGGGCTTCAGCGCAAAGCAGCCCCATAAGCGACAGGCAGGTGCTGGAGGATAATTTCCATAAATACCAGCAACAGTTTGGGGAGGATATCCCCCGGCCCGATCACTGGGGCGGTTACCGCCTGGTAGCCACCCGTATCGAGTTCTGGCAGGGGCGCAGCAACCGCATGCATGATCGCATTCGCTTTAACCAGACCGGGAATAGCTGGAAAAAAGAGCGCCTGGCCCCCTGATATAGGACTGAATACGGAAACGCAGGAACAGCTTTAAAGCCCTGAAAATCAATTCCAAGGAGCTTCCCATATATATATTACCATAGCCATTAACTTGTAAATAACATCAAAACAGTTCATCATTAAATAAATCCGCCTTATCTTCGTATCCGATCGCTACCGGGAAAAAGATCCTTTATCCCAAAAAATCATCTTAATCGGGTGGTACCGATCTCTATTTTGCGATAGTTTTAAGGCTAATAGCCATGGGAAACAAACAAAAGATTTGTTTTTCGCCAATTCCCAAAAACTTGTTTCGATAGAGCGAGAGAGCTTAGCAGCAGGTCCTTATACAGGATGTGCAAGGAGAATTATGTAGGTAAACAATAAAAAAAATAAACACATTACATTTGTAATGCCCTAATATGCAGCGTTTATTACAAGTTATAGCAATAGCAGGTGTTTGGCTTTTATCGGCCTGCGCGGCGCCACAAAAAACCATCTATTTCGCCGAGAACACACCTAATGATGTGCAGGTGCAGGTGCAGCGTATGGAGCGGCTCAAAGAGATAACGGTGCAGCCGGATGATATCCTTGCGATACACGTTACCACGATAAGCAGCCTGGCTGAGAAAACGCCGGTGAGTATATTCAACGATGGGGGCACGGCATTCAGCATAGGCGGCTCTGCCGGAGCGGGCGGTGGCGCACAGAATACAGGCTACCTTGTTGACCCGGATGGCTTTATAGATTTCCCCGTGGTAGGTAAAATAAAAGTAGCCGGGCTGAACCTGCGACAGGTGAAAGACCTGATAGCGCAAAGGCTGACCGCTTATGTGAAAGAGCCTGTGGTGGAAGCGCGCATCATCAATTATAAGATAACCGTGCTGGGCGAAGTGAACCATCCCGGTACGGTGATAGCCCCCAATCATAAAATAAGCATTATAGACGCAGTGGCCGCTGCCGGTGATATACCCATATCGGGCAGGAAGGACAATGTGCTCATCATACGCGAGAATGAAGGGACGAGAGAATTTGCAAGGCTGAACCTCAACAGTAAGAACGTGTTCACCAGCCCATATTATTATTTGAGACAAAATGATATAGTGTATGTAGAACCTGCGCGCATACGTCGCCAGCAGTCGAACGAGTTCCTGCAGTTCTACCTGCCTACTATAACAGCATTGCTCTCAACAGCATTGGCCGTATACGGAATAGTACAAATATCGAATGTGAAATAATTAACGAAGCGCCTGCGCTCCATGGAAAACAACAACCAACAACAATTTTCAGAAAGGATATTAAAGCAATTTAATTCCTCCTTCGACTTCAAGCGCCTGCTGGGGTCTATACTGAGCAATTGGTATTGGTATGTGCTGTCGCTTACCCTCACCCTAACGATGGGTTTCCTGTACCTGCGCTATACTACCCCCAAGTACTCCATAAAAAGCTCGCTGCTGATACAGCAAAATCCTGAAAACGGCGCCAGCAGCGTACTGAACAAATTGGACCCCGACAAAGCGGGAGAATCATCCACTACCCTTTATAATGAAATGTTCATCCTGCAATCGCAGGACCTTATAGCAACTGTGGTTGACTCCCTAGACCTGTATATACAATACTGGGCTGTGGGCAGGATAAAAGAAACAGAAGTATATGAAGACTGCCCCATACAGATCATATTTGACTCTGCGGGCTATAAAGGCGACAAGGCCGATTTCGAGATAAAACAGATCGTAGAGGGGCAATTTGAAATGAAGCATAATAATGTGTCGGAACGCATACTTTATGATTCATGGACAAAAAGGCCTTTCGGGCGGTTCAAGATCGTGTACCGCAGGGGGCCGCTGGTCAACAGGGGCTACCTGAATACCACTTCTTTCATTGTAAAAATGGAAAACCCGGCAACGACCAATGGCCGGATACTGTCGCATTTCAATGTATACCCCAGCGACGGGCGTACCAGCCTGCTGGACCTTGAATTTACAGACAATATACCCCAGCGTGGCGTAGACTTCATGAATGTACTCATCTACTTTTACCGCAAAAAAGAACTTGAGAACATAAACTATACCGCCCAAAAAACGCGTGAGTTCATCAATAAGCAGAAAACAACGATGGCCGAGGAGATAAAGTCGATGGACTCTATCGAGGCTACCATTAAAGTGAACAGCGATGTTGTAGAGCCCACGCAGCAGACCAGCGCTTACCTGACCGAGCGCAATGCATCTGAACAAAAACTCAACGACCTTTATACACAGAAGCAAGCACTGGCCAGCCTGAAACACAGCATACTGGCCAACCAGAACCAGGTAGTGGCCGGCATAGGTGTCACCGACCCTTTCCTTTCGGAGCTGATAGGCAAATACAATACACAGGTGCAGCAACTGGAGATGCAGGAGAAGAACCTGGGCCCATCGAACCCATACCTCTTGCAAACCAAGAGCGAACTGGCCTCTTTGCGGAAACGCATAGCCGATGCCTGCGATAAGATATCGAGTTCACTGAACATCACGGTAGAAAACACTGCCCGCAATGCAGCAGAATACACCAGCCGTATAAGGGAAGTGCCTAATGTGGACAGGAGCATTAAAGATGTGAAACGCGGCTACAACGTGCTGCAAAGCATGTACCTGCTGCTGTACCAGAAAGGTGTTGAGAACGAAATATCGGTATATGCTGCCACCAATAAATCGAAAGTAGTGGTGGTACCTTATGCCTCCGGCGTGCCGATAAGCCCTGTAAAAAAGACCGTGTATGCCATCGCATTCCTGGTAGGATTGCTTATCCCTTCGAGCGTGATCATAGCCAAGGAGATGCTGAACAATAAAGTGATCAATGAAAATGACATAGAATCGCTGACCACTATACCTATCATTGGCACGATCAGCCGTGTGGAAGGAACCGAGAACAGGGAAAACACAATAGTAGTGGGGCCACATGTGCGCACAGGCGTTGCCGAGCAATTCAGGCTGGTGCGTGCCAACCTTGAATTCATGTCGGCAACGCAGAACAGCCGCATATTCATGGTAACATCAAGTACCAGCGGCGAGGGCAAATCGTTCATATCCATCAACCTGGGCATAACCATGACGCTGGCCAAGAAAAGGGTCATCATCATGGAATTTGACCTCCGCAAGCCTAAGATATCTGCATACCTTGGCCTGAGCAATGAAGGCGGCATCAGCGGTTATCTTGCCGGCATGGTAGAGCTGGATGGCGTCATTAAATCATCGGGTGTGCATGAGAACTTATATATCGCTAACTGCGGCCCGATACCACCCAACCCCGGCGAACTGCTGGTACTGCCTACAGCACAAAAACTGCTGAATGAACTACAGGAAATGTTTGATGTGATCATCATCGACACAGCACCTATAGGCCTGGTGTCTGATGCGCTGATACTCTCTCAATATGCCGGTATTACCTTATTCATAGTACGCCAGTCGTACACAGTAAAAGACCAGGTGCGCATGTTTGATGTGCTGCACAAAGACGGGAAAATACGCAACCCTGCCATACTCTTCAATGGCGTAGAATACCTTAAGAAATATGGCTATGGCTATGGTTCAGGCTACGGTTATGGCTATAGTTACGGACAAGGATATGGCGGCAGCGGCGGTGGTTATTATGATGAACCTGGCAAAGGCAGTGGAAAGGGCAAGAGCAAAAAGAAAAAGAAATCCATTGCAGGTTTTTTCATGAAATGACCTTATTTTACTGGTGTTTAGCACTAGTGCATTTACAAATCAATAACAGAGGATAATCCATTTATTAAGAGGAAATGGATAGTTTTACATTTTAATTTTTAATTGAATTGATGAAATTCAGGGGGACAACTGCATTATCTACAATTAGCAAGCTCTATAACATCTTCAACCGGAAACAAAAAAAGTCTTTCGGCTGGCTTGTTGTCCTTACGTTCCTGAGCTCGATATCGGACCTTGTAGGCCTTATCTTCGTGATACCGGTAGTGAGCCTCGTGCTGTCCGACAAATCATATAATACCATTACTCATGCCCTTCCTTTTCTTTCGCAATTTAACCAGCAACAGCTGCTGCTGATCACGGTAAGTATATTCTTCCTGCTCATCGTAGCCAAAAATTTATTCGGCCTGTATATCAACCGCCTGCAGGTGCGCTTTGTACAAAACCTGTATGTAAGCTCATCGATGAACGTGCTGGAGAAAGTGTATAACCGCTCACTGCTAGACCTGTTAAAAGATACATCGAATGAACTGGTAAATAAACTGACGGGGCTGCAGGTAAGCCTTTGCAGCAATGCCACCATATCTACTATCATACTGATCAATGAATCAATAGTCTTTACCCTGACGGCAATAATAGTATGTATCTGGAACTGGCAATTATTCGTATTGCTGGTAGGTGTGCTGCTGCCCACTATGGGCTACTTCTATTACAGGGTAAAAGAAATGATAAAAACCGCCGGTACAGAAAAAAACAATAATGCTATCCGCCTGTATGCCAGTGCTCAGGAAATGATATTCGGCTACACAGACATCAAGATAGCCGGTACAGAAAAAACATTCAAAGAGCGTTTCAGGGAACTGGCACGCAAGTTCAGCATATACCAGGGCCGGATGGATTTCATGCTCTTCATCCCCACCCGTATCATAGAAATAGCCACCTTCCTGGGTATCATATTGATCTTACTCTATGGTGTCTATGTACTGAAAGACACGGAAAAGATCATCAGTACCATCAGTTTATTTGCCGTGATAGCATACCGTTGCATCCCATCGGTCAACCGCTTCGTTATCGCCATCAATAATCTGAACTCAACCGAATTCATTTTCCAGGACCCGGATTTTATGAACGAGGAGAAAGCGGACAGCACCATGGCTAAGGCCCCGGTACTCTCCTTCAACAATAAGATAATATTCGAAAATGTATCTTACCACTATCCCGATGCCACAAAATATGTGGTGGAAAATTGTAACCTTGAAATTAAGAAGGGGGATAAAATAGGGATCGTTGGCAAATCAGGGGCAGGAAAATCGACACTGATCAATAACATACTCGGGTTCCTGCCTCCTACGGAAGGCAGGATACTCATAGATAATACAGAGCTCAGCAGGGAAAATATAACCGACTGGTGGCGGATAACTGGCTACGTGCGGCAGGAGGTATTCATCATGAATACTACACTGCTTGAAAACATTGCCATAGGTGAAGAAAAGGAAAGCATAGACATTGAAAAAGCAAAGAAAGCCGTTAAGCTTGCCAGCCTCGATGAACTGGTGCGCGAGTTGCCTGAGGGCTTATATACGCAACTGAATGAAAGAGGCAATAATCTCTCAGGCGGGCAGAAACAACGTATTGCCATTGCCCGTGCCATATACAAAGGTGCAGAAGTATTGATCTTTGACGAGGCCACATCGGCCCTGGACTCAAAGACCGAAGAAGAAATAACCAATGCCATACAGCAACTGGGACATGAACACCTGACGATCGTGATCATAGCGCACCGGTATACTTCGTTGAAGTATTGCGACAAGATATATGAACTGGATAAAGGGCGCATCAGCGCATCGATGTCGTATAATGACCTTGTAACACAAACAAACCCATAAAACAACTGTAGTGACAGGCCCTGAACCACATAGCATGAAAGTAAGCATAATGATGTGTGCCTATAATACCTCGGCATACATCAGGGAAGCTATTGAGAGCATCCTGGCGCAGACCTACAGCAACTGGGAACTGATCATAGGCGATGACTGCTCGACCGACGACACAGCAGCGATCATAAAAAGCTATCTTGTCGACAAACGCATCAAGCTCATAGCCCATAAAACCAACATGGGCTACATAAAGAATAAGAACAGCATTTTCACCGCTGCTACCGGCGAACTGCTGACGCAGCTGGATGCAGACGACACATGCCCGCCTGACCGCATAGAAAAACAGGTAGCCGTATTTGAGGCCTATCCTGAAATGAAAATATGCGGCAGCAATTACAAAACCATCGACACAACAGGAAATACGCTCGAGACCTTTTATTACGATCAGGATTTTGTCATCAACGAATTATTGAGGCCCTATCCTTTTTGGTACCCGGGCATGATGTTCCGCAAAGAGATCGTGGATGAGTTTGGCCTGTTCTCTGAATATTTCGACAGTATATACGGAGACGACAACTATTACGTGTATCGCATAAACAGTAAATACCCAATCTACTTCATTAAAGAACCGTTATACTATTACCGCATACACCCCACCTCAATAACTAATATACATGACCAGCCCCGGAAACTGATAGCCGACGATATACTCAAAGAGTTGTTCACACAAAGGAAGAACACAGGTACCGACTGGCTTGAGGAGCAACAATATGATAAAATGAAAGCTTACGAGAACAAGCTATTCAACAATAAAAGGCTGATGGCCGAAAAGTACAGGATATGGGCAGCGAAGGCCATTGATAACAACAACTGGCCACAGGCAAGATTTTTTTTAAAAAAATCGATGAGTCTTAGCCTCGCCAACACAAGAACGTACGCCACCCTATCCTATTATTTAAGAAACAAATTTTTGAAATAAAACGAATACGCAGCGGCAGGAACAGCAGATGTATATAGTAATGGCAATAGAAGTAATAGCACCCGGAGGGGCTGAAACCTTTGTACTGAGGCTGGCGAAAGCGCTCGAGGACAAGGGCAACAGGGTTATCGTATATGCTTTCTATAAAAACAATTTCAACCAGGCCCTTCACCAAAGCATCGCCCCCAACGTGCAGATCATATGGCCCTATATGCGGCTGCCCCGGCTGGCGAGAAAAATAGACAGCCTTTTCTTCAGGCTCAAAATAAGGCGGAACATACAGGGCAAATACATTAAAGGCGCATTAAAACGCCTGTTGCAGGTCACCAAACCTGATGTGATACACAGCAACCTGCTCAAAGTGGACAGGACCTGCTTAATGGCAGCGAAGGCAATGAATGTGCCGGTAGTGACAACGATACATGGCGACTACCTGCAGTTTTATGATAAAACACAAAAAGGCGAAGCCATACCCCTGCTCGACTATGAAGAAAAAGCAAGATGGAACCTGGCCAACCTGAAAAAAATAGCCTGTATATCGGATAAGCAAATAGCTTTCTTCAAGAAGAATTTCCCTGCCGAAACAGAGGGAAAGATCAATAAAATATACAATGGCTACCCCGCCACGAAGCCGGCAGATAAAGGCATTAGGAAAAGGCTGGGCATAGCCCCGGGTGCTTTTGTTTTCGGCATGGTGTCACGGGGCATACCTGAAAAAGGTTGGGAAACAAGCATTACAGCCTTCAGGCAACTGAATAATAAAAACACCCACCTGGTGCTGGTAGGTGGTGGTGAATACCTGGACAAACTGAAACAGGAATACGGCACTCACAGCAACATACACTTTGCAGGCCATAGCAATGAGCCCCTGGAATGGGTAAATATATTTGATGTGGGGCTGTTACCCAGCGTATATGCATCGGAAAGCCTGCCAACCGCTGTAATAGAATACCTGTGCTGTAACAAACCTGTGATAGCATCGGGCGCCGGAGAAATAAAAAACATGCTGCAAAAGGATAACAGGCCTGCCGGCATAATAATACCCATAGTAAACAACAAAGTGGATAGCAGCATACTTGCCGATGCCATGCAGCAATACATGGATGATAAGGCACTCTACGCACAGCATAGTGCAAATGCGGCAATATGCTTCGAACAGTTTGACATGAACGAGTGTGCAGAAAAGTACCTGGACCTGTATGTAAAAGCTATAGCGGGGATAAAAAACTGACCGCCCATGAAAGTATATGTGATCAATATGGAACGCAGCAAGAGCAGGCGGGTTGCTATAAAAAAGCAATTGAGCCGGCTAAAGCTGGACCATGAAATTATATCTGCCGTAGATGGCCGCAGTATGAGCGATGCGGAACTGGAGGGAATAGTAAACCCTGCCGAATTCACCAAATCGCAGGCGGGCTGTATGCTATCACACTGCAAAGTATATGAGGCTATGCAGCGTAGTAATGACCCCTATGCACTGGTGCTTGAAGACGATGTGCTGATAACTGATAATAAGTTAAAGGAAATGCTGGGCAACATGCAGCCGATGCTTCACGATAAACACATCACATTACTTACTTATTACTGGTGCAGGGAAAACTCATTGTTGCTGGATAAAATACAACCGGAACGTAAAATAAGCGGGGCTGCCGGCAATTACTTCTTATGCGCCCCCGAAGAAATACACGGCATCGGCAGGGCTGCTGCATATATCCTGTCGAAAGATACCGCCAGGCGCATACTTGACTTTCACCAACCCAAACTAATATGCCAGGCCGATTCCTGGATCGTGTATTATAAAGAAGGCGTGATAGGTGGAGTTGACTGCCTGTATCCCATGCCGATAACAGAAAACCCTCAATTTGGTTCGGAAATAGGATATACCCGGAATAAAGCAGAGGCATTTGCAAAAAAACTCGTCGAAAAGGCCGTGAATATGAACCTGCCTGTTATTAGTACGATGATCAAGAAGAAGCGGATGAATTTTGCACAAGGCTACAAGAATATAAAACTGAACAACGAAAACTAAATATCACTAATTTGTAAACCACTTATTGATATGCGTTTCGCAATTAGAGATGATGATACTAACTTTTTCACCAGCCCGGAAGAGCTGGAAGCCTGCTATGGAGACATTTGGAATGATACACCGGTGAGCCTGTGCCTTATATCGAAGGTGAAGGGCAATTGGGCAAAATGGGTACACCAGATATATAAAGACAAGCAAGATACAGATTGGGATGCCTGGACAAAAGATGATACAGTATACCCTATAGAAGATAATGCCGAACTGGTAAGCTACCTGCGGGAGAAAATAAAAGAGGGCAAAGTGGACATAGGCTTCCATGCGATACATCACAGGAATGAGGATGACGCCCTGCCCGGCGAGATGAACAATAATTATGTACGTGGTGCTGAATTTTATACCGGGAGGGACCTTACCGAGGCCATAAAAACAGAAGTGGCCCACCTGGGCAATGTTTTTCAATACCCTATTACGGTATTCACCCCACCACAGAACCTGCTATCGATGAAGGGCTATAAGGCCGTAGTAAATGCAGGCCTCAATATTTGCGGAGGTGGCCTTAGCTTCATGAAAAAAGAAAAGGACCTGAAGGGCATCGTCAACCTAAGCAAGCAACTTACATTCAAACTAATGCACCGGGAAAGTGATTATCCTTACGTGGTAAAATACAGTACCCACGCCGAAGCGCCATATCACTACCCCCTGCAACCCGGCACGCTGCTGCGTACACTTACAGATGCGTTTGATATGGTGCACCGTTATAACGGTGATTTTATACTATCGACCCATTATGTAGAATTCGACTACCCTATGGTATATGATGAAACAAAAACGATGAAGAATATTATGCATGATTTTCTCGATTATGTATCGGGGTTTGATGTGGAGCGGGTAAGTCTATCTCAACTGCTAAAAAAATAGGATGCCGGACAGCACAGCGCAATCATACAAGATAAACTTTAAAATAATAGACTGGATGCGCGGGCTGGCAGCATTATACGTGGTATTTAACCACTCACGCGGTTTCCTGTTCACAAGTGCCAACGAGTTTGCGGAAAAAGTAGAGCCCAAAGCGCAATGGCATTGGTGGGAAAGGCTTGACTTCATCGTGATGCAGCATGCCAATCTCAGCGTGGAATTCGTAACGCTCTTTTTCCTGCTGTCGGGTTTTTCCATAGCGCACAGCCTTAATAATGAGCATAAAGTATCTGCATTTTATAAGCGCAGGTTTGTACGCCTTTATCCCCCTTATTTACTGGGTATAATATGGGCGTTCGCAGTATTTCTCATTATAAGGTCCTTTGCCTCAGACGTATTCCTGAAAACGATTGAGGGACACCTGCCACTCGATTATGAGTACAAGAAATTCGGATCGCTAAAAACCATCCTGTTCAACCTGCTCTACATGCCTATCGGCAATTACCTGACACCACAATACTGGTCTTTACCTTACGAGGTGATCTTTTATCTCAGTATTCCATGGTTCATACGGCGGTTCAGGCTTTATGGTGTTTTAACAGTAGGTATATTCATTTATGGTTGCATAAGATTCGGAGCCCTGGTACTGGATACTGACGATGCTTTGACTGTGCATCTGTTCAACCATGAGATACTCACATTTTACCTGCCCCAGTACTTTATTGATTTCAATCTCTTCTTCCTGATCGGCTTTTTATTTTATAAATATAAAGACATCTTTATCCGAAAATTCATGCTAAATAAGTGGCTATCGATAGCCATATTGTTCGTGCTCTTTGAAGCCATGGTCATGATAAAAGCCTATAAGTTCCATAATGATCCGAATAAGATCACAGACATGATCATGGTCTTATTTACCTTCATACTTATATTCGGCTCCCTCAAATACAATATCAGGATAAAGTGGCTGGAGTGGATCGGCGGCTTCAGCTATACTTTATATGTTACCCATGTTGCATCAATATTCCTGGTCAAAATGATCGCGTATAAAATGGGATTCCACTTTTATGATATTTATAATCTTTACAGTTGGTATTTTGGCATCGTAGTTTCGGTATTATGCGCCTATTTATTATATTATGCTGCAGAATACCCCTCGATGAAATATTTGAAGAAATTAAGGATCAAAAAAAGAGAAGAGGCACAGGTTTACACCGCAGCGACTGCAATAGTAACTGCAGAGACAGAGGAACCCGGCATACAAAAATAGAGGATCGTTAAATGGCTAATGCTGAAATAAGTTCAGGTTCAAAAATAAATTTCAGGATCATTGACTGGATGCGGGGACTTGCCGCCCTGTATGTATTGGCACAACATGCCCGGGGCTATTTATTTGCAGATAATGTACGCTACGAAAAATACATAGCACCAAAGATCAACTGGAACTGGAGACAATGGCTCAATACCCTGATCGTACAGCACACGAACCTGGGTAAGGAATTTGTGATCGTATTTTTTGTGCTTTCAGGTTTTTGCATCATGCACAGTGTTAGCGCCGAGCCGGGGGGTAAAAAAGGATTTTTTCAAAGGCGACTGCTAAGGCTATATCCTACCTATCTTTTGGGTATTGCCTGGGCGATAGCGGTTTTCCTGATCCTGAAAGTTACCGTACCTGATGTATTTAACAGCCAAACTGAAGGCTACCCCCCTTTAAAAATAGCCTATGATGCCTTTGTAAATATCAAAACCTTATCACTAAACCTGGTGTATTTCATCAAAGATAATTACCTCACACCCCAATACTGGTCATTGCCGCTGGAGGTAATATTCTATTTATCCATACCATTCTTCGCAAGGCGGTTCAATGCTTACACCATTTTTTCTATAGTCGCATTTGTTATCAGTTGCATCTGGACAGGACTTGATTATCTTGATGAAAACAAGTATGATGGCCTGCTCGTGACTGTACGCTACATTTTCGACTATAACATCTATTTTTTTATCGGCTGTATCTTTTACAAATACAGGGATTTTTTCTTAGCTATATTTAAGATGGACCGGATGCGCAGTATCGTTGCCCTGATGCTGGTATTCCTGCTTTCGGTTTTTGTAAAATCCTACCTTTTTGAGCAGAATACGAATAAAGCGACGGGCCTGTTAATGGTCCTATTCACCTATATTATGCTGATAGCCGGCCTTAAACACCAGGTAAGGATAAAATTGCTGGAATGGGTTGGTGGCTTCAGCTATACCTTGTATGTATCGCATTTAGCCAGCTTGTTCATTGTGAAAATAGCAGTGTATAAAATGGGGCATCATTTTTACGATATCTTCCTGGTATATGTATGGTACATAGGTGTTGTATTTGCTGTGCTGGTCGCATGGCTGCTGTATTATATTGCCGAATATCCCAGCAAACGTTACTTAACACAACTAAGAAATAAACCCACACAACAATAAAATGGGGGACAAAAAAAACATACTGGTCGTTTCTTTCCAGTCGCTTACCGAGCGCAGTGGTGCGGGCATGGCACGGCTGGGCTATTACCTGTCGAACGAATTGCACAAACGTGGCTTGCTGAAAGAATTTATCGTTTATTCAAAAGGCAAGTTCACCACCCCCTTTCCCTCGGCAGCAGTATCGCCCCTTTCTCGCTATTTCCTCTTCGTTCTCAATAAATTCAACAAGTACTTCCCCATAAAACCACACAAATTCAGGTTCGTGCAGGAGCAATTGTTCGATTGGTTTTGTGCTAAACACCTTGAAGGGCCGGTTGATATATTATTTGTCACTCAGCCTTATTTGTTGCGCACCTTTCAGAAAGCCAAAAAGCTGGGAATGAAAATTATTTTTATACCGGCCAACCCAGAAGAGAATTATATCAATAGCATAGTAACAGAGGAGAAGCAAAGAGTGGGTATTGAAGAAGATGATGCCTATACGTATAAGAAACGTATTGATTACTATAACAAGGCGATACAATATGTAGATGTGGTGGTAGGTTCTTACCCTACCGTATATGAATCTTATTCGCGCTCAGCATATAAAGGCGAAGTAGTAAAACTCATTGGTCATCTCAAGCCGGACTTCAAGCCAGTATCACCGATAGACAGGCCGATAGGTCCTGAACTCAAAGTTGGCTATCTTGCCCATACGGTCATTCTTAAGGGCCTGCAATACCTGCTTGATGCATGGGAAATGCTGATGAAGGAAACCGGGAACGACCCCAACCTGAAACTATATATTGCGGGCGGCATAGACGAATCGATGCATGAATATGTAGTGAAGAACTACCTGAATATAAAAAATGTACAATTCGTGGGCAGGATCGGTAATGTACCCGACTTCATGAAAGACAAGGACCTGTTCATTGTACCCAGTCTTGTGGACGGCGGACCATACACCGCGCTGGAAGCAGCACATTATTGCCTCCCAGTCATTATTACGGCTAATGCCGGATCAGGAGAATTGCTCGGCAGGGATAATAGCGGCTGCCATATCATACCGATAAAAGATGCAGCAAGCATAAAAAAGGAAATACTCTGGGCTTACCATAACCGGGAAGAAGCAAAACAGTTGGGCCTGAATGCCAAACACAACCTGGACCATTATAAGATGGAAGATTTTATTTCGGAACTGGCCGACTACCTCGAAAAAGTATAAAGCATAATGAGAAAAGTATTGCTGATAGGGTCGGAACTGGGCAAGGGAGGGGCGGAACGCTCCATCTCGCTGCTTAGTTATTACTTGCAGCAACGTCAATATGATGTTACACTTTGTATCCTTTCGGGCCGGGACAGGGAAAAATTCTATAAGACCTGCGATAAAGTAGTATTTATAGACCCTCCTGCACACAGCAGCATATGGGGCAAGATCACGGCCTGGCGATACCGTCTTAGAAAGGTGAGGCAATTAAAAAAAGAAGCCGGTACCGATGTGTCCATCAGCTTTCTTGAAGGCCCCGACTATGTGAATGCTATGACAAAGGGAAAGGAGAAAGTAGTGCTGAGCATAAGAGGCTCAAAGATACATGACCGGGTAATAGCCGGCAGCAAAGGACAACTGCGCAAAAAAGTACTGATACCGATGCTCTATAAAAAGGCCGATGAGATCGTATGTGTGACCCATGCACTTGCCGGTGAGATGCAGCAATACTTCAATATCCCGGCAAGTAAACTGCGTACTATCTATAACTTCTATGAAAAAGAAGACATCATTGCAAAAAGCAATGAGCCATTAAGCGCCGATGAGGCTAAAATATTTTCAAAGCCGGTCATCATTACATCGGGCAGGCTGCATGTAGCCAAAGAACATGATAAACTGGTGCGCATACTCAAAGAACTGAAACAAAGAAGCGATGCCCGGCTAATGATACTTGGCGATGGTGAATTGAAAGAAATGCTCATTTCACTCGCGTGTGAACTGGGTATGAACGCCTGCGACTGGAAGGGCCAATACGAAGATGCCGATGTGTATTTCATGGGCTTCCAGTCCAATGCCTTTAAATTTTACCGGCATAGCAAAGTTTTTGCACTGGCCTCATCATGGGAAGGTTTCCCAAATGTACTGGCAGAGGCCCTTATCTGCCACATACCCGTGGTAAGCACCGACTGCTATACAGGCCCGCGGGAGATATTAAACATCGCGGGGTTGGGTAATAAACCTGTAGAAAATACAATTAGAACCGTAACCGGTTCGTTAATGCCTATGCTGGATACCATAAATGCCGCTAAGGCCGCGCTGTGGGCTACAGAGCTGCAATACTGGTTAAATGCTCCTGCAACGCCCGCCGCAGCGTTTGAAGAACTGCTGCAACGATTTACCTTAGATGCCATGCTGCAGCAATGGGCAGAAGTAATTGAAAACTGACATTGTGAACATACTCATTATAGATAACTCCATAGCATTCACAGGCGCCTTTAAATGTGCGCTTAATGAGGCTATGCTTTTATCGCATGAGCACACTTTCGTTTTCGTGATCCCGGGCAATAGTGTACTAAAACCTATGCTTGAAGAGCATGGATTTACAGTATATACCCTCCCCATGGTGGAAATACGGAAGTCGGCATCTGTGCTTTTAAAGTATTTCCCTGCTTTATACGCCAATACAGCCCGCTTGAAAAAGATAATACAGAAAGAGGGCATAGATATCGTGCAGGTAAATGATTTTTACAACCAGCTTGGCGTAGCCCTGAAACGCAGTGGGTTCAAAGGTAAGCTGTTCACTTATGTGCGCTTTCTGCCTTCGGTAATGCCCGGGATACTCAGGAAAATGTGGCTAAAGGCCGCAGCGAAACACGCGGATAAAATAATAGCCGTATCGGACGCTGTACTGGAGCAACTGCCCATAATGCCTAAAACTATACGTATATATGACCCCGTGCAGCTAAGCGAAGTATTACCACTAAGAGTAACGCAATCCAAAAATACAGTTGATATATTATACCTGTCCAACTATATCAGGGGAAAGGGACAAGACCATGCGCTGGAAGCATTTGCACTGGCATACAGGCAAAACAATTCACTCCGTTTAAAATTTACGGGTGGCGATATGGGACTTGAAAAGAACAGGTTGTTCCGCCGGGAACTTGAAGACAAAGCAAAACAACAGGGCCTGCCGGTCACCTTTGCCACTTTCAACCCTAATATAGAAGAAGAAATCAAAGCCGCAGATATAGTGCTCAATTGTTCCGAAGCCGAATCTTTCTCCATGACCTGCCTTGAAACGGCATTTTATGGCACTGCCCTTATAGCTACACGTTGTGGCGGCCCTGAAGAGATCATTGAAGACGGAACAACGGGCCTGCTGGTGCCTGTGGGCGATATACATGCTATTGCCGATGCCCTGCTTACCCTTGCCAATAACCCGGCAGAAAAAGAAAAAATGGCGGAAGCCGGCAGGGCTTATGTACGTACCAAATTTGCACCAGCTAACTTTATGCGCCAATTCGGGACTATCATAAACGAATAAGCAAATATGCCTGCTCAAACTAAAATATTGTTCCTTGTACCATACCCGCTGAAACATGCGCCATCACAACGCTTCAGGGTAGAGCTATACGAACCTTATTTACAACAGGCCGGCATAGCTTACAAGATTGTGCCCTTCATGGATGAGCATACCTGGCAGGTACTCTATCAAAAAGGTTCCACCATACAGAAAGCATGGGGCATCATTAAGGGATACCTACGCAGGCTGAAAACAGTTCTCTGGGATATTCACAGCTACACCCATGTCTTCGTACACCGTGAAGCTGCCCCCCTGGGCCCGCCGGTATTCGAGTGGACGATTGCAAAACTGTGGCGCAAAAAACTCCTGTACGACTTTGACGATGCCATATGGATACCAAACACCAGCAATGAGAATAAACTGGCTGCATGGCTCAAAGCATGCTGGAAAGTAAAACGTATTTGCCGCTGGGCCTATAAAGTAACGCCCGGCAACCAGTACCTGTGCAACTATGCCGCCCAATATAACAACAATGTAGTACTGTTGCCCACCTGCGTAGATATGGAGCGGGGCCACAATAAAGTAAAGAACCATACTGCGCACAAGCCTGTCCTTGGCTGGACAGGCAGCCACTCCACCCTGCCCTATCTTGACCTCATCATACCCGTGATACAGGAGTTGCAACAGGAAATGGATATATCATTTGCTATTATTGCCGACAAAAAGCCTGCATTGCCACTAAATGACTGGACCTTTGTAGCATGGAATGAACGAACCGAGATCGAGGACCTGCTAAAAATGGATATTGGCATCATGCCCCTGCAACAAGATGCCTGGAGCGAAGGTAAATGCGGCTTTAAACTGATCCAATACCTGTCTGCCGGTATACCGGCAATAGCCAGCCCGGTGGGTGTGAATACGATCATTATTGAAGACGGCATCAATGGCTACCTGTGCAGCGATATGGCAACATGGAAAAAACGAATAAAGGAACTGGCCGCTGACGTACAGCTACGGCAGGCTATGGGAACTGCGGGACATGAAAAGATGCTTAAAGAATACAGCATACGATCGCAAAAGGATAAATTCCTGTCTTTATTCACATAAAATTTATCCCAAGGTGTATAGCACTCATTTTTGTCTTTTGAATTTTGAATTTTGAATTACATTTGCATACTATGAAACGTACGCATATCATTCTCGCAATATTATTGATATTACTGGCTACTGCTTTGCGCATAGTTAACCAGGAAATGCATTGGTACAACCTTGCTCCATTGGCTTCTTTAGGCTTATTCAGCGGGGCCATTATTAAAGATAAACGTATCGCCTTCAGCATCACGCTCATAGCCCAGTTCATATCCGATATATATATCGCATTGTTCACCCAATACCAGGGCTTTTATGGTGTCGACCAGTTCTTTGTATATGGCGGTATGGTCATGGTTACTTTACTCGGCACAGGCATGGGGCAGCCCAAAGCACTCAAAGTGCTTGGTTATTCCATTGCCGGCTCAGCCATATTCTTCCTGGTGAGCAATTTCGGCGTGTGGGTAAAGATCGAGGCTACCGGCGACATATTTGGTTATGGTACAGGGCTTAAGGGCTTGGGTACAACCTTCCTGATGGCCCTGCCATTCTATAGCAAAATGGGCACTACCTTATTCTTCAACTCCTTTATTGGTGATATTGTTGGCTGCAGTGTCTTGTTTGGTGCCTATGCCTTGCTGAAACAACCGCTTAGCACAAGGTTGCAGAAAGCATAAGCTTAATACAATATTCAAAAAATGTCCCGCAGCGAAAACGTTGCGGGACATTTTTTTGTACTTCTGCAAATCACACACATAACACATATTTATAAGCTATAAAAAGGCTTGCAATTCCCGCAGCGGATTTACTATATTTGCGCAAAAGAAAGTTATCCATGCCAAAGAAAATAAAACCAACAGCAGGGCAAAAAAGCAAGTTCTATATACATTTTGTAGTTTATGCCATAGCCACAGCAGCCATGTTGATGTTATATGACAAAGGGGCTACCGAATGGGTTTACCCATGGCCGGCATGGATCGTAGCCGCATGGGGCCTTGCCCTCATAGGCCACTGGTGTACCGTATATACCAGCTACGAAGACAAAGGCATGCAGGAATACGAGCAACAAGCCAAAGGTTAATCTTTACTGAATATATTTTACACCCCTTGCTTAACGGCAAGGGGTTTTTAACTTTATGATAATTCAAGCCTACGATTTATGGACACTCCCCGGTATAAAGAGCTACTGCAGGAATATGAAAAAATAGCCGATGAAAGGGCACGCATAGACCTGTATATTGAAATGGCCATGGAAGAGCGTAATGTGGATATAGAGCGCGCTGCAGACATGGCCGACGAGATCATAGAACGTGCCACAAAAGTAGGCCATACCCTGGCCATAGGCAGGGGTATGAACCTGAAGGGCTGGTGTTTCTGGTCGCTGGGCAATTATGATGCAGGGGTGGAGATACTCCAAAAAGCAATCAATGTTGCGCACACGGTAAATAACAAACCGCTCGAAGCCCGTATCTACAACAACTTTGGCTATATATACCGTGACCGGGGTGAACTTGCAAGCGCTCTTAATTATTTTGAGAAGGCACTGGCCATAAACGAAAAGCTTGGTGATGAGGTAGCACAATCGGTTAACTTATCGAGCATAGCATATATCAACTATGACCTTGGCGATTATGAGAATGCATTGGAATTTGCCCTCCGCTGCCTGCCCATATTCGAGAAAGCGAAGGATATGCACCGGCTGGCAGCATTGCACCATATACTCGGCAATATCTATTTTAAGCAAGAGCAATACGAAGAAGCCCTGAGATACTTCCGGAAGAACCTCCAGGAGACCGAATTCGATACAGTGATCAATATCATGGCTATCAATGGCATGGGTAAGGTCTATTATAAGACCCACCAGTTCGATGAGGCCAACAGGTACCTGTCTGATGCTTTGGCGCAGGCACTCACTATTAATAATGTAGAAGTGCAGATAAGCTGCCATTATTACCTGGGCAGGCTGTATATGGACGATGGCAATTATCGCAAAGCACTGGCATCGCTAAGCGAATCGCTGGAATTGGCAGAACAATACATGCGCCGCCACGATGTTATGAGCATACACGAGACCCTTTCCGTGCTATACGACCAGATGGGCAATATCCCTAAAGCTTTTCATCACCTGAAGGCCTATGAACAATTAAAAGAAGATATCTTCAGGCAAACCACCTTCAATAAGTTGCGCAACCTGCAAACGCGTCAACAGATAGAGCTGGCACAGAAAGAAAAGGAAGTGGCCAAGCGTACAGCTTACCTCAAGCAGCAGTTCATGGCCAATATGAGCCACGAGATACGCACGCCGATGAATGCCATCGTAGGCATGACCCGCCTGCTGGTGACCAAAGAGCCACGCCCCGACCAGATGCGCTACCTCGATGCCATTCAGAAATCGGCCGATAACCTGCTCATTATCATCAACGATATCCTGGACCTGTCGAAGATAGAGGCGGGCAAAATAATAATAGAAAAAACAGATTTTTCATTGCGCGAGGTGATTCAAAGCCTGAGCGATATGCTTATGTTCAAGGCTGAAGAAAGGCATATCTCGTTGCGCACAAACGTGGCCGATGACATACCTAACCTCATGGTAGGCGATCCTACCCGCATCAACCAGGTATTGATAAACCTTGCGGGCAACGCTATAAAATTCACAGAGAAAGGATATGTAGCCGTCAATGTATCGATACTTAAAAAAGAGGATAAGACCTGGTGGATAAAGCTGGATGTGGCAGATACCGGTATCGGTATTTCATCTGAATATGTGGATAAGATATTTGAAAGCTTTACCCAGGCCGGCACCGATGTAGCGCGTAAATATGGCGGCACAGGCCTTGGGCTCACCATATCCCGTCAATTGGTATCGCTGATGCATGGCGAAATGTCTGTCAAGAGCGAATTGGGAAAGGGCACCACTTTTACGGTAGTATTGCCACTTGAAGAGTCGGCAGTACAGGCAGAAGAAGTGCCCCGGGGCGTGATAGATGATGCTACAATGCAGCGCCTGAATAAAGTGAAGCTCCTGCTGGTGGAAGACAATGAATTTAACAGGATGGTTGCAGAAGATACGCTTAAAGATGTGATACCGGGGGTGATTATTGATATAGCGGTGAATGGACAGGAAGCCCTGGCAAGAGTGCAGCGTGAGAACTATGACGTAGTGCTCATGGACATACAGATGCCTGTAATGGATGGTGTTACTGCCACAAAAGCTATACGCGAAACAATGCCGCCCCCATGCTGCGATGTAAAAATAATAGCCATGACGGCAAACGTGCTGCAGGAAGATGTACAGCAATATCTTAATGCCGGCATGAACGCTTATGTATCAAAACCCTTCCAGACCGATGAGCTACTGCTGAAGATGGCTGCAATGATAGAACATAAAGTGCTGGATAGCGAAAAACAGAATGTGCCCAACAGGCCGGAAAAGGATGCCGGCCCGATAAAACCCGGGAAGCAATCGTCCCCCCCTCAACTACCTGAGAAAGTAACCGATATGCAGTTCCTGACACAATTTGCAGGCGGCAATAAAGAAAAAATAAACAAATACGTCAACATGTTCCTTGAAAATGCGCCTCGTTTGCTGAGCAATATCCAGGAGGCATTGAACCTAAAAGACTACCCGGCTTTAAAGATCGCAGCCCACTCTCTTAAACCACAACTTTCTTACATGGGTGTAAAAGAAGAGATAAGTCATATCTTCCTGATAGAACAAACAGCCGGAGAAGCAGCTCATTTTGAACGACTTCCGGAACTTGTAGGCACTCTTATAGACGTGTGCCGTAAGGCTTTTGAGGAATTGAAACAAGCAGTAGGAACATAACTATTGGGTGTTCTTTTGCTTTTATAATATTTTTATTTATTTTTCTACGAAATTGAACAACACAAATTATGGCAACAGATAAGCGTTACATTTTCCTCGTGGACGATGAACCGATACAGAACGAAATGCTCAAGGATTATCTCGCAGAACGTTTTGTTTATGACATTAAAACCTACGAAAGCGGTGAGGATGCACTAAAGGACATGCACCTGAACCCGGAAATAGTGGTGCTCGATTTTCACCTGAACAGCAATAAAGCAGGTGCCCAGAACGGTGTAGAAATATTAAAAGCTATAAAAGAGCGCCATCCTTCCACCCAGGTCATCATGCTCTCGGGACAGGATAAGATCGATGTGGCTATAGACAGCATGAAATATGGCGCATACGATTATGTGGTTAAGGGCGAAACAGCCTTCTCCCGTATGGAGAACACCATGAACAACATCAGCGAATTACACAGGATAAAGACCATAAACGGGGCATATAAGAACACTATAGTGTTCCTATCCATCGTTATAGGCCTCATTGTGCTGCTGTCTATCTACATTTCATACCGCTATATCTTCGTATAGTACTGAACCTCAGCAAGCAAAACTTTTAACAAGTTATTGGTTAGTTTATAACAAGTCACTTGTTTACTTTTGCTGCTTATTCAAAAGCAGGCGTCATGCAATTAGCCAAAAGACTGGACCTGGTATCTGAGCCCCAAACAATAAAAATGGCGAAGCTCAGCAGAGAGTTAAAAGCCAAAGGAATCAATATTATAGACCTGAGCATAGGCGAACCTGACTTCCGAACTCCCCAACATATTTGCGATGCTGCGGTAAGGGCTATGGAGGAAGGATACACGAAGTATGCGCCTGTTGCCGGCTTTCCTGAACTGCGGGAAGCTATTTGCACCAAACTGAAAAGAGATAATGGCCTGGACTATGCCCCGGGGGAGATCTTGGTTTCCGCCGGTGCCAAACACTCATTGGCCAATGCGGTCCTTTCGATCATAGACCCGGGCGATGAAGTGATCATCCCTACACCATATTGGGTTACGTACAGCGCCCAGGTGCAACTGGCGGAAGGCACTGCAAAATTCGTGAACTGTACTATCGATAATGATTTCAAGATAACGCCCGAACAATTAGAAAATGCGATAACCGAAAAAACCAGATTATTTATATACTCATCGCCCTGCAATCCATCAGGCAGTGTGTATTCAAAAGAAGAACTGGCTGCCCTTGCAGAAGTATTCAAAAGGTATCCAAAGGTCTACATAATCAGTGATGAGATCTACGAATACATTAACTATACTGCCAAACACCAGAGCATAGCACAGTTTACAGAATTGCGCGACAGGGTGATCGTGATCAATGGTATGTCTAAAGGCTTCGCAATGACCGGCTGGCGGCTCGGTTATATGGCCGGTCCGCAACCCCTGATACAAGCCTGCGAAAAATTACAGGCGCAATTCACCTCAGCAGCAAACTCCATTGCGCAAAGGGCCTCGATCACTGCCTTATTAGGCGACCTCGCACCAAGCCATGAAATGACCCGGGCTTTTCATGCACGGAGAGATTTCGTGATAGATGAACTGGACAAAATTCCCGGCGTTAAGATCAATATGCCTGAGGGCGCTTTTTATGCCTTCCCGAATATAAGCGCCTTTTTTGGCAGGAGCGATGGTGAAACTACCATACATATAGATGAGGACTTTAGTATGTACCTGTTGCATAAAGCGCATGTAAGCACAGTAAATGGCACGGCTTTCGGCAACCCAAATTGTATCCGTATCTCATTCGCTACATCTATGGAGCAACTAAAGGAAGCAATGGCACGCATACGCACTGCAGTAGCGCAGCTATCTTAGGTATCACTTTTCTTTTGCCAGTTCGCTTATCATGTCATTGTATATACTGTCGAGCTTGGCAGGATGGGCCTTGTACCAAAGCATACTTTTATCAAATTCCTCTTTGGAGACCTTATAGTGAGCCAATATCTCGTTATAATAGCGGGCAAGGGAGTCTGAGTTCTTGCCCCTGTTCAATATGCTGCTGTCTTCCTTCTTTACCATCACACTATATACTTCAGCAGCATTCATATCATACAGTATCTGCCTCATTTTCGCAGGGCTGATGCCATTACCTTCATTACCAGTTTTGCATGCCGGCAATAAATAAAACACTAAAAGCACTAAAAACAGTTTACGCCCCATCACTTTAGTGCATTATATTTTGCTGCGTTGGCTATATCTATCTGTGCAAGCTGCGTAATATAAGGCGCTCGTTCCGCCTTAGGTAGCTGGGCTACCACTTTAAGAAATTCATCGCTCTTGGCATTAAAGATGAACTGCATCAGTATAGAAGATGGATTTTCGCGTTGCACCTGTGCAAAGGTGCTTATCGTGCTCAATATCTTTTGCTTGGCCTCTGCCGGTTTCCCATACATATTATCAAGGCCCTCACGGTGCAGTGCATACCAGGCATCGCGCAATGATTGAAAACGCGGGCTGAGGAACTGATCTATGATCCAGTAGCGGTTCCGGTTGCCTTCTACCGCCTTCCAGCCGGTTATGGTCTTGCCTTGCTCAGGGGCATTATTCACTATATTCTGCGCTTTTTTCAGGTATGGCGTACCGCCATTTTTTGAAAAGCTATCATAGTCGAGCGCCAGTATGATATAAACGTAATAGGCCAGCACAGCGGTAAGATTAGATGCAAGGGGGTCATTGCCCGCTACGCGGTTATCGTCAAAATCAAGCGTAGTATACTGGGAGAAATGAAAAAGCACGTCCCTGTCCACAAAATTCACAGTAGGCGTGTTATAGTTGGTATTATAAACCGGGCGCGAGGCCTGGATATTAAGGGTGGCATTGTACCCATCATTATCCCCATTCATCCTGCCGGTAAGATTTATGAGCATATTACACTCTATCTTTTCATTCACCGCATACTCATCCGTGGTCCATTTGCGCGTATTCAGGAAGGCAGTAATGGATCGCTCCATGGTATTGAACACCTCCTGGTCAACTCCCTGTATCTTATCATGCAGCACCTTCACCTTGCAATTCAGCTCCTGTGCAGTAGCCGTACTCCAAAGTGCGGTCATCAATATTATATTAAACAGTTTTTTCAGCATGCCTTAATTCCAGTATGTGTTTTACGATCGCCTGTGCCGATTCTTTCTTGCTCATCAGCGGCAATTGTTCATTGTAACCTTTGTTATCCAGCAGTGTAAGTTTGTTGGTATCATGGCCAAAACCCGCGCCTTCGTCGCGCAGTGAATTAAGTGCCATCATATCCGCATTCTTACTCTTCATTTTCGCTATTGCATTTTCCAGTTCATTGGTGGTTTCGAGGGCAAAACCGACCAGCAACTGGTTGTTTTTTTTCTTTTTGCCAAGCGATGCCAGTATATCATTGGTCCGGGTCAGGTTCAAATCTAACGTTTCTTCTTTCTTTTTTATTTTCTCAAGGGCCATTTCTTTGGGTTTATAATCGGCCACAGCAGCTGCCAGCACTGCTATCTCGCATTGCGGGAAGAGTTTGATACTCGCATCATACATCTCGGCAGCGCTCTCTACTTTGATCACTTTTATATTAGCATGGTAAGTGCCCAGGTGAGTGGGACCTAATACAAGGCTGATCTTAGCCCCCATATCTGCCAATGCTTCCGCGATAGCAATGCCCATTTTGCCGGTGGAGAAATTACCTACGAAACGAACGGGGTCTATACGCTCAAATGTAGGGCCCGCGGTCACCAGTGCGTTGGTCCCTTTCAGCGGTTTATTATCATCCGATAGCGCCTCGGCAAGGTATTTTACTATTTCTTCCGGCTCTGCCATACGGCCTTCGCCTACCAGTCCGCTTGCCAACTCCCCATGAGCTACAGGGATTATTTGATTGCCATAGCTGCGCACACGCTGCACGTTATAGCGTGTACTTTCGTGCAACCACATATCCTCATCCATAGCTGGTGCTATGAACACCGGGCACCTTGCTGAGAGATAAACAGCAGAAACAAGATTATCACAAAGGCCATTGGCCAGTTTTCCCAGCGTATTTGCACTGCAGGGTGCAATAAGCATAGCATCAGCCCACAGGCCCATTTCCACATGGTTGTTCCATGATGTACCATCACTCACACTACTGTAAACAGGATGTTTCGACACCGTGGCCAGCGCCAGCGCACTTACAAAAGCCCCGGCCATCGCTGTAGTAATGACCCTGACATCTGCCCCTTCTTTTATCAAAAGACGCACCAGTTGCGGGGTTTTATACGCCGCAATGCTCCCGGTAACTGCCAATACTATTTTTTTACCTGTAAGCTGCATAAAAAGAAAGCCTTGTGCTAGTAGTGCAAGATACGAATTTGGCTTAAGCGGTCATGCACTCCCCAACCAATGAGCAACTTAAATCCGGGAAATCTTTGATTTTTTATTGCTAAACAATTTTTATTGAAGATTTTGGGGCTAACAACTACACATAAGCTATTCTCAACAACCATTCTAATACTGAAACCATTGGCAGTATATATATATCGTATTTTATACGATTTGATAGCATTCTTTTACCTACATTTATATAATCATTTTCTAAACACTATTAAATGTTGAGGCACACAATTTTTATTACTTTATTCATATCAAACTTCTTTATTTCATCGGCACAAACTACACATTCGGTCAAAAAAGATAAAACGGCAACAAACCATGCCGTACCTACAGACAATACACCAATAGATAAAATTGTAAGCTTTACGGGCGATTATTTTTCTACAGGTTATAAAGTGGGTGACACGGTACCGGATATTACTTTTTATAGCCGCGACAATAAAGCAGTATGCTTAAGCGACCTGTTGAAAGATACTATACCGGTATTGCTGGTGAGTGGCAGTTACACTTGCCCAAACTTCAGGTTCAGGGCAAACGATCTGAACCGGATGACCGAATACTATAAAGGCAAAATTAACACCTACCTCATTTATACATTGGAAGCACATCCAAACAATGCGATCAATCCTTATATGGATAGTATATGTGTTGGCCCGGCCAATGAGCGACAAGGCATTTTATATCCGCAGCACGCTACCTATGGCGACAGAAAAGCCATGGTGGATACGATGAAAGCTAAAATGGCCATTAGGCCGACGGTGCTCATTGACGGCCCGGGTAATAGATGGTGGAAAGAATTCGGCCCTGCTCCAAATATCGCCTACCTGATAGATACTAAAAGGATAGTCAGGGCAAAGAATGTATCCCTGAATGCAATGGGAGATAATATGTGGTGCGACATTGATCACTACCTCGGCACAAGGTCTGGGAAATGCCCACGGTAACCATGACAATTTATCGATTTTTCTAAGGACCTTAAAATCATTACGCAAATCGTTGCTAAAATGTTCAAGCGGGGTTTTATAGTTTTTGTTCTGTTTAGCAGTCTTATCTCAGTGGCGCAGGTAAAGCAGAAGGACAAAACCTCTGAAAAACATAAAGCTCCCCGGGGTAATACCCGCATTGACAAAATCGTACCCTTTACCGGCAATTATAAAACAACAGGCTTTGAGGTCGGTGACTCAGCGCCTGAAATAGTCTTCTATACCAGGGATAATAAAGTGGTAAGTTTGCACAAGCTCCTCAGCGGCCATGTGCCTGTACTGCTGATAAGCGGCAGCTATACATGTAATATGTTCAGGGAGCACATCAATGATATCAACGAGATCGCAGCATACTACAAAAACAGGTTAAACATCTATGTGATCTATACGCTTGAAGCGCATCCTGATAATGCCATATGCCCATACACCGGCGATGAATTTACTTCGCTGGACAATGCAGCAGACAATATCTATTTTCCCCAGCATACGCGATATAAGGACAGGAAGGCAATGGCCGATACTATGGTTGCACAGCTGCACCTCGGTATTCCTGTATTGATAGACGGCCCTGACAATAAATGGTGGCGCACTTATGGTTCCCTGCCGAATAATGCATACCTGGTAGATACTACAGGGATCATAAAAGGCAACAATCACCAGCTAAACGGACCGGGGGAAAACATTTGGTGCTATATAGACAGTTATCTGGGTACCAATTCCGGGAATTGTCAATAACCATGTGGAGCTGTTTTACTGTACTACTAGCTTTATGTCCTTTAGCTTCCTGCTGTTACAATCAGGACACACTGCAATAATATCGTAAAAGACCACTGCCCTTCCCGGCTTAAGGTCTTTGATTATTTTCTGGATCTCAATAGGTATGAATGCTCCTTCAACCTGTTTTGTAATACTAACAGGATCGCGGTAAGCTTTGAATGTATAGCCCAATATTTTGTATGGGTAATCGTAGGCGGAACCAGGGTACACAACTCTTAGCAATGATTGTGCGAGCAGGTCTTTTTTTGTAACCGTATTACCTTTCAGGAAACCTACCACAGCTTCCGGCTCAGGCATATTTTCGGCTATGCAATAGATGTCCTTGATCGTTCGGCCTGTTTTTTTATCTACAACAGCCAGCCTCATTTTATGATCGGTTGCAAAAGGCATAGCCAGTGCATATAATGTATCTCTCTTCACATCCTGGGTACCTATTTTCAGGTCTGCGTCATAGCTCTTAAGCCTTACTGATTGCGGATCTGTACCACCACCGAATACTTGTATCATGTTCCAGCCATCCCGGTACACTACTACTGTATCGGTGCGGGAACACCATTTGTTTCTCACTACCATCGTATCTATACGCGCATATACTGCCGTGCTGCAAAGCAGGCAAAGGGCAAGGAAGCCTGTATTTCTCATTTCGCCTGTTATTTAATAACCAACCTGATGACAAAATAAGCCAAAATAATAAAGAGTATTGTTAAAGCTATGCCCAGCAGCGCCCAGGGATTATCTTTTATTGGTTTACTGCGTCTCAGCTTCCGGGATGATAATTCTTTTCTTAAAGTATGGTTGATATGATCAACAGTTTTTTTTGTATCAGCGGGTTGCAAATATTTTAAACCTTCAATGGCATCACTTTCAAAACCTTCCTGCGATAAAAAGTTTTCCACTTCCCGCATCTCTTCAGCAGATAGCTTCCCTTCAAGATAAGCCATAAGCTTATCTTCCGGTAAACCGCCGGGGGTATTGCTGCCTAATATGTCTTTCAGTCCGCTCATTGCTTATTGCCACCTGCTTTTTTCATCAAAAGTATTTTGAGGTTACGCTTACCGTTCTGTATATAACTCTTTACCTGTGTAAAGGTAAAACCAGTATGTGCTATTATTTCATTATAACTCTGTTTTTTCAGGTAAAACAAGGTAATGCACATCTTTTGTTCCTCGTTAAGTTCACACAATGCTTCTTCCATGTGTTCCAGTGTGTGCTCGCGTTGTATCATTTCTTCTTTATCAGCTTCATGTATTGCAATCTTGCTTAGTGCTTCTTCTCCTGCGACATAGTTCTTATCCCGCAATAATTGCAGGCAATGATTGCGCATCAATATATACAGCCAGCCTTTAAAATTTTTCACTTCACCTTGCGGCAGGTGTGTTATTGCCTTAAGAAACACTTGCTGTACCGCATCCTCTGCTACGTCACGGTCTTTCAAATACTTCATAGCCACACCCAGCAAAAGCATTGTGTAACGTTGCAGGAGCATACCGAGCAAGCGCTTATTGCCGCTGGCCCTGTATGCTTCCAGCAATGCTTCATCATTTAGCTTGTTATATTGTGATAAATGCTCCAACCTGACCGTTTACTATAATAAAGATGGTGAAAATTGCTTATTCCATAACCCGGTTATAGTTATCGGGAAGACATATTTCATTAAAAATCATTACAGTTCCAACAAATTCAAAATTCCCGGTTCCAAATACTTACTAACAACAAAAAAAATCGCCGTATTTTGCAGGTCTATGGATTTCAAATTAACGGAGGAACAAATAGCCGTTCAAATGGCTGCCAGGGATTTTGCCCGTAATGAGTTATTACCGGGTGTCATAGAACGTGATGAACACCAGAAAGTACCGCTGGAGCAAATCAAAAAACTCGGGGAACTTGGCTTCCTGGGTATGATGGTGGATCCTAAATATGGCGGATCGGGCATGGACACCGTTTCTTATGTACTGGCGATGGAAGAGATCTCTAAAATTGATGCTTCTACCTCCGTTTGTATGAGTGTGAATAACTCCCTCGTATGCTGGGGTCTCGAAACGTATGGCAACGAGGAGCAAAAACAAAAATATCTTACCGAACTGGCCAGCGGCCAGAAGATAGGCGCTTTCCTGCTTAGCGAACCTGAGGCCGGAAGCGATGCCACATCGCAGCGCACCACTGCCGAAGATAAAGGCGATCATTACCTGCTTAATGGCACTAAGAACTGGATAACTAATGGCAGCACAGCATCTTACTATCTTGTAATAGCGCAAACCTACCCTGAAAAAGGGCATAAAGGTATCAACGCTCTGATCGTGCACAAAGACTGGCCGGGGGTAACAGTAGGTGCGAAGGAAAACAAGCTGGGTATCCGCGGCAGCGATACGCATAGCATCATGTTCCAGGACGTGAAAGTGCCTAAAGAGAACCGCATTGGGGAAGATGGTTTTGGCTTCAAATTTGCCATGAAAGTACTTGCTGGCGGCCGTATTGGTATTGCCTCACAGGCCCTGGGCATTGCCAGCGGTGCGTATGAACTGGCACTTAAATACTCAAAAGAACGGAAGGCTTTTGGCACAGAGATATCAAACCACCAGGCCATAGCTTTTAAACTGGCAGATATGGCTACTGCAATAGAAGCAGCCCGGCTGTTATGTATCAAAGCTGCATGGACCAAAGACCAGGGTAAAGATTACACCTTGCCCGCATCAATTGCCAAGCTCTACGCATCCGACATTGCGCAGTGGGTAACGAATGAAGCTGTCCAGATACATGGCGGCTATGGCTATGTGAAAGAATTCCATGTAGAAAGGCTAATGCGTGATGCCAAGATCACCCAGATATATGAAGGTACCAGCGAAGTACAACGCATAGTAATAAGCCGTAGCGTATTGAAAGACTAGATAATATTTATATTACTATTAATGAAAAGCTTAACGATGTTAAGCTTTTTTCTATTTATAGCATTCCATTTATGGTATATAAAATATAATTTTAACCAACGATAACATGCCGGTTATCGTCTTTTAATGTACTTGTATTAAAAGGACCTCTTAATTTTAACAATAAATGAAATATTTCTTTACATTCTTACTCTTTTCATTATCCTCATTTTATATTGCCCGTTCACAAAACATGGTACTGAACGGAGGTTTTGAACAATTTAATCCATGCCCGAACACACTAAGCCAGGTAGACCATTGTGTGAACTGGGATCAACCTACAAATGGTACTTCAGATTATTTCAATACATGCGCAAACCCAAATGCAACTGTAGGGGTACCTCAAAACTTTGCAGGTTATCAAACGCCATACCAGGGTAATGCTTATGTGGGATTTTATAATTATGGTGCTTCTTACCGGGAATATGCCCGGGGTACAATGACCCCACTCGTGGTTGGCGAAACATACCAGGTGACCATTCATATATGCAGGTCTAACTTTCAGGTAACTTCTTCGGACGGCTTCGAAGTATTTTTCTATAAAGATGGAATAGGCGCGCCAACTAATGTTACTACAAATCTGGCTGTAACACCGCAAATTGATTACGGCCCATTATATGGCATTATTACGGATACGGTCAATTGGATAACAATGACCACTACTTATACTGCCGACTCTGCTTATAGCCATGTGATAATAGGCAATTTCAGGAATGACGCCAATACCAACTATACTGGTCAGCAAAATAACTATGCATACTATTATCTCGATTCGGTAGATGTAAGTCCCATCTCATTCAAT
>MKUN01000034.1 GCA_001897835.1 Bacteroidetes bacterium 46-16
AATAAACTATCTAAGTTATAAAGATAAAGCTACTCCGGGTGGAGTAGCTTTATTGTTTAAATAGTGGGGATCTTTGGTTAGCGGGCTATAGTAAGCTGTTGTACGATATTTCCTTTTGTACCCATGATATTTACAAGATAATTGCCTGCAGGGAGGTCGCTCACATTAATGGTTTGTTTCGTATCGGTGGCCATCGCAAGTGCACAGCGCCTCACGGTGTTGCCATTCATGCTTATTATGCTGATGCTGCCCTGCTGTGGTTCATTCCAATTGACATTGACGGTTATTTCATTGCCGGCAGGTACCGGGTATATGGTGGCTTTGCCGCCCAAGTTGGCTACAGGGCTTATATGCAGTGAATAAGATTCATAATAGTAGCGGCCGCCATAATCGTAGGTTTCGGTTATCCAGTTGCTGCCATCCCATGTTTGGGTGTAAAATGAAGTAAGCTGCTCATTGGCATTATAAGCATTTGTTTTGCGCTGTGCGTTCACGAAAGCGGTAGTATCGTTCCATAGCTGTGTCAGCTCCGATTGAGGGGAATTACCGGAAAAGTTGCTATATGTGACCAGTGAATTATTAAGCCACTTTAACGAGTCCGTATTCCAGAAACAGGTCATGTCGGTAAGCCGGTTATTTGATGCATCGTAAGTAAAAGTATCCTTGCTGTTCGATACCCACACGTGGTTGAAGGCATCATAATACTGTGATATGAAAAGGGTCATATTGTCATTGGCATCGTAAGTATTGGTGAGGTAGTTGACGGTATCCCAGTCATTAAGGAATGTACTCCAGTTCAGTACCAGGGTGCTTTCCAGCTTGTTGCCTGCGGTATAGGTATATGTATCGTATTCGCTGTTTTCCCATGTTTGTGTGGCACTATTATAGTTCTGCCATGCGTGCGACAGCTCGTTGTTATTCACATCATAAGTTGAGGAATCGCGTGAGGAGAATAGCCACTGGCTGTTCACGTCATCCCAAGCCATCATGGTCGTTTTCAGGAGATTGTTATTTGCATCATATTGCAGGTTGGCACTATCTGAATTGATCCAGGGGCCAAGCGGCAGTTGCCATGTCTTTAATAGCAGGGTCTTGATATTGTTGTTGGCGTCAAAGGTTTGTGTGGCCGCATAGCCGTTT
Organism: Bacteroidetes bacterium 46-16; assembly: GCA_001897835.1. Classification (GTDB taxonomy): domain Bacteria; phylum Bacteroidota; class Bacteroidia; order Chitinophagales; family Chitinophagaceae; genus MKUN01. The sequence goes on from MKUN01000034.1 coordinate 1,141, forward strand.
ACGTATAGGGGGCTATTATAAAAATATAAAGTCCCGGCGTCGAATTTAAGTATATGGTCCAGATCGCCACCCCGGCTGCCAGAGTAGGAGTAAATAGCGGAATCCGTTGGTGCCAGGCTTGTTCCATCCGATTGCAGGTTTACCTCTTTGATCAAGCGGGAGCCTGTGGCTGTAGCTTTAGAAGCCGTAGTGTTGCCACAGTGTGGCTGGTAACTAGCGGCTGTGCTTTTGTGTAATAATTTTAAAACCAGGCTATGCTGTGCCATTACAGCACTCGTGGAAAGGACTATAGCGGACAAGGTTGTGATAAATTTCGGAATGTGCATTAGCAGTTTTTTTTTAAGGTTAAAAAGATAGACAACAAGAACGGCCTGTATTGTTTTATATTGTGTGCCGCAAAACAGAGTTTTTGCTCAAACAAATGTTTATTATCTAATAGTTAAAGGTTTAGACATTTTCATAAAAAATACTATTTTCATTTTTGTAAACTATAAAGATGAAAGAGTTACTCAATAAAGTATCGGAAAAAATAGGTGATACCAGGGATGCCGTGATGGATAGTCTTGAACATGCGTTCAGTATCGAAAAACTCACCGAAAAGTTCAGCAGCATGACGGATTCGGCGCGGGAGAAGTCGGCTAATTTCACCAGCGATATCATTTCGCTTTCGCCCATTATCGAAGAAATCGGGTTTAAAACAAAGGGCATTACGCTGGCCATAGGTTTACCACCTTCGGCTACATTCCATTTCGAAAAATTCAAGGATATAGCAGCCGAAAGGCGCGAAGAGATCCTTGCACAACATAAGGATAATGCAATGCTGGGCATTATTGTAAAGACACTGGTGGCAGCGGATGATTACCAGAAGAAAATAAAACTGGGCAACTTTAAGTTTGAGTGTATAGAAGTATGTATAGGCTTAGGCCCCGGTGTGAATGTGCAACTGGTGCCTAAAGAAGCATAAGCCTTGTGTATCTTTGTCCTATGAACGGGCAGCATCGTGCAGATATATACAGGGGACTGGAAGTGGAGATAATCCTGAAGAAGGACCAGCGAAGTGGCAAACGCACGTGGGGTATTGTAAAAGATATCCTGACCAGTGCCCCCTACCACTCAAGAGGTATTAAAGTAAGGCTTGAGGACGGGCAGATAGGCAGGGTGGCAGAGATAGTGGGCGACCCTGAATGAGTACCCTTTACATTGCCCGGGCTATAGCCTCGGCACATCGCACCCCATCTATGGCTGCAGATACGATGCCGCCGGCATAACCGGCCCCCTCGGCACAGGGATATAAGCCTTTTACCTGGGGGTGTTCGAGGGTGTCCTTATCACGGGGGATACGCACCGGTGAACTGGTGCGTGATTCGGTAGCCACCAACAGTGCTTCATTGGTATAATAGCCTTTCATCTTTTTGCCAAAATCAACGACCGCTTTCCTTAAAGCTTCATTCACCTCTTTGGGCAATACTTCTTTTATTGCTGCACTATGTATGCCGGGCAGGTAAGAGCATGAGGGGAGGGTTGATGATATTTTGCCATCAACAAAATCGGCCATACGCTGTACCGGGGCTACAAGTTTGCCGCCACCTGTATCGAATGCTTTCTGTTCCACCATCTGCTGGTATTGCATACCGGCCAGCGGGCCTTTAAAGCCATACTTCGCAAAATCTTTTTCATCGACAGCTACTACTGTGCCCGAATTGGCGAAGGGGTTATTGCGTTTGGATGGCGACCAGCCATTGACCACTATCTCTCCGGGGGCTGTAGCCGCAGGTGCAATGATACCCCCGGGGCACATGCAAAAGGAGAACACGCCGCGGCCGTACTCCTGCGCCACCAGTGAATAGCTCGCAGGGGGCAGATAAGGATCACGCGTGAGGCAATGATATTGTGCCCTGTCGATAAGCAGCTGCGGATGCTCGATGCGCACACCCAGGGCAAAGGGTTTGCATTCCACGGCTATCTTTTTATGGTGTAAAAGGCTGAAGATGTCGCGGGCAGAATGACCTGTGGCCAGCAGCACTGCCGTGCAGGCTATGATACCGGCATTGCTTGTTTGCACTGCTTTTATTTTTTCACCATCCAGCACCAGGTCAGTTAGCCGGGTATTGAACAATACCTCGCCACCGCAGGCGATAATTTGCTCGCGCATAGCTGTGATGATCTGTGGCAGCTTATTGGTGCCTATATGTGGGTGGGCATCGTAAAGGATACTTTCATCGGCACCAAAGTGTACGAAGATCTGCAATATATGCTGCACATTGCCGCGCTTTGTGGAGCGTGTGTAGAGCTTGCCATCGCTATAGGTGCCGGCACCGCCTTCGCCAAAGCAGTAATTAGACTCCGGGTTCACAATACCTTCTTTATTCATGGCGGCAAGGTCGCGGCGGCGGCTGCGCACATCCTTGCCCCGCTCGAGTATGACGGGCCTGATACCCATGCTGATCAAACGCAGTGCGGCAAACAAGCCTGCCGGTCCGGCGCCCACGATCACTACCTGCGAAGCATTGCTTACATCCTGCAATTGAGGGTCGAAGGCCGGTGCTTCCTTCAATGCCTCATCAATAAAAACTTCAAGCTGTAAAATGAAGTGCGCCTGGCGCGAGCGGGCATCTATAGACCGCTTCAGAATGTGGTAGCCGGTGATACTTTTGGTATGTACACCAAGCTCGGCAGCAAGCTGCTTTTTGATGCTGCGCTCATCGGCAGCATCGGCCGGGAGTAATTTTATGGAAATGTTTTTGATCATACCTGAACCACGATTAGCATGGTTAAAGGGATTGCTTTTATTTATTTGCCGGTAACGAAATTGCCGCCCCGCGCCTATGGGTGCTCTTTCTTATAATTCTCCAGTACTTTGTCGAGGTGCCTGATGAATTTCTGTACATCAGGATCGTAAGAATAGCCGCCGTCTATGAGCTGCTTACCGTTCTCATCCACATAAAAGTAAAAGGGTTGGGAGTTTGAGTTGAATTTAGAAGCCTGCAGGTCTTCGTTCTTATCGCCCACGGTCACGATATCGGCCTGCAATGCCTCAGAATAATGCTGTTCATTCTTTGGCAATTCAAGTTTGTCATAATCGCAATAGAGCGATGCGATGATAAAATCTTCTTTGAGGCGTTTCATTACCCCGGGGTTCGACCATACCTGCGATTCCATCTTGCGGCAATTGACGCAGTTGATGCCGGTGAAATCGAGCATGAGGGGTTTCTTCAGCTTCTTTGATGCGGCCAGCGCCTCATCGTAATCATAAAAAGTTTCCAGGCCGAACTTGCGCACGATCTCCGGCTCATATATCTTCATTTCATTGACATACTTTACCGGTTTTATATCGTCGCTGTAGGCCGCCGTATGGTTATTGCCGCCGCCGCCATTATTGGCACCCAGCACAAAATCCTGTGTGCCCATCGGGGGCACGAACTGGCTCATGGCATTGAGCGGCGCACCCCACATGCCCGGTAATAAATAGACCGCGAATGAGAAGCAGGCAATGGCCAGGAATAATTTGAACAGCGATACATACTCCTGCCCATAGAGATTTTTGGGCGGGGCATCATCGTGCGATAGCTTGAGCTTGCCCAGCAGGTACATACCCAGCAATACCGACAGTACGATCCATAAGGCGATAAATACCTCCCTGTCGAGCAGGCGCCAGCCCATGGCCAGGTCGGCATTGGAGAGGAATTTAAGTGCCAGCATCAGCTCGATGAAACCCAGGGTAACCTTTACCTGGTTGAGCCAGCCACCTGAGCTGGCGATCTTATTGAGCATGCCCGGGAAGATGGCGAATAATGCGAAGGGCAGGGCAAGGCCTACCGAGAAGCCAAACATGCCGATAGCAGGGCCGGTGATGCCACCACGGCCGGCTATGACCAGCAGCGGACCAATGATGGGGCCGGTGCAGGAAAAAGATACGATGACGAGGGTGAGGGCCATGAAGAAAATGCCGCCAAAGCTGCCAATGCCAGCTTTGGAATCGGTCTTGCTGGTCCATGAAGAGGGCAGGGTGATCTCGAAGGCCCCCAGGAAGGAGACGCCGAAGATGACGAAGATGACGAAGAAAAGGAGGTTGGCGATCCAGTTGGTAGAAAGGTTATTGAGCGCATTGGAGCCGAAGATGGCCGATATCAAAACACCCAGTACCGTAAATATGATGATGATGGAAAGCGAGTAATATATGGCATTGCGGATGCCCTGTGCGCGGGTCTTGCTGCGCTTGGTAAAGAAGCTTACCGTGATGGGTATCATGGAATAAACGCAGGGTGTGAGCACTGCCAGCAGGCCACCGATAAGCGCACCGAAAAAGAGGCTCCATAATGAGCCCTGTGAGGGCTTGTTCATGCCCGCTGTTTCGGCTTGTGCAGTTGCTGCTGCTGTGCTGTCGGGCATGTCATTAGCAGGTGCAGCTACCGGTGCAGCACTGAGTTTTGATGTGTCGACCGCAGGAGGATTGGCCACCGTATTTTGCGTGCCGGCAGTATCCTGCTGTGCAGCGGGGGATGCATCATTTATTTCAAAACTGAAGGATTTGGTCTTTGGAGGAAGACAGCTTTCTTCATTACATACCTGGTAACTGTACTTTCCTGTGACCTTAAGATTGCCGCTAACCGTAATGAGTTGTGTATAATCCACATTGTGCTTATACATATGTACAGTACCATCCACACCGTCAATATCTTCATTGATCAGCTTGCCGTGCTCCTTGGTTTTGCCGATAAGCTTTACATCAGCATTTTTGTTAAATGTAAATGAGGGGGGTATCTCTAGACCATCGCCACCGGGGTCTAATGACCAGATGTGCCAGCCTTCTGCCAACTCCAAATGGAAGACCAGTTCATATTTTTTATCGCTTTTCTTTTTTGCTTCAAAGGTCCAGGTAGTTGGATCTTTTTGCATTTGCGCACTTGCATTTACTGCAAAGAAACTGCAAAGAAGAAGGACGAATATTTTTTTGATACTACTCATTATGCTCTTGGTTTTGCCGCAGCCTTATTTTATGTCAAATTCAAATTGTTGGGTCTTTGGGGGGAGGCACATATTGTCGTTGCATACCTGGTACTCATGGCTGCCGCTTATTTTCAGTTTGCCCTTTGCGCTTATGGTCTGTACATAATCTACATTGCCTGAAAAGAAAGTAACGGCCCCATCCACGCCCTCCATGGTCTCCGTTTTGGGCTGTCCCATTTCTTTTATGGTGCCTATGGTTTTGATACCGGGCGTATTTTTAAAAGTAAATGATGGCGGTATCTCAAAGCCGTCGCCACCCGGTTTCATCGACCAGATATGCCATTTCTCGTCCAGCTTCAGGTGAAAGATAAGCTCATATTGGTCGCCGCTTTTCTTTTTCACCTCGTAGCTCCAGTGTGTAGGGTCGGGGGTCATCTGAGCCCACGATACATTGCTTAAGCCTATAGCTACAGGCAGCAACAGCAGGATGAACATTAATTTTCTCATAATCGTTTTTTTAGGGGGCAGATCAATTCATGTAAGTAAAGGCCTGCAATATGCCCCTGCCATCTATATTGTGCAGGGCATCAGAGCAGGCACGCTCAGGGTGCGGCATCATACCGAACACATTACGTTCCTTATTGCAGATGCCTGCTATGTTGTTTATGGCACCGTTGGGGTTTGAGTTGATGTGTATCTCGCCCTGCTCATTGCAATAGCGGAATACCACCTGTTTGTTTGCGTTCAACTGCTCCATAGTGGCGGCATCGGCATAGTAGCGGCCTTCGCCATGTGCTACCGGTATCTTCAATACCTTTTCTCCAACGTTCTGGCCTATAAGGTTATTGTTGTTCTCACTTTTTATGAACACGTTTTTGCATACGAATTTCTGGTGATCGTTCTGCAAAAGCACACCGGGCAGCAGGCCCGATTCGCAGAGTATCTGGAAACCGTTACACACGCCCAGCACCTTGCCGCCATCGTTAGCAAATTTGATCAGTTGCTCCATCATGGGGCTGAAGCGTGCCAGTGCACCGCAGCGCAGGTAGTCGCCATAAGAGAAGCCGCCCGGCAGCACGATACAGTCATCTTTGCCGAACATGCCCAGGTCATGGTCTTTGTGCCAGAGCATTACTACTTCTTGCTGCAGGTCGTCCTGCAAAGCATGCATCATATCCCTGTCGCAGTTAGAGCCGGGAAAAACAATAATTCCGAATTTCATCTGTTTTACAAATCATTTAATTGCCAATTGGCAGGCAAGTACAAAAGCAAGGAAGAAATAAAACGTAAAATTACTAAACCGTTTACTTTTTTCCAGCGAAATACCGTGTGTTATAATCATTGCTGATGCGGGTATTATCAGCAGCCAGGCGCTTTTTACCGTATGATCGGTGAAAACCGCTACCAGCAAGGATAGGAGCAGGTATATTATAATAACCGACCATGTGCGGCGGCCATATACACTGTTTTTTGCTATTTGTTGCTGCATGGCGTAGAAACCGCATACAAATAGTATCAATAAGCCTGATATGGAAATGATAAAATAGCCCGGTGCGCTTAAATGTGTAGGCAGCGAAAGGCCCAGGTGGGGCCATTGCGCTATGAGGGGCAATTGGTCTATGAGAAATAATATGCATGCGTAGAAGTAGAAGGGGGTAAAGTAGCCCATGGCCCCTACAACCCACTCGCTGGGATTGAAGCTGCGCAGCATGGCCAGGCCTATGAAGAACAGCAGGAAAAAGCCGATGGCTGAGAATTGCAGCAGTGCGGCCAGGCATATGATAAAGCCACCATTGAACAACAGCTTGCGTGGTTGCTGGGTCTGCCCCAGTGATAATATGGTATCCACACCGGCCAGCAGGCACCAGTTGATGAGCAGGGTGCAACTGAAGTAGTTAAAAGCCGGGAATATGGAGGTAAGTAATATGAACGCCAGCGCGGGAAGGTAGGTGGAGCGGGGGTATAACTTGTGGCGGGCTGTAATGCTTTTGAAATACAGTGCTTGCAAGAACAACATGACCACTGCAATAAACGTATAAGCAAATGCATTGCCCCGGAATACCACATCAAGCAACTGGAGTACGTGGCCGTACAAAAAATGCCCGTCCACCACATCGGGTGGCAGCGGGTGTGCGAGCACCTGCAGCTTAACCAGCATAGTGGCTATAAGCAGTATGATGACCGTGTACGGGTTGTTGTTGCGGAATAAAGACAGCAATGCCTGGAATTTTGATGCTAAAATACAATTTTAGCGAAGCATATCTGTTTTCGTTTCAGGCAGGGCACGATCATTTCCCGGGCCGATACCTGTTTGCCGGATGCGGGGAGCCAGTCGGGGTCATTTTCCCTGTCGGCATTAAAAGATCGCATATTGGTATTCCCCTCTCCGTCTATTGTGGCCAGTTGTATCCGCGAGCGGCTGGTATTGAAGTCGTTGAAGAGGAAGGCCAGGGTGCCCCCGCTGTTGAGCAGGGCATAGGATGAGAATATTCCCCCGTCTTCCTGCGAATACTGTTCTTTGCGCACAAAGGCATCCCACTGTTTGCTGCCGTCGCCATTATAGGAGAGGGCGAGTATATCATTGTAGTGATACTCGCGCACATTAGTGGCCATATTGGGTGCATACCAGGAATAATAGCCCCAGCCCGGCGAATAACTGCTGCGCGTGGTCATATAGTAATTCTCGGCTATCAGCACAAAGCCACCATCGTTCTTAACTATCAGTTGTTTTACTTTAAAATCGTTGAAAGCATGTTTTTTACTGCGTTCCCCGGTAGCGTTTACCAGCCTGGCATCGAAGGGCAGTGTCTTTTTGGCCATAAAATCGCCGGTGGTGATGTCATAATAAGCATATAGTACGCCGATGTAATTGCCGTTCTTCTTATCGGAGTAAAAGCCACCTATGTAAATTCGTTTATTATTGTTATCCAGCTTCGCATATACATTGGCGATAAAGGTATTGCTCATCGGCAGCTCTTTTGCTACAAACTTGCCCCCTTGTGCAGGCATGCCCAGCATCCACAACTGGTCGGAGAAGTCTTTGCCCCCGATGGGCGTATAAACAGGCAGGTACAAGGTGCCTTCGTTGGTCACTATGGCATCGCCATGACCCAGGTCGTTGCCATCGCCTTTATAAACTGTGTGGTTGCGGTGTGTCACATTCAGTTGCTCATCGATCCATTTTCCTTCAAAATCTATTTGCTCGCCCTTCTCGGCAGCGCTGTACACAACTATGGTCTTTTTGTCTTCTGATACGGCCGATGAGAAATAATTGCGTGTAGGGCCAAAGAGGCCTGTGCGTGCTTCTGATAACTGTATGGGGCCTTTTTGCAGCCTGCCCCTGTCGTCGAGCAGTGCAGCATACTGCACTACCTTATTGCCTTCTATAGCCTGGTACAGCACAATGATGCTGTTGCCGGATATTACGAAGCGGGTCTCGTATATCTTTTTAGGGAAAAAGTCGAGTATCACAGTAGCCGTGCGGACCATGGAATCGTTGTAAGCATCGAGGTATGCATCGCCACCGGCATTGCGGTAAGCATATAGCCTTCCGCCCACCTTGCCTGCCACACTGTAATCCCCGTTGCGAATATCAAATTGTTCGTAAGAGGAATACAGGACCTCCTGGGCAGAAAGACCTTGAAAACAAAAGAGTGCCCATAACAAAAATCCTATCATCCTGTTCATAGTCCAAATTTAGCTTAGCTGAGGCAAAATGTTTTGATAAAATTATCCCGGCAAAAAACGGGCCATGACCCCGGGTGCAGGTACCATGCACTGCCCGCGTTTGCCATACCACTTATAACGTTTGCGTGCTACCATGTCGTATATGGCATTGCGGATGAAGGCGGGCAAAATGAAGCCGATGCCCAGCAGCGGCCACATGCCGCCCATAAGGCCGGCTGTTTTCAGGGCTGCGGCCGATCGTGTATAGAACTTATTGTTGTGGTACAGTATAAGGCTGTCGGGTACTGAACCCTGCAGTTTTTTTATCTCCTGCTGCGCCTGCTGCCCGTATGGCGATTGCAGGGATGCAAAAATGAGTTGTTTTTCCCGGTCGTGTTTCAGTACAAACTGTACCCAGCTATTGCACAGATTGCATACCCCGTCGAAAAAGAGGATCGGCTTATCGTTATAACCGGGGATGTCCATGGGGCTGTATGTTTACTGGGGATTATCGCTCGTATGTTTGTTTTGCCATACTTGTACTATCGAGTCGGCTTTGGCCTTTACCTCTATCGACATCCTTCGGTCCAGGTCTTCGGCGACCTGGCGGTTTATTTCAGCGGTTTTTTCGGCCACTATCGAGTCGGTCCTGGCCTGTATATCTTTGCTCGTCAATACGGTTTCCTTTTCCTTACGGCTGCAGGCCATAAAGAACAGGCACAATAATACTATGATCCATACCGGGTATTTCATTTTCCTTCCCTTTGTGCCCGCAAAGTTACCACTTTCGCTTTTTAAGCGGCTTTTTATGCTGCGAATACAATAAACTTTAACATCAATTTTCCTGCCATTATGTAAAATAAGCTGCTCAAATACCGTTAAAAATGAGGAACTTTACAATAGCAGTATGTTATACAGGCTAATGTGCATATGTTTTGTGACCTTAATGGTGCTTGGCGGGGCGAATAGTGCTGCTGCACAAACCCGTACACAGCGCGATACCATTTTGCTGGGCGCAGTGGTGGAAGGCCATGATACCATCCCGATGATCTTCCTGCCCGATGTGTACAAGACCGACAAATTGCCCCGCCGGCTGGCCAAGGCAAGGCGCAAGTACGACCGGCTCTGCTATAATGTTTATAAAGTGTATCCCTACGCGGTAATAGCTGCCGATGTGCTGAAGGATGTGGATGTGAACCTGGCGAAGCTGGAGGATGATAAAAAAGCCCGAAAGGCTTACCTGAAAAGTGTAGAGGCTGAGCTGAACAAGCGTTTTAAAGGTGAGCTGGAAGACCTGACCATCAGCCAGGGACAGGTGCTGGTGAAACTGATAGACCGGCAAACAGGCAAGAACTGTTATAGCATCGTCAAAGAGCTGAAAGGCGGTTTCTCGGCCGTTATCTGGCAATCGGTGGCCCTGCTTTTCAGCAATAGCCTGAAACGGGAATATGACCCGCAGGGCGATGATAAGGAGATGGAAGGCATAGTACAGGAACTGGAGGCCGCCAATTACCACCACTACCGTTACCAGCTACAGCAAAACCAGTTACAGGCGAAGCGAAATTGATTTTCCCTTTTTTGAAAAATGCTGTTCTTATGTGGTTCACTAGCCAGCATTCCACTTTAGTAGCTTTCAAAACAATACATATTGTAGATATAAAAAAGAAACTGTAAGTTTATTTGCAATATGCCACACCCATCGCTAGTAAAGAGTGGAACTAAAACTGGGCGTTTTAAACGGACTGCTTCATGCCTTGCAGATGGACTGCTAAAGACACTATTCTGCCTGCTTTGCCTTTTCTTTTTTGGCATTATACTGCATAAACTCACCCACAAATACGAACGGCTAAGTGTGGCCGCAGATAAAATTGAAGACACACGCCTTTCCGACCTGTTTTTTGCATACATGAATGAGCAAACGGTGATGGATACCAACATCATCATTATTAATTGCAGGAACGATGATCGGAAACATATAGCATGGAAAGCAGACCGTGCATGCAAGGCAGGCGCAAAAGCGGTGGGATTTGACATTGAATTTTCCCTTCCGGCAGATAGCCTGGACGATATTCAACTGGCTGAGGTAATAAACAGTAACAGTAAAATTGTGATGGCAGATGTAGGAAGTAAAGCCGATGCAGAAAAGCCTCGATTAGCTTTTTATAACAGGCTTAGTGCAAGTGTACAATACGGATCGCTCCCCCAGGAAAACCGTTTGGAAATAAAGCGATATTTCAAGCCTTTTGAAGAAGGCAGGCGTAATCATGAATTGCCCTTTGCTATGGCGGTTGCAAAAGCTGCCGGTTACACATATCCGGGCTTAATAAGCCGCCACCCTGAGAAAGATCCTGAAGACTGCGAAGTAATTAATTTTAAGCAAACGATTTCCGGGATGCCCCGTTATAGGGTGTATTATGATATACCCCCCGATTCTGAAATGAGCGGTAAGATTGTTTTGCTTGGGGGCTATGATACCAGTTCTATTGATGATAAGCATTTTACACCTTTAAATGGTATACTTGGCAGATCGTTGCCTGATATGTATGGAGTAGAATACCAGGCACATATTATATCTATGCTGATCGCTGATAGCGGAACAGGCTCGTCTAATGAGTATGTGGATGAAGCGTCCGTAGCAACCAGGTATCTTCTTGTGACAATTGTACTCTTTTTTTGCATTCTTCTCTTTAATTACATCCACCATAAGTTTAAACACACAGGACATTTTTTGAATGAGATCATTACTGTTGCTTTGATTGGTCCTGTATTATTTTATGTCTTTGGATATATGTTTAAAAGATGGCATTACTTGCTGGAGCCTAACTATTTTATTATCCCCATTTTTTTTAGCATTATGTTCTTGTCGCTTTACGAAAGCAGATTTGGCAGAAAGTATGAAAGTTTGTTGCGCAGAATGGGACAAATTTTTAAGACTAAAAGTAAGTTCCCAAAACCAAAAACATGAAAAAATACATAGTATTCGTGGCCACTTTATTATTGTGTATTAAAGGCCGGTGTGATACAAAATTGAAGGTGGCAGAAGCGGTTAATGCATTTTATAAAGTCGGCAGCGATTGGAAGCCTATTAGTGTAAGGCAACTGCTTGAACCGGGAATGACCATTAAGGTAGATCCACAAGGTTCACTGGTATTTCTTAATGATAATAAGGTGTTCTGCATCCCCAAAAGTGAAGCTGTTGTCATAAAGGCGGTTAAGGATGTATATGCTAAAGAACCTGACAGTTATTGGAAACAATTCGTCTCTGCATTTTATGATTGGGTCAATCCTCCTAAAGACATAGGCTCAACGGTGACCAGGCGCGGAGGATTCCTGATGCTTTTCCCTGCCAACAATGAGGTTTTACCTGGAGGAAACTGCAATTTTATATGGCGGCGTGATGGACGGAGTGCCTTTGACGTATTCATAACGGAGGAAAGCCGGCAGGACGATTGGCTGCTTAAGAAGGAGGGGACTAAAGATACTGCTTTGACCTATGGCGCGATCGGCGCGCAATTGGGAAAGTTTGCGGAGGGTAAGACCTATTACTGGACGGTGAACCCGACCGGAGACCAGAACCAGGAGGGTTATTTCACGAGGTTTTCAGTTGCTGGTGCGGCAACGAAAAAGGAGTTGAAGGAGGCCCTTGAATCGCTGGAAAGCTCAAGGGCAGATATTGATGAGCATACCTTCCAGGTGCTTACAGCGCTGTGTTATGAGCATTTTAAAATGTATTCGATGGCGTATAACGTATACGATAGTGCCGCAAAAAGATTCCCGGAGTCGAAGATGATCGCCGATATGCGTAATGAGTTCGTCCGGAAAATAATAATAGCCAATCAGCCACAGAAATAACATTTTACATGCAGAAAAGCATTTTTATGTTACACTTATTAAAGCATATTGCCGCCGCCATATTGATGTTCATTTCTTTCAGGGTTTGCGCCCAGGATGGCAAAAGTTTTTTTATTGCAAAGAAGGATAACAAACCCTATAAGAACAGGGCTTTGATCATCGGTACAGATAGATATGCCGATAGGACCATAGGCGATCTTAACAATCCTGTATTTGACGCAAAATCTGTAAAAGTCGTATTGGAGGAGAAATATGGGTTTATAACTACGCCGCTCATTGACAGGACTCGAATTGAGATACTGACCGCACTTGCTCACTTGCGGGAAGAGGTAGAAAAGGATAACAGTTCCTGCAATACGAATCTGCTGGTTTTTGTGGCAGGTCATGGTAAACATTCCAGTGACTACGGAGGCTACCTGATACCCTCCGATGCACCGCCTGTCGCCAGTGGCAGATCCGACAAATACCTGTATTTCAGCGATCTGGACACTATGATTGACAATATACCGGCAAAGCATATATTGGTAATCCTGGATGTTTGCTATGGGGGAACCTTCAATGAGGTGTTCAAGAGAAAGCGGGGCAGTATAAACGAAATGTATGCAGATAAAAGTGAAGATCAGATCATCGCACGCCGGAATGCATTCGTCTCGCGGAAATATCTAGCTTCTGGTGGTAAGGAACAGGTCAATGATGGCGTGCCTGACAAGCATTCACCATTTGTAGACCGCTTGATCAAGCTATTGGAAAACCACTACGCAACCGGCCAGGCATTACTCTTTACGGAGTTGTGCAATAACATGACCAAAATGGTAGACCCAACACCGGTTTTTGACAACTTTGGGCTTGAGCCCGATCCGGCGGGCGATTTTATATTGCAACCCTTACCCAATCCTAACGCGGCAGCTGCAAGTGGAAAGTTGGCCAGCAATGATGCTGGCGGGATAGGGAGTATAAAAGTAGTGGTAATACCAAGGGCGTCGGGTGGGCGTGATCTCACTGCTATGCTGAATGACCCCGACATACGACTCGGTCTCTCCAAAGTTCAGGAAATGCTTGAGGCAAAAGGTATAAGTACAGTAGGTATACCGGAAGTAAAGGCCGGTATAAGAGACGACGTGAAAAAGCAATTGGTTCATGCATCTGGCGCCAATGTTTATCTTGAAGTGGATTTTGCACGAAATGTTCAGGAAGATACCTATTCGCTGACCGTGACGTTAAATGCGGTAGATGTAGCTAATAATGCAACATTGTTTTACAAGTCGTGCCCAAGCGGGTACTTTCGCACAACAGATTACGGCATACTTACGGCCAGAGCCATTAAGCAGGTCGGTGACGAACTGGCCATGAAGATAACAGGAGGGAACAGGTAATACAATCCGCTATAATTTCTTGTACCAGGGTCGCTTTTTATCGGAAATGAGCAACTGGATTACAGAATGGTTCATTTTGTCTTCCAGCACATCCTCACCAGCTACCACGTTACACAGAAAGAAATCGCCCTGCAATTCTTCCACTTCCAGTGAGGCAACCTCCACAACACGTTTTTTATGCCGCCCTTCAAATTCAGTTTCTGTGATTTCATTTACAGATATGATATCACCCTGTTTCAGGCTTATCTTTTCATCACCGGTTATGATCACCTTTTTAGGTAAACCCTTTTTTGTTTTTTCTTCTACATTAACAATTTTCAGTACTGGAGGATACATGGTATTTACCCAGCTTTTTATACTGGCCAATATTTTATCCTGGTTCGCTTTTATTGCGTTCTTCATCGGATCACCTTCCTTTTTATACATATCGAATGACATGGATGATCCATCTTGTGATGACATATTGACGATCGTATTATCCAGCATTTTACCCGTCTCCATATCAAAAGCTTGTAATGTAAAGCTTAGGTCGCATTTGTATGTGATGGATTTTGAAGTATCACTGAGTCCTATTTTTTGCATAAGCTTTGAAGCATCGACGGTGTTTTTTTGAACATCTATATTGGTTAATGTGCCAATTACCAGCACTTCTGCTCCATAAGCTTTGTTTTGCTGCACGGTTATGCCATCGGTGTATTCTACATTTTTTTGCAGACTAAGTTCTTTCTGTATCTGCGCTACTTTGCTCCTGTCCAATAAGGTCAGGCGCCTGTTTTCTGAAAATGCTCTCAGCACAAGATCGTGCAATTGCTCAGCCTGTGCTTTATATTCGGTATGAGTGCTTCTCATCGGTACTACGCCTACGATGACCTTTTTTTCGTTTTGGCAGTATGCAGTTACTGTGAAAAATAGTGCGAGCAGAATAGGTACTATTTGTTTCATAATAATGTTTAATGGATTAGCTAAAATATATTTTTTTTGAAGAAAATACAAGTTGCTTTTTATGGCATAACGTCTTATTCCTGCTGCCGGATCGCTGTCCATGTTATAGGATCAGCGATATGCTTGCCGGTGTTTTCTTGATATTCTTCAAAACGTTTGAGTAGCTTAGGGTTACCGATAAAGTTTCGTTTTAGCCGATGAGTTTGTTTAAAATATTGCTTGCCATTCATATTGTTTGTGGTGGGGCCAGTTTGTTACTGGGCGCATACATACTGGCTGTAAAAAAAGGCAGCAGGCAGCATCGGCTGTTTGGCTCCGTTTATTTTTATGCCATGCTGCTGGCGGCTATTATGGCCCTGCTCATGTCCTGTATTCATCCCAACTATTTTTTGTTCATTATTGGTGTACTCACTGCCTACCTGCTGCTGAGCGGCAGGCGGTATATACACAAGAAGGCAGGGCAGGGGCCGTCTATATTCGACTGGTCATTAACGGTGATCATATTGCTCTTCGGGCTTGCACTTATATTACTGGGCGTTTACAATATCATTGGCTCAAATTTGTTCGGTATTGTATTCGTGGTTTTCGGTAGCGGGGCTATATTCTTTGCTTACCAGGACTGGCAGCATTTCAGGGGAAAAGCAAAGATCAAAAACTATTACCTCACTACGCACCTGCAGCGTATGACCGGTAGCTATATAGCGGCACTCACCGCCTTTTTGGTGGTAAATAATAAGATACTGCCCGGTATATTGGCATGGTTACTGCCCAGCCTTTTATTGGTGCCTGTAATCATCCGGCTTACGATAAAATATAAGGTAGATAAACATAGCGCGGATACTCTTGTATAAAAGGCAATGTTCGCCAGGGTAAAAAGGTTGGTGTAGCAGGTGTTATATGACCAATGTCATGTTTACTTATGACCACGGGCATGTAACAGGTGCATGCCCGAAAATATTTTTGCCCCAAAGGGCTTATCATGGGCAAAACAATACTCTTTCTCTTTATACTGGTACACGGCCTTATCCACTTCATCGGTTTTGTAAAAGGTTTTAACCTTGCCGAGATACCTGCCTTTTCCGGGAAGACATTATTCCCGGTATCAAGGGCAGGCACACAAGTGCTTGCTTTGTTTTGGCTGCTTGCCTGTTTGCTATTCTTGCTTTCAGCCACCGGCCTGCTGTTTCATCGTGAATGGTGGTGGATACCGGCAGCGATGGCTATAGTATTGTCACAGTTGCTGGTGATCATATACTGGCCGGATGCCAGAGTGGGGACTATCGCCAATTTTATTTTACTGCCCTTCGTTATTATAGCCGGTGCCGGTCAAAGCTTTAATAGCATGGTGAACAATGAAGTGAAAGCGATAGGTTTTTATCATGCAGGGAATGTACATGATACGATCAGGGCCGAAAGCATTGAGCGGCTGCCTTACTGTGTGCAAAAATGGTTGCTGAGCTCAGGAGTTGTGGGTAAAGAAAATGTGCATACGCTGTATTTAAAGCAAAAAGGGGCTATGTGTACTAAGCCGGGTGGTAAATGGATGCCTACCGGGGCGGAGCAATATTTCAATACAGACCAGCCGGCATTTGTATGGAAGGCCAGGGTGCAGATGATGCCCGGGCTATTGCTGGCAGGCAGGGATAAGTTCCTGGATGGCAAGGGCAATATGCTGATTAAAGCAGGGGCTTTATTGACCATAGTGAATGCCAGCGGTGAAAAAACAGACCAGGGCACGATGCTCCGCTACCTCGGTGAAATGTGCTGGTTCCCATCAGCGGCATTGAGCCCGTATATAAAATGGGAAGAACTGGGCGCTACTGAGGCCCGTGCTACTATGACCTATAAAGGTATGCGTGTTTCGGGTATTTACAGGTTTACCCCCGATGGCGATTTTGCATCGTTCAGTGCGCAGCGTTATATGGACGATAAAGGGAAAATATCGCTTGAGAACTGGTATATACCAGCCAGTGAATGGAAAGAAATGGACGGGATAAGGATACCCGTAAAAGGGGTGGTGACCTGGAAACTGAAAACCGGGGATTTCGACTATTATAAATGGGAGATAACCGAAATGGCCCATAATAGATCCTTAAAATAGCAGGAGCATAGGGGCGCGATATCCCTCGTCTTAGCAAACTAGCAACTTATCCCCTATTTTTACGCCGATGCCATTTACATTTTCTCACCCGGCAGCGGTGCTGCCGCTTACTTACCTGCCCCGGCGATGGTATTCGCTAACGGGCCTGGTGATCGGCAGTGTAGTGCCCGATTTCGAGTATTTCGTGCGCATGAGTGTAAAGAGCTATTACAGCCATACCTGGGGTGGTGTCTTTTTTTTCGACCTGCCGATGGGCCTTTTCCTGGCTTTTCTCTTTCATCTTGCTGCCCGTGATAGCCTCATCGATAACCTGCCCATGTTCCTGAAAAAATACCTTACCGGCTATAAAAAAATAAACTGGCTGCAAACCTTCAGGAAGCAATGGTTCATTATCGTTATATCTATACTGGCAGGGGCCATATCGCACATCTTCTGGGATAATTTTACACATGCCAATACCGTGTTCGTAAAACGCCTGCCTGCGCTTAGCCATAAAGTTTTGCTCTTTGGTGAGAAGGTGCCGGTATATGACATATTGCAGCATGGCAGCAGCATATTAGGCCTGCTGGTGATCTTATACGCCATTCGCAAACTGCCTGCCGATAAACAGGCGAGAAGTACCATGAGTTTTAAGTACTGGGGAACCGTTGCTGCGATCACGCTGGTCATTGCCGCTACAAAGCTGGCGATAAACGTGGATAAAAGCGCCTATGAGAATTATATCATACCCCCCATATCGGGCTGTATGATCGCATTGGTCATTACACCCTTTCTTATCGGTAAGAAACAAGCCCTAAAAGCATAAATCGAGACAGATGGAAAAGAAGAAACTTGTAGTATTAACGGGTGCCGGCATCAGTGCCGAGAGCGGGCTAAAGACCTTCAGGGGCAATGACGGCCTTTGGGAGGGCTACGATATCGAAGATGTGGCCACACCCCGCGCATGGCGCAGGAACCCGCAACTGGTACTCGATTTTTACAACATGCGCCGCAAAGCGGTGATAGCGGCCATGCCCAATATTGCACATTTCGGGCTTGCCGATCTTGAGGAGCACTATGACGTGCATATCGTGACGCAGAATATTGACGACCTGCATGAGCGCGCAGGTTCCACAAAGGTAATGCACCTGCATGGCGAGATACTGAAAATGCGCAGCGAGCACAGCGAGACCCATGTATACGATATACGCAACGATATTAAGATGGGCGATATGGCTGCCGACGGCGCCCAGCTACGCCCGCACATTGTATGGTTCGAGGAGCCGGTGCCCATGATAGAATATGCGATACCCGTCATGTACAGTGCCGATATTTTTGTGCTCATCGGTACATCGCTCGTAGTGTATCCCGCGGCAGGGCTGGTGAATTACGTGCGTGATGAGGTGCCTAAATATGTTATCGACAGGGAGATACCCTCCGTAGGCCATTTTAATAACGTGATACGTATAGAGCGCCCAGCTACCGAAGGCGTATTGGAACTAAAGCGTTTGCTTTTGGGGCAGTAAGAATTGCAGGTCCGATAGTTTCCTCGCTATTACATACGCCATTGCCGGCATTAGCTGGTGCATCAGCCTGTCCTGGGAGGTGGATAGCTGCCATTGCAGGTCGCGCGGGGTAATAACATAGATCATAAAATAGGCCAGCAGGCAGCAAAGTACCAGCAGCATTTGCCGGCCCGGCCATTCCTTTTGCAGGATGCACCTTAAAAGGTACAGGTAAAAACCGGTCTTGAGGTAAGTGAAGTTCTTGTTGAGGTTGACCTTGAAGAGATCCCATATCATATGGTAGCGGCTGCCGGCGAACAGCAATGAACCGGTATCATTCCCCAGTCCCTGCACCATATCGTTTGCGGGGGCATAGGCCAGCTTAAAGACCAGCCATGCGCCCATGGGCAATGCTATACCTGCCAGCACCTGGATGATGTGTGTCCTTTTAAGGAATGTCTTTGCATAGAACAAGGCAAATATGCCTGCAAGCACTATGCCTTCGTTCTTGGTCCATATACAGCAGCCCAGCATGAAGGTGCACAATGCTATATATTTTTTATCCGTTTTTGCAGCATCGATACAGCAGAAGGCAGCGAGAAAGAAAAAAGCCAGTAAAGTATCGGCATACTGTGATACGCCACGAGCTATAAAAAAATCGTCGCTGGCAATGAGCAATAAAGCTGCCGCAGCGATGACCAGGTTTTTGTGGTATAGCGATGTGTAGATCAACACCGGTATGCACAGGGTGAACCATATACTTATGGCAAACGACAAGGTATTGGGCAAATGCCCTGCGAACAAATTGCGAAAGAAAGCCAGCAATGCAGGCAGGCACAGCGGGTAATCAGGGTGGCCCGCAGTATTGTGCAGCATGTTCTTCCAGTAATGTGTATCACTGAGAAAGGCTGCATGCAGGTTCCATATGGCCCATGCATCCCATTCGCCATGTTTGGCAGCAAGCGCAATGGCTTTGCTGCTTATGAGATAGAGGCCCAATGCAAGTATCGCATAAGGCCATAAAGACCCTTTGCCCTCATCCCCACCGGCTTTCGGGAACCAGCGATATAGCAGGTATAAGAGCGCCAGCATAGATGCTACGGTTAAAGGGAAGGGCATGCCGGGGAGCAATGAAAAGAAATACAGGATACTGGTGCAGGCAGCGGCAGCCCCGGAAAATAATATGTAATTGCCTGCTTTGTTCATTGCCTGCTGCTTAAGTAATAGTGGTATGGGTCGCCGGTTTTGCGCCATAATAGCTTCCTGCCCTGCAACATGCTGTCGGCAGGGCCGCTTATTATGGTTAGTGTCGTGTCATGAAGTTCGTTGTTATCAGTGGATATGCTTATGGGTGCCAGCGCATACCGTACCCAAAAAACAGTTTCAACAGGTGTGTTCACAGTAATGACCGATATATTGGCTGCAGGGGATAATTTATGTCGCAGGTCTTGCAGGTCGGCAGCTATGTGGTCCATCCCATCCTGCTCATCCCGGTTTTTATGCGCAAAGCGCCATGATGCTATGCCGGTGCTTAATAAAATAAAAATGATGACAGCCGTACCCTTCATTGATTGGAAAAGATACAAATTAATTTTTCCAGTTCCACCACTTCAGCTTTTCGGGTGTTCTTTCAGCAGGGGCTGTCTCGGCGTAATATACTGCACAGCGGAATACATAAAGCAGGCACCTGTCCTGTACCACCCCGGCAAATTTGTTGGAGCTGTCATAGAGCTTTTGCGGGTCTTTCCCTTTCAGCTCGCTAATGGAACGGATATTGATATTCCAGAGGTCGTTGGCTATGGATATGCCCACGCCCGGTATCTGTCGCAGCTCTTTTATTGCAGCTTCCTTGCCAGCCATACACTACTATTTTTCAAGGCTGAAGAGGCTATCCACAAATTCGGCCTTGTTGAATACCTGTAAGTCTTCCAGACGCTCACCAACACCAATGTATTTCACAGGTATCTTGAACTGGTTGGCAATAGCCAGCACTACGCCGCCTTTAGCCGTGCCATCGAGCTTGGTTATCGCTATAGCAGTAACCTCTGTGGCGGCAGTGAAATGTTTGGCTTGTTCCAGCGCGTTCTGGCCGGTGCTGCCATCCAGTACCAGTAATACCTCATGCGGTGCCTCTGGCATTTTTTTACTGATCACGCGGCGTATCTTGCCCAGTTCATTCATCAGGTAGGCCTTATTATGCAGGCGGCCTGCGGTATCTATGATCACTACGTCCGATTCCTTTGCGATACCGCTTTGCACTGCATCGAAGGCCACGGAGCTTGGATCGCTGCCCATTTCTTTTTTTACTATCGGCACACCCACGCGTTCACTCCATATGGTCAGCTGGTCCACCGCTGCCGCACGAAAGGTATCGGCAGCACCCAGCAGCACATTCTTGCCATTCTTTTTAAAGTTATGGGCCAGCTTGCCTATCGTGGTGGTCTTGCCCACACCGTTCACCCCCACCACCAATATCACGTATGGTTTTTTGCCTGCGGGCAGGTCAAAGGTCTCGAACTCGTTCGATGGGGCATCGGTAAGCATGCCCATGATCTCTTCCTGCAGTATCTCGTTGAGCTGCGATGTGCCTACATACTTATCTTTTGCTACGCGCTCTTCTATACGGTTGATGATGGCCACCGTGGTATCAATGCCTACATCGGCGCTCACCAGTGCTTCTTCAAGGTTGTCCAGTACCTCTTCATCCACTTTATCCTTTCCTGCAATGGCTTTGGTGAGTTTGCTGAAGAAGCCTTCTTTGGTTTTTTTCAGGCCTTCATCCAGGGCATCCTTCTGCTCCTGTTGCTCTTTGTTCCTGTTGAAGAGTTTATTAAAAAATCCCATGAGTAATGATCAATTCGAAAATAAAAGTGCAAAATATGTTTGCGAAATTATACTATTAACGGGGAATTTCGTCCATGCTGTAATATACAGGCAGGCCTTTGCCGCTTAACAGGTCTTTTTCCTGTTGTACGCCGGGGCTATCTCCCAATACAAGTATGGCCTCGCAGTTATCTATTAAAGCGAGCGATATATCCATTATCGCTTTATAGTTATCCGCTATGTGGGCTTGTTGCACTACCGGCAGGGCCGCATTTACCCCTACAAGCGGTATATGGCCCATTTCAAGCAAACGGGCGGCAGCCTTATTCATAGCCTCCAGGTTTCGCTCCCTTTGTTCCTGTGTGTGGGCCGTGTATGGACCGGCAACTGCTATTTTCATAGTATTGATTTAGTGCAAAAAAAAGTCCCGCATTTGCGGGACCATAATATTATGGGTCGATAGCCCCCTCCAGTATGTCCAGCTTTTCGACAAACTGCATGGAGTTATTGATATATATATCTGCGGGTACTGAGTTGCCTATATTCACATCCTCAAGCAGCCGGCTGTTATCGAATACATGCCCCAGTTCCATGAACTCAAGATAGGGGTCCAGCCCCGAGAACAGTACACGCAGCTTGCTCTTGTCCTGGAAGGTCTCTTTCCAGTAATCGAGGTATTCGCGGTAGCTGTATAGTTCACTGTCGGGCTGCAGCCTGTTCTTGGCCCAGTGTTTCACCTGGTTCAGCAGCGATTTGTTGATGAAGTTGAAAGGTGGCATCTCGTCGAAGTATGCCGAGAGTGTCTTGGATAATTTGTTAGCGGTTGTGGCGCCTTCTTCACCTGCCGATATGTGGTATACATGATAATGCCTGTCGGCAAAGAGGAGTTCCACTATGGCATTTGCCGCGTAATCTACGGGTATGATGTCCAGCTGCGCATATTCATTTACCGGTATCAGGCGCAGGTGGTTGATGGTGGCCATAGCCCATAATATCACGGGCGACCGTGGCACTACCGGGCGGCT
Source organism: Bacteroidetes bacterium 46-16 (assembly GCA_001897835.1). Classification (GTDB taxonomy): domain Bacteria; phylum Bacteroidota; class Bacteroidia; order Chitinophagales; family Chitinophagaceae; genus MKUN01. The sequence continues at coordinate 23,354 of MKUN01000034.1, forward strand.
GTCGCCCATAATGATGGACGGGCGCGCGATCAGTATCTTTTCTTCGGGCAGGTGCTCACGTATCAGCAGTTCGCCCTTCATTTTAGTATAAGTGTATTTTACCAGGTGCGTAGCATCCAGGTTGGGCGATTCATCTTCATGCACCACGCGGTCTTTTACATCTTTGCCGCATATGGTGGCGGTGCCAATGTAGAGGAAGGTCTGCAGATGCGGCAGGTCTTTGGCCCAGAGCAGTATTTTGGTAAGGCCACCTATATTGGCTTTCTCCACGAGGTCATCGTTCACACGCGAGAAGGAGGTATTTGCAGCGGAGTGTACAATAACGTCAACATCTTCGAGCTGTTTATTGCTCTTTAATGATGCGGTAAGTTCTTCATCAAAAAGATTGCCCAGTACCGGTATGATCTTATCCCGGTCGAAATCATCTTCGTGCAGGTTGAACACCTGTTCCAGCCGCGCCAGGGCCTGTTCCTCTGTTTGCGAACGCAGCAGGCAATATATCTTATCCACTTCCTTGCGCTGCGAAAGCGTAACAAGTAATTCTCCTCCTACTAAACCTGTAGCACCGGTTAAAAAAATATTCATAGATACTTTAACGTCAAAAAAATTATTCTGCTAATTCAAGGCCCAGTATGCCTATTATTATCAGCGATATCGATACCAGTTTCAATACAGAAACGTTTTCATGGAACCATATCATGCCGATCACGGCTATTAACGCAGTACCCGCACTGGCCCAAATGGCATATGCGATACCTACTTCCATTTTTTCAAGCACGAATACCAGCACTGCGAGGCTTATAGCATAGAACAGGAACACTAATACCGAAGGTACCAGTTTGGTAAAGCCTTCTGCATATTTCATACAGATCGTACCCAGCACCTCGAAGATGATCCCTATAGCCAGTACCAGCCACTTCATTGCTTGTATCGTTCATCCTGTTGCTCACTGCAAAAACAGCACCGAGCGTTATATAAGATTGCAGGATAATAAATGCCTGAATTTAAAACAGGGAGCGAAGTTACTGTTTTATACTGATTTATGGGTTATGACTGCGATATTATTTGCATCTCCTTAGCAATTAGACGAATATGTTTGGATACGTATGTATATGAGAAAGGCCGGGATGTATTCCCGGCCTCCCTTATAAAATGATATGATATATTATTTGCCTGTTTTCTTTTTCAAGTTCTCATCCAGCGCATCCAGGAATTCCTCGGTGTAGAGATAATGTGTCCCATGTTCCACTTTATTGCCATGTATGCACACCGCGAGGTCTTTGGTCATCTTGCCGCTTTCTACGGTTTCTATGCATACCTGCTCCAGTGCCTGGCAGAAGTCGTTGAGTTCGGGGTTGTTGTCCAGCTTGGCGCGGAACATCAGGCCCCTTGTCCATGCAAAGATGGAGGCTATAGGGTTGGTAGATGTAGGCTTGCCTTCCTGGTGGTTGCGGTAGTGGCGGGTCACCGTGCCATGTGCGGCCTCGGCTTCCATGGTCTTTCCATCGGGGGTGATGAGCGTTGATGTCATCAGGCCCAGCGAGCCGAAGCCTTGTGCTACGGTATCGCTCTGCACATCGCCATCATAGTTTTTGCAGGCCCACACAAAGTTACCATGCCATTTCAGTGCGCTGGCCACCATATCATCTATCAGTCGGTGCTCATAAGTGATACCTGCCTTTTCAAAATCGGCTTTGAACTCTGTTTGATAAATATTTTCAAAGATGTCTTTAAAGCGGCCGTCATACTTTTTCAGGATGGTATTCTTCGTCGAGAGGTACAGCGGCCAGCCTTTTTGCAAAGCTGTATTGAAGCAGGCGCGTGCAAAACCCATGATCGATTCATCGGTATTGTACATGGCCAGTGCCACACCGTCGCCTTTGAAGTTGAACACTTCATGCTCGATCACTTCGCCGTTCTCTCCTTCAAATTTTATGGTCAGCTTGCCTTTGCCTTTTGTCACAAAATCGGTAGCGCGATATTGGTCGCCAAAGGCATGGCGGCCTATGCATATAGGAGCGGTCCAGTTGGGTACCAGGCGCGGTATGTTATTGATCACTATCGGCTCGCGGAACACGGTGCCGTCCAGTATATTACGTATGGTGCCGTTGGGGCTTTTCCACATTTGCTTCAGCTTGAATTCTTCCACGCGTGCCTCATCGGGTGTTATGGTGGCACATTTTATGCCTACACCGCACTCTTTTATAGCATTGGCCGCATCTACGGTCACCTGGTCATTAGTGGCATCACGATGCTCTATACCGAGGTCAAAATATTTTATTTCCACATCTACATATGGAAGTATAAGTTTGTCTTTGATGAATTTCCAGATGATGCGGGTCATTTCATCACCATCCAGTTCTACAACAGGATTTGCAACTTTGATTTTTGCCATGAAAGAGAATTTTTAATTATTTCGAATAAACTGTGAATACAAGGCACGAATATAAGCAGCCTTATTATACGGACGCTAAAAATAGATTTTTAAATAATAAAGGGCAACATCTCAATTGCCCGGCAGGACTTGGAATAATTTTTTTATATTAGTTTGAATAAGATAACACCATGAAAGCAATTTGGAATGACCGGGTAATAGCGGAGAGCGCGCAGACCATAGTGGTGGAGCGTAACCATTATTTCCCGCGTGAAGCAGTAAAGACCGAATACCTGCGACCTTCAGATACCCACACCATTTGCCCCTGGAAGGGTACGGCATCTTACTATACACTCGAAGTGGATGGTAAGGAGAACAAAGATGCTGCATGGTACTATCCCGAAACAAAAGAAGCTGCAAAAAACATTGAAGGCCGTATAGCATTCTGGAAAGGTGTTACAGTAGAGCCATGATGTGTAAATAAATAATACCCGTTTTGATCGTAGTAAGACATCTTGGTAAGCACTATGGCGATACTCCTGCGGTAGATGACATCTCTTTTTCGGTAGCGGAAGGGGAGAAATTTATATTACTGGGTACCAGCGGCTGCGGCAAGACCACTACCTTAAAGATGCTCAACCGCCTGGTGGAGCCTTCGGCAGGTGAAATATCAGTAAACGGCAGGGATATAAAAAAGCAAAGTCCCGAAATGCTGCGCAGGGGCATTGGTTATGTGCTGCAGAACAATAGCCTCTTTCCGCACTATACCATCGGGGAGAACATAGCCATTGTGCCCCGCCTGCTGAATTGGGATAAACAAAAGATCAAAGAACGCTGCAGCGATCTGCTGGATAAATTACACCTGCCGCAAGACTATTATCATTGGTACCCTGCACAGTTAAGTGGCGGCCAGCAGCAGCGGGTCAATATTGCCAGGGCCCTCGCTGCCGACCCGCCCATATTATTAATGGATGAGCCTTTTGGCGCCCTCGACCCCGTTACCCGGCGCAGCATTATTAAAGAACTGCTGCTGCTTGATGAGTATAAAAGGAAGACCATTGTAATGGTGACCCATGATATAGATGAGGCTTTTGAACTGGCTGATCGTATCTGCCTGATGGATAAGGGGAAAATACAGCAGTTGGGCAGCCCGACAGAGCTCTTGTTCCGCCCGGCGAACGAATTTGTACGTTCCTTTTTTTCGGGCCATTACCTGCAGGCAGCGCTTAAAACGCTTAAGCTGAAAGATATCTGGTATGGTTTTAATGAAGCCGCAAATGGGGAAGTACGGTTAAGCAGCAGCGCCAGTATATGGGAAGCTATGGAGTATATGAATAGCAACCGCCTGCAGGAATTAATTGCATGGAATGAGGATACTAATGAAATAAAAAGCGTCAAGAGCAGCGAATTGCTTAGGCTCTTCAGCGACTATACAGGCAGGCCTATATGAACGGACAACAAAGCCTTTGGGATTTTATGGCTCAGCAGCACGATAAGCTGCTGCAGCAAACCCTTGCGCACATAGGTCTTACCTTTATTTCGCTGCTTATCGCGGTGCTGATAGGTTTGCCCCTGGGTGTTCTTATCGCAAAAAAGACCAGGCTGGCTGGCCTTGTATTGGGCCTGGCGGGTATCCTGCAAACCATACCCAGTATCGCCCTGCTCGGTTTTATGATACCGGTTTTAGGTATTGGGGCAAAGCCGGCCATTGCAGCCCTCTTCCTGTATGCTTTACTTCCTATCATCCGCAATACTTATACCGGTATCACGGGTGTGGAGCCCTCAGTACGCGAAGCGGCATACGGTATGGGCATGAATGGCAGGCAGGTCTTGTTCAAAGTTGAATTGCCACTGGCTATGCCGGTGTTGCTGGCCGGTATCCGTACGGCAACGGTCATCAATGTGGGCGTGGCCACCCTTGCTGCCTATATTGCCGCCGGTGGCCTTGGTGAGTTTATTTTCGGGGGCATATCGCTCAATAATACCAATATGATACTGGCAGGGGCCATACCTGCGGCACTATTGGCCATCCTGTTCGATTTTCTCCTCTCGCGCCTGCAGCACATGAATATAAAAAGGAGCCGTATCGCTTTATTGTCTTTGCCCGTCTTGCTTGTTTTTCTTTCGTCCTTTTATCTTCTTCCTGCTGCATACCAAGGCAGGATGCTGGCAGGCTTTACGCCTGAGTTCATGGGGCGCAGCGATGGCTACCTTGGCTTGAAAGAAAAATACGGAATGCGCATCCGTACGGTGGTCATTAGTGATGCCGTGATGTATAAAGCCGCTTTCGATAAGCGGCTCGATGTGATCAGCGGCTACAGTACCGATGGGCGGCTGAAGGCTTATGACCTGGTAACCTTGCAGGACGATAAGAATATTTTCCCGCCTTACCATGCGGCGCCCATCGTTCGTGAAGCCATATTGCAGCAATATCCTGAGCTGGAAGATGTGTTGAACATGCTTGCGGGCAGGATCAGCGACTCGCTGATGACCGTGCTTAACTATCGCGCTGACTACCTGCATGAGACACCCGAAAAAATAGCCCGGGATTTTTTACGATCGCAGGGGCTTTGGAAAGAGCCGCGCAATGGTCATAAGGGAACGGTAAGAATAGGCTCTAAGATATTTGGCGAACAGTATATCCTTGGTGCTATGTACAGTATGCTGATCAGGGGCTATACCGATCTTGATGTGGAGACGAAGACCGGCCTGGGCGGCACGAAAATTTGTTTCGATGCCATGATCAATGACCAAATTGATATGTACCCGGAATATACAGGCACGGGTTTATTGGTATTGTTGCAACCCTCACAAGACACAGTGAATAAACTGCTAAGCGACAGGGATGCTGTATATAATTATGTGCAAAATAATTTTACAAAACGCTATCGTATAAAGTGGTTAAAACCAATCGGTTTTAATAATGCCTATGCTTTAATGATGCGCAGGCACCAGGCTAATGCCCTGAACTTAAAAACTATATCGGATTTAAAGGCGTATATTGATAATGATTAGTGTATGGGAATATTAGAAAAATACAAGGCAGTAAGACAGCAGACGGAAGACATCTGCAAGCCCTTACAGGTAGAGGATTATGTAGTGCAGCCCATAGTGGATGTGAGCCCGCCCAAATGGCACCTGGGCCATACCACCTGGTTCTTTGAGACCTTCGTGCTCAAGCCTAATGTAACCGGCTACATCGAGTTCAACCCCGATTACAATTTTGTATTCAATAGTTATTATGAGACTGTGGGTGCGCGCGTGGTGCGTACCGACAGGGGCAATCTCAGCAGGCCCGGGGTTGATGATGTGTACAGGTACAGAGCTTATGTGAATGAGGCTATGGAAGCATTCCTTGCTGGGGAGATAAGCGAAGAGCTGAATGCAATAGTGCTGATCGGCCTCAACCATGAGCAGCAGCACCAGGAGCTGCTTACTACCGATATCAAATATATATTGGGGCATAATCCCTTGCTGCCTGCCTATGATGATTCAACAACCATCGCTCCATATGAAGCGGTTGCCCCGGAGTGGATAGATATGCCTGCCGATATATACGAGATAGGCTATGCCGGTGACGAATTTTGCTTCGATAACGAATTGGGCAGGCATAAAGTGTACTTGCAGGATTATAACATTTGCTCAGCGCTTGTTACCAATAAAGAGTTCATGGAGTTCATGCAGGACGGCGGCTATAAAGACTTCCGCCATTGGCATTCCGAAGGCTGGGACTGGGTAAATAATAACAATGTGCAGGCGCCCATGTACTGGCATCTTATGGATGGCCGCTGGCATCATTATACGATGCAGGGCCTCAAACCTGTCGATGTCAATGCACCACTGTGTCATGTCAGCTTCTATGAAGCTGCCGCCTTCGCTGCATGGAAGGGTATGAGGCTCCCAACCGAGTTTGAATGGGAGGCCGCTTCAGAACATTTTGAATGGGGTAGCCGCTGGGAGTGGACCGACAGTGCATACCTGCCATACCCGGGCTTTAGAAAAGCGGAAGGTGCAATAGGCGAATACAATGGCAAATTCATGGTCAGCCAGATGGTGCTGCGTGGCGCATCAGAGGTGACATCACAGGGCCACAGCCGCAATACTTACAGGAACTTTTTTCACCCGCAGCTTCGCTGGCAATACACCGGCATCAGGTTGGCGAAATAAATACTACTACACCATGAACAGGTTTTACAAAGATGTGGTAAGGGGGCTTAGTGCGGATGCGAAATATTTAGACTCGAAATACTTTTACGATAAGGAAGGCGATAAGCTCTTCACCGAAATAATGGCTTGCCCTGAGTATTATCCTACACGCTGTGAAATGGAAATATTCTCACAACAGTCAACTGCAATAAGCAGGTTGTTTAAGCAATATGGTGAGGAGCTGGAGCTGGTAGAGCTTGGGGCGGGCGATGCCACCAAATCCATACACCTGCTGCGCAGCCTGGTGGAAGACAGGGTCAATTTCACCTATTACCCGATAGATATTTCGTCCAACGTCATTAAACAATTGGAGGATAAATTACCCCTGGCATTGCCGGGCCTGCAGGTGAAAGGCCTGAACGGGGAATACTTCGAAATGCTGAAGCAATTGGGTAACACACCGGGTAAAAGGAAAGTCGTTTTATTCCTCGGCTCTAATATTGGTAATATACCATCGGATGGTGTAAATGCTTTTTGTAAAGAATTGCGCAGGTATTTGAACAAAGGCGATCTTGCCTTCATTGGCTTCGACCTGAAGAAAGATCCGCGTACCATATTGGCGGCCTACAATGATAAAGGGGGCATCACGCGGCGCTTTAACCTCAACCTGTTGCACAGGATAAATAACGAACTGGGCGCGGACTTCGACCTGTCCGGGTTTGAGCATTATCCTGTTTACGATCCCGGCACGGGCACCTGTAAGAGCTACCTGGTGAGCCTGGCTGAACAGCGGGTATGTGTGGGCGATACAGAATGTTTTGACTTTAAAGAGGGTGAGCCTATTCACACAGAGATATCCCAGAAATATGCTGTAGCGCAGACCGACGAATTAGCGGCAGCTACAGGTTTCAAACCGGTAAAGCACCTGTTCGATAGCAGGCATTGGTTTTTGGATGCGGTTTGGGAATGTGTTTAGTACTCTGCTTCAACCAGTTCGGGAACTACTGCAGGGGTACTACTGATAACTGCAGGCACTGGCTCCTGTCCTAATATTTTCAGCATCTTGCCATGTTCTACCAGGGCGCCCAAAAAAGTAGGTACTACATTATAAGGCAGGCCATATTCCAGTACGGTCTCGCGTACTATAGGTGCTATCTTAGGATAGTGTATATGGCATATGTGCGGAAAGAGATGATGCTCTATCTGGTAATTCAGGCCACCCATGAACCATGAAGTGATCTTGCTCTTGGGACAGAAATCGGTTGTGTTAAGTACCTGGTGTACGGCCCATGCATTTTCCATCTTGCGTTTATCATCAGGTTCAGCATAGTCCGATGTTTCCATTACATGCGCGGGTTGAAAGATGCAGGCAAGCGAAAGGCCTGCTACCATTTGCATTGCTACAAAGCCCGCAAGCACCATATACCAGGCCATGCCCGAAAAGATCATGGGCAATACCAGCGCATAAGCGAAATACACGAGCTTTACCATGGTCAGCTGCCTCATGGCCTTGCCAAAGGTCATTTTTTGATTGCGCAGCAAACCTTGTTCTTCGTAGCGCATTACCTGGCGGAAATCTTTTACCGTAACCCAAAACAAATTCATAAGCGGGTACAGCAGCCATGCGTAAATATGCTGGTAACGGTGAAACTTGCGATATTCTTTTTGCGGCGACATGCGGATCAGTATACCCGAATCAATATCTTCATCAAGTCCCTGCAGGTTAGTATAAGTATGGTGCAGTACATTATGCTGTATACGCCAGTTAAGCGCATAACCACCGAGCATGTTAAGCACATTGCCCAGTAACGTGTTCAATCTTTTGTTCGTGGAATAAGAGCCGTGGTTCGAATCGTGCATGATGCCTGTGCCGATACCTACTATACCCACACCCATCAGCACCCACAGGCCCATGAACAACCATGTATTAACTGATCCGACACCCGTAACGATAAGCAGGTACGGAACGATGTAGAGCGAAAGCATGGCCACCGTCTTTAAACGCATCGCAGTATTGGCATGCTCCGTAATATTGTTCGTCCGGAAATATTCCTGTACACGGTATTTCACAGCATCATAAAAGCTGTCTTCTCCTTTTGGGGCAAACTTCACATAATTCTTTTTCGCAGTACTCATTACACTTTTATGATTTAATGATTTACAAAAATTCGGCAGCGTGGTGAAAATAAGAATTTTTTCTTACGGTGGGAATATACTTTGGCAAAGTAATGAATAAAAGCTGGCATTCATAACTTTTTGCTTATAATCCTAACAAATTTATAACTAATTACTTACGTAGTGCCTAGTCATTGGCCTATGTTGCAGGCCAATGGCATTTGACCTAATTGTCCACCCTTATTTTCCTTGATATACTGCTATGCCCGTCGTTCATATTGATAACGTACATCCCGGCTGGTATATTGCCCAGGTCCAGCGTTATGATATCGCTGTTGCTGTACTTATGGTTCATGAGCAGTCGCCCCTGCATGTCCAGCAGGCTTACCTGCAGGTCTTTGTTCAGCGCCTTGCCGGTGTTGATGAATACCTGTCCCCGCGCAGGGTTGGGATACACCTGCACGTCGCTGAGTGCGGATAACGAGGCCGCCTGCAAAGCGATGATGGGCATTGTGTATACATAATGTACCACACCCGTAGTGTCGAAGCGCACATTGGCGATCGCATAAAAATCATTAAAGCTCACCGTCGTTACCGGTTTCAGTACCCCTGTACCTGTATAGGGAAGATCATCGCTTTTTGAGAACCAGTAGATACCTGTAGGGTCCGATTGCCATACCCCGTTCTCCATGGTACCGCAAAGCAGTGTCGTACCCGCATTGCAGAGGCTGAGTGTATTGTATTGTATCGTAGCTGTCCACTGTTGCGGGTTGCCGGTACCTTTATACACCCCCATATTTGTGGCCACGTATACGGTATCGTTAAAGACCACCACATCGTTTACTGTACTGCCTATCGTTGTCACGTAGTACCAGTTCGCGCCATTATCCGTTGAGTATTGCAGCCCGTTCAGGCTGCTTGCGTAGGCCACACCATTATGTACCGCGAAGCCATAACCATCAGGCTGCTGGTATCCGCTCGATGACCATGTTTTGCCCGTGTCAGTGGTCTTCAGTACATCATTACCGAAATTCGTTATGTTATTTGGGTCCCATACATAAAGTGTATTGCCGTCTACAGATAATCGGGCATCTGCACTTACCCCGTACAGCGGGTAGCTCAGTGCTGTCGAGTCCCACGTCACCCCGTCATCGCTGCTCTTATAGATCGCAGAATCGCTTACGCCAAAGAGCATACCGTAGGCCCTTGCAAAATGGTATATCTTATGCACGCTGGGCGATGCCATAAAGGCTGTGGAAACCGTATGCGTATAATAGGGCGTACCGCCCAGTATCATATTGGGCCCGTAGCCTATAATGTCGGTAACATCATAAAGTATGGGCAGGCTGTTGTATTGCTGGGTCCAGTAGGCCTGCGCGTTGCTGCGCATGGCTGAGCAAAGAGCAGTCGCAAATAATAGTATGGCTAAAGCGTAATTTTTTTTCATGTTCTATGTCTGATGCAAGCTGTAATTTATTAAATAATGTGCATACCCCGCTATATCAGAAGCCTTTAGTGAAATCTGCACGGGAGTATGTGCCCGGTGCAGCATGGTCACCTTCCTCAAAGTCAAAGCGCACATAGCGTATGCCGGTCATTTCGGTAAGTGTGTAAGTGGCAATAGCCATGTATTGCGTGGCCCCGGTTGTGCCCATCTGCTGCGTAAGCACAGTGGGTTGCGGTATGCTTACATACATCGTATCCCGCGATGTTTTTACCAGTTGCAGTTGTATATCCGGCCATGTGCTGTTCAGTATGGTCACCAGTGTGGGTGCCGATGTTTCTTCTTTGTTCGGTTCCCGCAGTTTTTTCATGTTTATCGCCCCTGATGCAGAGTCATATTCGTAGCTCCATACAGGCGTTATATCGTAGGCCACGCCCGGCAGTTCTGTGCTGTCTTCGTTACCCGTTTCTTTGCTGCTGTCGTTACCGGTACAAGCAGCTAAAAAGATCAGTCCTGCTACAAAAAAATATTTTCTCATGTGTATCACTAAGTTAAGCAATCACAGGCTACCAATGGCATAATATTTAGGCTTTATAGAGAAAAAGAAGATTATGTTTTTCACCGTATTTGCAGTAGCGTTTTTAGCCATCATGTTCGTGTTGTACCTCATTTTCTTTCACAATAAGAAAAGGAATGGTAAGCCTACGCGCTAGGCATTCAGCCATATAAAAAGAAAAAGCCAGAACTTTTGTCCTGGCTTTTCGTAGCACGTACGGGAGTCGAACCCGTCATTCCTCCGTGAAAGGGAGGCGTCTTAGCCGATTGACCAACGCGCCATCTCTTGTTTTTGGGATTGCAAAGATACAATGCCTTTTGGTTACTGCAAAATTTTACAACAAAAATTACGAGGCCATCATGGCATTTATGATCCCAAGGAAATCTTCCGCCTTCAGTGAGGCCCCGCCTATCAGGCCGCCATCCACATCCGGGCAGGCAAATAGCTCGGCCGCATTCGATGGTTTGGCACTGCCGCCGTATAGTATGGTCATATTATCGGCCAGCACCGGGTTATATTGGCTGGCGATCACATGGCGTATATACGCATGCATTTCCTGTGCCTGTGCAGCGCTGGCCGTGCGGCCTGTGCCTATGGCCCATATGGGCTCGTAGGCGATCACTATCCGCTGCATCAGCAGGTCGCCAAGGTGAAAGAGTGCCGATTTTAATTGTTTTCCCACCCACTCGTTCTGTGCGTTCGAGTCGCGTATCTCCAGCGATTCCCCGCAGCAGAAGATCACCTTCATATCTGTGGCCAGGGCCTGCTCCACCTTGCGGGCCAGCAGGGCATCGTCTTCATTAAAGTATTCCCTGCGCTCCGAGTGGCCTATGATCACGTAATGTGTCCCGGTGCTTTGCAGCATCTGTGCCGATACCTCGCCGGTATAAGCCCCCGATGCCTCTGATGAACAGTTCTGCGCCCCCAGGTATATATGCTCGTACTCGTCCAGTTGTGCAGCCGTTTGGCTTAGGTGCACAAAGGGGGGGCATATCACCACCTCTTTGCTTTCGTTCAGTGCGGGCAGGCCGGCCAGTATCCCTTCCACCAGGTTTTTGCCTTCGCTAAGGGTCTGGTTCATCTTCCAGTTACCGGCTACTATTTTCTTTCTCATATTATGTTTAGCTTTTTGCGAACCAGTTTCTTTGTTCGGCTGTATGTTCAAAAATATAGCGCAGCATTTCCTGCTCTGCTGCATTGAGCCTTTTGCCCCGCCTGCCCATCATGCGGTTGGCGGTCTCTATGGCGCGGTCTATGGCATAGGTCGTTATGCCCTCGGGCCCGCCCCAGCAAAAGCTGGGAATGAACTTCTCCTGGAAGCCCGCACCGAATATATTGCAGCTTACGCCCGCCACAGTACCTGTATTGAACATGGTATTGATGCCGCATTTCGAGTGGTCGCCCATCAGCAGGCCGCAGAAGGTAAGGCCTGTGCTGGTCGCTTTTTTGCTATGCTCATCCCATATCTTCACCTCGTCATAATTATTTTTCAGGTTCGAGCAGTTGGTGTCCGCTCCCAGGTTGCACCATTCGCCGATCACGGCATTGCCCAGGTAGCCGTCGTGCGCCTTATTGCTGTTGGCAAAGAACACTACATTATTCAGTTCGCCGCCCACCTTGCAGCCCGGGCCAATAGTGGTCGCGCCATATAGTTTGGCCCCCATTTTCACCACGCTGTCTTCGCAAAGCGCCAGCGGCCCCCTTATCATCGTGCCTTCCAGTACTTTGGCATTCCTGCCTATGTAAACCGGCCCCTTATGGGTATTGATAATGCAGCCGGCACCTATCTCCGCACCCTCTTCCACATAAAGATCATTTCCCAGTACAGTCACCCCTTCAAACTGCGCTCCGCTCGCCGCACTCCGCTCTGTGAGCAGTGCATAGTCATTGCGCAAAGCGCGATCGTTCAGCGCGAATATGTCCCAAACATGCTCCAGCCTGTCAACAGGGCCGGTATATTGTATCTCGTCAAAATTGTGGGGCAGCAGGTCGTTTATGTCCAGCTCGGTAATGCTGGTACGTGCTGCCAGCAGCGTATCGCCCTGCAGCAGTTTCTGGCCTTGCTCCAGTTTCAGGATGGCCTCGCTAAGTTCTTTACTGGCAAATACAGCCCCGTTCACCAGCATATTATCGGTGCTCAGCAGCAGCATATATACATCCTGCAGGTAGCCAGGCGTGAGGGTAGATGTGCCGGCCTGCAGGTAATGCTCCCAGCGCTCGCGCATGGTCATTATGCCGCAGCGTATATCGGCCACGGGCCGGGTATGCGTGAAGGGCAGGAGCTTGTGGCGTGTATGGTCGCTGAAAAGAATGTAGTTCATGTAGTTTGCCGGCGTTTATCGCAGTGCCACGGTATTTCGTCCAGTTGTTATACAGTCAAAAATCCCGACAAAAGTCGGGATTTTTAATGCTTTATGCAAAATATTAAAAAAGAAGTTTATTTCTTCTTTGCGTAACGCTGTTTGAACTTTTCGATACGGCCTGCAGTATCTACGAACATCGACTTGCCGGTATAGAAGGGGTGCGACATGTGCGAAATTTCCACCTTTACAAGGGGATATTCGTTACCGTCTTCCCATACTATGGTTTCCTTGCTGGGCGCAGTGCTGCGGCTCAGGAAAGCATACTCGTTCGACATATCTTTGAATACCACTAAACGGTAGCTCTTGGGATGAATATCTTTTCTCATTTTGTTTTGCCTTTGTGCATGGATTTGGCCATGCTGTGAAATTTTAAGGACTGCAAAGGTAAGTTTTTTTTGAATTTTATCAAAAAGATCTGTTTTAGTAATTACTGGGGGTATTACCTTTTATTTCAATAGCTTCTGCAGGTCGGCCTCGGCGCCATCGGGGTCGGTATATTTACCGATGATCTTGCCATCGGCGCCTATCAGCATCGATTGCGGTATGAACTGTATGCCGTAAGTATCGGCCACTATCGAGCGCCAGCCGCCCAGGTCGCTCATATGGTCGGGCCATACCAGGCCATCCATTTGTATGGCCTTCAGCCAGGGCTCTTTCGACTGGTCGAGCGATACGCTTACGATCGTAAAGCCTTTTTTGGCATTCTTGAACTTCTTATCCTTATAGCGGTTGTAGAGGGCCACTACGCGGGGATTGGCCATGCGGCAGGGGCGGCACCACGATGCCCAGAAATCGAGCAGTACCACCTTGCCTTTTATCACCTGGCTCAGCTTTACATCTTTGCCGCTGGTATCCTGCATGGCCAGTTCCGGTGCGGCCTGGCCCACTTTTATCTTGGTATTCTCATATTGTGCCTGTGCGGTGCATACGGCGCCTGCCAGCAGCAGGGTTATTAACAGTTTTTTCATGCTATATGTTGTGTGTTGAAGATGGGTAAAGTTAATGAAGAATAGATAATAAAAGACAGGCCCTAAAGATGTAAGCTGAGGCCATCATAAGCCAGTTGCATCCCTTCGGGCAGGTGGCTGTCCACCTCGAGCTGCAGGCCAAGCTGGTGGCTGATATGAGTGAAATAGGTATGCTCAGCCCCTACCTCGCGGGCTATATCCATGGCCTCGGCAAGTGTATAGTGCGAGATATGCTCCTTGTGCCGCAGGGCATTGATGACGAACACCTTGCTGCCCCGGGCTTTATCCAGCTCCTGCGGAGAGATGTAATTGGCATCGGTGATATAAGTAAAGTCGCCTATGCGGAAACCGAAGACCTCCATCTTATAATGCAGGGTGCGTATGGGCTGCAGTTGCAGGCCATTGATGTCAAAAGGGCTGCCGTCGATAGGGTGCAGGTTGAGCTGCGGAATGCCGGGGTAAGGATTGTCGGCAAATACGTAGGAAAACTCGCGGCGCAGTACATCCTGAGTGGGCAGCGAGGCATATACCTCCATAGGGCGCTGCTGGTGGTAGTTGTAGGCCCGCACATCATCGAGGCCGGCAGTATGGTCCTTATGCCCGTGTGTGAAGACCACGGCATCGAGCTTATGGATGCCCGCCCTGAGCGCCTGGTAACGAAAGTCGGGCCCGGTATCGATCACGATGCTTGCCTGGGCGGTCTCGATCCATATGGATGAGCGCAGCCTGCGGTCGTGCGGGTCGGGCGATGTGCATACCGCGCAGGGGCAGCCTATAAAAGGTACGCCTTGCGAAGTGCCGGTGCCGAGAAAAGTGATCTTCACCCTATATATCTATTTGGGTTTGGGTGCTGTTGTCATCGGTATTGCCTGCGGGCTGTGCCACCAGTTGCTTATACCATTTTAGCATATCTGTGCTCAGCTCCTCCTCCTTTACCGATATGGTGGGCAATATCTCTATAAGTGCATTGATACGGCCCTCGATACCCAGGAATTTATTGATGACCGCCACGCGCTTATCTTCCAGGATGCAGTAGCCCGAATTGAAGGTGCCCTTCTCGTAACGTATGATGTAGCGCGCCTCTTCGTACAGTTGTTCCAGTTTTTTCAGCGTGTTTGGCGTATATTTGAAGCTCATTAGCAATGACGATTTCGATGGCTAAAATTAGACAATTCGGCGCACTTATCCTGTTTACCCTTGTTTTAACGGGTATATCACCTGTATTGAGGGCCCAGGAAAGCTGGTATGTGCAGGAAGACCGCACCTTTTATGCGGGTGTGCTGGCCGGCGCCAATTTCAGCCAGGTGGATGGCGATGATTTTAAAGGTTATCATAAGATAGGCCTTAACGTGGGTGGCATTGTATATGCGCGCCTCGATGAGCACCTGGCAGCAAGCCTCGAGATACTCTTTTCGCAAAAAGGCGCAAGGGGCACGATAACCACGCCGCTTGTGGCCAATCTCAACGGGTCGAGCATTAAGCAGACAAGCACTATGACCAATTATCACCTGGACCTGAATTATGCAGAAGTGCCTATAATGCTCAACTACTTTGATAAGCGTAAAAGCCACTTTGGTGCAGGCTTCTCATATTCGCAACTGGTGCAGAGCAATGAGCGCTTTAAGACCGATGTGGTGCTGAACCCGCCCTATAATCAATATGACTACCCGATGAAGAAGTATGATGTGAACCTGCTGCTATCGGGCAGCCTGCACCTGTGGGAAGGCCTGTTCATGAACCTGCGCTTCCAGTACTCGCTGCTCACCATACGCAAGGATGTAGATGCTAACCTGGGCCGCCCCAACCAGCAATATAACAACATGTTCGTACTGCGGCTGATGTACCTGTTCATATAGCTTTATAGGTTTCTTGCAATAAGTATACTGCTTTAACATTTTGTTGTGAATCTGCACAGGCTATTATGCATGATGTTTTGTGTGCAGTCGTTTAAATACTCCCCCACATTTGCCCTATACTCCTCAACTTTGATCAAAACTCCACAGGATTATTGCCATACTCCTCAATTATTTGCAAGGGCACTGAAGCTTTCTCATCTTTGTGTTGTGCTAATGATACAGCACACAACAACAACTGAAAAATTGAAGTGCGGACAGCACGAACAATATAAAAGTTTGAAGATTTTTTAAGGTGGTAAAGATGGAGTATAGGGGTATTCTCCAATAGTGTAAGTAAGAGGTACAGGTATGGCCATTTTGTGTTCACAAAATGGCCTTTTTCTTTTTATTATTAAGGTAATAGACTATTTTAAGCGTCTTATTATGACCAAGCGGGTATTCATCATCATTATACATGTGCTGGCCTGGGCGGCTTTTATATCGCTGCCTACAGCCTTTAAGCCCGTGCGGCCGGGGCATCCGCCCGAGGGCCTGTTCCAGGACCTGATGCATGCCTACCGCTGGCTCAACGGCCTGTTCCTTATCTGCTTCTTCTACTACAATTATTACATCATCATCCTGCGCTATTATTTCGGGCGGCAGTTCATTTCCTTTGCACTATCGCTGCTGTTATGTTGTGGTGTATTCTACTTCATCAACTACATAACGGCGCCCTATGCGCCTTATGGCAGCAAGGTAGGCTTTGGTGTGTTCGGCCCTGGCTATAATGTGTACATGTTCATCATCACCTTCATCTTCTCCTTTGCGCTGAGCTTTTATAACCAGTGGCGCATAACGAGCGAAGAGAAACTGAACACAGAGATATCCTTCCTCAAAGCACAGATCAACCCGCACTTCCTGTTCAATACGCTGAATAGTATCTACTCACTGGCCATAACCAAATCGGACTACACGGCCGAGGCCATCGTGAAACTGTCGGGCATGATGCGCTATACCATCAGCGAGGCCCACCAGGACAGGGTATCGCTGGATAAAGAGATATCCTATATCACCAACTACGTGGAGCTGCAAAGGCTGCGTATGACCAATAAGGTGCGTATCAGCTACGAGGTGAAGACGGCAAATATAGAACAGGACATAGCGCCTTTTATCCTGATACCCTTTATAGAGAATGCATTTAAGTATGGGGTGAGCACGGAGGAATATTCAGACATCATCATAGCCATAGACATTGGTGAGGACGATATGCTGCTGCAGGTATCGAACAGTAAAGTGTTCGTGAAGCCCGATAAGGATATGGGCGTGGGCCTGGGTATCACCAATACGCGGCACCGCCTAAAGCTGCTTTATGACCACCGGCATGCCATTACCGTGACCGATGACCCTAAAAATTTCAGTGTTTCTTTGTATCTTAACCTTCAATGATAACCGCAGTAGCCATAGATGACGAACCGCTGGCGCTCGATGTGATCAGGGCGTTTTGCGAGCGTGCCGCAGTAGTAAGCCTGCAGCGCACCTTTACCGATACCAAGGAGGCCATCAAGTACCTGGAAAAAAGCCCGGTGGACCTGCTCTTCCTTGATATACGCATGCCTGCTATGACGGGTATAGAGTTCTATAAACAATTGCCCACCGATACCATGGCCATATTCACCACAGCATACAGCGAGTATGCGGTGGAAGGTTTTAACCTGAATGCTATCGATTACCTGCTGAAGCCGTTTGAATATGAACGTTTCAAAAAAGCGGTGGATAAGGCCAATGAATACCATGCGGCCCTCAGCATCAGGGATAGCGTATCGCAGCAATACCTGTACATACGTGCCGATTACAGCATCATGAAGATCGCTTTTACGGACATACTATATATTGAGGGTCTGGACAACTACCTGAAGATACACCTGGTAGAACAAAAGCCCATAGTGGCCCGTATGAGTATGAAGGCTATGGCGGAGAAACTTCCCGAAAATGAATTTGTGCGTGTGCACCGCTCCTATATTATTCCCTTCAGCAGGGTGACAGCCGTGCGCAATAAGATCATACACCTGGGCGATATAGAGGTGCCCGTCGGTTCCAATTATGTAGAAGTAGTGCAGAACTTGTTCGGGGGCTAAGGCAGTGTTTACTGCGAAGAATACGTCCTCGGCACTTTTGGGTCGGTGATGATGATATAATCGCCATACTTCTTATAATCATCCCATTTTATATTGGGGAATGCATCATCGCTGCTGGTGGAGATGACGAGCCTGCTGATCTTCTTATTGTAATTCTTTAGCTGCGCGGCTACGGCAAAGCCTTCATCGCTGTGAAAGCGGCCATTCACCTGCATGATCTTGTGGTCTTTGTGCTTTTTGTAGTAGCTGCATATGGAGTAGGCCATGGTAGCATCCCAGAGCGACTGCGCAGTGGGCAGGTCGAAACCGCCCATGGGCATAGGCGGCGCTTTGGCTTTAGTGCTATCGGCAGCA
Source organism: Bacteroidetes bacterium 46-16 (assembly GCA_001897835.1). Lineage (GTDB taxonomy): Bacteria > Bacteroidota > Bacteroidia > Chitinophagales > Chitinophagaceae > MKUN01. Next base: position 41,644 of record MKUN01000034.1, read on the forward strand.
GGGGCCATGCTGTGCCCCGACATCTCCATGAGCTTATTGTAATAATCGCCTGTGGCTACCTTATAGGGCAGGGGGGCAAAATATTCTTTCGACTGTTTGGGCAGTTCTTTCAATGCCTCCTGCCCTTTGCGGCCAGCTATATTGGTATAGCGGCTGGGGGCGTTGGCGCACACCACATCCAGTTTTTTTTCTTTTGCAAATTCCACCAATGGCCTGTAATCGCGGTAATTGCTCCATACACGGGCATCTTTGGTAAAGTGTTTCTCGCGGATGGCGTCCTGCAAGTATTCGTTCATCACCAGTTGCACATCCCGGTCGAACATCTCCATAGATAGGGTGAGCTTATCGCCGAATTTGTCGTAAAGTGTTCGCAGTATGGCCTGCTCCAGGTAGTGGGTTACGCTGTCGTTGTGCTCCTCGCCAAAGAACAGTACATCGTAATTGTTCATATCGGCAGCTATATCGCCAAGCGAGACTTCTTTCCCCTGTTTTACGGAGTAAACACGATAATTCTTTTCAGAAAGTTTTTCCTGTGCATTTGCGGCAAGGATGAGCAGGCAGCAGGCTATAAAGAGAACAGATCTTTTCATTGGTATATGCATTTAATTCGGGCGAATACTGAGGGGCAGGAATGAATAAATATACTATTCCTGCCACAAAAAAGGGAATAATATAAGGCCGAGCACGACAACGAGGGCATCGAGGGCGAGGAGGCTAAGTGCCAGTATCCACCAGCCGGGCTGGTAAACAGGGGCCAGGGCCTTCAGGGCAAGGTTGCTGAGCATCATGAGCACCGGTGTAACCAGGGGGAAGCCCAATATGGCCATAAGGGCGGCATTTTGCTGTGCGCGGGCTGCTATGGCCGACAGGAAGGTGAAGACGGCCGACAGGCTGATGCTGCCTACGGAGGATATGGTAATGAATAAAATGCTTTGCTCAATAGGCCAGCCGAGCAGCACGGAGAACAGGAAGAGGCTAAGGAGGCTCATGATAAGCATAAGCACAATGCTATATATCATTTTGGCCAGTAAAAAACTGGAGGGCTTCACGAGGGTAAAGTAATAACGGAAGCGGTGGGGATGCTCCTGCAGGAAGCTCTTGGCCACCGAATTGACGGCTACAAAGAGCTGTGTGAGCCAAAAGAGGGCATTCCAGGTCTTGGCCTCGGGCTGGCCGCTCATCATATATATTACAAATACGGTAGCTCCTACATACAGCAGCACGCCAAAGAGGGTATGCTTTTGCCGCCACTCTATAAGCAGGTCTTTACGTACCAGTGATATCAGTGCGCTATTGGCCATGAACAGGGGGTAAAGGTAATGTATAGGCCTGTAAATATTAGTTCGCGGACATTTGAGAGAAATATTTTTTTGAGGATAAGTTTGTAATATTATGGACTGCCCCCTATCTTTGCACTCCCAAACCCGGTAAAACGGGCAAGTTCTTTAAACATATGCGGAAGTAGCTCAGTTGGTAGAGCATCACCTTGCCAAGGTGAGGGTCGCGGGTTCGAGTCTCGTCTTCCGCTCTAAGAGATTCCAGGCCAATAGGTTTGGAATTTTTTTTGGCCTCTCCCCAGCCCTCTCCGAAGGAGAGGGGGTTTAAGTGGAGAAAATAATAAGCTGCCCTGGTGGCGAAATTGGTAGACGCGCAGGACTTAAAATCCTGTTTGCAGCAATGCAAGTGCGGGTTCAAGTCCCGCCTGGGGCACAAAATGAGAGCGGAGAAAGAGCGCGTAGTGCGTTCAGCCTTTCTCCGCTTTCATTTTCTCTCTTTTCCCGCTCTATTTCCTGTTCTGAATGTTATGTAATCCGGGCTACGCCTTTTGTCGCTCTTTTTCGCAAGCGTGACGCTTGCAGTGATTTGGTCTAAGCGGGAAGCTTAGACCAGTGGAGTTTCGCTTTATACCACATTGGAACTATCGAACAAACGGTACTAAAAGAAATGAATGGCAATTATCTATCTGTAAAATCAGTAAAATGCCGTCCGTCATAACGGCATAGTCCCGTATTCCGGGTGCCAAACCAAAGATTTCCGTTCCTGTCGGCTATCATGCACATCACATGGTTGTGGCTGAGTCCATCTTTAGTTGTAAATAACTTTAGCGATTTGCCATCATAGCACCACAATCCGCCATCTCCACCGTTTTTCACATTTCCACTATTATGTCCTAACCAAAGGTTCCCGTTTTTATCTTTCAACATGGAAACAAGTGTATCACTTTTAAGTCCCATTTTTTTATTAAGGTTGGAAAAGGTCTCTCCATCATATAAATAAACGCCATTAAATGGACTGAGTAACAACAAGCCTCCGTCCTCTGTTTCAATAATTGACCGAAAGGAATTGATATTATCCGGAGTGAAGCGAACCAGAGATTTTCCGTCATAACGCACTATGCCTTCACCTTTAGACCACGCTGATGCGAACCAGATATTTCCCTTTCGATCTTGCAGTATAACTGATATATCTATTAATTGCAACTGCTTATTATTTATGAGGCTATCATCATCTAAAAAACGTGTAAAAAAGGGTCCCGCATTATCGTTGTCTGTGGAAGGGTTATGTGTATAAATTCCTTTACTTGTTCCAAACCATATTTTGCCGGTTTTATCTTGCATAATACTCCATACAAAATTGTCTCCTGTCTTAAAAGTATATGGTAATCTCGTTTGAGTGGGCTTGCTAATAATATTTTCGGGTATTAAGAACAGCGTAAAGTCTTTGACTTCTGCTTGACCTTTGGAGGGTGTGTACCTAATCACGCCTCTCCGTGTGCCAAACCAGATGTTTCCGGTCTTATCTTCCAAGCAACAAAGAATATCATTATGATTCAAATCATTCTTGAGGAAAAAATTAATAAAGGATTTATGAGTAAAATTGACAAAAGAATTTCCGTTATAAACATAGATTCCATTGCCAGCAGTTCCGAACCACATATTTCCCTTCTTATCCTGCAATCCACACTGAACAAAAAAAAAGTCTTCTGATAATCCAGGGATGAAATGATTTTTGACAATTTTTGGAGCCCCGTTCTTTATTGCTTCTTTTCCCTTCGGGCTATTTTTTGACCGTGGCGTGCTTTGAGCGTCACAGGCACATATAAACACAAGGAGAGTCAGCAATAGACAGATGTTGAGGGATAATATATAGTTGCTCTTTGACAAAACTTAGCTTACGACTTTGTTCAATAGATTTATTAAAGATAATGAATGATCAAACAATGAGTCTGAAGATTGTTAACGTAATCGCTTATTTCAAAGTGCTTTTTATTGACCCAATCCATTTCAATAATTTGATTAATGGTTCTATTCCACTCCCATCATGTGCACATTGAGGAGCGGAATACGGTAATGATCCGGGCTTCGCTTTTTTTATTTGCAAACGTAATGCTTAGGCCTGCGGCTGTGCTGCGTTCCTGCCTTGCGAACGTTTCATACCTAAATATACCAGCGACAGACCAAAGAATAAGGTAAGTGCAATAAATATTGGCCCAATGACAAAAGTGTCGAATGGATAAGGAAAACGCTCGCCGTTTAGATATTGGATGGACCATGTAAATAATGCAAAGAATCCGTACATAGCGAATAAACTGCACAATGTGCCCAATACGATATAGACAATTTTATGCCGCAGAAAAAGCGGGAGTATAAACAAGGCATTGATGATAAAGCCAGCCATGGATAGCTTGTGGTGCAATGCATCGCTTATGATATCGTAACTTCCTATAAAGGCAAAGTACAATGCGGGAATATGCTCCAGTAATTTGGACGATATGCGATCAAAGAATGGCATTATTCAAATTTAAGAAAATGCATTGGGCCTGTCAAGCTTATTGTTGTATAAGCAACATTCGCTTTTACCTGAATAGTAGAAAAACGAAAGCAGAAGTTGCGATCGTACCGGCGATAAGCATGGCGGTAGTTCGCAATTGCTTTTTATTCCCCTCATACTTACTCAGGCCAGGATACCATACACGGCCTATGATAAAACCGCTGATGAGGCCGCCGATGTGGGCAGCATTGTCGATATTGCCCTGCAGGCCATACATGAGATTGAGCACTACGAAGAAGAGGATACTGCGCAGCATGGTCTTGCGGTAGGTCTTTTTGAGATAGCCGGTTGTGAGCAGGGCAAGGAATACCCCATACATACCGAATATGGCGCCCGATGCGCCTACGCCCACACTATTGCCATGCATTATAAGACTTAGGAGGCCTGCGCCGATGCCTGTGAGCAGGTAAGATGCTGCAAAGCGCAGCTTGCCCATCATAGGCTCGAGGAACATGCCGATATAGAGGAGGCCAAAACTATTGGTGGCCAGGTGCAATATGCCTGCATGCAGAAACATGTAAGTAATGAGCCGCCACCACTGGACATGAACAGTAGCTGCGCGCAGATTACCACCCCATTGGTAAAGCTCTTGTGCCGTAGGGTGCAGGAAAGAAATGCCCGCGAGCACCATGAGCAGCAGTACCGCAGTATTGATATACATGAGCAGGGGCGTAACGAGGTAGCTTTTTGAGGGCACTAAAGCACCCAGCTTTTCCCTGTGCATGGGGTGCAGGTTACGCTCGGCGATGCGGGCTTCTTCAAGCTGTTTTTCGATAGCTGTTTTCAGCGCTGCTACATTCTGCAAGATCAGCTCGTGGTGGTTGTAATATTCGTTTGCCGGCCTTGATGATAGCTGCGCGGTCTCTTTGCCCACAGCGATGGTAATGTATTCACCCAGTTCACTGCCGTTTATACTAAGGCAGGTGATACTGTTGGCCGTGCGGTTGGTTAGCGGCCATTGCCGCTGCAGCATGGCCTGCTGTACTATGTCCAGGTATTGTTCGGGCTTAAGGCCATGAATCGGCAAATCTTCTGTATGTGTCCACTTTTCTACCAGTTCCATACGCACTACTTAGTATAAAGATAAAAGAGTAGGTCAAACAGTATGCCGTGCAAGAGGTGGTGACAATGTGGCAGGCTTATCAACTTTTGGTTAGTAGAAGAGCTCAAGGCACGCAAATACTTGCTTTTGTATTTACCACATTATTTTTTCTGTTCACCCCATTATGTTATCGATCAATTTGAAATGCATGTAATAAAAAGAATGTGGATGGCCGGGAGTCGAAAATTTATATATACTTATCGTCATGACCGTCAGTGAGTTGACCCTAAATGATCGTTTTTTGTGTATTGCCTGTAGACGTATGGCTAGCCAGCTTTTGAGGCGTGCCTATAGTTGCCGCCTGTGGTCTTCTGCCAATTGTGCACATCATAATTCCCTAACTTGAATTATTGTTAACTGAATAAATAGCATATGCGCACACGTATCCTTTATGTACTTTTTTTCTGCATATTCCTTTGTTTAAATGCCACCGGCCAGGTGATCATTTACAGCGAAGATTTTGAGTCTGTTTCCGGCAGGGATATACCTGTAGGCTGGACAAGTGCAGCAACCGATACACCCGGCTGGATAGGCTGCACCACAGCTACCATTAGCAGTGGCCAGTATATTGTACCAGCCCACACCCACTTCGTGGGTATCAACGATGACCGGTATAATGTAAACCTGCCCGGGCATAATAATATTGACGACAAACTTACCAGCCCTTCATTCAGCCTCGCATCGCTCAGCCTGCCTTTCTTACAGTTCAGCCAGTTTTTTGCCGGACAAGGGGAGACGGCCACGGTAGAGGTATCGGTAGATGGCGGCAGCACCTGGGTATATATCGATAGCTTAATTTATACGGGTATGCCGATAGCCTGGCAGGTGCGAAATATCAGCCTTCAGCAGTTTGCAGGGCAAGCTGATGTAAGATTAAGGTTTGGCTACAGCGACCTGGGTAATTGGCAGTTTGGTAATTCTATAGATGATATACTGGTTTACCAGCCCGAGGATTATGATGTATCAACAGATAAGGTACAGGTAGCCAAGATACTGCTTAACAATACACCGCTGAAGGTAGTGGTTACCAACCAGGGGGCACAGGTGATCAGCTCGCTGGATATGAATTACAGCATAGATGCAGGAGCTCCTGTTAACCAGACCTTTAATGGCCTGAATATTATTCCTTATGCAAGCGATACGCTTACATTCTCTGTAAATATAAATGGTTTGCCTATCGACTCTTCTTATACCGTAGCTGTATATGCCACGGCTGTTAACGGGAACCCTGATGCACACCCTGCAGATAACCAGGTTTCGAAAACCGTTATTATAGGCAGTAGCTCCGTACAGCGTTCTGTACTCTTCGAAGAATGCACTTCTTCTACCTGTCCGCCCTGCGCCGGTTTTGCCAGCCATTACGATCCTATATGGGAGGCCCTGGGTGCAAACATACCCGATTCTAACTTTAACATCATAAAATATCAGCAAAATTTTCCGGCTCCTTACGACTCTTCTTATAATACTTATGCCGGGCAGCGCTATGGCTACTACAATATGTACGGTATACCGGCCCTGGAAATGGATGGCTCGGAAGAGGGCCCTATAGACCCGCTTCTGCACAAGCTCGTTCCCGCCTACCTGACCATGACGGGCAACTACATATACAATGCAAGCGTGGACTCGGTATATGTTACGGTTACCGTTACACCGCATTTTACTGCCGTGGGCAATTACAGACTCCGTGTAGCACTTACAGAAAACCATTATCAAAATCCAAATAACTTAAATGGTCAACTGGATTATTATGATGTAGAACGCGACATGTTGCCCGATGCTACGGGAACGGCAACAGATACTTTTATCGATGGCGTGACTAAGACATACACCTTTAAGACCAATGTGACTTCAGGCAATGTGCACAAGAACAGCCATACCTTCTGGGGAAGCCCTGCCAATAGCCATATGGTGGCATTTGTACAGGATGATGATACCCGGGAGGTGTTACAATCAATAATAGCTGCGCCTGCCCATCCCACCGGGATGCCTAATGTTTCGGCTATAACGGATGTTTTTGTTTATCCTGATCCGGCCAGCACAGTGACCCATGTTACATTTGGCCTGGAAAGCACGCAGCAGGTAAGCGTAAGGCTGACCAATATTGAAGGACGTGAACTATATAATAACACGGAGCTGATGAAGAGCGGTACACATACGGTAACCATACCGACTGAAAACTTGGCCGCAGGCCTGTACCTGGTCATGATCAGTACGCCATCGGGTAATGCTGTGCATAAACTGAATGTAGTAAACTAAGAGTTGTACCGTGCCAGTTGGCCGGGGTGGCATATAACTGTACACACATAAAGTGAAGCTGTGTAAAATAAAAGCAGCCCGGTATTTTCCGGGCTGCTTTTATTTTTTTAAGATCTTATTATTGTAAATATACTGTCCATTGCTATCCATGATCTGTATAAGGTACAGGCCGGGGTGCAACTGTACAGGATATGTTGCCGTTCCTGCACGGGCTATTTGCTGCATGCTGCTTAATACACGCCCGGTCATGTCCCTGCATACTATGGATATACCACTATTGACATAGGCATCAGGAAAGTGGATGCTAATATTGTTTTCAACAGGGTTAACAACATATATGCCGTTGTTTTGCCGCAGGTTTGTTACGTAGGTGGGTAGTTCCGGATCGGCAGGACTACTGCCGGTGGCATTGCTTTGTACCAGCAGATCGGCCATCACCGGGTATTTGTTCGACATCTGGAAAATGGCTTCGATCACATCTGCAGGTGCGGATGTATTTATGGTTTGCGAATTGTCGTTTACCGAGCGGCCCAAACGATGTCCGTCGTTACCGATGGTACGGTAGGAATTGGGGATATAGGAGATGTAATTGGCGCTATGCGCTATCCAGGGCGAGAGGAATATATGATCGTACCATGATTTGGCACCACCACTGGTGCCGCAGGCATTAGGCTGGCTGGCGCTTTGCCGGGTAGAGGTAGTAAGGTTTGCCGTATAGGGGGTAGCATTGTTGTCCCAATTGGCGGGGTAAGTATATGTATTATCGAGGCTAAACGGCGGATCAAAAAAACGGAAGCTTGTATCGGTGGGGTTGCTGAGTGTTTGGTAACAACTTTCGTTCGTATACCGGGTATTATAATCGCCCATATTGATCATATTGGGCAGGGCGGAGAAATGTTGTTGTATTAGCTGCATCTCTCCTGCGATCTGTGCGCCGCGTAGCTGCTCATTGGATGAGCCGGATTGTGTATGGTTCAATACCACATAGAGAAATGTTGTATCGTGCATGGTGGCTAGTGCAGGGTCTTTATAATATAGTTTATAGGTATTAAAATCGGTAATGTTGGCGTAGTTGCAGGTTATACCCGCAAAGCCCAGCTTGTGCTTGTTGTAAAATAATACCGACATATTATCGGCCTGTGAGGTATTGGTATAAGTGCAATACGCGTAGCGGTCGGGGTAAGCGGCATTCAGCGCGAATTGCAGCACAGAATCGCCGAAGCCGATAGGGGCTGTGCCATGAAAGTCATTAGGCCCCAGGCGTATGGAGCCCATTTTTACCAGGCCAATGATATCGGGATTGGTATAGGCTACTATTGTTTCGAGGTAGTTGTGGTAGGTGCCGGTAGCGCCCTGGCAGGATGGGTTGCCTCCATAATCCAGTACATTATAAGACATGACCTTTAAGGTATCTGTCTGCGCGCCTGCGTGCCCGGCAGCCATAAATAAAAAAACACCGAGCAAAAGGTTTGTTGCAGAAAGGAATAGTTGTTTCATATACGGGGGTAAAAAAAGGGCCATGCCATACCAGGCATGGCCCTTTTATAAGAAAGTATTAATGTTTATTACCGTTGCCGTTAGCCTGGTAGCAACCAATGTCGGAGCCGGGAGCAGTGAGTTCTGAAGCACCGAAGTTAGCATTTACAGGTACCGCAGCCAGCGGGCTGAAGCCTGTAAAGCCTTTACCTAATGCCGGTGAGCCTGATTGCAGGTGGAAGTCATAACCGCTGGTATAGGATATGCCAATCACATCGTAAGGTGAAGGCAGCGGGAAGTTGACGAACTTAGGATCGTTCTGGTGCAATAATGAAGAGCCATCATAAGGATCGCCAAGGTTATAACCGCCGGGTAAGAAGGTGGCTGGGGCCGGAATGTCCGTAGACTGTGGTACGGTGATGTAACCAAGTGGATAAAACTCGTTCACTATATCCAGCGAGTCTCCGTAGTTAAAAGTATTGCCGTAGTGCATATTGGCAGTATCGGCCGAAGGATTGTTCACGATACGCAGGCCGTATTTGCAATTCACCACCAGGTTGTTGTAAGCAGATCCCTTCGCACCTTCTTCATAATTGATACAGCCACCACGTCCGCTTGATGACCTGCGCCATCCGCAGTTAATGTATGTGTTGTTATACATGTTCACGTTTGTCTGCGGGCCGTCGTTAGAGCCTTTATCCGATGCTTTGGTGCCATTGGTAGCGCAACCAACGAAGAGGTTGTAAGCCATATCGCCTACAGAGCCGTGTTTGGCATTGAATACGTCGCCACCGGTGTAACCTGCTTTTTCGATCGTATTGCGCATGATGCTGAATTTGCCACCTGCTATGCGTATGGCATCGTCATCGCAACCATATATCCACGAGTCTTCGAGTACCATGGTACCGTTCGAATTCTGGAACCAGATAACATAAGAATCATCGCCGGTAGAGATGCCCGGTAGCGGTGCTGTGGCAAATACACCCCCGCCATACTCGAGATGCGTCCACCTTACTACTAACAACTGGCAAGAAGTGTCGCAGTTTATGCCTGTCCATTTACCTGCATAAGCAGGGTCAACACTTGGATCCTGGCCGGGATTATCTGTTTTGCTTACGCCATCTACTGTTATCCAGTTGGGCTGATCTTTAGTGCCGAGGGAGAGTAATGTGCCTTTTACCACAATGGTAGCGGCAGGTGACATATTGATCCTTACGCCGGGTTGTATCAGCAGTGTGTCGCCTGCATTCACGGTCACGTCGCAGCTAATGCTGTACGTTTTGCCGGTTTCCATGGTGCCGTTGATCGCGCCGCAAAGTGGTTGTGAATCACTCACAGGCTGGCCTATCTGGAAGGGAGGCTGTGAGATCGTAGCATTATCCGATGACTTCTTTTTACAAGAAGTTGCCAGCAATGAGCTTGCCGCAATTGTTACCAGGACTAAGTGTAATTGTTTCATTTATTGTATGTTTTATTGTTGTGTACAGATGACTTAATCAATTTTATAACGAACACCTATAAGGTAATTGCGCCCGTAAGTGTCTTTTTTTACTAACAGGTTCTCGGGTAAGGTTTGGTAGGGAAGCTGGTAGGTCTGGTCTTTGCTTACGAACTGCTCCTTGGAATAGGGGAGTTCTATGACCACTGATGTATTCAGGAGGTTGTTAACCTTGGCATATACCGAAAAATGCTTCGCTATGCTTTTCTCGAGCGAGAGGTCGAAAAAGGAAGTGCCCTTTTGCCAATAGTCGAGATCTATGTAGTTAGATATGAAAGCGATGTGCCTGCCTGTATATACCCAGGTAAGATGTGCGTCCATTCCTATTTTCGGGTTTTTATATATCAGCGACAGGTTGGCAATATGAGTTGCCTGGCCTTGTAAAGGCCTTTTTTGCGTTACATATAACACGGTATCGCCTGTATTGTCGGGCTTGCGGATGCGTGATTTCTTCTCCGATTCTACGCTTGAGTTGGTGTAAGTATAGTTGGCCGATATGCCGAAAGAGTGGAAGTATTTTACGGCCTGTACTTCAAGACCAAAATTGGTTACGGGTTTGTCGAGATTCTGTGGCTGCAGCGCGCCCTGCGATGCGCCGCTGCCTACATGTATGAAGGCATATTCAATGGCATTATCTATCTTTTTGTAAAATGCGCCTACGAGCAATTCGTCAAGACCTTTTGGGAAATATTCATACCTGAAGTCAAAATTGTTCGCAGTAGAATGGCTTAGATAATAATTGCCTATCTCGGTTATATTCTCGCCAATAAAGGTATAGGGTACCAGCTCAAAAAAGGATGGCCTTGTTATAGAGCCGTAATAGGAGAGGCGCAGGTTTGTCTTGTCGTTAAGCCCGTATTTTAAGTGTACGCCGGGCAAGAGGTCGGAGTAATTGAAGGTGCCGTTTTGGCCCTGGAAATTATTAGGGTCCATCTGTATGGTATATTTAAGGAAGGTGTGTTCCATACGCACACCGGCCAGCAGTTGCAGCTTTTTGAGTATCATGGCTTTTGCCTGCAAGTATTCGGCTGAAACATTTTCCGTAACGGTATAAGACAGGTCATTGAAGGGCTCCATGCCATGCACATTCTGCACCGCTACAGCAGCATCATCTACAGTGCTGAAGGGCTGTTGTGCAGATGTGGGCTTCAGGCTGTAAGCGTTATAATAATTATCACGGTCCTTGTTCCGGTACATGCCACCCAGTTCTATGTCCAGGGTACGGTTGAATATTTCGGGCTTGTATACCAGGTTCACGTAAGCTGAGCGGTCTTTATCATTCGTGTTCTCCCAACTGTGAGTGATGCTGTTGAAGATGACCGGCTTCCATACTATCTCGTTATTCTGCGTATTGACCGTGTATTCCTGCGACAGGTGGAGCTGGGTCATGTCGGGAACTTTGCCATTTGCCTTGGTATATGCAAAGGAATAGTTCAGGCTCAGCGGGTGGAATAAAGTGTGCTCTCCATGTAAAGTGATGTTGGCGATGCTCCGCCTTCTAAAGGCTGACCTGTCGTACATATCCACTGGGCCCGATCCTGCACCTATGCGATTGATCTGTACGGTTGTGTCTATAATGTTCCTGTATTCCAGTTCGTCGGTTTGCAGGTACAATCCATACAGGGAAAGCTTATTCTTGTCGTTGAAATTGTAGTCTATCTTACTGTGTATCGCCGATCGGGTGGTCTGGGTGCAATACCTGTACAGCTCCAGGTCGGTGATGGCCGGTACGTTGCCGGTAGTGCCTACAACACCCGGTTGCACAGATGGCAGGAAGAAAATGCTGTTGGAGCTTTTGTAGGTGTTCTGGTAACTTCCTGATAGTATTACGCCCAGCTTTTTATCCTTAAGGAAACGGTTGCCAATAGATAGGCTTAACAGGGCATTGGGTTTAGCATTCCCGTTTTTGTAATGGAGTGATGAATTTTGGAAGTCGGCAGGTGCTGCTGCGTAGTCTATCCCGTTTTTTTGGTAAGGGTCATTGAAATCAATACTCTTTTTGCTGAACGAGGTATAAGAGTGGTCAAAGTTGTTTTGGTTGTATCCTGTGGCTGCGCTGGCATTCACAGTGAATTTATCCGGTGCGTTTTTCAATACAAGGTTCACGCCCCCGCCTATGGCATCCGCTTCCATATTGGGCGTCAAAGATTTGATCACTTCCAGCCTTTCCACTATCTCTGAGGGGAAGATATCCATGGGTACGAACCTGCCCTTGTCATCCGGGCTGGGGATTTTCACGCCATCCACGGTTGTGTAATTATATCTTTTGTCCATGCCCCTGATCACGGTATAGCGGGCTTCGCCTTTGGCATCGCGTTGTACCTGCACGCCCGAAACACGCTGTAATACATTGGCTACGGTTATGTCGGGGAGCAGCTCGATGGTATGCGCCGACATGATGTTCTTTATCTCATCTGAATTCTTTTCCAGGCTGCGGGCCTGGTGCTCAGAGCCATTCTTATAATGGCTCTTTATCTCTACCTCATTCAGCATTCTTGTATGCGAACGAAGAGAGATATTCATCTTCATTTCCTGGTCCTGCGTTACTGTAATATCTGCTTCATACTTTTCGTATGAAGTAAGCAGTGCTACCTGTTTGTATGGGCCTGCCGGTATATTCGTTAACTGGTAACTACCATCTAAACCAGTAAGAACGGAGTACTGAGTGTTGTCAAGGGCAACAACGACGCCCACTAATGGCTCCCCTGTCTTTGCATCAGATACGAAGCCTTTGATAGTTGCAGATTTGGATGTACTTGATAAGAATAGCAAGAAACAACTTGCTAAGAAGAAACGAGTAAATTGCGGCATTTGGCTTGGTGGATTTACTTACAGCCCACAAAATTTCATTTTGCAATCGACAATTAAATAAGTTGGAATTATTTTAATGATTAGTTAAAAAAGAGGTAATAAATAAGATACTATTGTTTCAGTTTTAGTTCACATTAATCCGTTAGGGTAATGATTCCTTAAGATAAAATGTACAATATCTTAACATTGAGTGAGAGCGATGGCCAGCGGCTATTTGCGGGAACTAGGGATATTAAAAGCTCCATTTTAATCGCAGGAATATTACCCGGCCATAGTTGCCGTAAAGGCTGTTGGTGTCGCCAAAGAACAATTGCCCGGCTGCCAGAAACTCAACAGTATTGGATACCGAAAGTATAATAAAGGGACCTACAAAAAAGGATCCGTCCGAAGGATCGGCAATGGCCGACAGGTCTGTGCGTATAAGAGGGGTTACCTGGTAGGCTACTTCTGCAAAGATGGAATGGCGTGCAGGGGAGAGCGATTTTGCGGATACCTGGCTGAGTAACAGACCTGCAGTTGTGCTGTCAGCCTTTGTAAGACCCGAGCTGTTTAATAAGTAGGCTGCATGCAGGTACAGGCTATTGGGGAAAGTATAATTAATGCCTGCCGATGCTGAGACCACGGTTTTTGACAGGTCTATATTGCTGCGCGGGCTGAATGCGCTTATCTCTCCGTTAAAGCCCGCCTTCCCTATTACCCCCGACCATCCTGCTCCTAACACATAGTCGGTCTGTACCCAGCCGGCAAGTACCTGTATGTCATAGCTGCCAATAGTATTGCGGTACAAGGCCGCAGCGATCATATCATCGGGCGATTTGCCGGGCCTGTATGCCAGTTCGGCCGACGAGGTACTGTTGATATAATATTGCAGGCGTACGGCATCGGTACCGGGACGCTCTTCATAATCAAAGTCGAAATAAGAATAGGCATTGAATATATCATTTGGGTTCCAGACCATATTGAGACCCCAGTTGATCCTTTGCCTGCCCAGGGTAAGCTCCCATTTGCCTTGTGTGTAGTCAACCAATGCCCGGTCGATGTTAGTATGTAATAAATAAGATTGTCCTTTCGCGATTGTTTTAGACAGGTTGATGAAAGCGTTGTTGTCATCCAGGTAGCCACTGGCACTGTATAAAGGCACGGACTCGCCATAGAACAGGCGGTTGCGCAGGCCGATATGGAATTTCAGTTTGCTGTTCGGGAACCACCTGAGATCTTCCCGGTTGTGGATGATATTGTCCAGTCCCCAATGTTTGCTGATATCGGTAAACTGTACGCTTTGGAGATCTTTGATATAGCCGCCGAAGGACCAATGTGACACCCCCGCTGTAGCTGTGCTGTCGCCGTTCTCCCCGGCCAGCACCGGTATGCTGCTGCATAGCAGCAAGAGCACCATAAGCACCAAAGGTTTTGACTTATGCTGTTTCATGGAGCACCCCGGAGTTTGAATCATTCATAACTTTTCCGTCTTCAAGGGTCACGATACGTTTTGCCTTATCCATTACTCTTTGATCGTGTGTGGAGAAAATAAAGGTCACTTCTTCTTTCTCGTTCAGGTTGGCCATAAGGTTCAGCAGTGTTTCTGTCGATTTTGAATCAAGGTTTGCGGTCGGTTCATCAGCCAGGATGAATTTAGGTTTAGAGGCCATAGCACGGGCCACGGCTACCCTTTGCTGCTGGCCCCCGGACAGGTATTTGGGACGCACATTTATTTTATCGCTGAGGCCCATGGCATCGAGCAGGTAATGCACCCGTTCATCTATTTCCTTTTTGCTGCGGCCCTGCAATTCCATGATGAACTGTATATTCTCTCTTACCGTAAGTACGGGTATCAGGTTGTAGGACTGGAAAATGAAGCCGATGTTGCGCAGGCGGAAATCAACCAGATGGCTTGTATCCATTTTGGTGATGTCCTCCTGTGCTATGATCACCTGTCCCGAAGACGGATGGTCGAGGCCGCCCATCATATTGAGCAGGGTGGTCTTGCCGCAGCCCGAAGGCCCTACAATGGCGGTGAACTCACCTTTCTCGAAACTAAGGTTAACTCCGTTCAACGCGTGCACAGGAACTACGGTCTCGTTATAGGTCTTTGTGAGTTCTTTTATTTCAATTACCGGCATAAAAAGTGTTTTAAGCATTTGCTAATTATTATCAATTACCTCTTAAAGCCTCTGCAGGTTTCAGGCGGATGGCATGCCTTGCCGGGAACAACCCGGCGATCAATGCGATGACTACGACCATTACTGAAAGTGCGAGATAAAAATCAATACCTAAAGATGGATAAACAATGCTGCTGTAGCCCAGGGCATTGATCCCCTCGGCTATGAAGGAGAGGTTAATGCCTGTATGGCCAAACCAGGATACGGTGCCTATGCTGATGGCGATACCCAGTGCTGCGCCTGTTACCGACAGGAAAATGGTTTCGAGCATGATCATGGTAAATACTTTCGATGGCCGCATGCCTATGGAAAGCAACATGCCTATTTCGTGGGTGCGGTCGAGCACGGCCATGAGCATCGTGTTTACAATGCCAAAGGCGAGTGCAATGAGTATGATGGCTACAAAGATGATGGTCATCTGCGTGATGGTGCCGGACAATACCTGTAACATAGGCGATAACTGCATCCATCCCTGTACCTGCAGGCCGGGGAACTTATGCTGTATCGTAGCTGTTATCTTTTTGGTGTCATCGGTATTTTGCAGCAATACGGTGACCAGTGATGCTGCATCTTGCGGAAAGCCGGTCAATGCATGCAGATCGTTCTTGCGTACAAATACCATTTGTTTATCAAAGTCGCTGTCGTGGGTGTGAAATATGCCTGCTATCTTAAAGGCCCCGTAAACGATATCACCGGCTGTGGTCTGTAAAGTGAGCACGATACGGGAATGCAGTTTTACATGCAGTTTGTCGGCAAGCTGCTGACCAATGACAATGAGGTTGGCACGGTCGCTTTTGAAATAATCGCCTGTTACCAATTGGCGGTTAATGTCGCTGACCTTCGACTGCTGCTGCGGGTCAATACCATTGATCATGATACCTGCCGACCCGGAACTTGTAGATGCCATGCTGCTAAGCTGGGTGACCGAGGCAACTGCGCTTACACCTGGTATATTACTTATTACAGCCTTGATGCTATCCGCACTGCGTATATTCAGTTGCATGTCATGATTTACCAAAAAGCCTTTCTGGCTGAGCTGTATATGCCCCGTCTCAGTGTGTATGGACGAGTATATCTGCTGCTCGGTCATGCCCTGCATAAAGGCATCGGAGAAAATGCCTCCCCAGAGCCCAAGGGCTACGGCAACTACAATGACCATGCTGCGTGTTTTATTGCGCCATACGTTTCTCCAGGCTATTTGTATCAACATATGCTATTGTTTTAGCGTTTCAGCAAGTTTGAATTTATTGATATACCAAAGCGGGTACAGGGCTGAGATTAGCGCTATGCACAATACAGTAATACCCTGGGATAAGAATATACGCGGATCAACAGAGGTGGGCAAAAGCGGTTCTATGCCAAATTGCTGGTAAGTTTCGGCTGCTGCACCAGTAAGTGCCAGCGGGTGTATATGCAGGTACAATACTACCGGGAAAACCAGTACAGCACCAGACAGGATACCCAGCAGGCCAATGAAAATGGTCTCGAGAATAACTACAGTGATCAGTTTTATGCGGTGCATACCAATAGCTATCATCACAGCGAACTCTTTTTTTCGTTCCATGGTCATCATCAGTATGGTGCCAAACACGCCAAACGCCACTACGATGTATAATATGCCCAGCATGATGATGCCCCCTGCATTATCGCCTTCTATCTCCTGCATAAGTGTTTTGTTCATTACCGGCCATTGCAGCACTTCCCATGTGCTATCGAGGGTATGTTGCAGGGATGTGGTCACTTTGTCTATGTCGTCCGGGTTTTTGAGCATCAGGCTGAAGGATGTTAACCTGTTCGGGGCTGCCATCAACGACCTCGCATCGGGCAGGGATAGGTAAACGAGCATATTGTTCAATTGATCAAGCGGGTAGTGAAATATGCCCGCTATGCGATATTGGCCTGCTGCAGTGGTGCCATGGTAGCCCTGGCCCAGTAATACTAATGTATCGCCCAGGCTGAGATGGAGGTATTTAGCCAGCCCGTCACCAACCAGAATGCCCTGGCCGTCACTGTTGCTTATATACTTTCCCCGTACTATTTTTTTGCCAAGGCCATTCATCTCTTGTTCTTTTGCCGGATCTATACCCATCACCTCTACGCCTTTGGTATGCTGGCCCGATGAGGCAAGTGCAAACGATTCAAGACGAGGTACGGATAAAGAGATGTCCGGCGTATTATTGAGCGCTTGTTGTACCTGCCTGCCAGCCTCGAACGAGTTATTGATGGTTTGGTCATTCCAGTACCCTTTTGTGTGTACCTGTATATAGCCCGTGGAAAAACTTACGGCATTGCTGATCATGTTGCCATACACTCCTTTTTGAAATGAACGTATGGCAATGGCCAGTATCACGGCCATCAATACTGAGGCAAGCGTAATAAGTGTCCTCCTGCGGTTGCGCCATAGATTGCGCCAGGCCAGTTTGCTAAGTTGTTTCATGAGCCGGTTTTTGCATTTGAAAGTTTGTGGTCGGCATTAACGGAGCTTTTTCATGTTTTGTTGCGAGAAGAAGTCTTCCTTCAATGGCATATTGAATTTCAATTGCTGAAACTCCATAATGGTTTGCTTACCCTTATCGTTTACCGGTATCATGACCAGTTTCGATGGCAGGTCGCGGTCATCGAAATGGCGGATGTCGGATTGTATCTCCCGGTTCACCAGTTCACCATCTTCGTTATAATATTCCGCCTTCAGCATAAAATACTTATCCTTTGCTATCCAGGCTATAATTTTATCCCATACCACTGCTGCCCCGGGTTTGGGACTTAACTGTATCTTATAGCAGTCGTAACCTTCTATGGTCTCGTTGCCCAGTAGCTTATGGGTATAATCATCTACTATTGAATTGGCTTTTACGAGGTCATTATTGGTAAAGTCGGAGCCCATCCAGTTTTGCCCCATCATTGATGGGGGTATGCGAATAATGCGGCTGATACCGGGCATCCAGTTCCACATTTCATTATGCCGTTTTAAGAATACCTGTCCTTTATCCTGTGCCGGGGCGGTAATGAGTATCATATAATAGTCGTTACCCAGCGACCACATTTTCATGCCGACGCTACGTGTCCACGATGGGCGTATTATTTTCATCGAGCCTATACTCTGGCTGCTGCGCCCGGTCATCAGTTCATTGGCCTTTCGTACTATCTCTGTGGCATTTACCTGCTGTCCATAGCTATAGCAGCTGAGCGCAAGTATTAATGAGGTGAGCAGTGATGCGCATATTTTTTTCATAACGGTACTTTTTAGAACATTATCATGCAAATTTTTCTACGATCATTTCTAAAACTTCTTCCAGTGGATATTGGTCCGGGGCTACCATCAGGTCAAACATCAGGCCGTCGAGCACAGCACCGAAAAGCATAGCTTCAGCCATAGGATTGCGTGATCCCTTCTTTTGGAAATAGGCAATATATATGCCCAGGTATTGCTCCACGAATTTTTGCGCCTGGGGCTGTATCTTCCCCGACATATTGGGCTGCAGCAGCAGAGTTGTGTACATACGCCAAAAGTCCGACTCCTGCATGACCATTTGTATCATTTTTCGGAGCATAGCAGCAAAGCTCTCTTTAGAGTGGGGCTTACCGGCATCGGGGTCTTCCATGAATGCGGCTGCTTTTTCCATACCAAAAGAAATAAGGGCTTCTAGCAATTGCTCCTTGCTTTCGTAATAGCTGTAAAGAAGACCCTTGGAGATACCTGCCTCCCGGGCTATCATGCTTATGGTAGCGCCATTGTAACCGTGGTTGGCTATCACCTTTAGTGCAGCATTCAGTATCTGCATCTTTTTCTGCTCACGCAGCTCCTGGAATTGTTGTTGTGTTTTAGGGGACATATATCTTTGACTGAACGGTTGGTCAAAGATATATAGTATTATTTTGTCTACAAATATTTTATTGTTTGGACTGTGTTACCTGTTGCATGACTATATGTTGCATGTAAATACGATGGTGGGAATAGCTGCAGGAGGACCTATGCACGATCTATTTTAGTATCCAGCCATTTTAAGAAGCCCAGGTGCTCCATTGCATACTTTTCGTAAGGGTTGCTTTCGGCCAGTGCGAGAAACTCAGCCTTTGCCTGCTCCAGGAGATCGGTCATCCCCGCTTTGGGTACGTCGCTTAGCTTGCGGATGAAGGATAGTACTATTTTTTCGAACTGGTACAGTCTTTTTTGCTTGAGGAGGAACAGGTAGGTACTGCGCAATATGTAAGGCAGCAGATCATAGGCTTCCAGTTCGTACTGGACAATGATGTTCAATAACAGGGCATTGGCATAGATATCGGGCATGGAGCGTGCCTCGGGGCTGTTGATGATGAGTGACAAAAAATGTAAAGCCTTGTGAAAGTCCCTTATTTTAAAATATACGCAGGCAGCATTAAAGCGGAGGTATAAAACATCAGTTTGCGATAATTGGTTACAGTACCTTAATATGCTGCGCTCTATTTCTTCCACAAGCATAGCGGCTTTATCGTGCTGCCCAGTGATGTTATAAACAATAAGTCGGGGGAGATAGGCTGCTGCAAAAACCTTTGCTTTGAGTATGTCTGTCTTTACATCAAGCGACAGAAGCCGGTCTATATTTTTCAGTACATCATTATAATCCCCGAGGCTTATAGCAGTAAAGAGCAGGTTCCTGATCCCGGATATATATTCATCCAGGTTGTCATCTATCAACAATGGGTTTTGCTCAAATATTTGCAGGAATTTCCGTGAGTGACCATTACTTATTTTATAGGACCCTTTAAGGTAATGATAAACTGACAGGGTGCCATAGTACAGCGCTTTGGCATTGGGTGACAGTGCTTTGACCTCATCCGCATAGAGGTCGTTGCTGATGATGCTGGTGTAATCATTCTTTATCTCGGTCTCATCGCGCGATACCCAGCCCTTCTTCATTACCCTCAGGTACATTTTATTGTTCAGCGATTCATAGGCATAGTAATTGCCCAGCTTTGCTATAATGTTGAGCCGCTTTTGATAAAGGTCTTCAATTTCTTCTTCGCTGGTCTTATAGAATCGGGATGTTTTAATGATCCTGAGTTTCCAGGCTGCAAGCTCCAGCAGTACCAGGTATTTCTCGTGCGCTGTGGCTGTTTTTTCGGTCCTTTGCAATACTTGTTCGCATTGTGCATACAGGCCTTTGTTGTATAATATCTCTATATAATGCAGTTGTTTTTTCAGGTTGTTGTCCATAGAGCTTTCCGCGTAGTAAGCATCGAGCGACCTTAATATCATTTCGTAGAGATAGTTCTTTATTACCGTTAGCTGCCGTATAAAGGCTTCATCCTTAAACTGTTGTTTTATAGCAAGCTCATCGTACTGCTTTTGCTTTTCTACAGCTTCAAAGAGTAAAAGGTATTTATTCTTATCGCCAAGGATGTGCCGAGAGGCGTAAATCTTAAAGTATCTTTTCTCCGGTCCGCTTAGCGACCGTATCAATAGAAAAAGGTTATTAGAAACTGTTTTCATTGGGTTATTATATGTATGCTAAGTTATTGAATGTTTTCATATTGGCTTAAACAGACTTCTATGTTTTGAGAAAAAATCGTTTCTATTTACGCGGCTTTATTGATTCCTTTGTGAAAGAGCCATAAAATAAGTGTAAATATATCTGTATATGAAAAGTCTCTTTCAGCCCCAATTATTCATCGCTCTTATCGCATTATTATTTGCGCAGGGTAGCAGCGCCCAGACATGGATACCGCAAACCAGCGGAACAACAATGAAACTATGGAAGGTGCAATTTCTTGATGCGAATACAGGTTATGCCAGTGGCGATTCCGGCACAGTGATCAAGACCAGCGATGGCGGCACTACCTGGAATGCGGTTAATATTAGTACGGTATATGCTGTGCGCGATATATATTTCGTGAGCGCCACGGAAGGCTGGGCAGCGGTGGGCGATGTGGACAGCTCATCGACAAGCGGTGAGATATGGCATACTACCAATGGTGGCACTGCCTGGACTGCACAAACGCCGAGCACTACGGAGGCAAGGCTGGGTATATCATTTGCCGATGCCAATACAGGCTGGGCTGTAGGCTCAAAGAACGGGCCTATAAATATTGATGCTACCACCAATGGCGGTACTTTATGGAGTAACCAGACCGACAATAATATCTTTGGCTGGCTGTATAAAGTAGATGCGGTTTCAACGACAACTGCCTATGCGATCGGTGTTACCTTTTTCCCCTCGGCAACAGGCTTCGTTGTGAAGACGACTGATGGTGGGGCCAACTGGGCACAAAACAGCACAGGTACTATAGCCAATCCTAATGATATAGATATGATAGACAGTGCCATGGGATTTGTGGCCGGTGACGGAGGTATGATACTGGCTACCATCAATGGCGGCACTAACTGGAATACGCGCACATCGGGCACAACAGATACGTTAATGGGTGTATCATTCACTGATGCGTCAAGGGGCTGGATATGCGGCTATTCGGGAACCATAATCAGGAGTACAGATTCGGGGATGACCTGGGGGCCTGAGACCTCGGGCACCAGCCAAAACCTGAACAGTGTTTTTGGTCTCGATACCACTACCGCCTGGGCTGTTGGCGATAACGGGACTATAAGGAAGCGTGTGAGTGGTACAGGAGTGAAGAGCATTGCTAACAGCCATGTTGATTGTCGTGTATATCCCAACCCTTTCAATAATACTACCACTTTGAGTATACCGGACAATGTGGATCTGCAGGATGCCGTATTATACCTGCATGACGCAATGGGTAAAGTGGTGATGCAGCAATATATACCTGCGCACAGTGCCACACTACGGCGTGGGCATATTGCTGCAGGTACTTATTCTTACCGTATCTTTAATGCAGGAAGGAATATAGCAAGCGGGAAGATCATCATTGAATAAGCACACAGATCATATAAGGATAGCTGCGCGGCTGAAGAAAGTTTTACTTATGCCGGCAACTATACTTTTTTTATGCAATTATGCGCCGGCGCAGCCGGCATTTCAGTGGGCCAGGGCATACAATGGCAGCGCTGGCAACCTTGATTACGGTCGTGCGCTTAAGCTTGATCATAATGGCAACGCATACCTCTGCGGAACAGTGACAGATACAGGTACAGCTAAAGATATTGCTATCATAAAGTACGATGGGGCCGGCACACAGCAATGGGCCGCTATATACAATGGTGATGACAATGGCGACGATTGGGCATACGGCCTGGTGCTGGACGATTCCGGCAATGTATATGCTACCGGCTCTGTAGCGACCGCTACGTCGGGTAAAGATTTCATTACTGTAAAATTTGATGCTGCCGGGACTTTTAAATGGGCCCGGCAATATAATGGCCCGGGTAACCAGGACGATGTGGCCAACCATATCGCTATTGACCCCCGGGGCAATGTTATCGTTACTGGTATCAGTAAAGGGGATACTACTGCCGATGATTATGCAACGATAAAATACAGCCCCGGAGGTACACAAATATGGCTAAAGAGATACAATGGCCCGGCCAACGACGTGGATGATGCGCGTACAATGACCGCAGACAAAGAGGGGAATATATATGTGTCGGGCGGGAGTAAGGGTATTAGTACCGATTATGATTTTGCAACGGTGAAATATGATAGCTCAGGTAATGAAAAATGGGTGGCCCGTTACGACGGCCCGCTGCACGATTACGACCTTGTATATTACCAGGGGGCTGTAGTGGCAGATACGCTGGGCAATGTATATATAACAGGGTACAGTACCGGGCTTGATTCTGCACTTGATATGACTACGGTGAAATATGATGCTACAGGCAGCCAGGTATGGGCAAAAAGGTTCTCTGCCGAAGCGGGCGGCAATAATTATGCAGATGCGATAAGTATAGACGATTCACTGAACGTATATGTAACGGGGGCTGCTTACATCACCGGCCATAACTACGACCTGGCAACTATTAAATATGATGCCTCCGGCACACAAGCCTGGGCATCTTTTTACAATGGTACAGGCGATGACTGGGATGAGGCATATGGGGTGACAACAGATCATGGGGGCAATGTTTATATCGTGGGCCGGAGCACAGGCATAAGCACATCGGCCGATTTTACGATCATAAGATATGACCCCTCAGGCGCGGAGTCATGGGTGCAGCGCTATGACCATACGGGTTACGACTGGCCCTTTAACATCAGTATAGTTGCTGATGATTGTATCTATGCAGGCGGTTCTTTCGGCAGCACGATATCGGATATGGGCATACTCAAATATTGCCAGTGGTCCGCAGGGCTGGTAGAAACCGGGTATGAATACCGGGAGCCAGAGATCTTCCCGAATCCTGCGGGCGATCATGTTACGATCAGTTATAATGAGGATTTTGCGGAAAGACCTACTATATCCGTATACAATATTATAGGAGCCCGGGTGACGGATGTGAGGATAAGTTACGGGAAGTCTTCGGCAACAATAATAACCAGCGCCTGGCCTCCCGGGCTATATATATGCAAAATGCATTTTGAAGGACAGGTGTTCACCAAAGCGCTTGTTGTTGAAGAATAAAGATTTGTCTATTTTAGTGGCCTTAAGCGGGAATAGCTCAGTTGGTAGAGCATCAGCTTCCCAAGCTGAGGGTCGCGGGTTCGAGTCTCGTTTCCCGCTCGTGATCAAAACCTCTCCTTAATAGCAGAGGTTTTTTTGTTTTTTAGCTTTACCCCCGAAAAATATCTCTTCTCCACATATGTTAGTAAAAAACGAAAAATTAACCTTTTTTCTCCCCCGTATGCCTTATCTTTAGCGCTCTCATTTTTAAACGGCTAATTATAATATTTCAAAATGATCAGAAAATTAATTTTAGCACTACTCATGTTGTGTGGTGTGCAGGGACAAACCTATGCCCAGGTCGGTGAAAAATCGTGTGGTACAGACCAGGTGTATTGGGAGCAGTTGAAGGAACATCCTGAGATAGCTATTATTGAGACAAAGCTGGAACAAGAGATACAGGAAAAACTGAAAAATATAGACCTGAAAGCCTATGCTAAAGGTACTGCAACAGTTTATGATGTGCCTGTAGTGGTGCATGTGATACATGATTACGGTGCAGAGTATTTAAGCGATGATGCAATATACAATGCAGTAAAGCACTGGGTGGCTACTTATATGTGCCAGAGCCCCGATACTGCAGATGTGATCCCCGAATTCAAATCGATAATAGGGAACGCCCAGATACGTTTTCACCTGGCGACAAAAGACCCTAACGGCAACCCTACAAAGGGTATAACCCGCCATTGGTCTTATGAAACATCACAAGGTGGCGAAGAAGCCAAGCTTGATGATTGGCCCAGGGCAAATTATATTAATATATGGTTTGTTAGGCTTTTTGATGCATCGCATTCCGGTGCTGCTGCCTATTCCAATTACCCGGCTGCGGTAGCCAATGCACCCTATTCAGACGGTGTTATTTCATTGTATGATTATATGGACAATGACAATACCATACCTCATGAAATTGGTCATATGCTGAATCTGCAACATGTATGGGGCAATAATAACAATGCTGGTGTGGCATGCGGCGACGACCAGGTAAATGATACTCCGCCGACAAAAGGCCACCTTGGAGGTGGCTGCAGCCCCGGTGCTTTATATGATACAGACTGTAATAATGGCCAGTATGTAAATGCACAAAATATAATGGACTATACCTATTGTTCCAAAATGTTTACTGAAGGGCAGGTAACAAGGATGCGTGCAGCGCTTACTTCTGGAACAGCCCAGCGCAGCACACTGTATTCTGCAGCAAATCTTACGGCTACGGGTGCACTTGACCCGGTACCAGACCTTGCCCCAACGCCCGAATTTTCTGTAGAGAAAGGCAGCAAAACGGGTATACCACCTTCTGAAAGGAGCTTTTTTCTATGTGCCGATGATCCTACTACAAAATTTGTGTTTAAGAACCAGAGCTGGAATGATACGGTTACTAACGTAGAATGGACCTTCTCAAATAGTGCTACTACACCATCGTCGACGAGCATGACCACGGTTATCAACCAGTTCACTCAACCTGGCTGGGTGTCTGTAACGCTAAAAGCTACGGGTAATAATAGCGGATCAAAAACGACCACTTTTGATAGTGCCGTGTATGTGGCAGATAATAATGCATTGCCGGGCCTTGGTTATCACAATTATTTTTCATCGCCCGGTGATATGAATAACTGGCCTTTATTCAACTATTATAAAAATACCTTTAAGTGGCAATGGTTCGGAGGTGCCGGTTATGGTATTTACGGATGTATCAAATACCGTGCGCTTGATGACCGTAGCAATCCCGAAGCTGCATCAGGTAGTGCTGCAGGCGACTGGGACGATATTTATTCTCCGGCATTTGACCTTAGCAACGTGCCTTCAGGTGATGCCAACCTTAATTTCTTTACTTCCGGTGCTTACGTAAGTGGTAATTCAGCAAAAGATTCGTTAGAAATATATGCCAGTAATACATGCGGCACTTATTGGACCAAGATAGGTTCTATAAGCGGTTCCAGCTTGTTGAATAAGGGAAAAATAACTTCTGAGTATACACCTTCAGCCCCCAGTGACTGGAAGCCCCAAACCATAAGCATACCTACCTCATTCCGTGGCGATAAAGTATTTTTCAGGTTCCGCTATCGTCCATATAACAATGGTAATACCTGCTATTTTGACGATTTCGGAATAAGCCAGTTCCCTACCGAGGTGAAGGAAGCAATGGAACATCCCAATGCGATAATGATATACCCTAACCCGTCTAAAGGTGATTGCAAGATGATGTTCACTACAGGTACAGATGGCAAAGTGTCATACGAAGTGAAAGACATAACCGGGAAGGTAATGTATGTAAACAACGGGGTATATACTCCGGGAGCATTGGTAACAGAAGATATCCCTGGTAGTTTATTCCCTGCCTCAGGCCTGTATATTGTAACAGTAACTATAGCAGACAAAACAGTTACACAAAAGCTGATGATAGAGAAAAATTAGGACTAAAGTATGACAAATATTTTCGCTATTTTTTTGGCGAGAATGTTTACCTTTGGTCGTAAGGCTAGTTATTTAAACATAATATTAATTAATTATAAAAAAATGGTGAAAAAATCTTTACTGGTACTCGCTGCGACAATAAGCACTGTAGGTAGTGTGTATGCACAGAACAAGACTTGTGCAACCGATGAGATGATGAATAAGGCCCGGGCCGAACATCCCGAGATCATTCAGTTTGAAGCTCAAATGGAGCAGCAGATTAAAGAAGGGCTTAAACATATAGACCTGAGCAGGTATGCAGCAAAAGGTACAGCGGACCCAGATAGTGCCATCAATGGTAGCCAGCCAGGGGTTGTAGAGACTATTCCACCTGAATCACCTGCAGATCGTAATAAATATGTTTATCACATTCCGATAGTAATACATGTGATACATGATTACGGAGCAGAGTATGTAGATGACAATGACATTTATGAAGCAGTTAAGGAATGGAATAAGACTTATATGCAAGAAAATGCAGATACGGCTGATGTTATCTCTCCGTACAGGTACCATGACCCATTACACCCGGGTTATATAGGTAATCCCAGGATAGTACTGCACCTGGCCAATAGAGATCCCAATGGTAATCCAACAAAAGGTATCCTGCACCACCGTTCTTACCTGGCATATAATGGTGGGGACCAGGCTAAATATGATGACTGGCCTAATAATGCTTATATAAATATATGGAGTGTGCGGTCTATGCCCGGCCATTCGAGCGCGGCGGCCTATGCGTACTATCCTTCAGCAGTACAGGCACCTTCTATGGCACCATACGATGGTGTAATATCCTTGTATGATTATATGATAGCAGGCAAAACAATTAATCATGAAATAGGTCATTGCCTGAACCTGAAACATACCTGGGGCGATACTAATAATCCTGAAGTAGGATGTGGTGATGATGATGTAGACGATACCCCTCCTACAAAAGGTCATAATCCGCAAAATTGCACTCCTACAGCATTATATGATACTACCTGTGCTTTAGGCTACGCTAAGAATTACATCATTCATGATACCGAAACTGTGGTTATTGATTATCCCGATACGGTAAACTCCCAGAATATAATGGATTATACCTATTGTGATAAGATGTTCACCAAAGGCCAGGTATTGCGTATGCACCAGACCCTGAACCTTGATGTAGCCAATAGGGACCATTTATGGAGTACTCAAAATCTTATAGCAACAGGTTTATTGCTTGATGCTACCAAAGACCCAAGGACTGATATCATCCCTATGCAGGATCTTGCCCCGAT
>MKUN01000035.1:0-67620 GCA_001897835.1 Bacteroidetes bacterium 46-16
GATCTGCTTCAGCAATGCAATAAGCCTGGATGCCACGGCAGGTTATGATACTTACCTCTGGAGTGATGGTATCAGTACGCAGAGCGATACCTTTAGCCAAAGCGGTATTAAAAGCGTAAATGCTCACAAAGCCTGTGCGGAGCGGATAGATAGCTTCGATGTAATTTTCATCAACGATCTTAGTGTGAACCTTGGTCCTGATACATCGATATGCAAGGGCGAAACGCTGCAACTGGATGCTACGAGCAGCAATTACCCCGAAGCCCAATACCTGTGGCAGGATGGGAAGACCACAGCAGTATATAACGTAACAGAAGGCGGGGATTACAGCGTAAGCGTAAACGTAGGCCCCTGCACAGTGAGCGATACGGTAAAAGTGCACCAAAAGGTAATAAACATAGACCTGGGCAAAGGCCTGATACCCTGCCACGGTGAATCGCTAAGGCTGGATGCGGGTGTGGACAGCGCCAGCTACCTGTGGCAGGATGGGAGCACCGGCAGGACCTACACCGCGACGAAAGCAGGGAGCTACAGCGTGACGGTAACACAGGGCAACTGCAGTGCCACGGCCAGCGTGATGGTGAAATATGAGGGTTGTCCCTGCCATGTGCTGATACCTACGGCCTTCAGCCCGAACAACGACAGCAGGAATGATCAATTCGGGGTGACGCTAAGCTGCGACATACAAAGCTTTAAGCTGATGATCTACAACCGCTGGGGCAACCAGGTGTTTTACAGCGAGGATGTAAATGAGAAATGGGATGGCACGAGTAAAGGCATAATGCTGGATGGTGATGTGTTCAACTACTATGCGGAGTTCAAGGATGGTGAAGGGAAGATGTATTATTATAAAGGGACGGTGACGCTGGTAAGGTAGGCTACAGATCTTTCGTCTGTCGTACTATCTCATGTATCTTCCTGTCCAGTTCGTTCACTGCTTCTTCCAGGTAAATGAAGTATTCGCGAGGTACATTACTGCCTTCTTCTTTAATAATATTCATAATGCCCATTATAGAGGTGACAGGGCCGCGCATCTCGTGGCTCTGTATATGAGCTATTTTCATCAGGGCCTCGTTTTTGGCTTTTATTTTTTCTTCCTGGGCCTTACGCTCTTCCAGGGCGGTTTCGAGCAGCAGTTTTTGCTGCTCTATGGATTGTGCCCGGCGGTCGGCCAGTTTCTTTTCATATTCGTAGTGATTGCGCAGGTAAATGGTGATATAGTAGATGAAGAGCACGGTAATGACATAGGATAAAACAATGTCGACAAAGCGCTCCGAAAGATGCTTATAGGTATAAGGCACCCATTCCGGGAAAAGGAACTGGCTCAGGACAAGTGTAATGGCTATAAAGACATGCAGCACGGCCCATAAAAGGTGCCGGGACCTGGGGGTAATGGTGATCAGGAAGGGGAAGGTGAGGAAGAAAAAGTAAAGGCCGGGGCCGTTGATACCTGAATTAAGGTAAAAATTCACGATGATGGCCAGGTAGCTGGATACCGCATATATGATCACCCCGGCCTGCATCTTTTTCCTGAACCGGGAAAGGTAGAGGACATAGCCCTGCAACAGCATCAGCACCCCGATGACCATTACTACTTTAAACAGGCCTACGAGCACATTGGCGAGCAAAAAGAAGAAAAGCATGATAAGGGTAAGTACTCCTACCGAGTTGAAGGTCCGGTTTTCCATGGAGAACTCAGCGTGGGTGCCCACAAGTTTATTCCATAGTGTTTTATTATTCTTATTGGCGGGCATATGTTTGTTAAACAATTAAGATGTTTAAGACTGTGCGGCAAAACCTCTTGTAAATTTAGCCAATAAAACACAATGGTTTAATTCACTTAATCGTAATATATTTGACAATAAATATAAACAAATGAGGCATTTTTTTTCGTTCCTTTTATTGATGATGGTAATAGCTTCTTCCTGCAACTCGTCGAACAGTGAACGGCCATCAGCACAGTATGAAAGCAAAAAGGAATCGCTGGCAGATATGGAACGCGGTAACCCGCTAAAGTTCCTTAAAGTGAATGGAGACAGCCATACCAATCTCATTAATAAAGAAGTGGTACAGGGAACAATAAGCAACAGTGCCACAATGGCCGCTTATAAAGATGTGGAAGTACGCATAACGTTCAAAGATAAAAGCGGCTCGGTGATAGAGAAGAATACCAAGATCATCAATGAGGTGGTGCAGCCTAATTCAAGCAGCGATTTCAAAGTGAAAGTGAAAAAGCCAAAGGGCACTATGTCGGTCACTCTCGACATCACGGGTGCTGTGGCTGAAAAATAGGCGCTACCTGATCATAAAAGCAGCCACAGTGTTGTTCGTATCCGGGTCTATGAGTATTCCCCTTGCATTTTCGGCCAAGGTGATGAAATGGTCCCATGCTATTGGTTTATGCGTTCTTAGTTGCACAGTGGCGAACTGGTTGGCCTCCAGCGGGGCTTCATCACTGTAATTTTCGAGGGTATCTATGTTTATTTTATGCAGTACTGATGTGACCATACATCCTGCTTCAGCCGTGTTGATGCGCAGTAAATAGGTCTTCCCGGTATCCAGTGCAGTTACTGCATCCATCCAGCAGAGGGCGGTTTCGAAGGCCTGGCCCTCTAATGGTTTATCCTGCGGATGCGATAGGATATCGCCGCGCGATAATGATGTGCCATCGGTGTATACGCATACATTGGCAGGTGCATGGGCCTCGCCCACCGTGTCGTAGTTGTGACTGATGCTGCTGATCACAGTTTCCCTGCCTGAAGGCATGATAAGCACTTTGTCACCTGCGTGTAAAGTGCCGGATAATATTTTGCCGGCATAGCCTTGCTGCCCGTCTTCTATAGCATACTGTATGCTAAGGCGGAGGTGTGCATATTGCTGTGTGGGTATTTTATATGATTCCAGCAGTTCAAGCAAAGCAGGGCCTATGTACCAGGGCGTTTTTGCGGATAATGTTGTCACGTTATCGCCGTGTAATGCGCTCATAGGTATAAAGGTGATATTGTGCAGGCCCAGCTTATCGGCCATTTGCAGGTACTCATCCTTAATACGCTCATAGACCTGTTGTGCGTAGTCGTGCAGGTCCATTTTATTAATGGCTACCACCAGCTTGCCCACCTGCAGGAAGGAGGCGACCATGGAGTGCCTGCGCGTCTGTGCTGTGATACCATTCTTTGCATCAATGAGAATGATCATTACATCTACGTTCGATGCACCGGTCACCAGGTTACGGGTATATTCAAAATGCCCGGGGGCATCGGTAATGATGAATTTACGATGGGGGGTGGAAAAATATTTATAGGCTACATCGATGGTTATCTTTTGCTGCCGCTCGGCCCGCAAGCCATCGGTAACGTGGGCAAGGTTTAAGCCGCCTTCCATAGTAAGGGTTTCCAGTATATCGGTCTTGATATTTCCTGTATCATAAAGCAGGCGGCCTATCAAAGTACTTTTGCCGTCGTCCACGCTGCCTGCTGTTGTAAACCTGAGTAGATCCATCTGGTTCAAAAAATGCCTTTCGGTTAAAAATATCCTTTTAGTTTCCGGTCTTCCATTGCTGCGTCCGATATTTGATCGTCTATACGGGTAGCGCCCCGTTCACTAATTGGGGTAGCTTCCAGCTCGGCAATGATATCATCCAGTGTTTGTGCATGAGAAGCTATCGCTGCAGTACAGGTCATATCACCCACGGTACGGTAGCGCACCGTAGTGGTCACTACTTCATCCTTATCATCAGGTATTACGTAGGGCGATATGGCTACCAGCCTGCCATTGAACATGATACAGGTGCGCTCATGTGCAAAGTATATGGAAGGCAGCGCTATTTTTTCGCGCTGTATGTATTTCCACACGTCCAGCTCTGTCCAGTTACTGATGGGGAATGCCCTTACATTTTCGCCTTCATGTATCCGGCCATTGTACACATCCCATAGCTCGGGACGCTGGTTGTGCGGCTGCCATGCCCCTGTAGTATCGCGGAATGAAAAGATACGCTCTTTAGCCCTTGCCTTCTCCTCATCGCGGCGGCCCCCGCCTATACAGGCATCGAAGCCGAACTCCCTTATCGCGTCCATGAGTGTGTAAGACTGGAGGGCATTGCGGCTGGGGAATTTTCCACCAGGGTCGGTCAGGCCTTTCTCACGGATGGTATCCTCAACTTTACGTACGATGAGCTCTGCATTTATTTTGCCCACCAGTTCATCACGGAATACCAATGCCTCCGGGAAATTATGCCCGGTATCGATATGCAATACCGGGAATGGGATCGGGGCCGGGTAAAAAGCCTTTAAAGCAAGGTGTATCAATATTGTAGAATCCTTGCCGCCTGAAAAAAGCAGCACTGGGCGCTTAAACTGCCCTGCTACCTCGCGGAAAATATATATGGCCTCAGCCTCAAGGATGTCTAAATAATCCATCTTTTCAGTCAACATTCAAACACAAAATTCAAAAATGTAAGAAAGCTGCAAACAATAATATTGAATATTATGCTATTGTGAGCTTATTTTACATTGCAAGCTGTGGATAAATGCTATATTTTTATGTGCTTGTAAAGATAATACAATAGGTGTAACCCGTAGGCAATGTATGGTTAAGTACCCTTATGAGGCCATGGGATATTATAGGGAATACATATGATAATACAATTTTGCGGCCTATCGGGATCGGGCAAATCAACTTTATCGGGCAGGGTGACAGACATATTGCTGGAGAAGGGATATGACGTAGAGGTGATAGATGGTGATGAATACCGGAAGATGATATGCAAAGACCTTGGCTTCAGTAAAGAAGACCGCAAGGAAAATATCCGCCGACTGGCATTTATCGCCAGTAAATTCTCGCAGCATGGGGTCATTGTATTTCTTTCGGCGATTAATCCCTATGACGATGTGCGGCAGGAAGTGGCCGCGGCATATGATAATGTAAAGACCGTATTTATAGATTGCAGTATCGAAGAGCTGCAGAAGAGAGATACAAAAGGGTTATATAAAAAGGCTATGCTGCCTGAAGGGCACCCCGACAGGGTAAATAACCTTACCGGGGTAAATGATCCCTTCGACAGGCCGGCATCGCCCGACCTGCGGATAGAATCGGATAAAATGACGGAGGAGGCAGCGACCAAACTGCTGGCCGATTTTATCATAAGGGGCTTGCCGGGGCATACCAAAAGGTACCGGGCTAAGGAGAGCCACAAGCGCAGCATCATGAAGGCCATATCCTATCGCTTTTTTGGCAGCCTGGCCACTATGGCCATCTCCTTTGTGCTAACCCAGAAGGTGAGCCTGGCCTTGGGTATCGGCGGACTGGACCTCGTAAGCAAGGTGATACTCTATTACCTGCACGAGCGGGTATGGCACAACATAAAACACATTTAATAAGTACATGAAAACCGCTTTAATAACAGGGATCACAGGACAGGATGGGGCTTATCTTACAGAGTTATTGCTGGAGAAGGGTTACGAAGTGCATGGCATTAAAAGACGGACCTCGCTGATCAATACGCACCGAATAGACCACCTGTATGAAGGGCCCCATGTGGAACACAGGCAAATGATCATGCACTATGGCGACCTTACGGATTCATCGAATCTCATCAGCCTGGTGCAAATGATACAGCCTGATGAGATATACAACTTAGCGGCCATGAGCCATGTATTGGCCAGCTTCGACTTGCCCGAATATGTGGCCAATGTGAATGGCCTGGGTACATTGCGCCTGTTAGAGGCCATACGCCTGCTGGACCTTGCGGGTAAAACAAAATTTTACCAGGCTTCCACATCTGAACTATACGGGAAAGCAACGGGTGAAAAACAAAACGAACAGACACCCTTCTATCCCCGTTCGCCGTATGGTGTTGCCAAACTGTATGCACACTGGATAACGGTCAATTATCGTGAGGCTTACAATATTTTTGCCTGCAACGGTATTTTATTCAACCATGAAAGCCCGGTACGTGGTGAAACTTTTGTGACCCGCAAGATAACAAGGGGCATTGCCAAGATAATGGCGGGGCTGGAAGATAAATTATGGCTGGGCAACCTGGATGCGCAGCGAGACTGGGGCCACTCTAAAGACTATGTAAAGGCCATGTGGATGATGCTGCAACAGCCGGAACCGGATGATTTTGTAATTGCAACGGGCATCACCACATCTGTACGCGATTTTGTGAGCAAAGCCTTTGGTTATGCGGGTATAACAGTGGCCTTTGAAGGCAAAGGGGAAGAAGAGGTAGCAAAGGTGACAAAAGTGGAGCACAATAATTGCAAACTGAAGGTGGGGGATGTAGTTGTGGAAGTGGACAGGCGCTACTTCAGGCCTACGGAAGTGGATACCCTGATAGGTGATGCAACAAAAGCAAGACAAAAGTTGGGCTGGGAGCCAGTCTATACACTAGACGAGGTAATAAAAGAGATGCTTGATGCTGATATGGCTAATGTGCATGCAAAGCAGGTGATATAGCAGAAAGCAAAACGGGAAATTATTGATGGAAGCAGGAAGTAAAATATATGTGGCTGGTCATAAAGGCATGGTGGGCTCGGCGATAGTACGGGCCTTGCAGCAGCGGGGTTTTGATAATATAGTGACACGAACATCAGCGGAACTCAACCTATGTCGCCAGCAGGATACGGAAGATTTTTTTGAGACCGAAAAGCCTGATTACGTTTTTGTGGCGGCGGCAAAAGTAGGTGGCATCCACGCCAATAATACTTATAAGGCGCAGTTCCTTTATGAGAACCTGGCTATAGCAACCAATGTAATACATGCTGCTTATAAGAGCGGGGCAAAAAAATTATTGTACCTCGGCAGTTCCTGCATTTATCCCAAATTTGCAGCACAGCCAATAAAGGAAGAATATTTATTAAGCGGTGCATTAGAGCCTACCAATGAGGCTTATGCACTGGCTAAAATTGCCGGCATAAAACTCTGCGAGAACTACCGCGACCAGTATGGATGTAATTTCATAGCAGCTATGCCCTGCAGTATATACGGTTATGGTGACAATTACCATAACCAGAATGCTCATGTTATCCCGATGCTGATGCGGAAATTTCACGAGGCAAAGCAGGAGAACAAAGGAAGCGTGGAGCTTTGGGGTACGGGTAAGCCCCTGCGCGAGTTCATGTTCGTTGATGACCTTGCTGATGCCTGCATTTTCCTCATGCAACAGTATAATGAAAAACTGTTTGTGAACGTAGGCACGGGCGAAGAAGTTTCTATTGCCGGGCTGGCTGAATTGATAAAAGAGGTGACTGGTTTTGATGGCAGTCTGGTATTTGATCCATCAATGCCGGATGGTACACCCAGGAAGCTACTCGACAGCAGCAGGTTGCATGCTATGGGCTGGAAACACAAAACAAGCCTGGCCGCGGGACTGGCTATGGCATATCAGCAATTTAGTGCCACAATACCAAGAGAAAAATAGCATGGTTACACCCTTAGGCTACAATACCGATAAGCTGTATGATGATAAACTGGTGCCACCTGTAGGCCCTTATTTTCATCTTACCTGGCGCTGGCGTATGGACCCTTCATTCTTCATTATGGGGGTGCAGAAGGGGGGGACTTCAACCCTTTGCTATTATATGTCGCAGCACCCGCAGGTGATCGTACCACAGAATAAGGATGTGTTCTTCTTTAACAACACATTGAACTATAATAAAGGTATTGAATGGTATAAGGCACATTTTGCCTTAAAGGCCTACAAGCTATACCATGAATTAAAAAAGGGTTCTAAAAATGCAATGACCTTCGATGGAACGCCAGATTATTTTGATGTGGCTGAGGCATCGGAGCGTATGCACAAGTATTATCCTAATGGCAAATTGATCTTATTGCTGCGCAACCCGATACACCGTGCTTACTCCTGCTACCAGTCCTCAAAACGCTTTGGCTTCGAGCACCTTAGTTTCGAGGAGGCTATGGAACTGGAAGAACAGCGCTTGCAGGACGAAAGCAAATATGCCCCGATGCATCCATACCACAGCTATGTACACGAGCGGCTCACCTGCAAGAAAAGGGGACGATACATCTTGTATATAAAAAAGTGGAAAGAGCTCTTTGGTAATAACCTGCTCATTTTAAAGACAGAGGACCTGGCTGAAAGAACACAGGAGCAGTTAGACATCATATGCGATTTCCTGGGCCTTGATCCTTACAAGGGCTTTGACCTGAGCAAACAAAACCTGGGCAATTACAATGGTATGAAGCCGGAGACCTACGAAATGCTGCGACAATATTATGAGCCTTACAACCGGGAGCTATATGAATACCTGGGGCGTGACTTTGGCTGGCAATAAGCTAGTCCACAAAAAAGAACTTCATCAGCACTTCGAGGAAACGATTGCGCAGGTTGGGCCGGTATGACCTGTCTTTTTCCCTTTTGGTCTTTTTGAAACCGCGCCGGGCATCAGCTTTATAATTGGTGGGATAGTGCAGGGTAGGGTTCATCAGCCAGATGAAGTGGCGCATCAGCAATGGTTCGTAGGACCATGGTAGTTTTGAAGCATCTACTTTCGGCTCCAGTTCTTTTACCAGCTCATAAAACAGGTCGTAATTGTATTTAATGATACGCTTGTTAGCCCAGCCATTATTCAGCTCCATGCCCAGGTGAAAGGTCAGGTGTTTATCCAATAGCAGTACCGGCTTATCGGCAAAGGTGAACATATTATAGAACAGGTCGTTGCCAAAGGGTGGTGCGCCTACGCAGATATCTTTCTTGATGAACTGCGGCCACAGCTCGCGCTTGAAAACGAATGTATCATAGCCTGCATGCGATTTACCTACCTCTGCATACATAAGGTCGAGATTGGTCTCTTTGAGGAACCTGTTATGTATGCGCCTGCGGTTGATGACAATAGCATCGTGCCCGGATTTTATATATTCTGCCACAGCGGTGTAAAAAAAGGGCATCATGTTGATGTCCAGGGCGGTATAGACCAGGTATTCAGCCGTGGAATTATCATATAGCGCCTGCATGATGTCCGTTATCAGCGGGAACCTGAACTTTTCGCCCGGCAATATATCAGTAAGGTTGCGTGTAAGTGCCGGCAATACTGTGAATTCCTTTGGTACGAAGCTGTTATCGGCATGCTCATTGATGGTATAGAGGGCCACCGCTTCGGGCTGGCGATAGTATTCTTTTGCTTTGATCAGTGAATTAAAAGTGACCACCTGTGCCATGAACAGGCTTTTTTTCTCCGCTTCCGATACGGGATTGATCACATGGGCAAAAGAAGGCATCCCGGGCATATAGGGCCAAAGATATTTATTTTATGCAAAAAGGTTTAGGCTGCAAACAGGGCAGAAGTGCATGAGGCAGGGGATTTTGACTATCTTTACCGGATATAGATAATCATAAAGTATTCAAAATATCCCCTGACAATGCCTGATACTGCCGCAGGAGCAAGACAAGAGTTATTTCCTGAAATTTCCTACGATCATCAGTACGCTAAAGCTAATTGGCCATTCGTCCTTTTATACAGCCTCCTTTTCTCGGCTGTGATGTATGTCATGAAGACTTTTATGATCGCACCCGTTTCAGGTATTACTGATCTTGCTCTTGTATTTATACCGGGCTTCATCATACATTCACTGGCCCCCTTGCGCTACAGGCCCTTTATCTATAATGTAATATTTGTCATCTGTCTTTTTTATGTTTTTAGCTGGGTTACTGCGGTGGCCATTGGCGTCTTTCTTGCGTTTACGGCCTGGGTCATTTTCAGGGATATGAAGCTGCGCCTCAAGTACATCTACCTTGTTTTGCTGGCCATAGTCTTCATGTTGCTGCGCAATTCTTTTCTTTTTTACATGCCCCGGGTGAATATGAGCATCCCCTTTGCGGCCGCCATACTCATGTTTCGGATAGTTGTGCTGATGTATGAGGTGAAGTACAGCAAAATGCCGGAAAACTACTGGCTTAAGCTGTCTTACTTTTTTTGCTTCCCCAACCTCGCCTTTTTATACTTCCCCATTATCGACTATAAAACGTATGCGAGAAGCTATTATGCCAGCCCCTTTAATGCCATATGCAATAAAGCACTGCTGTATATGATGACAGGGATAAGCTTCCTGCTCGTTTATAAATACAGCACCTATTACCTCGATGTGTCATATGCCGATGTGCATGATGTTTACAGCCTTTTCTGGCTGCTGTTGTCGAAGTATACGATGGTCATAAAGGCCACAGGGCTGCTCATACTGGGCCTCAGCTTTGTCTATATGTTCGGCTTTGATATGCCGCCACTGTTCGGTAATTTTTTCCTGGCCACCTCCTTCAATAATTACTGGCAGCGGGTGAATATTTACTGGAAAGATTTTATCGTAAAGGTGGTTTACTACCCGCTTTATTTCAGGTACAGGAAGAGGTTGAAGAATGTGACAACTGTTTGTATCATTCTTGCTGTATTGTCTTCGTGGATCTTCCATGTTTATCAAAAATTCTGGCTTTCGGGCAGTATATCCATGCAGGTACAGGATTTCCTGTATTGGTTCATTTTGGCAGTGCTGGTAGCCCTTGACCTGTATATATTGGGCAAGAACACCAAAAAAGGTAAAGAAGCAGAGTCTTTAAGAACGCATATCATAAAATCAGGCGGTTTTGTCATCGTGTTCATCACCATGCTGGTGCTATGGTTGTTATGGAATTCAGGCAGTATATCCACCTTTACTTTCATCATGTCTGAGGGGCTGCATGCCACAGTAGCCCAGTTAATGCTGGTGGTGACGCTTATAATTGCGGCAATGGCCTGTTTCACAGTTTACCTGCAACTCTCAAGCAGGTACAAGACCACGCTCATTACGCGTAGCAAAAGGTATAATCGCTTTGCCTATACCACGCTTTTTGCTTTGTGCCTGTTGGGTATTGCCCGTCCCTATTTGTCGAAGAGCAAGCTGGTGACGGTAGCTTTTTCGAAAGAGAATGTCAAAAAGGACGACAAGGCACAAAAAGAAGCGGGCTATTATGCTGCCGTCACCGATACCAAGACCGAGGATTGGGAAGTAGGTTTATCATGGGGCGACAGGCGTTCTCTCTTTGGCCATATAGGTAAATATTCGAACGACCTTGTATTCCAGTTATTGAAACCCAATGCCAGCATAAACTTTATGGGGCATAAAGTGACTACCAACAGCTATGGCTTTCGCGATAAGGATTATCCCTTACAAAAGGGGGCGAATACATTCCGTATAGCTTTGGTGGGCGGTTCATACGAGATGGGCTCAGGAGTAGATGAGAACGAGGTGTTTGAAAAGATCGTAGAGGATAGCCTGAACACATATTATAAGGGGGATCCGAATATAGAGATACTCAATTTTGCTATGGGCTCATTTACTTCTGTGCCGCAGATGGAGATTTTGAGGACCCAGGTGATACAGTTCCACCCCGATGAGATGATGATATTCTATCACACCGACGAGATGCGCAGGGCCTCCAGGTTCTTTGCGCGCTATATCACAAATGGCGTAGACCTGAAGTATGACTATTTGCTGAAAGTAAAAGCTGCCTCAGGGGTAAAACAGTCCATGAGTATAGAGGAGATCATATCAAGGCTTGATCCTTATATGCCCGCCCTCACCGCCTGGTGCTATAGCCAGATGGATTCTATATGCAGGGCCAATAACATAAAACCGGTATGGATATTCCTGCCCACCACTAGCGATGAACTGGAAGGGAGTGAACTGGTGAAATTCAGGCATATGGCCGATACTGCCGGGTTTAGCACCTATGTACTGAACGGTGTATTTGACGGCTACAAGCATGACCAGATCGTGGTTTCGGACGAAGATACCCATCCTAATGCCCTGGGTCATCGTTTAATTGCAAATAAATTATTTAATTTGTTGACTGATTCTACCAATCATATAATTTTCAAAAAGTGAAAAAAGCAGAGCTTAAAGACGCAGTAAGGAACTATGTCGCCGATGGTGTGTTCAATGGCAGCATGCCTGCTGAATTCAATGATGACATGAAGCTGGTATCGACCCGGTTGATGGATTCCATTGTTACCCTCAACATGGTAAATCATTTTGAGGAGTTGCTTGGCATTGAATTACAGGCCCACGAGGTAAATGTTGACAACCTTGATTCGGTGAACCTCATAACCGGCTTTCTTGCAGAGAAGGCAGGTATAACGGAATAGTATTGAAGCAACTGGATGAAATAATACAGGGCTATATTACGAATGGGGGGTCGGCACAGGCATTGGAAGACACCTCGGGGAATACGGTTTCTTATCCCGAACTGGGGTCTGCGCTCAACAGCTACACCGAACAGATCAAAACAAAACTACCGGCGGGTAAAAAGAGCATTATTGCCGTGATCAGCGAACGCAATATACAGTTGCCTGCGCTGCTGTATGCCGTTATATGTTCCGGTAATGCTTATGTGCCCATCGATCATCGTTTCCCCGCTGAGCGGGTAAGCGCCATTCTTGATGAGGCCCGCCCCAATGCGGTTATCATACAAGACAAATACCGGGAAGCCTTTGAAGGGCTTTGCGGTACTGCGGCTGAAAGTATTGCACTCAATGAAATACATACGCTCTTGATCTTCGACCGGGAGCCGGCCACCATCCCCGATGATACTGCGTATATACTTTATACCTCGGGTTCCACAGGTGTACCCAAAGGGGTGATCCATACACAGCACAGTGTGCTTAGCTTCCTGCAATGGTGCAGCGATGCCATAGCCTGCGGGCAGGGCAGCAGGTTCATTTCCATATCCCCGCTCCAGTTCGACCTGTCGGTTTTCGATATGTATTTCTTCCTGTTCCGGGCAGGTACTTTATTACTGCTTACCGAGGCCGAGCTGGCCAATCACAGGATGCTGGCTAAGATCATCTTTGAGCACAAAGTGAATTGTATTTATGCCACGCCTTCCTTGTTCCAGTTATTGTGTAATGGCGGTAAACTGCAGCAATATGACTTTGGCCATGTGAGCCACATATTACTGGCGGGTGAACCTTTGTACTGGACATTGCTGCATGAAATGAAGCCTTATTTCACGAACGCAAACTGTTATAACCTTTACGGACCCACCGAGACCAATGTTTGCTGCTATTACGAGGTAAAATTTGAAGAAGAAGCCCTCAATCCCGTGGCTGTGCCTATTGGGAAACCCTGCGGGGATACCAGAATACACCTTGAAGTATATGATGACCCCGCTATGCCTGAGTTGTGGATCGCATCGGCTACGCTGATGTATGGTTATGTAGCGGCTGAGGCCTCATTCAGGTACCTCGATGGCATAAAATATTACAATACCGGCGACCTGGTAAAGACAGGCGGAGCCGGGAACCTGGTATTCTGCGGGCGCAGGGACAGGATGATCAAAAAGAACGGTTTCCGGGTGGAGCCCGCTGAAATTGAACGCTATATCAAAGAATTACCGGGTGTTTTGCAGGCTGTAGCAGTACCTGCACCCATAAATAATACTGTAAAACTTGTTATCTTTATACAGTCCGGCAAGGCTTATAGCCTGCTTGACATTAAACAATACTGCCTCCAAAAACTGCCTTATTATATGGTGCCGGATGATGTTGTGATGGTGGACGAATTACCCGTCAACCTGAATAATAAGACAGATGTTCAACAATTGATCGAGAAATATGTTAAATAGAGTATTGCCGGATTATCAAGAGGTACGCAATGCGTATTACTCCTTTGCAATGCAGCATTATGAGGAGACAGATATGGTAGCGGCAGACAAGAACGGGTATTTCGATAAAGATTTGTGGCATAAGGCGGCAGAAGTATGTTTGCATGGCTTGCCTGTTGCCCGCGAATACGGGGGGAAGGCGTATAGCGCGATGCAAACCTGTGCAGCATTTGAGGGTTTTGCAAAAGGCTGCCGCAATAATGGTTTGGCATTCTCGATAGCGGCACATGCTGCGGCAAGCACGATACCGCTTTACAGGCATGGCAGCGAAACGCAGAAGAATGAGCTATTGCCCGGGCTGGCACAGGGTAAAGTGATATGCGCCAATGCTATTACCGAGCCCAATGCCGGGTCTGACGTATATAAGATGGAAACTGTGGCGATGAAAGAGCATGAGGGGTATAAGATCAACGGGCATAAATGCTACATCACTAATGCACCAGTGGCCGATCACATATTGCTGTACTGTATGACGGATAAAGCAAAGGGCTTTTTTGGTGGTGTAAGTGCATTTTTGCTGCCTGCCGCCACACCCGGTATCAGTACCGGCGATATAAAGGATAAAATGGGGTTGAAGACCGTGCATATGTCGGAAGTGTGGCTGAAGGATGTTAGCGCTACTGCAAATGATATGCTGGGTAAAGAAGGTGCCGGAGCTATGATATTCAATGAGAGTATGGTATGGGAGAAGGCAATTATGTGCGCCATGAACCTTGGACAACTGGAGCGGGTGTATGAAAAAACGCTCAGCTACTGCAAAAAGAGGATGCTTAACGGTAAAGCGCTCATTAGCCTTACCAATATCGCCCATTCATTGGCTGATGTGAAAGTGGTCATTAATGCGGCAAGGGGCCTGGTATATGATGCAGCATGTGCAATTGATGAACATAGCAAAGATGCCTTGCAAAAAGCATCGGTAGCTAAGTGTTTCGTAACCGAAAATGCCGTAAAATGCATACAAAAGATGCAGACCATGTATGGTGGTGCCGGCTATCTTGCTGAAAATGAGATAGAGCGCGAGTACAGGGACATATATGCATCACTGCTGTATTCCGGCACTGCCGATATACAGCGTAATATTATTATAGGACATTCAAACTGATAGTGTATCGTGAAAGCTTCTGAAAAAGTGTATGATTTTATTATAATCGGCTGTGGCCCGACAGGCTCCACAGCAGCTACTTACCTGGCCCGCCTTGGCTATTCGGTCATGGTATTTGAGCGCACCAAATTCCCCCGCCAGCACGAGGGTGAGTCGCTGTTGCCCTTCTGTTACCCCTTATTCAAAGAATTGGGCGTGTATGATGAGATGAAAACCAAATTCGTGAAGAAGCCGGGTGTGCGTTTCCTGAATTATACCGATACACAGAGTGCGACCTATTGTTTCCAGAACATCATTACTGATGAGAGTAAGCTTTCCTTCCATGTATTAAGGTCCGAATTTGACCTGATGCTGATGAACAATGCCATAAAGAACGGTGCAGCGGTAATGCAGGAAACCAAAGTGGAATCGGTGAACCTGAAGCGTGAAGATAAGCTGGTGGATGTAGTGACTACCGATACAGAAGGCAATAAGACTGAATGGTGTGCAAGATTCCTGATAGATGCCAGCGGGCAGGATACCTTCCTGGCCAAACGCTCCGGGGCTAAA
Source organism: Bacteroidetes bacterium 46-16 (assembly GCA_001897835.1). Taxonomy (GTDB): domain Bacteria; phylum Bacteroidota; class Bacteroidia; order Chitinophagales; family Chitinophagaceae; genus MKUN01. The sequence continues at coordinate 15,303 of MKUN01000035.1, forward strand.
AATGCCTATAAGGAGCTGGACCGTACCGCTTTTCTTACGCATTGGGAAGGAGGCGAATATACCGACGGTTTGCAGGTAGGGCTGCTGCAATTAGTATACCTCAACGATAAGAAAAGCGGCTGGTTCGGCGTGCAGCCTGTGGGCAAAGACCGACTGAGTGTAGGCCTGGTGGTGAACCGCCAATATATCAAAGAACAAAAGAAGATACTTACCGATAAAGGCATTAAGGACTGGCAGATGGCCTTTTATAAGCAGGAGGTAGAGGAGTGTGCATTCACACGCAGGATACTGGCCAATGCGCAGATCATTCAACCGTTACTTATCGTTTCGGATTATTCTTACTATACCGAAAAACCCTGGGGCGATAATTATGCCCTGCTTGGCGATGCCGGTAAGTTTCTCGATCCCATATTCGCCTCAGGTGTTTACCTGGGCATGAACAGTGCAAAGATGTTCGCCGAAGCGATACATGTGAAGATCACAGAAGGTGAGGAGGCCGGTGCAGTGCAGTTGGAACATGCTTATAAACATATTAATGGCGCCTATGAGCTTGTAGAGAAATTTGTGAATATTTTCTACGATCCCAATTCATTCAATTTGGCCGATGCTCCACCGGATGCGGAATCCAAGTACAAAAATTACGAAACTGCCTTTTCATTAGTGCATTACCTGCTTGCGGGCGACTTCTTTAATAATTACGACAAATACTCCGGTTTCCTGGATATGTTGCGCAACCCCGATCAGTTCCAGCGTTGGAGAGCTTTGTCCAGGAGCAGGCCAAGCCTGAATACACCGACATGCGACAGCGATTTCAACGAGATATTCGGTGATATTCTTGATGAACTGGTGCCCGCTGCACCGGGTAAGGAAGAAGCGCATAAACTGGTGCTGAAAGGTAAAGGCCAGGAAGCATGATCTCTGTTATTAGTTAGTGCCTGCATATACAATGTGCATGTAATTAGCGCTTTTTACCTTGCGTTTAGGTATATGTTTCTTTGTGCGCTCCCCGTAAGGTTGATTACCTTATTTTCTTTAACTTTAACAGTATCACACGCAACACAACCGTAACCCTCATACCTGTAAGGCATCTTAGTTTTTATCGTCCCCTGTAAAATAGATCCCTTTAAATGACATCATCTTCAACGCCTTACGATTTTATCGTGATAGGTTGCGGTCCTGCAGGCGCTACTATTGCAACGCAACTTTCCCGAAAAGGATATTCAGTACTGGTCTTCGAAAAGGCTAAATTTCCGCGCCTTCATGAAGGAGAATCCTTATTGCCGTTTTGCTACCCGATACTCAAAGACCTTGGTGTATTGGACGAGATGAAAAAGAAGTATGTAAGAAAACCAGGTGCGCGTTTTTCGAATTACGATGGTAAGTCTTCAGCAACATGGTTCTTCAAGAGTGTGATACATGATGACAGCCATTTGTCATTTAATGTCGACAGGGCTTCGTTCGATCATATACTAATGAAGAATGCCGTTAAGAACGGTGTGACGGTAATGGAAGAGACCAAAGTGGCTGCCGTAGATACGTCGCGGCCAGGTGAACTTGTGGAAGTGCAAACGATGGATGTAGCCGGTGAGCGGGAAACATGGCAGGCAAAATTTTTGATAGATGCCAGCGGGCAGGAGACATTCATGGCAAAACGGGCCGGGGCAAAGAACGATTTTGAAGATATGGACCGTATAGCCTGGATAGGGCACTGGAAAGGCGGCAGGTATATGAACGGGGTAGAGGTGGGCCTCATCAATATCATTCGTATGTCGGCAGGGAAAAAAGGCTGGTTTGCTATACAGCCTGTAGGTAAGGACCTGCTAAGCCTCACGATGATCGTGGACCGGAAATATATGCGGCAGCAGAAAAAATTGCTTACTGATGCCGGTGAGGAAGACTGGCAGCATGCATTTTACGTAAAAGAAATAGCAGATTGCGCACAGTTGCACGAAATGCTGGAGCATGCCTATATGATCAGGCGTTTTGCCGTTATATCCGATTACTCTTATTACTCGGATATAGCTTATGGTGATAATTACCTGCTGGTAGGCGACTCTTTTAAATTTCTCGATCCTATATTTTCCACCGGCGTTTACCTGGGTATGAAGAGTGCAGAATTATATGCTGAGGCACTGGATGTAAAGTTCCGGGAAGGCAGGGAAGCAGGTGATAAAAAGATGGCGCAAGCACTGGAGACCATACAGGGTGCTTATGGCCTAGTGGAAAAATTCATCAACATCTATTACGATCCTACGTCAATGAACCTTGCAGAGGTAAACCCCGGGGCTGAATCGGGTTATAAAGGTTATGAAAAGGCCTATAGTCTATTGCATTACCTGCTGGCAGGCGATTTCTTTGCCAATTATGAAAAATACTCCGAGTTTCTCGATATCATAAAAGACCCAGCGCGGTATAAAAAATGGAAAAGTCTTATTGCCGATAAGATACAGGCTGCGGCCGTACCCAGTGTTACTCCGGAAGAAGTATTTGGTGCTATAGAAGCGGATCAATGAGTTGCACTTTCCTCATCCAGCGGCACAGGTGGTGTTAAGTAGCCTTCGCTGGCACGCTGGCGGCCTATCTTCTCATATAGCCAAGGGTCTTCGGGAGCAATTGTGGCAAGCCCATCTACATAGCGGTTGAACATACTGAATGCGGCTGCGATCAAAACGGTATCATGTATCTCTTTCTCGCTGGCTCCTTTCTCTTTGGCAAAGTCTATATCGGCACTGCTTACCTTTTTGCCATCCTGCCGCACTTTGGCGGCTATTTTCAGTAGTGCTTTCAGTTTATCGCTTATCGGGGCATGTTCCGGGTCTTGCTGTACCTGCCTCACCAGTTCAGGCTCATCCCCAAGCTGGAAACGGGCTATCGACCCATGCGTAGTGGCGCAGTATTTGCACTCATTAAGCGTGGATACGTAAGTAGCGATCAGTTCTCTTTCCCCGGGTGTGAGGGTAGAGTATTCAGGGTCATAAAGCAACACGTTGGCCAGTTGGTTCATTGGTTCCGATGTGGCCGGGCTGTACATGAACAGGCTGCGGATACCGGGAAATTCATCTGGTAATGTAATGTGCGGCATAGCGTATGTTTTATGATTAAAGGTAAAGAATATCAGGGATACGATACTTAGCTATAGGGTTCGTATTTTTATACCGATGCTTTGGCTTTTGGATGAACAATTATGGTTCCCGCCTGTGGAAGATGCTATGGAAGACGGACTGCTTGCCGCCGGTGGCGACCTGGATACGGAACGCCTGTTGCTTGCCTACAGGAGTGGCATTTTCCCCTGGTACGATGAGGATATCCCGCTCTGGTGGTGCCCCGATCCGCGTTTTGTATTATACCCGGGAGAATTAAAGGTGAGCAAAAGCATGAAGACTTTATTGAGAAGGGACGTTTTTGAATTCACAGTGAACAAAGCCTTCGGTGAGGTGATAGCCAATTGCAGCAAGGCGGAGCGCAAAGGGCAGGATGGCACCTGGATAAGCAACGATATTGTACGTGCTTATACCCGGCTGCACCAGTTGGGCTATGCCTGGAGCGCAGAATCATGGCAGGATGGCCAGTTGGTGGGTGGTCTATACGGTATACGCATGGGCGGGGTGTTCTTTGGAGAGAGTATGTTCAGCAAGCAAAGCAATGCCAGCAAGTATGCTTTTATAAAATGGGTACAGCTCATGGAGGACGAAGGTGTACAGTTGGTGGACTGCCAGGTATACACAGAGCATCTCGAAAGCCTGGGAGCAAGAATGATACCGAGACAGGATTTCATAGCGCAGCTTCACCAGCTGATACCGCCTGGTACTATTTAGCGATTGTTAACTATTCATACGATTCCCTTTTTATTATATTTATTGCATAAAGCAGATCAATGCAGACAGGCAGCAAGCGCGTAGTATCTATTGATATCCTGAGGGGTATCGTAATGGTCATCATGGCGCTTGATCATGCCCGTGATTATTTTACCAGTTATCCTTATGATCCCCTCGACCTGGACCATACCAGTACAGCTATATTTTTCACCCGGTGGATAACGCATTACTGCGCCCCGGTTTTCGTGTTTTTGGCAGGCACCAGTGCCTTCCTTTCCCTGGGCAGGGGCAAGACGAAGCCGCAGGCTGCACGTATGTTGTTCACGCGGGGCATATGGCTGATCATTCTTGAATTGACCATAGTGCGTTTCGGCTGGACCTTTAATCTAGACCCCCATATGATCTTTGTACAGGTCATCTGGGCCATTGGCTGGAGCATGATATTTCTTTCTGCGCTTATTTTTTTACCCTTACCTCTTATTGCCACTGCCGGCCTTGTTTTAATATTCGGTCATAATATGCTTGATAAGTTTGATACTGGCCCTTTGGCAGATAATGCCTGGTGGGATATCATTCATGTGCAAAAGCCGATCAAGTATAGCGATGGTAGTGTATTCTTTGTGATTTACCCGCTCGTACCCTGGATAGGTGTTATGGCAATGGGTTATGTGTTCGGTGTCTTGCTAAAGAAAAATGCAGCTGCACGTAATAAATGGTTTTATGGCATAGGTATTACAGCCATATTGTTATTCATTGTATTGCGCTGGTCCAATGTGTATGGCGATCCTTCGCCCTGGCAAAAGCAGGGGGATGGCTGGCGTAGCTTCCTGTCTTTTATCGATTGCACCAAATACCCGCCCTCGCTCCTGTATCTGTTAATGACCCTTGGCCCTTCTATTGCTCTTTTACCCCTGCTAGAAAAAGCAGGTACAGCGTTCAGCCGTTTTTTTACAGTCTATGGCAGGGTGCCGCTTTTCTACTATGTGCTGCATATCTATCTCCTGCATTTTATGGCCTTGCTTACCGGCCTTATGCTGGGATTCGATGTTTCCCGCTTCACAGGTACCGGTGCCATGTTCACGCACGATGCATGGGGTTTTCCGCTTGTTGGTGTATATAGCTACTGGCTGGCAGCCGTATTGTTACTGTATTTCCCCTGCCGCTGGTTCATGCGGATAAAGATGGAGCACAAAAAATGGTGGCTTAGTTACCTGTAGATGCTCAGCGGTATTACGGCGCGGTTGCTGCCCGAGCGGAATTCGCAGAAATAAACCCCTGTGGCAAGCTCATGCACTGCAAGGTCGGTGCCCGATGCAGGTGCAGCAATATTGGCCTGCAGCATTTTTTGTCCTGCCATATCATATATGGTTATTTGGATCCCGGATTGAAGGAATGACTTATCCCATGAGCAATACAATATATCTTTTGCCGGGTTGGGATATAACCTTACGTCTTTATTGCTGTTGCCGGATAAAGGACTGGTATTTACAGGCACATTTAACGCCTGCCTGTAAATCGTGAGCCCGCCGAGCAAATTGCCAATGATCATATCATAATTGCCATCGCCGTCTATGTCAGCTATGGCAGGTGCACTGCGCTGGTAGGCATTGGCACTATAGCCATAATAGCGCGCATATGCAGTATCGATAAATGAGTAGGCCGAGTCTATCATCGGGTAGCTGATAGCGGTATTGCCGCTTTGAAAGCCATCATACCTGTATAACACGCCGCTGTTGCTGCCGCATACCAGGTAGTCTATGCCCGTATTGTCCATCTTGCCGATGTAGGGAACTGCATTGGCTTGCAGGTGGCCGGCATCTACGGTTATATTACCAAGCTGGCTGTTCTTCAGTTGCAGCATCAGCTGGCCGGGCACGGTGCCTACATTCTCGTAGTAGATAAGCGTGCCATATTCATTGCCGATGACCAGGTCCTTTTTCCCGTCTCTGTTCAGGTCGTAGATAAAAGGAGCGGCATTATTGCCTGCATTGATCAGGGCGTTGTTATGGTCGCGCAGGGCCGTGTGCACGGGCCACTGTGGTGGCAACGATGCATTGCTGGCTGTGTTGGTGAAAAAAGTAAGGGTGCCGTTGCTTTGTCCCAATACCATATCGTCCTTGCCGTCATTGTCCAGGTCGCCTACTGTGGGTGCTGCTCCCATAAGATTCAGGTTGTTGATATAATTGAAATCATTGTCCTGCAGGGTAAATGAGATGTGCCCCGGGCTACTGTTGTTCTTGTAGTACAGCAACCTGCTGCGCAAAGTGCCATTGGCCTGGAAATAGCCGTCGGAGCCCACGAAGAGGTCGGGCTTGCCATCTTTATCATAATCATACAGCATAGGGTAAGCGCCCGTGCCCGCATCTATCATGTCTTGTATCAAAAAACTATCCGACTGATAAGTGAAAACGGGATTGGTCATAGTGCCGGTATTCCTGTAGTACAGGATACATTTATAATTTTCGCTTGACGCTTCACTATGTGGCGCGACCAGTATGTCTTTATTGCCGTCCTGGTCTATATCCAGCCAGTAGGCTACGGGGTAGTTAGGCATATGGGCCTGTACGCCATTCTTTTGCCATAGGGTATCCTGGTACACCATGCTGTCCAGCCCGCCATTTTGGGCCTTGCCATTCATCAGGTATTGCAGGTCGGGGAAGGATGCATTGCCATCGAGGTAATCATAGTCCCCGTCGCCGTCGGCATCTAAAAGGCATACGGCATTGTTACCATGCCTGTCAGCTCCGGGTTTAGGCAGCAGCGTGCTGTTATCAGCCTCGCAGGAGAATTGCAATATGTGCGAGCGGTGTACCGTATTTTGCGATACTTTGCCCCAGCACTTATCCCGCAGCTTTATTACAATACTATCTGTTGGCAACGCCATTTCAGCCTGGTAATTCTTGTAGAAAAACAAGTTGTTGCCCAGTGATGAATAAGAAACGATATCCAGGTCGCCATCACCGTCTATGTCCACCATTGCAGGTATATCGGCATTGTTCACATTTACCTGTACCGGTGGCACAGCGCTTAGGTCATTGTCGTAGCTAAGCGCCTTGTACAGGTTAAAGCATAGCTCATTATCCGCATTGTAATATCCCCTGTATGCATATACGCCGGGCAGGTATCCCCCGTCGCCTTTGTGCAGCAGGTCGGGTATGCCGTCCCGGTTATAGTCTTCGAGCTTCAGGTATTCATTTATCCGCGGAAAGTTAAGCGCATATTTTGGGGCATAGACATATACCGGGTTACCTGTTGTACCTGTATTGATAAAGGTCTTGACCTGGTACGAAAAACGCTCGAATATCACCAGGTCTGCTTTACCATCATTATTCAGATCGCCTGTAGCGAACTGGGGATTATTGACACCGCCGCACCAGGGCATACTCTTTTGATGCATGTTGGCTATTACTACAGCACTGTCATTCCGCTCATATACCTGTCCCTGGTATTGGGCACCGGCATCTTGGGCAAGGAGCAGGAACAGGAACGACAAGGAATAGAAATATCTCATAAAAAGAGCGATTATTATTAAAAATACTAAAAATATTTGTCAGGCCCTCTATGTAATGCAAATGCTATAAATTGGCATAGCAATATGAACGTTTAAAATGTTTTCATTTAATTTTACTTAAATTCATAAGGTTCATTATCCTAAAAGGTACAGGCCATGTTTAAAAAATGTTTGTTCATCATCTTGTCCTTTTCTGTATGCGCATCTGCATGGGGACAAACCAAGGAAGAGTCTATTAAATGGCTGTTGTCGAAACTGAATAAATATGGCTATCGCCCTATTGAACTGGTGAACAATGGCATTGTCACAACACCCATAAGCGAGTGGACCTTCAACAAGGGGAGCCTTGAGGTAACCTGCAAAAAGGTGGACAAGGAACATAATACGGTCAAGTATGTGTACAGCATCCCCTTATATGCTATCGATAGTGTAAATTATAATAGTGAGGGTGGGCCCGCCACCCGGCCTGCACATTACCTGTGCATGTACCTTGCCTGCAATTGTGCCAAATATACTTACCATGCGATCATATCGGGTGGCAATATGATCAATAACCGTACAGGGCGCAGCGACAGAATGGATATTTTTATGCTGGGCAACGAGGAGAAAGATATCATTGACCGTATGAACAAGGCTTTTGCCTACCTCCGCTTGTATTATCCCCGGCCCAAAGAAACCTTTTAAAATAAAAGAGCGGCCATTTGGCCGCTCTTTTATTTTAAATCTGTCAGTAACTATTTCGATGGTTTGAAGATGCTCTCATCGATCGGTTTATTCACTTCTATATTTGTGAAGGTAAGACTGCCTTGCGGGCCCATGTCTATTTTCATGGGTACAACTATGCCTGCATCCAGTTTCTTAAAGTCGCTGAAGTTATATATCATATCAACAGATTGTCCCTGCATTTCGGTCTTAGCTTTCAGGCATACCAGGTAATAGCTGTTCGGGTCAAAGTACATCGTTTGCTCGTTGTTATCTTTATCGGTCACTTTTACCTTAATGCACTCCATATCCCCTATTTTTTCTTTACCTACTATTTCGGATTTTGCAGCATTGGCTTTGATATCTACATTATTCTGCGATTTTATATCAAGCTTCTCCTGTGACCCTTTGATATCTTCGTCTTTCAATGCTTCAGGTTCGGTCTGTCCCATCATTGGCATAAACGACCATCCTTCTGTATTGGTTACAATAGTATAACCGCTTGTTCCCATCATGGTAATATCCTGCCTGTTGGCTTTGTTATTCAATGTAGTATTGGTCATTTCTATCGACATACCCTGCGCATCGGCAGTGCCTGTCGATTTCATTGATTTTACATTATTCCAGTTATCCCCGCCTATTGCGTTATAATGTTTGGCAAATATCTCATCGGCATTTTGCTGCGCCTGGGCTGCGGTAAAGCCCGCAATGAGTGCGCTTGCAAGGATCGTTACTTTAAGTGCTTTCATTTTTTGTTTTTTATGAACTGTAAATTTATAGAATTGCAAAGATATGGCAATTAGTCAAACGTTTTTTTCATTGTATTTTAACAGCTCATGGCATTTTAGCCTGCATATTCGCTTAGCTCCAGCCAGCGCAGCTCTTTCTCATCCAGCAAGTCGCATATCTCGGTAAAGCGTTTGCCCAGCCGCTCCAGTTCGTCATAGGGTAACCCGGCTTCAGCCATCCTGGCCGATACTTCTGTTTTCTCCATTTCCAGTTTGGCTATCTCTTTGCCCAGCGTTTCATACTCCCGTTTTTCATTGAAGCTCAGCTTTTTCTTTTCTTTTTTCGCTTCCTGGGTTTCGCTCGCTATTTGCTGCTCAGCTTTTTCCTCTGCCTGCTTTTTCTCTTCCTCGCGTTGCCAGAGGCGGTAATTGCTGTAGTTGCCCGGGAAGTCGCGTACCTGTCCCCCGCCTTCGAACACAAAAAGGTGGTCCACCAGCCGGTCCATGAAATACCGGTCGTGCGATACGATCACGAGGCAGCCCTTATAATCGTTCAGGAAGTTTTCCAGTACCGATAGGGTAGGCAGGTCCAGGTCGTTAGTAGGCTCATCCAGCACAAGGAAGTTAGGATTACGGAACAGTACCGAGAGCAATTGAAGCCTTTTTTTCTCACCCCCGCTCAGCTTGCTCAGGTAGGTATATTGCTGCTCGGGTGTGAAGAGGAACAATTGCAGGAACTGCGCAGCGCTCAGGCTCCCGCCCGTCGCCAGCGGAAAGTTCTCGGCTATGCTTTTCACATATTCTATCATCCGCATGTCTTCTTTTATCTCCAGCCCGGCCTGCGAAAAATTGCCGAACACTACCGTGTCGCCTATATTTATTTTGCCGCTGTCGGCTTGCTCCGTGCCCAGCAGTATGTTCAGGAAGGTGCTTTTACCCGCGCCGTTCCGTCCCACGATACCTATCCTGTCCCCTTTTTTGAATGTATAATCAAAGCCCTTTAAGATCACTTTATCGCCATAGCTTTTGTACACCTTCTTTAGCTCAGCTACTTTGCCGCCCAGGCGGTTCATTTTCATCTGCAGTTCCACTTTGTTATCCTCAATGCGCTGTTTGGCCCTTGCCTCCACATCGTAAAAGTTATCGATACGGCTGCGTGCTTTGGTGGTCCTTGCCTTGGGTTGTTTACGCATCCATTCCAGTTCCTTCCGGTATTCGTTGCGGGCCTTGTCTATACTCGCCTGCTGGCTTTCTATACGTGCGGCCTTCTTCTCCAGGTAGTTCTCATAGTCGCCCTTATACACATACATATCGCTGCCGTCTATCTCCCATATCTCTTCGCATACGGCATCCAGGAAATAACGGTCGTGCGTCACCAGTAGTAGGGTCACCTTCTCCTGGTTCAGGTAATGCTCCAGCCATTCCACCATCTCCACGTCCAGGTGGTTGGTGGGCTCATCCATGATCAGCAGTACATGCTTGTGCTCAAAGCCTATATCTATAAGGGTTTGTGCCAGTGCTACCCTTTTGCGCTGCCCGCCGCTCAGGGTCTTTACCTGCTGCTGCAGCTGGTGTATGTTGAGCTTGCCGAGTATCTGTTTTACTTTGGCCTCAAAACCCCATGCATTCAGTTCGTCAATTTTAGCCAGTGCAGCCCCCAATGCCACAGGGTCTTTCTCACCGCTATCCAGCAGGCTTTCATATTCCTGAAGGGCTTCCATTACGGGATGCTTGTAGTGAAAAATGTTCTCCGCAACGGTACGTTCCTCGTCAAATTGAGGTTCCTGCTCAAAGAGGGCCACGGTCACATCTTTATGTATCCATACCTTTCCTTCGTCAGGCACCTCTTGCCCGGCCAGTATCTTCAGCAGCGTGCTCTTGCCGCTGCCGTTCTTGGCTACCAGCGCGATCTTGTCCCCTTCGTTGATATGGAAAGTAATATTATGGAACAGGGGTTTTACCCCATACGATTTACCGATCCCCTCCGCAGTAACATAATGCATAGTGCCGCGAAGTTAGGTGGATTGGATGATACCTCACCATGGGTCATTGCTAGGAGCCAGCCAAGCCCTGTGCGTTGCGCAACGAAACAATCTCACGAAACACAGGCACACCCCTTAAATTTCATTATATTTGAATATAAATGCTATAATAATGAAGCACCTCCTGTTTATACTATTTTTATTGCCTGTGGTTTTGAAAGCACAGATAATAACGACATATGCAGGAAGTGGATCGTCTGTCAATAGTGGTGATGGTGGACAAGCCACATTGGCAGGCATTAATCTCCCGGCATATGTGACATTTGATAAAAATGGGAATTTTTACCTGACATTAGCTGGCAATGGGAATATGGTAAAAAAGATATCGCCAGACGGTATAATAAGCACAATTGCCGGTGGCGGTATAAATACTGGCGATGGAGGACTTGCTATAGATGCAGCATTAAGTACTCCTTTTGGCATAACTACGGACAGCCTTGGTAATATATTCATAGCTGAAGCAGGGCGTCATCGGATCAGAAAAATTGACGTAATTACTGGTGTTATCACAACCGTAGCAGGTACAGGAACAGCTGGCTACAGCGGTGATGGAGGCTTGGCCATCAATGCAGAATTGCATAGTCCATACGATGTATTTATGGACAAGCACGGCAACCTTTTTATCGCAGATGCAGTAAACTGTTGTGTGCGTAAGGTAGATACAGCTGGAATAATTAAAACTATCGCGGGAATCGGTACGCCAGGCTATAATGGTGATGGGGGATTGGCAGATACTACACAATTGGGATTTGTATCGGGTGTATATGCCGATGACACGGGAAATATATATATAGCAGAGAGGAACAGGCTAAGAAAGGTAGATACTTTTGGTATTATTTCAACATTTGCCGGAACTGGAATAAGTGGTATTGCTGGAGATGGCGGACCAGCTATCTCAGCAGAGGTACAGGCAGAACACGTGACGCAGGATAAATTTGGCAACTTTTATATTTGCGGTGCATCGAGCAATAAAGTTCGCAGGATAAATAGCTCGGGTATCATATACACGGCTGCCGGCACCGGAGTACAAGGGTTTAGCGGGGATGGGGGACTGGCAGATTCGGCGATGTTGTATGGACCTGCTGGGATGGTAACGGACAGTTGTGGAAATTTGTATTTTGTAGATGCACAAAATTATCGGGTACGTAAAGTTGCATACAATCCATCTTGCACAGCTATGAGCGTGCAGGATAATCATACTATTAGCGACATTAAAATCTCCCCCAATCCCGCCCAAAACGAAATCACCATCTCCGGCCTAAGCAATGCAAGTACCCTCAGCATCATCAATACCCTCGGCCAGGTACTGCTTAGCCAAAACAGTGCTGCGCCAAAAACAATAATGAACATCAGCGGGCTGAGTGAAGGCCTCTACTTTATTGTCATCAAAGACAGGCAAGGCAAGCTGCAAAGGATGAAGTTTATCAAGGAGTAAGTTCCTCTCTCTCGCGTCATTGCTTCGTCGCCCTGTACACACGGCCCTGCAAGCTCCTCGCAATGACGAGAGATGGGTGATGCGATTGGGTGCAATTGAGGGGCGTGGGGGACAGGTTGCTTGTACCGCCGACGGTGGACTGTGTACATGGGATAATGATGTTGTATGTTGCTAAACGAGGTTGTCCCGACCGGTCTTATTTCCCCATTATCCTGATATCCACCCGGCGGTTGTGCTGCTGAGCCTCCTCGCTGTTCTCTTTGGTGGCATCCTCCCGGGTCATGCCCAGCCCGGCGTAGGTGATACGCTTTTTGTCTATGCCCTTCGTGGTCAGGAAATCACATACTGCATGTGCGCGGGCAAAGGACAGCATGTTGCTGGTGGTGCCCTCATATACGTCATATTGTGCCTCGGACCCCTGCTTACCGTTTATGACTACCGGGCTGCCGCTGGGGTCGCTGAGCAGGCAGCATATATGCCCCTCTATCCTGATCCTGATCTTTTGGTTATCGTTCAGGATATGATATAGTGTATCCAACTGGGGTACCGAGCCGGGAATAAGCACATGCGTACCCGGCTCAAAGAATATCCTGTTTAGCGATACTACCTGGTCCACGCTCATTTTGGCCATTTCCTGCAGTGCATGGGTTTCCGGCTTTGGCTTGGTCTTTAAAAGTGGCTTTAAAGGTTCCGGACCTTTTTTAACTATGGCCACCCGGCGGTCGGCCGCATAGCCCTCATTGCTGCTTTCGCCCGGGCGTTCTATCTTACCCTTGCCGATACATAGTTCTATATCGCGTATGGAAAAATCGCGGGCTATGAAGTACACCATTACGTTCTGTGCCCGCTCGTAAGAGAGCGAATCATTCTGCTTCTTCCCACCCAGATAGTCACAATAGCCTATTATCGAAAATGGCTCACCGGGCTTCAGTACATGCTTGCGTATCATGGAATCGAGACTGTGTTTTGTTGCAGGTGTCAGTTCAGCCTTGCCCAATGGGAAATAAACCGACAAAGTATCGGCAGCATAGCAATAGCCCGTAGCTGTGAGCAGGAATATAAAAAGGAATAAGCAGCGCATAATACACCACAAATATCAGCAAAAAAGGCAATGCGGGTATAACCCGCCCGGGGGTAATTAACTAAAGCAGCCTCCCGTTAAAATTATTGACTATGGGCAAATAGCTGTATTTTCATAGCCTCAATACATCATTATGCTTCACCGCACACTGGTAGCTACAGCAGTTCTGGCATTAACGGGCAACTGCATTTATGCACAAACGCCCATGCAGTACAATAATAAACTGGTAGCTATTACCGATAGCCTGCATGCCAAGGGCAGCCGCTGGGTACAAGTGTTCAAAGAAGTGAAGATGATCAAAGAATTCTCCTTGCTGGAGCCCTATCGCAGCGACCTGCAAGACTATATCAATGACGAGATAACGGAACTGAAGGCCGATAAGGATGTAAGCGGTTCCGCCGAGTTAAAGCAGGCTGTACTCGATTTCCTGGCTTATGAAAAGAGCTTCGTACAGCAATGTTTCAAGCCCGTGGAAGAGCTGGATGAATCGAGCGCGGATGAAGAGCTGAAAGCGGCTATAGATAAGATAAGCGAAGAGGCCCGGAAAGAAGATGCCCTGCTCATGAAAGTAAATAAGGCCCAGGAAGCCTATGCCCGCAGGAACAACTTCGACATTGAAGCCCCTAACAGGAAATAGTTCGCCCCGTCACGTTACCAGGTAATAGTAATGCGGACATCTCAAATACAACTTAAACACAGTATACTGGCAGCTTCGGTATTGTTTTTTGTGCCTCTGCTCATCATGGCCTACAGGGCCGAGTGGCAGTATGACGAAGCCTGGACCTACCTGGGCATATTGCGTTCTTCACCCGGAGAGATAGCTGCATATACCAAATTCAAGCTGGCAAATAACCATGTGTTCAATTCATTGTATTTTCATTGGCTGCAGGGACTCGGGGCCAAGACAGAGCTAACATATCGCCTCAGCAGCCTATTGAGCTATGTGCTGTATAACCTGTTCCTGTACCGGCTCCTGGAACAGGCTGGTTATAAACGGGCAAACTGGAGCTTCATTGTTCTTTTTTTGCTTCCTTATATGGGCTATTTTGCGCTGGGGCGTGGCTATGCTCCGGCTTTGACCTGCTTCACTATTTCCCTCTATTATTATAAATCATTCGCAGAGCGCAAGTCCCTGGCTCACCTGTTATACTTCATATTGTCCGGCAGCCTGGCAGCACTGTCCCTGTTTAGTTTTTTGTTCCCCTTTATTGCTATGGTCTTGTTGCTGGCACTGGGTAACTTTAAAACCGTGTTGAAACCCCGTTATTTGATTGTTATGCTCATTGTGCTGCCTGTTATGCTGTATGTATATGTTATGGGCAAGGTCGTCAATACATATGATCTGTATATCATTGGCGGAAATTCGTTGTTTCGGAATGGTGCCTTGTCAAGCGTATTGTCTTATCTCTCCCTGGGCGAAATGGTATCGCAGCATTTGTTTTTGCTGTTCAAGGTTGCATTGTGTATTACCGGGCTGCCGGCAGTTATTGTACTGATAAAACGCAGGGTATTATATACAGAGCATGTCATCATATTGGTGGCTATACTGCTGATGCTGGCAGCGCATTATTTATTTGCTGCAAAGTATCCCATGTCCCGCGGTTTGCTATATATACTATTGTTATTTTACCTGCCCTTTATATACGCAAGTGCAAAAAAGAATTACCTGCTGGGCATACACCTGCTGGTAGTAGCGGCATTGGGTATTTGTAATATGGACTTGCTTCTTAAGAAAAGTATGCGGCATAAGAGCTATGATGCGCTGGCTTATGTCTCGAAAACGCACAAACCATTGTTTGTGGATAATGTTAACCCCAATGTTCAGTTATATGATTACCTGTTCTTCCACAACAGTGTCAAACTCCTTCAGTATGAGATGGAAGAGCCGGAAGTATCAAAAAGCTTTTACCGGGCGCTCGATACAGTAAGTTATGTAATATGTACCCAGGCCAATTTGAAAGTCAAAGGTGCTAATACATTGTTTTCGAAGATATATAAGCTGCCGGAAGGCGATTTTTACATAAGGAAGAAATAGTATCCGGGCTTAATTCCCCAAGTTATCCCCAATGCATAGGAGCAAAAGGGCAATTTCCCGTAAATTCGATTACTTTTGTTTCCCCCATATAAAATATAAGTGTTGTGCGTTTAAAGTCCCTGGAAATTAAAGGGTTCAAGTCGTTTGCCGACAAGACCCATGTGTTGCTCGACAATCCCATTACCGGCATAGTGGGCCCTAATGGCTGTGGCAAATCGAATATTGTGGATGCCATCCGTTGGGTGATCGGTGAGCATAAGATCAAGGCCCTGCGTTCCGATAACCTCGAGGACCTGATATTTAACGGTTCGCGTACACGTAATGGATCGGGTATGGCAGAGGTATCACTCACTTTTGAGAATACCCGCAACCTGTTGCCTACGGAATTCACCACAGTGACCATCAGCCGTAAATTTTATAAGAACGGTGAAAGTGAATATCGCCTGAATGATGTGACCTGTCGCCTGAAGGATATTCATAACCTCTTTCTCGATACCGGGGTGAGCAACGACTCCTATGCTATCATAGAACTGGGGATGGTCGATGATATCATTAAGGATAAGGACAATAGCCGCCGCCGTATGCTGGAGCAGGCCGCTGGTATATCCATATACAAAACGCGTAAGAAAGAAGCCAAGCAAAAGCTGGAAGGTACCGAACAGGACCTCTCCCGTATAGAAGACCTCCTTTTTGAGATCAGCAACAACTTGCGCACCCTGGAGAGCCAGGCGAAGAAAGCCGAACGTTATTTCCAGATAAAAGGGGAATATAAAGAAGTGAGCATAGAGCTTGTAAAGGCTTCCCTGGAGCACTTTAATGAGCAATATAAAGAGCTGAACGAACAGCACGATAAAGAAACAGACCGTAAAACACAGCTTGAGGCTGTTGTGGCTACCGAGGCAGCAAGCGTGGAACAGGACAAAGTGAAGCTGGTAGAAAAAGAGCAGGAGCTGAACGGGCTGCAAAAGCAATTCAATGAACTGGTAAACCGTGTGCGCCAGTTGGAAAGCGATAAACGCCTTGCTGCCCAGCGCCTGGAGCACCTTAAAGAAAGAGAAAAGAACCTGGGTGAATTCCTCTCCGGTGCCGATACGCAGTTGAAACAATTGGAAGAGTCGATAAGCTTTGCCGGCAAACAGATAGAAGAAGAAAATGCCGTATTGCAGGAGCTGCGCGGGCAATTGGAAACCCTTCGCGG
The DNA here is from genome assembly GCA_001897835.1 of Bacteroidetes bacterium 46-16. Lineage (GTDB taxonomy): Bacteria > Bacteroidota > Bacteroidia > Chitinophagales > Chitinophagaceae > MKUN01. Next base: position 31,850 of record MKUN01000035.1, read on the forward strand.
GCTGGTGGATGAAAAGCGGGAGGCCTTTGACGGCAAGAAGCAGGTGCTGGAGCAACTGAGGAGCAATTACCAGCAGGAGCAGCGCCGCCAGTTTGAAGCGGAGAAAAAAGTGGCTGTAGCGGATACTTCTATTATGAACCTGCAGCGCAGTATACAGCAAGTGCAGGACGAAGGAGCTCAACGCTCTGCACAAATAGCCCAGTTAAATATTGAAAAACAGGACGCAGAAGGCGAACTCCAGGAAAAGCATGATGAATTGCAGCAACTGGTGACCAGGCATGAGGAAGTGAAAGGGAAAATATTGCAGGGGCAGGAGCAGGTGGAAGTACTCCGTGCACAACTGGTGGATGAAAACCGTAAGCTTGACTCGCGCCGGAACGAACACGACCTGCTGAAATCGTTGGTGGAGAGCCTTGAAGGTTACCCCGATAGCATCAAGTTCCTGAAAAAGAATGCAGAATGGAATAATGCCGCACCACTTCTTTCGGACGTGTTTGTGGTGCAAAATGAATATCGCACCGCGCTGGAGAACCTGCTGGATAACTACCTGAACTATTATGTAGTAGATAATGTGAGCGAAGCAGCTAAGGCGGTGCACTTGCTGGAAAGCAATAAAAAGGGCAAAGCCAATTTCTTTATACTCAACCAGTTTGGTCAATACAAAGCAGCGGAGCACGGTGCGCCGCAAAATGCCATCCCGGCGCTGAGTGTTATTAATGTGGATGAACAGTATATGCCGCTGGCACAGCACCTGCTGGGCCATGTATATATAGCCAACGAGACTGCCGATGTGGCTGCCAGTGAATTACAGAATGGCTATGTGCTGGTAGAGAAGAGCGGTAAAATGGTTCGGGGACGCTATACATTAGGCGGTGGTTCTATAGGCCTTTTTGAAGGCAATAAGATAGGCCGTGCCAAGAACCTGGAGCGCCTGGCCAAAGAAATAGAAGAGCTTGGCATTACCACTGCGCAACTGAAGCAGCAAATAAGCGATACGCAGACACTAATCAGTGGCTTCAATGAAGATCTGAATGATAAAGCAATAGAGCAAACAAGGCAGGAGATCAACCGCCTGCAGAACCATACGATCAACCTTGGCCACAGAATAGAGAACTTCGAACACCTGAACCATACCGGGGGGCAGCGCCTGGCCGAACTGCAGGAGCAACTCGACCACACGCATAGCAGTATCAGTGATGCGCGCGATGAAATGGAGACCATAGTCAGGCAAATGGAAACCCTGCAGGAAAATATACGCAATGCAGAGGCCGAATTCCAGGCGGTTGAGCAGGAGTTCAATGCCGTAACCCAACAGTACAACCAGCAAAACATACAGTATACCAAACAGCAGAGCAAACTCGATAACCTGAAACAGGAGTTGAGTTTCCGCAGCAACCAGTTGAACGACCTGCAAACACAGATCACCAGCAATAGCGAGCAACTGCAGCAGACTAACGAGCAGCTGAAAGAAACAGAAACACAACTGCACGCGGGGGATAATGAACTGTATGAACTGTTGAGTCGTAAAGAGAGCGATGAACGCATATTGAACGAGAAAGACCGTGAATACTATACAATGCGTAATGCTATATCGGCACTGGAAGGTGAACTGAACCAGAAACGCCGTGAAAAAGAACATGCCGAAACATTACTGAACAGTATAAAGGACAAGCTCAATGATATGAAGCTACAGCTTGCCGGTATGAAGGAGCGCCTGAGCGTGGAATTTAAAGTAAATCTTGACGAGATACTGGATGAGCCGCGTACCGGTGAGAAAAATGTAGAAGAACTGACCGCCGATTGCGACAGGATGAAAAAGCGGCTGGAAAATATGGGTGAAATAAACCCAACGGCGATAGAGGCCTACTCGGAAATGAAGGCGCGTTACGATTTCATCGTGGAGCAAAAGACGGATCTCGTGAATGCTAAGGAATCATTGCTGGCTACGATAGAAGAAGTGGAGAATACAGCAAATGCCAAATTCCGTGAAACTTTTGATAAGGTACGCGAGAACTTTACAACGGTGTTTAAAGCCCTCTTTACCGAAGACGATAATGCCGATCTGCGCCTTACTGATCCTGAGAACGTAGCAGAAAGTGGTATAGAGATATATGCACAGCCTAAAGGAAAAAGGCCGAGTACCCTTACCCAGTTATCGGGTGGTGAAAAGACCCTTACTTCTACGGCATTCCTGTTTGCCATATACCTCATCAAGCCTGCGCCTTTCTGTATCCTCGATGAAGTGGATGCACCGCTTGACGATGCCAACGTTGGTAAATTCACGCAGATGATACGCAAGTTCTCTGACAATTCGCAGTTTATCATCGTTACACACAATAAGCAAACCATGGCTGCAGTAGACGTGATTTACGGTGTTACCATGCAGGAGCCGGGTGTGAGCAAGCTGGTGCCTGTTGATTTCAGGAGCCTGAACTAAAACGATATATTTTTACATAAAAGTTAAGTCCCGCTGCATTGCGGGACTTTTTTGTTAAAAGTTAAAGTTGTGCCAAACGATGCTTCATGACCAACCTGCATAACAAATATTTCGTCTAAATTCACTGTATCCTAAGTATATGTATCATGAAAGCAGCCTTTACTATTATAGTCTTATGTACCTCTGTTCTTTTGGCAAACGCACAGGATGCGATCCTTGAAGGTAAAATAACGGATAGCAGCTCCGCCCCCGTTGTTGCAGCAACTGTTAGCCTGCTAAAAGCCTCGGATTCGTCATGGGTACATTCTGAGCTGACCGGTGATAAAGGTGATTTCCGTATGGCTGATATCGCCGTTGGCAATTACCTGCTGGATATCAATGCGCTTGGTTATGAGCATAGCAAACAAGCGATAACGTTAAGGACTGGCGTGAATGATCTTATGCTTGTGAAAATAGGGAAACAGCACAGCACACTGGATGAGGTGACCGTGACAGGTAAAAAATCATTCATTGAGCATGGGCTTGGTAAGACTATTGTAAATATTGAAGGATCCGGAGCAGCTACAGGCTCCAATGTACTCGACCTGATGCGCAAACTACCGGGCATCACTGTAGATATCAATAACAATATCTCGATGGCGGGCAAGCAAGGTGTATTGGTCTTGATCAATGGTAAAGAAACTTATCTTTCGGCCGATCAGTTAGCTGATTACCTGAAGGGTATGTCGGCGGATGAAGTGGCCCAGATGGAACTGGTGACACAACCTTCGGCAAAATATGATGCAGCAGGGAATGCAGGTATCATTAATATCAAAATGAAAAAGAACAGGAAGGAAGGACTTAATGCCAGCGAGGACCTTGAAGGGTCACTGGGTATATATCCTGCCATATTTGAAAACCTGCGGCTTAATTATCATAAAAATAAACTCAACCTCTTTGCGCATATCAATTACCTGAATGCCATTGGCTGGATCAGGATAAACAGGAAACGTAATTTCCTGGACCCTGATACCGGCGATATAATAGGGTATAATAACTCGCTCATGGAATCGAAGGAACATTTCCAAAATGATAAATTGCAGCTGGGGGCCGATTATGAACTCGACGAAAAAACAACATTCGGCATTTCTGCCAGTGGTGTGTATCATCCTAATCACCAGTCCACTTGGACAGATGCAGTAGTTGGCGACATGGCTGGTAAGAGTATTGTTTATGACCATGCGCTTGTACTGAACAGGTTTGTGCGTACCAATGCTCTTGCCAATGCATACTTAAAACATGATCTTGGTAATGAAAGCAGTGTTAATGCAGATCTTGACTATTTCAATTTTGGCGAGCATACCTATCAAAGCGCCACGAACGAGGTGCATGATGCGCAGCAAAATATTTTGCCTAGCCTCGATCTGCAAGGCGATCTGCCATTCGTCATGAATGCTTATAGTGCAAAGGCCGACTATAATGTGACACTCAATAAAATAAAATGGGAAACTGGTATTAAAGGCAGCCTCGTGACGATAGACAATAAAGCCGGCTATAGCGTGTTGCAGAACAACATATGGGTGCCGGATACATTACGCAGTAATGATTTTCGCTACAGTGAGCAGACAAATGCGGCCTATATTTCAGCAAGTAAGGAGCTGGGTGCAAAATGGCAGGCACAAGCTGGTCTGAGAGCGGAGCAGGTAAATATAAGTACAGAACAATCAGTAGGTGCACAGTCTTTCAGCAAAAGCAGCCTTAGCTTATTCCCCACCGCTTATGTGAGCTATAAAGCTGATGATGATAATCAATTTGAGATCAACTATGGTCGGCGCATAGAACGGCCAAACTATAAGAAACTTAATCCCTTCATCTATTTCATCGATCAGTATAACTATTCAGTCGGTAACCCTAACCTGCGGCCGGAATTCACGCATAACCTTGAGCTAAAGTATAACTATAAAAATGCGCTCACCACTACATTGCACTGCTCTTATACCAATGATGTAATGAACAGGGTTGTGATACCCGATGCAAATACAAAAAGTACATACAGGACCGATAAAAATCTTGGCGTTACGGAAACAGCCGGGCTGTCTTTAGGCTACAACAGACAACTGTACAGGTGGTTCCTGCTTGCGCTTGCAAGCGATACATGGTTCTCTAAGTATGCAGGCAAGCTGCTGGATGAAGAACTGAGGTCGGAAGGAGGTGGTTGCTACCTGAGTGTCGATACCCAGTTTGTATTCGGTAAATGGACCGGGGAGGCTTACTATACATTCAATGTTCTGCGGCCGGATATAATTTCCACGAATAAGCCCGAACATTACTTCAGTGTGTACGTGTCCAGGAAATTACTGGATGATAGCTGCATCATAAAATTACACCTCAGGGATCCTTTTAATATCAGTCATCCTACCGAATATTCTGCATTCAACAATACTACAAGCAGTGCAGATTATAAATGGCAATCGCAACAGCTGGCGCTGAGCATCAACTACAATTTTGGCAAGAACACGACAAAATCAAAGCATGATGTTGAATTTGATGAAATGAAAAGGATGAACTGATTATTTAACTGTAGCTTTACAGGATCAATAAAAGCGATTGGGAGCATATATAACAGATCTTAAGGTCATTGCTGCGCAGGCCACAGACCGTGAAGAGGAGAATGATCACTTTTTACGATTTATACAACGCAGGAATGGGGCAGCTATTGATGTATTGGTGCATGATATAAATGATAGTGTAAGTGCCGGTATAGATTGTACACAATGCGGCAATTGCTGTAAAAGCCTTGTTATAAATATCACTGCAGCAGAGATAGAAGGGTTGGCTGCTTACCTTGGCGCAGATGTTGCAACGGTAAAGCACGACTATATTGAAGAAAGCATGGGTGGGCAATATTTTATCAATACGATGCCCTGTCATTTTCTCAGCGATAATAAATGCCGTATTTATGAGCAGCGGTTTACAGAGTGCCGGGCTTTCCCGCATTTGCATAAGCCGGGCTTCAAAGAACGCTTCTTAGGCACACTATTACATTATGGCACTTGCCCTATAGTGTATAATGTGATAGAACAATTAAAAGATAAAACCGGGTTCAGGGAATAAGAAAACCGCCCTTTTAGGGCGGTTTTGCTATATGTATGGTTATACGTTCGGCTTAGTATTGTGTGCAGGTCATCGCATACTTGGTGTAGTTGGTAAGATGCTGCTCGGGATATTGTGCCCTGAAGTTCTCTATCTCATCCTTGGTCATATTGCACTGGAACACAGTATCGAATTCGGTATGGGCAGGGTTTGGCGGATTGTCAGGATATGAATATGTGTTCACGCAGGCCCAGCAAAATGTTTCCTTTTTTTTGCAGGAGAATGCTATAACAATGATCAATATTGCAGAAAGTGCGAGTAGTGCTTTTTTCATCTTTTTGCTTGCTTTAAACCTGTCCTAAAGATAGTATATCCTTATTTAACAGGGGCATATCAGGCATCCAAAATAGGCTTTTTCCCGGCTTTTGTCAAGATATTTATCTTTTTCGGCCATAGAAATACATGAACAATGCAAGCAAAAGCGCGGCAACCAATATAAGGAAGGTGAAATATTTATCCCGGCCCGCCTGTTTTCTATGCATATTTACCGAATGGGCTATTTTTTGCTGCAGGGCAACGTCTGGCCCTGCCAGTTGCAGCAGGCGCTCAGCTATTTCGGTCATATAGCGGTATTGCAGGTTCTGCGTGGCCTTTAGCAATTCCTGTATTATGGCTACATTTTTCTCAGTGTCGTTATCGCGCAGCAATATGCCCATATGCGCCTCGGAGAGCAGTAGAAAAATATAGTCGCGAAGGGAGTTGTGGCTCATACGGTAAGTGTCTATCGTTGCCATGTGCCGTGCCAGCTTTATGCATTCATCCAGTATCCATTGAGGGCTGATGGCCTGCTGTTCGCGGGCTTTATTGCTCATAGCCATCAGCCAGCGCTCCTCATCATATGCCCTGCGCCTCCCGGCATGTGAGAGGGTGGCGTAAGCCTCCTGTAGTTCTTTAAAGCTGGCCTCTGCAAATGCGTTATCCGGATTTTGGTCGGGGTGATAGCGGAACGCAAGGCTTCGATACGCTTTTTTTATGTCCTGCGTGGTAGCCCCGGGCGATAGCCCAAGCACTTTATAATAATCTTTTAAATGCCGGTTCACTGCTGCTAATGTACATAATTAGCTTTTTGCTTATTGGCCTGCATCTTTGTAGTGCCATAAGTACAGGCAGGCATATGTCCGGTAGGGCGACCATTTGGCCGATATCTTCAGCATTTTTTCCCTGAGGGCTTTTTTATCCGTAAGGTCAAGTTTGTAGATCTTTGCCATAGCCTGCTGTATTCCCAGGTCATCAGGGGCGAATACATCTTCTCGGCCCAGGGTGAACATGAGCAGCATTTCCACCGTCCAGCGGCCTACGCCTTTTATTGGGGTCAGGAATGCGATCACCTCATCGTTACTCATCTTATAGAGTTTTTTGTCGTTTATATCATGCTCTATCGCATAGCGCGCTACATTTTGCACGTAGCCTACCTTGGCATTGGAGAGGCCTATAGCGCGTAACTTAGCAGGTGGGGTCTCCACTATCTGCTGCGGGCTGGGCTCTTCACCTTCGTAAAGAGCAAGAAAACGTTCATAGATCACTTTAGCCACTTTGGTGGATAGCTGCTGGCTCATGATAGAGGCGCACAGCCTGAGGCACACATTTTTGCGCTTTTTTAGTTTGAATTCGGGTAAAGTCTTTAAAAGAGGGAGCAGCCTTTTGTCTTTGGAAAGTTGTACGAAATAAACCGGTGCGGGCATGAGTATATGGATTGTGCTTTTAAAAATAGGAAAGCCGGGGCACACCTGCGGCACAGCATTTTATAAACATATCCACATTTTGCGGCAGGCTGTTGCTATATACGGCAGCTTAATTGTGTGATTCGTTTATTTTTGCCGCTTTAAGCATCGTTACATGATATATCATATAGTAGTTGGGGATATTGCCGCAGGGCCGCTGAAGGAAGCGATAAGTATGGAGCCTGAACTGAAAGGTGAGGTATTAGTATTGAAAGATATTTTGCATGTAGGCCCATTGCAAAAGCAGGAAGGCCAATCCTTTAGTGAGCTGCGCTCGGCATATTGGCAGGAGGTGGCGCCCAATGTCAAAGAACCGATAGAGGTCGATGATATGGAGCGCCTCCTGGAGGTATCGAACGTCATGTATAAAGATGAGGAAGCTGTTGCCTGGTTCTGGATGGCCCCATGGCCTGCCGATGTATGCGCCTATCACTGGATGCTTCGTTATTTATCAAAGCACCCCGGCCGTTTTTACCTGCTTAATATTGCAGGCCTTCCTTTCCTGGATGAGAACGGTAAAGTGTACTATCCTAAAAGCATAGGCGAGATATTGCCCAAAGAATTGGTGAAAGCCCGCAGGCTGGCCCGGCAGGTTACCCCCGCTGAAGTGGAAGTGGATGGGGAAGAATGGAATAAGCTGGTACAGGAAAATGAGGGTATAAGGGTACATGAAGGAGGCAAGAAATTGTTATCAAAACCTGCGGATCATTATGATAAACAACTGGTAAGCTTTTGTTCGCACCAATACCAAAAGGCATCACGCATCGTGGGCCAGGCCCTTAATAAATATAAGATCCCTACAGGTGACCTGCACCTGGGCTGGAGGCTAAGGAAAATCGCTGAAACAGGAGCATTACTATCGCAGGGGGACCCAGCCAAAACACTGAAAGACTTTGACGTTAAGCTGCCGGGCGGGGACACCCCAAAAGACGAAGCTATCCCTGTAGAAAATGCGGGGTAGTAATAAAAAAGAAGGCCGCCCCGGGCGGCCTTCTTTTGAAAGGGTTTTTTGATCAGCTATCGTATTATGGTAAACCGGTCAGCGGCAGTTACAGCGCCAAAACGGATAAGGACGGTGTAATTACCTGCCGGCAGACCGGTTAAGGGGATAGTTCGCTTATATGAGCTGGAGCCACGCTCTGAGAATTGCATGTGTACCCTGCCCTGCATATCTACAACAGATACGGTAAATGGCCGGGCATCCTGCCAGTTAACCGATAAATTGATGAAAGTGCTGGCAGGCGAAGGATAAAGGACCACCTGTGGCTGGCTGGCATGTACGCTTGCCACTGCAAGGTTTACCAGTTCGTAATAATACTTGTACCTGTGGTCATAATTAGCTCCGGCCCACATTGATGCTGCATTGTCCCAATGTTCGGTAAGGCTCGATGTCATTTGATTGTAAGTGTTGTAAGTGCCTGTGTAGCGTACGTCGTTAACAAAGATTGAATTGTTTACATCCCATTTCAAGCCGATTGTAGTATCCGTATTGTTCGCCGCATTATGTATATGGCTGTTGGCAGTTGCGTGTACCCAACTGTTCGTGCCTGTATCCCATGTATCCGAAGAGTCATTGGTCAATACATTATTCACATCATATACGTAGTTGGCCTGGTATGCATTCACCCAGCCGGCTGTGCTTGTATCCCAGTTTTTGCTAATGCTATATGTGGCCTGGTTATTGGCATCGTAGGTGGTTGATGTAAGGCTTGATTGGCGGTAATCATTCAGCCAGCTGTGCCAGTAGAAATATTCGCTGGCTATTTCGTTATGGTTTGCATCATAAACGGAATAGTTCTTGCTATAATGGCTCCATGTTTGCGAAGGATAATCATAAGTGTCAAAATAATGAAATACTGTATCGCCCGAATAAGTGTAGGAATGAGCATTGGTAGTGTAATAGTCATTATTAGCAGCATCCCAGTATTTGTTGCTGTCGTTCACCAGGTTCATTCCTGAATAGGTACGTACTTCGAGGTAAAAATTTTTCCAGGTATTATTAGGCGCATCCCATTGTTCTGCCTTTTGGGTCAGCATATTGTTGTTCGCATCATAGGTGTAACTGTCTTTTTCGTTGTTTGTCCAAGTGTTGGGTGCTGTAAAAGCAAGCCATAAATGCTCCGACAAATTGCCTTGTGCATCATAAGTGTAAGCATGTTTGTAGTAAGGGTTATATACCGAAGCGGCATAAATGAGGAAGATAGCCGAATCATCTTTCATGGTGCTGACGGTCATTGCATCTCCGGGATTATTATTCCCGGGATTAAAGATGTAGCGGGTTGAATCGGCATGCTCCCAGGTTGTACCATTGCTTTGGTCGGACTGCATGGCCACGATGCGGGAGCTGAGCTGGGCCCCGGCGTTGCCGAAGCCGCATAAAATTAAAGATGTGGTAATGATTTTGTACAGATGTTTCATACGGTGAATTTTTTACAAAATTACTGGTATATGAAGGGCACCTTTATACCGTAGTCGGGGTAATTTGGGCTACGTGGCAGTACGGATGAGAAGGGAGATATAAGCTTATTGTGCGTCAAAGAATAATTCGCCAGCTATCCCATCGGCAAAGAGCTTGCCTGTATTGCTAAGAATGAGCTTTCTGTCTTGTAAGTTGACTTGTCCTTTTTCCATGAAGGCCAGGGCATTTTGTTCAAGTGCACTTACATATTCGCCGCCCCATTGGCGGGCTATCTTGTCCAGGTCGCAACCCCACATGGTGCGTAAGGAGGTCATGATATACTCGTTAAGGTGCTGCACCGGTGTCAATAACTCTTCTTCGTAGGGTACATGGTTTTGCGAGAGTATGCTTTGCGTATACAGTGCATTATTGGCAATATTCCACCTGCGCTTATTACCGTCGAATGAGTGGGCTGAAGGTCCTATTCCGAGATAAGGCAGCCCCCGCCAGTAATTGGTATTGTGTACTGCATGGTGGCCAGGCAATGCAAGGTTGGATATCTCGTAATGATCATAGCCCATTATCCCCGCCTGTTCCATAAGCAGTTCCAATTGGCCTGCAGCCTGCTCGTTATCAGGTCGGCTGGTCTTCTTTTTAAGGATATTGTTGTGCAGTACGGTACCTTCTTCTACGGTCAGTGCATAGGCAGAAAAATGGGGCACCTGCAATTTGGCTACTTGCGAAAGGTTATATTTCCAGTCGGCATCGCTGAGGCCCGGTGTGCCGTATATCAGGTCTATGGTAAGGTTGGCGAAGCCCGCATCCTGCGCAGCTTTAATAGCATAGTCGGCCTGTTGCGTATTATGAGCACGATTCATGAAAAGCAGGTCTTTTTCTTTAAAAGACTGCACGCCAATGCTAAACCGGTCAATGGCAGTATGACGTAGTTCTTTCAGGTATTGGGCACTAAGGTCATCAGGGTTTGCCTCAAGTGTGCACTCTTTCAGCGTTCCGGCAGGGTAGTGGTGGTAAATGGCATCGATGAAGCGCATTATTTCATCACTGCTAAGCAGGGAGGGTGTGCCGCCGCCAAAGTAGATGGTTTCAATGCTATGCCCCTGCAAATAGTCTTTTTGCAGTTCCAGCTCGCGCAGCATGGCCCGGAGCAGATCGTCTTTCGCCTTCAGTGATGTTGAGAAATGAAAGTTGCAATAAGTGCATTTTTGTTTGCAGAAAGGTATATGTAAATAAATGCCGGCCATATTGATTCGAATTCCTGCCATTTGTCTGTGCGTTCAAAATTCAAAAAAGCTGGGTCCTTAAGCTTAATTTTGAAGGAATTCATGCAAAGGTCAGTCGTTTTTTTGGTATTAACGGTTATTTGTTTACAGTTGCTTTCTTCGAAGGCAATAGCGCAAAATTACCTGTTACAGCTACATGCCGTAGATGGGGATACTGTTTTGTTGCAAAAAGAGGTACAAATTCCTGCCAGGTTCGGCTCCGGAAATGATGTGACCGCATATTTATCTAAACTGGTGCCCTCATTACAAGCCCGAGGCTACCTTGCAGCCTCTATTGATAGCCTGGATATAAGGTATGGCCGTTATGATGCGTTTATTTACCTGGGCCGGCAGTATAAATGGGCCAGGCTGTCTTTCGATTCCATACCACAACCTTTATGGACCGAAGCCGGTATCAACCCTGCCCAATGGGAAGGCCGGGCCCTGGATGCCCGGCAGCTATCGGGCCTTTGCGAAAAAATATTGCGCTGGTGCGAAAATAATGGATACCCATTTGCAAGGGTATGGCTTGGTAATGCACATATTGGAGATAAAGGCGACGTTTCAGGTGAACTGCTATTGCAGCGCGGCGAACTGCGTAAGATCGATTCCATATCGGTGGAAGGAGATGCGGCTATATCAAAAGGGTATATAGAGCGTTATCTCGATATTTTTGAAGGAAGTTTGTACAGTGAAAGAAAGCTAAGAAATATATCCCCGCGATTGCGTGAACTTCCTTTTTTGCAGGAGGCAGCACCCTGGGAACTGGCTTTTAAGCTCACCGATACCCGAATGAAAATATACCTCAGGCAAAAACGTTCCAACCGTCTGAATGCGATAATAGGCCTCCTGCCCAATAGTGTGCAGACCGGCAAGTTCCTGCTCACAGCCGATGCCAGCCTTGCCTTGCAAAATATACTGGGCTATGGCGAAACAATAAGTGTTACCTATCAGAACCTGCAATACAGGTCGCCTAAGGTAAATGCTGCGTTTGTCTGGCCCTACATGCTCAATAGCCCGATAGGCATCGATGCTAATTTCAGCCTCTTCAAGAGAGATACCGCGTTCTCGCGCACGGCATTCCAGGCAGGTGCCAGGTACCAGCTTAATGCAGCGGACTATGTGCGCATCTTTTACCAGGGCATGAGCAATCATCTTATCACGATCGATACGGCTTTCATCAGGTTGAATAAGCGGTTGCCGGATAATGCAGACGTTTCGGCTAATGGCGGGGGGCTTGAATTGGTGTTGGACCGGACCGATTACAGGCTGAGCCCAAGAAAGGGCTGGCAGCTGAGGGTAAATAGCAGTGCACTTATCCGGCATGTGCAGCGCAGCGATGCGGTGACCGGTATTACTGACCTTAGTGGTTTTGACTATGCCTCGTTATACGATAGTCTTGAACAACAGAAATATCAATACCATGCAGGTGGTGAGTTGTCTTATTTTTTTCCGCTGGGTAAAAGGATGACATTGATGTGTGCTTATAAAGGGGCATGGCTCAGCGGCAGGTATTTATTCCAGAATGAACTATATCAATTAGGCGGTTTTAAGCTGCTGAGAGGCTTCGATGAACAAAGTATCTATGCCAATCAATACCACATGCTGGACCTGGAATTGCGGCTCCTGCTCGACAGGAACTCTTATGTATACCTGTTTAGCGATAATGCTTATGTGCAGAGCTACTATAACGGTTATGGCAGCGAAGGCTTGTATAATGGTTTCGGTCTCGGAACCACGCTGGAAACTAAGACGGGCCTCTTCACCATAAGCTATGCCCTGGGCCGCAGCGATAATAACCCGGTACAATTCAGGCAATCAAAAATACATTTTGGCTACCTGGCTTATTTCTAAAGTGTAAATTGCAGCGTAATTATATGCACCGAATTAAGAAACATCCTTTTATAGCTAGCATCTGTATCCTGTTCCTGGCAATCACAGGTTATGGGAAGGTGCAACCTGCACATTACGGTCTGGATATCATGCCCGATAGCCGAGCAATAAGTTTATTGGCAATACAGTCTGCCGATAGCATGTTGCGCAGTGGCCCTGCTATAGCCCATGCAAAGACTGTAATGGATATAGAGCACGAAAGGCCGCCTGCCGACCGTACTACTGACTTTTATCTCTTACTGTCGCTTTGTCTAATGCTGGGCCTGATACGCTATAGCGATCCGCGATATTTTAACAGCCTTTTCAGAGCCTTTCGGAATACCACGCTTAGTAACAGGCAGCTAAAGGAACAATTGGAGGGTGCCACCCTGCCCAATATATTGATGAACGTCTTCTTTACTATTGTAAGCGGGGCGTATATCTACTACATAGTGCGTTATTTTACCCCCCAACGCAGGGAGGTGATACCACCGTCTTTACTGATACTAATGTTAATAACCGGAGTAATGGTTATTTACCTGGCAAAATATGCTGCAGTTCGTTTTAGTGGCTGGGCCTTCAGGGTACAGTCAATAACGGACCATTATTTATTTAATATTTTTTTAATAAACAAGATCATAGGCATATCGTTACTACCGTTCATCATATTGCTGGCCTTTGCAGGGCCGGCATGGACTGAGCCTGTGGCTATTGTTTCTTTTGCCCTTACCGGAGTGCTGCTGATCAACCGTTATACCCGTTCTTGGCAAGTATTCGGCTCATTCTTTCAATACAGTAAGTTCCATTTTTTTACGTACCTTTGCGCCTCGGAATTATTGCCACTGGCAGTGTTGATGAAGTTACTGGTGCGCGGATTACTGTACTATTAAAGTGTTTGAAAGCCTGCGTATTTAGTAAAATAAACAAAACAACCCGTTACGATCAAATATATGGCCAAAGCAGTTCGTACTACGAGTAAACAGTCAGCAAAAAAGGAATTAAAGGTCAATGCTATACTTATAACGCAACCCCGTCCTGATACGGATAAATCGCCGTACTTCGACCTTGCCAAAAAGTATGATATAAAACTGGAATTCCATCCCTTCATCCGTGTGGAAGGCCTTACTGGAAAGGAATTTCGGAAACAGCGTGTAGACATAACCGAGTATTCGGCAATCATTTTTACCAGCCGGAGCGCCGTCGACCATTTTTTCCGTATCTGCGAAGAACTGAAAGTTAAAGTGTCGCAGGATATGAAATACTTCTGTATAACGGAAGCTGTTGCCCTGTACCTGCAGAAGTTCATCCTTTATCGCAAGCGTAAAGTGTTTTTCTCACCTGATGGCTCTACGGATGGTTTGCTGGAAGTAGTGAACAAGCATAAGAATAACGAAAAGTTCATATTGCCTACTGCCGATAATGGCAAGAACGATATAGCCATGTTCCTTGCCAAAAATAAGGCAACATATACAGAGGCTACCTTATACCGCACATTATCGAACGATATAAGCCCGGCAATGAAAGACAGCTATGATATGATCGTCTTTTTCAGCCCTTTCAGTGTGCAGACCCTTTTTGATCATGACCCGGCTTTTAAGCAGAATGGTACATTGATCGGAGCCTTTGGCCCTACCACATCAAAGGCCGTGGAAGAAGCAGGATTAAGGCTTGATGTAAAGGCTCCGGCACCTAATGCTCCTTCAATGGTATCGGCCCTCGAGCTGTACCTCTCGGAAATAAAAAAATAATAAAAGCATAATCTATACAAGCGTTTTGCAGCCCGGTTGAGCAGACCGGGCTGCTTTGCTTATCGTAGAGCATATGTGGCACTCCGCTCATTAAGCAGTAATTTCGCTGCATGGCAAACAGGCTGTTACACGAACAAAGTCCCTATTTACAGCAGCATGCGCATAACCCCGTAGATTGGTATCCATGGGGCGATGAGGCATTTGAGCGTGCTTTGAGGGAAGACAAACCCGTATTGGTAAGCATAGGCTACTCGGCATGCCACTGGTGCCATGTTATGGAACGGGAGAGTTTTGAAAATGCAGCTGTGGCCGCATACATGAATGAGCATTTCATTAACATAAAAGTGGACCGCGAGGAACATCCCGATGTCGACCATATGTACATGGATGCCGTACAGGCTATAAGTGGCAGCGGGGGCTGGCCTTTGAACGTATTTGTGACACCTGCAAGGGTGCCTTTTTACGGGGGCACTTATTACCCGCCCCGGCAGGCATTCAACCGCCCGTCGTGGCCCGATTTACTGCACCGCATGCATGAGATATGGATGAACAGGAGGGATGAAGTGGATGCACAGGGCGAGCAAATGCTGCAATACCTCAGGCAAGCCTCAAAAACAACTTCTGCAACCGGGGCAACACTGCCCGGTATGGATGCCTGTGAATTGATGGCCGATAACCTGCTGAAGCAGGCCGATAAGGTGCATGGCGGCTTTGGCAATGCGCCAAAATTCCCGGGAACGATGGCCATCAGTTTTTTATTGGAATATTATCATTATACAGGTGATGAAGCTGCCCTTAAGCAGGCAAAGCTAAGCCTCGATGCCATGATAGCCGGCGGTATATACGACCAGTTGGGAGGTGGTTTTGCCCGTTATGCAACAGACAATGAGTGGCTGGTACCTCACTTCGAAAAAATGCTCTATGATAATGCCTTGATGGTATCCGTGCTTTGCGACGCCTGGATGCTGACAAAGGAAGAACGATACCGGGTTGCTATTACAGAAACCAACGAATTTCTGGAACGGGAACTGAAGGATGCATCAGGCTTGTTTTATTGTGCGCTCGATGCCGATAGCGAAGGGGTAGAAGGTAAATTCTATACCTGGACCTGGCAGGACTGGCAGGAGATATGCGGTGGTGATGATTCCCTGGCCAGGGCATATTTCGGCCTGGATGAAGGAGGTAACTGGGAACATACCAACATACTGCACATTGCAAAAAGTAAGCAGGAGATAGCTGCTGAAAATAACATCGATACAGACCAGCTGAGCACGCATATAGCAGCAATAAAGAAGAAGCTTTTTGAAGCAAGAAGCAAGCGCATACGACCACTTACGGACGATAAAAGCCTGCTTTCATGGAATGCCCTGGTGAATGTGGCATTGAGCAAAGCATATGTAGCGCTGGCAGATGAAAAATACTTGTTGAGAGCTAAGGAGCATATGCAGGCTATGCTGCAATATTTTGTACAGGAAGATGAATTGATGCATACCTGGAAACAAGGCAGGGCAAGGATATCCGCCAAACTGGATGATTATGCTTACCTGGTACAGGCTTTGCTTCAGTTGGCTACGGCTTCGGGCAATAATGACTACATCATACAGGCCACTAAATGGACTGAAAAGGTAGTGGCTGATTTTACACACGACGACGGTAATTTTTTCTATTATAGTTCCGTACGGCAAACAGGTATACCTGTACGTAAGACCGATCTCTACGACGGTGCATTACCCTCGGCAAACGCTGTTATGGCACAGAATCTCCTGTTACTGGGCATCTGTAACGAGCGCAGCGAATGGATAGAGCGTGGGGGCTATATGCTGCAGCAGGTAACGGGTACTGCCATGCGTTATACCTATTCACACGCTTATTGGGCAATGCTGTTGCAGCGGTACGCAAAAGGCATAAAAACGGTAATATGCACAGGCGATGATGCTTATGCCACTGCGCAACATATTTTGAGACAATACATACCACACGGATATATAATCACTTCAGAAAAAGAAATATTTGATTTAGCCCTGTTGAAGAATAAATATTTTACGGGCAAAACGCTTATATTTGTTTGTAAGCAGGATGCGTGTTTAAGCCCTGTGAGCGATATAAAAGCAACTCTACATATAATCAATCAGTAAAGATATTGGTACAAAAAAGACATTTTCAAAGCATTAATAGGTTTGAAAAAACCGATAATTTTTTTTTGAAACTTGCATTTTTGGAAAAAACTTTAAATATTGTGCATCGGTTTTGGAGTAAAAATTACTTCCTGACCCAAAAATTTACTTTATTTGCCTAATCGCAAAAAACAATAATAACAGTAGTATGAAACAACTTTCCCTGAAGATCTCGGCATTAGCACTGCTTGCACTGGCTGCAGGCTGCGGGAAATCGGGTACCGGAGGACAATTGGTAGGACATCCCAACACAATGAACTACAAGGCACCAGTACCGATAGGCATGGTGTATATCCCTTCCGGTGTTCTGAAAATGGGAGCAAGCGATGAAGATATCCGTAACAAGAACGACGAACCTATTCGCACCGTTCAGATGACCGGCTATTTCATGGATGCTACAGAAGTATCTAACGCTGAGTATCGCCAGTTCACGGATTATGTTCGTGACTCGATCGCGCATACCAAGCTCGGTGATTTCGTCGATAACCCCGATGGAACGCAGCGCCTTGATATGAAGAAGAGCATCAACTGGAAAGATCAGGACCTCCAGGATCAGCTGGCCGATATGTTCATACCTGCTGACCAGTCCGGCTGGGGCAAAAAAGAATTCGATAATGGTAACAGCAAGCTCGTTTATCATTACGAATCATGGGATTATGAAGAAGCGGTGAAGAATCCTGATCAGGCACGTACTTCGTTCATCACAAAACACGATGTACCGGCTTATCCCGATACTACTGTATGGGTGAAACAATTCACTTATTCATACAACGAGCCAATAGCGGTACAATACAACTGGTTCCCGGCCTTCAATAACTACCCCGTAGTGGGTGTGAACTGGAAACAGGCTATGGCCTTCTGTAACTGGCGCACCCGCTCATGGAAGAATGAGCGCGAAAAGAACAAGATGTTCTTTGAAGGTGAATTCCGTCTGCCAAACGAAATGCAGTGGGAATGGGCAGCACGCGGCGGCCGTAATGAAGCACCTTATCCATGGGGCGGCCCTTATATAGTTAACAAAAAAGGTTGCTACCTGGCCAACTTCAAGCCTCAGCGTGGCAACTATGCTGCCGACGGTGGTTTGTACACTGTGCCTGTTGATAAATACTGGCCTAACGATTATGGCCTGTACAATATGGCTGGTAACGTATCCGAATGGACCTCTTCTTCTTACTTCGGCAGCTCTTACGAAACAGTTGCTGATATCAACCCCGAAATAGAGCATAAAATGAACGCGAACGATCCCCAGTGGATGAAACGCAAAGTAGTGCGCGGCGGTAGCTGGCGTGATGTTGCCTTCTATCTGCAGGTTAGCTCTCGTGATTATGAATATGCAGATACGGCAAAAGCCTATATAGGTTTCCGTTGTATCTACCAGGAGATAGCACCTGCACTTACCAACAGGCGCGGTATGCATTAATTGAGATAGATAAGAGGATAAAAAATAAACACTATTTTTAAAACAAGTTAGAAAACAACAATAGTAATATGAATTCTGTAATTCTGTTTTTCGAAACCAAACAGGGTAAGTACGTAAAAAACTTCATTATTGGTATTGGTGCCTCTGTGGTACTGTTGGGAGCCCTGTTCAAGATCCAGCACTGGCCCGGTGCAGGTGTGATGCTTACCGCTGGTATGTGTACAGAAGCATTCATCTTTGCGATGCTGGGTATATTACCGCCGCACAAAGATTACTATTGGGAGCGTTTCTACCCGGATATTGATGAAAATCCGCATGTTGAAGCTTATCGCAAAGGGATAAAATTTGAATCAGGTACTAAAGGTTCTGCTACACATTCTCTTGATAAGATGATGGAAGAAGCTCAGATGACTCCTGCTAATATCCGCAGGCTAGGTGAAAACTTTATGCGTTTCGGACAGGCAGTTGACCAGATCAAAGATATGAGCGATGTTACCGCAGCTACTGGTGAATATTCTCAGAGCGCTCGCGAAGCTGCAGTAGCACTCGGCCAGATGAAGGATACCTTTGCTGGTGCTACTCATACAATGGCATCATTTAATAATGCTGCTGAAGATACTACTAAATTCCACGAACAGGTACAGGTACTTTCCAGGAACCTGGGTTCGCTGAACCAAATATATGAAGTAGAATTGCAGGATGCTAATAACCACCTGAAAGCAATGAACAGGTTCTACAGTAATCTTGTAAGCGCTTCGGATGCTATGGCAGCCAGTGCTGAAGATGCAAAAGCAGCTAAAGACCAGATAGGCTTACTCGCTAAGAACTTGTCAACGTTGAACCAGATATATGGCAATATGCTTTCTGCAATGCAGGGCCGCTAATTAATAAAGTTTAGGACGATTTAAAAATATTAACTTAAGTAAACGTTAGAGAATGTCTATACCTAAAGAGACGCGGCAGATAATGATCAACCTGATGTACTTGGTGTTGACGGCGCTGCTGGCCCTAAACGTATCAAACGAAATTCTTCATGCTTTCAAGGTCATCAATGAAAGTATCCTGAAATCTAATACTTCAATAGAGTCTAAGAATAAGGATCTTTATGACCTGATAACTGAGAATGAGAAGATGGCCGGTAAGTACGAAAAAGTACATCCTTATAAGGTGAGAGCTGATGAAGTGAAGTCACAGGCAGATGCGATGGTTAAGTATCTTGATAACTGGAAAGAACGTATAATTGCTGAATCAGGTGGTAAGGACGAGAACGGTGAAGTAAGCAAGGAAGATGATATCAATGCTACTACGCTTCTGCTTGTGGAAAGAAATGGTGGCGATACGCTTAAAAGCAAGTTGCAGTCATTAAGAAATACACTGATCAGCAAACTAGATGCTCCCGATCAAAAATTAATTGAACCGCTTATTCCTTTGAAGATCGATCAGCCCAAACCATCGGATAACAATCCGCAGGGCGATTGGAAAGTTGCATATTTCCATAGCATGCCAACTATCGCGGCACTTACCTTGATATCGAAATTCCAAAACGATATACGTAACAGTGAAGCCCTGATAGTTAACAAACTGTTCGAGGAAGCACACAGCCAGGATCTTAAATTCGATGCCATACAAGCTATTGCTGTACCCAAAACAAGTTATGCACTCGCAGGACAGAAAGTTGAGGCACAGATCATGCTTGCTGCATATAATAAGACAGTGCAGCCTACTGTTACTGCGAGCAGCGGTAAAGTAGACCCGGCTAAAGATGGTGTTGCCCATTGGGAAACTATTGCAAGCGGTGTAGGTCTGCAGACTGTAAAAGGTACTGTATCGCTTAACATGGGTGACCATATGGAAAGCAAGCCTTACGAATTCCAGTACATGGTGGGTTCTACCGGTGCATCTATGCAGCTCGATAAAATGAACGTGTTCTATATTGGTGTACCTAACCCGGTAACGGTATCGGCAGCAGGTTATTCTGTACAGGATGTATCTTTAGTGATACCTGACGCCACAGTTACACCAAAAGAATTAGGTCATTATGATGTAATGGTTACGAAGCAGGGTAAAGTTGAGGCACAGATCATGGCCAATGACAAAGCCGGCGGTGGAATAAAGAAAGTCGGCAGCATGGAAGTACGTGTTAAATTTATCCCTGATCCTGTTGCTAAAGTTGGTGGTACAACTTCCGGTGGTATCAGGACTGATATCTTTAAAGCTCAGTTGGGTGTTGTTGCTGCTTTAGATAACTTTGACTTTGACGCTAGGTTTATTGTTACCAGCTTCAGCTTTAGTATGTTGCCAAAGCGTGGCGAGTATATTGGTCCGTTTAACGTAACTGGTCCTTTATTTAAGAGCAATGCCCAGGTAATGCAGGCTATTGAGCGTGCGCATCCCGGCGATAAGATATTTATAGAAGATATTAAGGCTAAAGGACCGGATAAGCGTCAAAGAGGATTAAGCTCAATAGTATTATCATTAAATTAATTTTAACTCAGCAAATCAAACAAGGATCATGAATATCCTAAGATCATACAAACTTGCAGCTTCTACTGCTTTATTATTTGTCGGAAGTGTTGCATTTGCTCAGAACAGCGATCCCGAAACCAGCTACATGCCCGATGGTGCTGTGAATAAGAATTGGCAGCCATCATTGGTGAGGGACGGTGTTATTGACCGTGTTGCGCATATTTCTAAATCATTGGATTGGCAGCCTATTCGTGAGGCCGATGTGCTTTGGAAGAAACGTGCATGGCGCGAAATTGATACGCGTGAAAGGCAAAACGTCGCATTCCGCTATCCGGGCGATGAGAATACCGGTGGTGGTTATTTCATAGAAATCCTGATAGATGGTGTTAAGAAGGGTAAGATTAAAGCCTATTCTAACTTCGATGACCGCTTTACTGCAGCCCTCACTAAGGATCAGATCCAGGAAATGATACAAGGTAAACTGGATACTACTTACGCTGAGAACCCTCTTACAGGTGAGCAGGAAATGAAAGTTACCCGTAAAGAATTTAACCCCGAACTTTTCACCAAATACAGGCTTAAAGAAGACTGGATATTTGATCGCAACGTAGGTAAGATGGTTGTCAGGATCATTGGTCTTGCACCACTGGAAGATATTTACAACGACGATGGTAGCTATCGTGCTTCCAGGCCTTTATTCTGGATATATTTTCCGGAAGCACGCGATCTGCTGGCACAATACGAAGTATTTAATCCGGAGAACGATGTTGCTCGCGTAACCTGGGATGATTTCTTTGAATCACGCAGGTTCTCCAGCCACATAGTTAAGATCAGCAATCCTTACGATATGTCATTCAGGGAGCAGAACTATTCCCAGATGGAATCGCTCTATGAAGGACAGCATGCAGGTGAAGAGATCTTTAATAAAGAACATGATATGTGGGTATACTAGTACTGCATATTTAGCATATTCGAAACGCCACGTTATTTACGTGGCGTTTTTATTTATGTAGTTTACATTTGCGCCCTGTGCGCTAATAATTTTATCTTGCACTGCTTTTAATTCGATGAAATATGCCTGGTACGCGGCCAAAACTTGAGGTTTGTTTATCCCCTGCATTGTTGCATTTATACGATACCAAAGATACTGTCGTTGTTATAATTGATATTTTCAGGGCTACCTCCACCATAGCTGCAGCATTGCACAATGGTGCAGCCCGTGTGATACCGGTTGCTTCAGTTGCAGAGTGTATCGAGATCGGCAGGTATACCCCTAATAGTATTACGGCCGGCGAACGGGATGGCAAAATAGCTGATGGGCTGGAACATGGTAATTCGCCTTCTGAATATCCAGCCAGCTTCATTGATGGCAAGACCCTTGTGCTTACCACTACTAATGGTACGCGCCTGCTGCATATGGTAAAAGATGCCGCTACCATTATTACCGGTTCTTTCCTTAACCTTGATGCAGTATGCAGCTATCTTGCAAGGCAAAACAAGAATGTATTACTGGCCTGTTCTGCGTGGAAAGACAGGTTCAATCTTGAAGACACACTCTTCGCAGGTGCTGTGGCCAGCCGTGTAAGCAATGAATATGATATCAATTGCGATAGCACGCGTGCGGCCTGTTATCTATACGAGGCCTCTGTCGGTAAGGATATCATCACCTTCCTTAGGGATAGCAGTCATTATAAGCGGCTTGCCGCATATGGACTGGAGCAGGATATGGAGTATTGCGCTACTCCCAACTTGCACCCGGTAGTACCTATACTTAAAGGTAAAGAACTAGTGGCCATCCACTAGGCTAATTATTTTTTCTTGCTGAAAAAATCCCTGAGCTCACGGCTCATCTGTTCCCCTCGTTTTTTAAGGTCTTGTAATTCCTCTGCCATATTGCGGGCCATGCTATGTATGTCCATGGCGTCTCCCCCGTTCATACGCATAAAGTCATCGGCTGTTTGCGCCTTAGGTATCACGATCCACGCAATGATGTAAGCGATGATACCAACACCGATAAATAGCATGGCAGCGAAGATGAGGCGTACAATGACCGGATCGATATCGAAATAATGCGCCAGGCCGCTGCATACGCCACCAAGCCACTTGTCATCTGGGTCCCGGTATATACGCCTGTAACCATGGTCATAGTTGCGGGAGTTTTGCTCCTTTTTATTTGTAGGCTTTGTATAGACCATTGGTAAACGGCTTTGTTGATTGACCGTTTCGTTATGGTCTACCAATTCATGTGCCGGTCCCAGTGTATCTATTACTTTTTGTACATCGTTACGGTCTATTGCCGCAACACCATTTTGGAGACGTATGCTGAACAACTCAGCTATCCGGAACTCTATATCCTGTATGATCTCATCATTACCTTCTTCTGCCGCAAAAAGTCGGTCAAGCGCGTCCAGGTACTCCTTGAGCACCACATAAGCATCCTCTTCGATCGGGATGACGTTGCCGGCAATGTTTATTTGTATGATACGCTGCATAGAAAATATTTTTATAAAGTTGTGGTTAAATGATTTACTGCATTGCTTAGTTCATCCCAGGTATGCCTTAACTGGGCATAGAATTTTAGCCCGTTTTTGGTAAGTGCATAATACTTGCGGGGTGGTCCGGAGGTCGATTCTTCCCAGCGGTAGCTGAGCATGCCTGCATTCTTCAACCGGGTGAGTAGTGGATATAAGGTACCCTCAAGCACTACCAGTTTTGCCTCTTTCAATTGTTCGAGTATATCGCTGGGGTATGCCTCTTTCTGCCTTTGGATGATCCCGAGTATGCAAAGCTCCAGCAAGCCTTTTCTCATCTGCGATTCTGTATTATCAACGGTCATGTTGCTGTTTTACAATGCAAACTTAGGTAAAAAATAGTATTATGCAATGCATAGTACCTGTTTTTACTATTCAATAAGATTCTCCATTGCTGTTTTACATCATATGAATTAACTTTTTTGCTAAGCGACCAATCAGCTAATTTAATTAGGTTTGCAGGAGGTAATCAAAAATATAGAAATGAAAAACGCATACTTATTTTTCCTGTTGGTTATACTGTTCTTTGTAGCATCATGCGATCCGGGAAAGAATAAATTTACAGTAATAGGCGATATTGCCAACATGCCGGCACGCACAGTAATGTTGGGCGAAATAGGTGTAGGCAGCAGCGAGATACGCATTATTGATTCGGTGCAGAGTGATGACAAAGGACATTTTGAATTATCAGGTACGACACCCGAAGCTCATTTATATCAATTGCGTTTTGATGCACAGCATTTTATTTTGCTTGCAATAGATAAAGGCAATATAAAGGTAACGTCCGACTGGAATAATTTTGAGAATTACGAGGTAGCCGGTTCTGCAGGATCAGCAAGTCTGAAGAAATTCATTTTGGTACTAAGGGAGCACTTACAAGATATAAACACCATGGACCTGATCATTGACAGCCTAAAAGTAAAAGGCAACGATAGTATTACCCTGGCAGCAAAAAAAGACAGGGAAGATTTCCAGTTCAAGCTTACCCGTTTTGTAGAAACCTATGCAGATACAACAACCTATTTTCCCGTGGCGTTTTTTGCCGCTCAAATGCTCAACCCGGCTGTAGAGAAAGATTTTCTTGCATCCTTTGCACAAGGCTTGAGCAGGCGTTTCCCGGACGTAAAGCAGGCCAAAGAACTGGAACAGTCGATGAACAGCAAACTTACAGGCTCAGGACAGCCGGCAGCACCTGCAGCAACTACTGATGGTAGCATGGCGCCTGATATAAACCTGCCTACGCCCGCAGGCAATAATGTTGCACTGTCATCCCTTAAAGGTAAGTATGTGCTCCTTGATTTTTGGGCCTCCTGGTGCGGTCCTTGCAGGCATGAGAATCCCAATGTCGTAGCCGCATATAACAAATACAAAGACAAGAATTTTACCGTATTCAGTGTGTCACTTGATAATGACAAGGACAAGTGGCAGGAAGCAATAAAGCGTGATGAGCTTGACTGGACCCACGTAAGCGATCTTAAAGGATGGCAATCTGGTGCTGCAGCAATGTATGGGGTGGAGGCAATACCTGCTAATTTCCTTATAGATCCGTCAGGCAAGATTATAGCACATGACCTCAGGGGAGATGATCTTGAAGCTAAACTTGCAGAGGTATTAAAATAATAAATAGGCCTGCATTTTGCCGTTTATTGGCATAGTTTATATGCTTATATGTTATCATGAAACCCTTTCGCCTGTAAAAATTACAGGTCAGAGTCCTTTGGCACAGCTATTGCCACTTATATTTGTCTTCCCATTACGTATAAACCGGGAAAAAGCTTGTCATAATGTCTGAAATGAAATCAATGTTTAATGTAGTTCTTAACCAGCAGGAACAGGAAATGGAGTTTATGCCCATAGTACCGCTTGGTGAAGAAGAATTTGATGAAAGTGAGAAAGGTAACCTGCCAACAGAATTGCCCATAATAGCTTTACGTAATACTGTACTGTTCCCAAATGTAGTATTACCCATAACAGTAGCCCGTGAAAAATCAGTAAAAGCGATAACCGAAGCTCAGAAAAACGGTAAGTGGATAGGCGTAGTGGCACAGAAAGATAGCAATGAAGATGACCCGATGCCGGAGGATATATACCGTACCGGTACCCTAGCCCGCATCGTGAAGCAAATAAAAATGCCTGATGGGAATACGACCATTTTTATCATGGGCCGTATGCGCATACATGTTGAATCATACACACAGGTTGACCCTTATTACACAGCACAGATACGATACCTGGATGATAATTTTCCTAAAAATGATGCGGAGTTCGACGCACTGATATCATCCATAAAAGACTATTCAGAACGTATTGCACAGCAGTCGTCCAATATGCCCAACGAAACCAGTATAGTGCTGCGCAATATCGAACAGCAATCTTTCCTGATGCATTTTGTAGCATCCAACCTCACTGCCAAGCTGCAGGATAAGCAGGCCTTGCTTGAGGAGAATGATGTAAGGGTAAGGGCAGAGCAGCTATTGAAGATGTTGCAATCTGAGTTGCAATTGGTGGAGCTTAAGAACGAGATAACGAATAAAACCCGCGCCGACATAGATAAGCAGCAGCGGGAGTATTTTCTTCAGCAGCAAATGAAGTCCATTCGTGAAGAGTTAGGCGGTGACCCTAATGAACGCGAGATACGCGACCTGCAAAAGCGTGCTGAAGGGATACACTGGACAGAATCGGCAAAGGAATTGTTCCAGAAAAATATCGAGAAGCTGGAGCGCATGCACCCCAGCACGCCTGACTATTCGGTCATATACAATCACCTCGACCTCATGCTTGACCTGCCATGGGGTACTTATACCAAGGATAGCTATAACCTGAAAAATGCCCAGAAGATACTGGATAATGATCACTATGGCATGGATAAGATCAAGGATCGCATACTTGAATATCTTGCGGTACTGAAACTTAAGGGCGATATGAAATCTCCCATACTTTGCTTTGTAGGTCCTCCCGGTATTGGTAAAACATCGCTGGGCCGCAGTATCGCCAATGCCATTAACCGTAAATATGTACGCCTCAGCCTTGGCGGACTTCATGATGAGAGCGAACTGCGTGGGCATCGCAAAACATATATTGGTGCTATGCCGGGCCGTATCATACAATCTTTGCGCAAGATAAAATCGGCCAACCCCGTTTTTATCTTGGATGAAGTGGATAAGATAGGCAAGGATTTTCGTGGCGATCCCAGCTCTGCATTACTCGAGATACTGGACCCCGAGCAGAATAACTCATTTTACGACAATTATCTTGAGCTGGAGTTCGATCTCTCAAAGGTATTGTTCATCGCCACAGCGAACAGCCTTAGTGAGATACAGCCTGCCTTGCGCGACCGCCTTGAGATCATACAGCTTACAGGTTACTCTACTGAGGAGAAAATTGAGATTGCCAAACGTCACCTTGTACCCAAACAAAAAGAATTACATGGCCTGGCTAAGGTTTCGCTGCGCATCCCCGATAAGGTGATCAATAAGATCATACAGGAATATACGCGCGAATCAGGTGTACGTGAGCTCGATAGGGTGCTTGCTGCTATAATGCGCTCTGTAGCCAAACAGGTGGCTATGGAAGATGAAGTAAGCCCGCAGGTTACGATGGAGCATATTGAAAAGGTATTGGGGAAGCCCCGGTTCAATAATGACATCTATACCAAAGGCCATCCCCCAGGCGTAACAGTGGGCCTGGCCTGGACGCAGGTAGGGGGCGATATCCTGTTCATAGAAGCCGGACTCTCTAAAGGTAATGGTCAGCTTACACTTACCGGCAACCTTGGTAATGTGATGAAAGAAAGTGCATCTACGGCATTGTCTTACCTTAAAGGGCATGCCGAGGAATATAATATCTCGTCCGAGAAACTGGAGAAGAGTAACATACACATCCATGTACCTGAAGGGGCAGTCCCTAAAGACGGGCCCAGTGCAGGCATTACTATGCTTACCTCTCTGGCTTCTGCTTTTACGGGGCGTAAGGTGAAACCATACCTTGCCATGACCGGGGAGATAACACTGCGCGGCCTGGTGCTGCCGGTAGGGGGTATTAAAGAGAAAGTCCTTGCGGCAAAACGAGCAGGTATTAAAGATGTGATACTTTGTAAGCAGAACGAAAAGGATATAGAAGAGATTAACAAAGACTACATCAAAGGGCTCAGGTTCCATTATGTTACAGAAATGAGCGAAGTGCTGGATTTTGCACTTGCAAAAAAGTAGTACGTCTATATACATACACCTATTTTCTCCGGCAAAGGCAATTTTTTTAATGGCTTCCCGTTAATAGAGATATCATTTAACCGGTTATAGACAACTGTTTAGAACGCACCTGGAATTTACATGGAACAAACCCCATTGCTGAGTATATCTTCCTTATACGCCCAAATATACCGGAAGCGTAAATTTATTATGTGGCTTACGGTATCCTCCTTGTTGGTTGGTTTATCAGTTTTTTTTCTGCTGCCTGCCAGGTATTCAGCAGAGGTAGTATTTATTCTGAAAAACCCTCTCTACTCCGACCGTAATTATTTATTTAATAACGAGACCAAATTCATCGATTACTTTGCCAGTGACGATGATGTGGATCGGCTGATGACGATGTGTCGTTCAGATAGCGTTCAGGACAAGGTTATTTCCACCTTTGACCTTGCTGAAAAATACGATTACGACATTACAGAGCCCAAACAAGTCGTAAAACTCCATAAGTTCTTTAACAAAAATCTGAACATTTATCGCACTGACGGCAAAAATGTCGTGTTGAGCTATACAGACAAGGATATGAAAAGGGCATTGGCAATAGCAAAAATGTCTTTGAAAGAGTCGGAACAGGCCCTTCGTAAATTTTATGTGAATATGCGCAATGACATGTACCAGTCGGTCATGAATAAAGTAAAAGAAGAAGATAGCATGGTACGTTTGTTGACTGATAGCTTGTCTGTACTGCGGACCAAATATGGTATATATGATATAATCAGCCCTTCGCGCTATAATATAATGCTTAGTTCTTTTAAGGAAAACGGCCGAGAGGATTATGGAAGAGGTATTGAAGAGATACAAAATCTCGAATCGGTAAAGGATGAGATTGTAACAGACAAAGCACGTCACATTACTTTGGCTAATCAGTATGCTACGGGCAATAGCTTTAATGAAATGCCGCTTACGGATATAGTGAATGTGTCACGGCTGCCGTTAAAGCCTAAAGGTTTGGGTATAGTTGGCGTGATCGCTATTTGCATTTTTTCAGGGGTGTTTTTCAGCATTCTTTATATCCTGTCTATGGATTTCTATCGTAGCATTGGGTCAAATAGATGACAGACCAGGTGTTACCATATAATAGTAAATGGCTGTTAAGGGTATACCTGGCTATAGTCTTTTTTAGTACTATAGTGTGCATTATTACAGGCAGCTATCTCGCTTTTTTTGCTCCCCTGGTATTGCTGTACCTGGTCACCTTTTCTCTTAGTTGGAAGCTGGCGTACTGGATGTTGTTGTTCAGTATTCCGTTTTCTGTACTTTTTACTTTGCAGGGAGACACACTTTCCATTTCCCTTCCCGATGAGCCAATGATGTGGGCTTTCCTGTTATTGTTGCCGGTATTATTTGCAAACAAGCCTGGTATTATTTATAAATGGTGGCTTAAAGATCCTCTGGTGATTGTAGTACTGTTACAATTGATATGGTTATTTGTAGCGGTGCTTCACTCCAGGGTCTTCTTCCTGTCTGCTAAATTCCTGGTTGCTAAAGTTTGGTATCTCGCATGTTTTTTTGTCTTCCCAATTTGGGTGTTTCGAAACAAAAAGGATTTCAAAAAAGGCTTTTGGCTTATGTTGGCATCTATGCTTGCTACAGTTGTTGTCGTTTTATTTCGGCAATTACATGCTCATTTTAGTTTTATCACTATCAACAGGGATATCGGTGCACTGTATAACAATCATGTGGAATATTCTTCCGTGCTTTCAATGTTTCTGCCTCTTGTCTTTATCGCATACTTAATATGCCCGCCCAGAAAGAAGTGGATAAAGAGGGCCTTGCTCGCTATTACCCTTGTTTTTCTGATAGCTGTGTTTTTTTCCTACGCCAGGGCTGCGGTATTAGCGGTCATTTTTTCTGCAATAGTAGGTCTCGCCATACGGTTTCGGTTGGTTAATGTAATTATGCCCTGTATCTATGGGATTATCACTTTACTGATGGTCTATCTTGTGCAGGATAGCAATTATATTGACCTCAGGCCCGATTACGAGCATACTTATATGCATACAAACTTCAAAGGGCATATACTGGCTACCTTCAAGGGGCAGGACATGTCGTCTATGGAGCGTATTTATCGCTGGATTGCGGCTATTAGAATGAGTAGGGATGAACCTGTCCTTGGCTATGGCCCGCATTCCTTTTACTATTATTACAAGCCTTATACTGTAAATACATTTAAGACCTATGTAAGCGAAAATTACGAACACTCTACTACGCACAATTACTTTCTTTATATGCTGGTAGAGCAGGGTTGGCCGGCAATGATCTTATATGCGTTATTGGTAATGCTTGTATTTGCCCATGCACAGCGTACGTATCATATGGCGGGGGATCGGTTTTATAAGTATGTAACTCTGGGCCTTGCAATGGCCTTTGCCGCATCTTTTGTCAACAACTTCTTTTCTGAATTGATAGAGACGCATAAAGTGGGTGCGCTCTTTTACCTTTCAATTGCTCTGTTAATTATCCTGAGGAAAAAATGCAAGGATGTAAATATGGTTGCAAATATACGTTGATCCCACATGCTGTATTATTGATAAACGTAATTCATGTTGTAGCGCCCATACTTGCTTACGGATCATGCGTTGCGTTATCGGGAAAGCTTGTAGGGCTCGTATAAATGTATAATTTAGCAAATGCATTAATTGTATTTGTGCCATTTTATGATGTGCTCCTTTAAAAATATGTTACTGGTACTGCTTTTGACCAGTGCAGTAGTTACTTTGGCTCAGCCTGTACCCGTTGATACCGTCTTAAAGCATATCAGGCAGGAGAAAGATGTAGCCCGCAAGTCACGCTTGTATAATTACCTGGGTGCAACCAGGATGGATGAAAACCTTCCTCAGGCTATGGGTTTCACACGCAAGGCTATTGAAATAGCAGTTAAGGGTAAATATTATCCTGAACTGGCTAATGCTTATCTTACTTTGGGCTATTGTTATGAGGCATTAGGCAAATTCGATGAGTCTTTCCTCGTTGTTGATTCTGCAAAACGTGTGGCTGAAAAGATCAACTACTACAAGGGCCGTTTTTTTGCTGAATCTTCCCTGGCCAACCTCTTTCGCCGGCGTGCCAAATACGATTCTTCACTGGTACATTATATGAATGCACTTAGTATCTCCGAACAAAATAAAGACGATACGCTGATAGCAAAAGCATATAATGGATTAGGTAATTACTATACTACCCTGCATGACATCCCAAAAGCTGAAAAATTTCATTTACAGGCCCTGGAGATCCGCAAGAAATTAGGTGATCCCTACGATCTGTATTCCAATTACGAGAATCTGGGAATTATCAATCGCGAACTGGAAAATTATGATAAGGCGCTGTTCTACTATTTAAAGGCCAGGCATTATGCCGAGATCACCAAAGACTCTTCCGACCTTGCTTTTTCTGATAATGACATAGGGGCCGCTTACTCTAAAAAGGGCGACGTAGTGAATGGCGAATTATATCTTAAACGCTCTATTGCCATACGCGAACGCATGGGTGAAATGAATGAGCTCGCATATACATACAATTACCTCGGAGAAAATTACGAGCGCAAGAAAGATTTTCTAAATGCCGAATTAAATATTAAGAAGGCATTGGCTATTGCAAAGCAAATAGAAAATAATAAGCAGGTATATGAGGCATTCGAAAGCTTATCTGATTTTTATTCAAGAAACAAAAAGTACGATTCTGCATATGCTTACCTGGTAAAATACCGTTTCTTCAGGGACTCCCTTGCAAAGAAGGACAATGCGGAGATCATAGCGGAACTGAATACCAGGTACGAGACCGAAAAGAAAGAACGCAAGATACAGGAACAACAATACGAGATCAGGAACCGTAACACATATATTGTAGTTATCTCTGCACTGCTGCTATTATTGGCCTTGCTGAGCTATTCGGCTTACAGACGATATAAACTGAAACAGCAGGCACGTCTGCAGTCTGAAATACTGAAACAGCAGGAGTTGGCATCAAAAGCAATAATAGAAGCGGAAGAAAATGAACGCAAGCGCATTGCCGGCGACTTGCACGATGGGGTAGGCCAGCTTATGAGCGCCGTAAAACTGAACCTTGCATCTATAAAAGGCGAGATACCCTTTCAATCCCGGGAGCAGAGCAATGTTTTTGATAAGGCCATTGCTCTTGTAGATGAAGGTTGTCGTGAGGTACGCAACGTATCCCATAATATTATGCCCAATGCCTTACTTAAATCGGGCCTGGCCACTGCCGTGCGCGACTTCCTGAATAAGATCGACAATAAAGCGATACAGATATATCTTTATACAGAAGGGCTGACGGAAAAGATTGATGCCAATACGGAAATAGTATTGTACAGGGTCATACAGGAATGTGTGAATAACGTGATAAAACATTCCGGGGCCAACCAGTTGCATATATCTTTGATAAAAGATGCCGATGGTATTAGTGTCACCGTCGAGGACAATGGTAAAGGATTTGACATGACAGAGGCCGGCAAGTACGAAGGCTTGGGCTTAAAGAACATACACTCCCGCATCGACTATCTGAAAGGTACCGTAGAATGGGATTCTTCACCGGGTAAGGGTACGGTGGTGGCTATTCATGTGCCTGTATAATCCATTTCCAATGACTGCCGCCGAACTGATAAGATATCGCTTGTATAATCAGCAGGTTACTAACCAAAGTTTTGTAAGACCCGGTGATATGGTTACATACCTCGGTGCCGTACAGGCTCAGGATTATAACGCTGCAAAATGGGCCCTGGGCCTGCGTTTGGCAAAAGCCACTGATAGCGGTATCGAGCAGGCCTTCAATAAAGGCGAAATTATTCGTACGCATATATTGCGCCCTACATGGCATTTTGTAGCGCCTGCTGATCTCCGCTGGATGTTGCAGTTGACAGCTCCCCGCATCAAAATACTTAGCAAATACCAGCACAGCCGGTTGGAGCTGGACGATAAGTTGTTCTTAAAAAGCAATAAGATTATTGCCAAAGCCCTGCAGGCAAAGGGACCTTTGCTCCGCAACGATCTTATTGAAGCTCTTGGCAAAGCAAAGATACCTATAGGTGAGCAGCGTTTTATTCATATCATGATGCGTGCAGAGCTGGATGGTATTGTTTGCAGTGGTCCGCGCGTAGGTAAGCAATTCACTTATGCCCTGTTAGATGAGCGTGTACCGCCCTCTGTAGCGATCTCCAGGCAGGAATCCCTTGCAAAACTGGCTTTAAAATATTTTTGTAGTCATGGTCCGGCATCCGTGACAGATTTTGGATGGTGGTCCGGTTTAACAATGGCAGATGCAAAGGAAGGCCTTGCTTTAGTGAAAAATGAATTGGTTCAAGTCAGTTGCGAAGGTAAAATATATTGGATGAGTAAGGATGTAGCATCATTACCCGCTCCGGCCTTTGCGATTTATTTATTGCCTGCTTACGATGAATACCTCATAAGCTATGCCGGTAGGAATGCGATGATTGATGAAAAGCATTTCAGAACTGTCGCCACAAGTAACGGTATTTTTAATCCTGTGCTTATAGTTCGTGGCAGGGTCGCAGGCTTATGGAAACGTAGCATCAGCAGGAATATTATGGATATTGAAGTCAATACATTTGCCCCCTTACCTGCATCATCTATGGGTAAACTGCGGAAGGCGATACATCGCTATGAACAATTTATAGGCATGAGTACTGCTTTGTCAGTAAAAAACTAATGAACTTTGATTTTAGATCTTTTTTTGCCACTTAATTTTACTCATATATGCGCAGGGAGCCTGTTATATTGTTAGTGTGTGCATTGTTTTTTCCACTTGTTTGTTTCCCGGTGGCAAAAAATAAAACTACCATTATCGCAAAGATCGATAGCGTGATCAACAGCCTGCATGCGAATATTGGTATTGCAGTAACAGGTCTCGATTTTTCAGATAGCATCTTTATCAACGCCAATAAGCATTATCCTATGCAGAGTGTCTATAAATTTCCGCTTGCACTCTTTGTATTGGATAAAGTGGATAAAGGGCAGCTGTCCCTGGAGATGAATGTCCATACAGCGCGAGGCCTTGTAGATAAGGACACGTGGAGCCCAATGGTAAAAGATTTTCCGGGAGGAGATATAAATATGACCTTGCGCGATTTGCTGACATATGCTATCTCAAAAAGCGACAACAATGCATGCGACATATTATTTAGAACAGTAGGCGGTACAGCTGTAGTTCAGAAATACCTGGATGGCATCGGTATTAAGGGCATTAACATCGCTGCTACTGAAGCGGAAATGAAAAAGGCATTTGAAGTACAATACAGCAATTGGGCCGAACCGGTAGCTATGGCACATCTGCTAAAGATGTTTTATGATACACGACTGTTAAGTAAGGATAATACTAACTTGCTCATGAGATTGATGACCCAAAGCGAAAATCCAGATGACCGTATAAAGGGCCGCTTACCTCCAGGTACTGTTGTGGCACACAAAACAGGCACTTCTGGCACTAGTGGGCATGGCATACGGGCAGCTACTAATGATATTGGTATTATAACTTTACCTGGCCACAGGCATATTGCTGTCGTTATTTTCGTTTCAGATTATAAGGCCGGTTTGAAGCAGGGAGAGCAGGCGATAGCAGAAATAGCAAAGCTCGTATGGGATTATTACGTGCAATAATGATAACTGTAAGTATAGCAGGTATGATTGTAGAGAATTAATGATGCAAGACTTGTGTAACATTACAACAGCTAAAGTATAATGAAAAGATACTTCCCTGAATTGACATTTCTATGAATGTTGACATTCCTTGGCGGGCTATATTTGTAACATGAGATACATTATTATTATTATATTCTTCGCATTCATAGGCGAAGTGCATGCAGAGAACAGGATCAGCGATTATAATAACATTGGCTGGTACACTACCAACATCACACCCAGGATCAGTAAACGGTTCAGCGGGCATCTCGAATACCAGTGGCGCCGGAATAATTGGGTCACTGAGTGGCAGCAAAGCTTACTTAGGGCTGGCGTTAATTATAAGCTGCATAAGCAACTAACAGTGCACCTCGGTTATGGCTGGATACTGACTTACCCTTATGGCGATTATACAGCATCTGCTGTTGCAAAAACATTCCCTGAGCACAGGGCTTATGCACAATTGCAAATAAGCACCCCTATTGAAAAAGTATCCTTCCAGCATCGCTTCCGTATCGAGCAGCGCTGGGTTGGCAAGTACAAGAGTATAACAAGCGATTCCCCCGATGAATGGGTAAGCCTGCAGCGTGTGCGCTACATGCCGCGTGTTGATGTACCCTTGCATACCAAAGTGTATGCTGCGGCCTTTGATGAGATATTTATTGGCTTCGGAAAAAATGTTGGAGAGAATATTTTTGATCAAAACAGGATAGGGGCTCTTCTTGGTTATAAATTTCACCCCGTATTCCGTGCCGAAGCAGGTTATATTAATCAGACCGTGCAGTTAGGCAGGGAGATCAACAACAGCAATGTTTTTCAGTACAATCATGGCCTTGTAGTAAATACTTATCTGCAACTGGACTAAGCGCATACTAATGCATAAATAAAAAGCAGGCTGTATAGCCTGCTTTTTATTTTATAACCCGCAATTGATTTACTTCAGGTGCTGGTTTACTATTTTAGCCAGTTCAAACATAGAGATCTGGTTTTTGCCGAACAGTGGTTTCAGTTTATCGTCGGCATTGATCATCCTTTTGTTCTTGCTGTCCTGGAGTTTATTTTTCTTGATGTATTCCCAGATCTTTTTAACTACTTCAGTTCTTGGCATTGATTTGTTGCCGATCACTGCAGCCAGTGTGGCGCTGGGAGCGAGGGGAGCCATAAATGCTGCATTTGGTTTCCTTGCAGATTTTTTCTTGGGAGCTGCTTTTTTAGCTGCTGCTTTTTTGGGAGCTGCTTTTTTAGGAGCCGCTTTTTTTGCTGCCTTTTTAGGAGCTGCTTTTTTTGGTGCTGCTTTTTTGGCCACTGCTTTTTTAGCAGCTTTTTTGGCTGTTGCCATAATTTCCAATTTTATGGGTTAACAAATAATTGTTTTGAATTAGTACCCTAAAACTACGCATTTTATATTTAGGTAATAATCTAAAAATGATTTTTTATGGGGATTTGCACAATATTTCCACAAAATTGAGCATTTCCCCCGGGGGGACTTGTTTTATTGCCGTTTATTGCTTTATATATGCCTGGTGCCTTTGGGGTGATGAATGTCTCATTGTACGCGCTTATTGCCAACATTTCTGTTGAGTTTCTTTGGTCGGGAAGACATCCCGCGAATAGCGGGAGCACCTGCGACCACATGACCGCCAGCCATCTGCGCTACCGTTCAAAAAGCAAAAAGCCCAACATTTCTGTTGAGCTTCTTTA
>MKUN01000035.1:67628-132159 GCA_001897835.1 Bacteroidetes bacterium 46-16
CATTTCTGTTGAGCTTCTTTAGTCGGGAAGACATCCCGCGAATAGCGGGAGCACCTGCGACCACATGCCCCCAGCCATCTGCGCTACCGTTCAAAAAGCAAAAAGCCCAACATTTCTGTTGAGCTTCTTTAGTCGGGAAGACAGGATTCGAACCTGCGACCACATGACCCCCAGCCATGTGCGCTACCGGGCTGCGCTACTTCCCGAACTATTTTAACGGGACTGCAAAGATAAAAATAATTGCTTTACTGCAAGCAGAAAATGTGCTTAATATAAGTCGGCAGTAATAAGCTTCAAGAACTCCGACCTGGTTTCATTCGCCTCGAACTGTCCGCTGAAGGCCGATGTTGTGGTCACGCTGTTTTGTTTGGATACCCCGCGCATCATCATGCACAGGTGTTTGGCCTCTATTACCACAGCCACACCCTGCGGGTTCAGCGTTTCCTGTATGGCATCCAGTATCTGGTGCGTCATACGCTCCTGCACCTGCAGGCGGCGCGAGAAGCACTCCACTACATGGGCTATTTTGCTCAGGCCGGTTATCCAGCCATTAGGTATATACGCTATATGCGCCTTGCCGAAGAAGGGCAGCATATGATGCTCGCATACCGAATATAGTTCTATGTCCTTTACGATCACCATTTCGCTGTACGACTCATGAAATTTGGCCGACATCAGTATATCGTGCGCATTCATATGGTAGCCCTGCGTGATGAACTGCATGGCCTTGGCTATGCGCTCCGGTGTCTTCAGCAGGCCTTCCCTGTTGGGGTCTTCGCCCAGTGCTTCCAGTGTCGAGCGGTAGTTCTCACTCAGCTTTTTCGTTACGTCCTCGTCGTAGTGTTCCGTCTTTTTATAAGCCATGTACTTTCTTTCGTTCTTTAGCCGTAGTATTCTACGTATATGTTAGGGGTTTCCTGCAGTTTTATTTTATGCAGTTGTGCACCGTTCTTTTCTATGTGTGGGCTTAACTGATCCCATATGGCCATGGCAAAGTTCTCGGCACTGGTGAACTTGCCTTTCATGAAGTCCACATCCATATTCAGGTTGCGGTGGTCCACCTTGTCCACGATCACATCCCTTATCAGTTCGCCCAGGGTCTTGGCATTATAGATAAAGCCGGTATCGGGGTGTGGTTCGCCCTTTATCGTTACATGCAGCTCATAGTTATGGCCATGCCAGTTCACATTGGCACACTTGCCGAATACCTCTTTGTTCTGCTCATCGCTCCAGTTGTCGTTCGATAGTCTGTGGGCTGCATTAAAATGCTCCACGCGCGTCAAATAAACCATTTTTTAAATTTAATCCTGCAAAATTACACTTA
The DNA here is from genome assembly GCA_001897835.1 of Bacteroidetes bacterium 46-16. Classification (GTDB taxonomy): domain Bacteria; phylum Bacteroidota; class Bacteroidia; order Chitinophagales; family Chitinophagaceae; genus MKUN01. Next base: position 68,953 of record MKUN01000035.1, read on the forward strand.
CATAACGGTTTGGCAAAAATGTGTTTACTTGCGGTATGAAGCTACTGCTTACAGCGGCTACGGAGGGCGAGATTGGCCCCTTTTTGGGCCATTTGCAGCAAAACGCGACAGTTGCCGGTCCCGGCCGTTTTACCCTGGGGCAAAACGACTTGCAGGTCTGCATCTCGGGAGTGGGCATGCTGGCCACTGCATATAACCTGGCAAAGCTACTACAGGCCAATAGCTTTGATTTTGCCATACAGGCAGGTGTTGGGGGCAGCTATGATCCCGGTATTACATTAGGGGATACTTTATTCGTTAGCAGCGATCAGTATGGCGACCTCGGCGCGCAGGACCATTATAATTACCTCGATATTTTCGAACTGGGCCTGCTTGAAGAAGACGGTGTCCCCTTTACATCCGGCAAATTGGTGCCCCCGCCACATCCCCTGCACAATAAGATAAAACTGTCCAAAGCTACTGCCCTGACAGTTAATACTGTGGCCGGGGCCGATTTTATGGTAAAAGCACGCCGGCAAAAATTCAATTGCCAGTTGGAAAGTATGGAAGGGGCGGCTTTTCATTATGTATGCCTGCAGGAAAATATACCCTTTGCACAGGTCCGTGCCATATCCAACTACGTAGAGCCCCGCGATAAAAGTAAATGGAAGATGAAAGAGGCCATTAACAACCTCAACAACTGGCTGATAGATTTTTTAGAACAGCTGTAGTACTGCTTTATAATACCTTTGCATCTTAGTGCCTGCCGCCAGGCAGGCATTACGGAAAAATGGACAATATGAAAATCACGCTCGGATTTAGCCCCTGCCCAAATGATACTTTTATTTTCGATGCCATGGTCAATGGTAAGATAGATACCAAAGGCATCGACTTCGAATATGTTCTTGAAGATGTAGAGACCCTCAACCGCTGGGCTGAGGAAGGAAGGCTGGATATCACCAAGCTCAGCTACAACACCTTCCTGCATGTGGTCAACGATTATGCTTTGCTGCACAGCGGCAGTGCACTGGGCAATGGGGTAGGGCCCATGCTCATCGCAAAACAGCCGCTCGACCTGGCGAATATTGCCGCTTATAAAATAGCGATACCCGGTATCAATACTACGGCCAATCTCCTGCTCACACTTGCCTTCCCGCAGGCGAAGGATAAAACAGAGACTCTCTTCAGCGATATTGAAGCAGCCGTATTGCATGGCAGTTTTGATGCCGGCCTTATCATTCACGAGAGCCGCTTCACCTATGCACAAAAAGGCCTTGTAAAGCTCATCGACCTTGGTGACTGGTGGGAGCAGGCTACCGGCGCTGCCATACCACTTGGCGGCATAGTGGCCCGCCGCAGCTTCGGAAAAGAACTATCTGCCACGATAGATAACATCATAAAAGAGAGCGTGCAGTATTCATGGAATAATTATCCCACCCTTGCCCCATTTGTAAAAGAACATTCCCAGGAGATGGAAGAGGACGTGATGCGCAAGCACATAGATCTATACGTAAATGAGTACACCACCGACCTTGGAGAAACAGGCCGTAAAGCCATCAACACACTCTTTGAAAAAGCGAAGCAGGCAGGTTTGCTAACCAATGAACTTCCCGCTTCTATATTTTACTAGGGTGATTAATCTGCCAGCGTATATAACTCCGGGAGGTTCCTGCCCAGTCCATCATAGTCCAGCCCGTAACCCACTACAAAGTTATTGGGTATCTCGAAGCCCACGTAGTCCGTATATACATCGTGCTGTAGTGCTTCAGGCTTAGTGAGAAAGGCCGCTATTTTTAACGATGCCGGGTGGCGTTGCATTATTTCGGGTATGAAGGCGCTGAGCGTTTTGCCGGTATCTACTATGTCTTCCAGTATCACCACATGGCGACCTTCCAGCCTTTCTTCCATGCCAATAGCCGTTACTACATTGCCGGTTGAAGTAGTGCCTTTATACGAGGCCAGCTTGATGAAAGATATCTCCGCATCAACGGTGATGCAGCGAAAAAGGTCGGCAGCGAAGATGAAAGAGCCGTTGAGTATAGAAATAAAAATGGGATTAAGCCCTGCGTAATCCTTGTCTATCTGTGCGCCAAGTTCTTTTACCCGTTCCTGTATCTGCTCCCTGCTTATAAATGGCTTGAAGACCTTGTCATGTACCTGTACTGTATTCATTCTTTTTATCTTATTCTTTTACCCTGAGTTTCTGGCCCACTTTTATCTGCTCAAAATTAAGGTCATTCCAGTCCATCAGCTGCTTCATGCTGATGTTGTTATCCCTGGCGATCGAGAACGCAGTGTCCCCATCGCGCACAGTATAGTATTTGGTTTTATCAACGCTTGCCGCTGAGGCCATATTACTGCCTGTAGTGTTTTGGTTATTTACTGCGGCCACTTTTTTATCGTTCACATATACTACCCGGTCCAGCCTTGCCTTCAGGCGGTCCAGTTCATCCATAGGCTCTTCTTCCTGTGGCGGGTTTACCGTGGCTGCTTGTTTGTGCTCTGTTACTGCCTCGGCAGGTTTTTCTGTTGCGGCCGCTACTTCAGTTTTCACTTCAGCAACAGCTGGCATAGGGGCCGGTTTTGTTTCCACCACTACAGGTACGGCACTTTCTCTTTTCTTTAGTTCACCGATAGGTTCGGCTTTGGGGCTGCTAACCGGTGCTGTTACAGTGGCGCTTAGAGGTTCCTGCGTTTTGTTGTCCTCAGTCACTTCGGGTGGCGCTACAGGCTGGCTCGCGGTCGTTGTTGCAGCAGGGGTTACTGTTTTATTTTCAGCATTAGTAACCTTTGGCGTATTACCTGCCATAGGATGAAAAGCAGGTTTCAACATTGATGGGCTGCCTGTTGCGGCTGTTGCCGGTGCAGGCCGTTCCGATGCAGGCTTGGCTTTTGGTGCCGGTGGTTCATAATTGGCTGCTACAGGTGCAGCCGGTGCAGGTTTTTCAGCCGCTGTTACAGGCAGCGCCGCTTGCGGGCTGGTCGCTTCAGGCTGCACGTTATTCGTTTTTATTGTTGCAATGCTCTGTGCAGGTTTGTTTTCGCTAGCGGGGCTGGCAGCCGGTACATCCGCGTTCCTGTTAGCAGGTTGCCTTTTGAGCAAGCCATCATCCTTAAGTGCAGGGTTACCCTGCTCGATGGTGTTTTTGTCAATATAGTTACTGCCCTGTGTGGATGGCCTGCCCATATCGGCCAGGAAGGCGCCATTTTGCTCAGCACCGTTTTTACTGGTAGTCACCTGGGGCTTGCGCGGTGCATTGTCCTGCAGGTATAATTGTGTGCCCGCTACAGGCTCCTCGTTGGCATCTATATGGTTCATGGCCATCATACGGCGCAGTTGCACACCTTCAAGCTGTGCTATCTCGGCCATTGTTTCGCCGGTTTTCACGATATGGTATGCCTGCTGCCCTTTTACGTTTTTTCGTTCCAGGTAGATGAACATATTCGACGCCAGGGGGGCATCAGGCAGGTCGTTCATCTCCAGCAGGTGCTCATAACGTATGTTGAACTTCAGCGCATACTGGAATGGCAATTCTCCTTTAAACGCGTAAACAGCCTTCAGGCCGTTTACAGTTACAGGTTTTGCATTATCGAGTGTCCTGTTGGTCGCTTGTATTTGCTTCGCTTCCTGCTGCTCGCTTGTGGTATTTGTTCGCTGCACAGTAGTTATGGCCTGTTGCTTGGGTGGGGGCGCATTTTTCGGTCCGGCAGCACTGGCAGTCACCGGTGGTGTTGCCGCCGCTTGTATGGCTGCTGCAGCAGCCGGCGAGCTGGGCGATTGTAGCTTGGCACGTACCAGTACAGGGTCGTCATCGTCCATTATGGCCGGGGTGCGGCTGCCTGCTTTGCTGGATGCGGTACCATCATGCTGGTATTCCTCATCATTGTCCATACCTGCATAGGTGAAGTCCTGCAGCTTAAAGTCTTCGATGATCTTTATCAGTTGCTGTGCATAGCGTGGGTTGGTAGCATAGCCGCATTTTTTGAGGCCCACGGCCCAGCCTGCATAGTCCGTTTCCGAAAGTTTGAATAATGAAGCATAGCGTGCAGAGCTCTTCAGGTAGTCTGAGTGGTCGCGGTAAGAATCTTCTGCCTTCGGGTATTTGCGGAAACATTCATTGGGCGCATCGTCGGTATGCGCAAAGGTTTCCCCCTTCCATTCTTTTTTGCACTTGATGCCAAAGTGGTTATTCGCTCCTGTAGCCAGTTCGCTGGCGCCGGCTTGTGTTTCCAGTATACCCTGGCCCAGTGTTATGGCCGCAGGTATGCCGCTGCGTTTTTGCTCCGATATGGCGAGCGATTTATATTGCTTTATATATCGCTGCACACGCGAGGTATAGCTATCATCCTGCGCCTGCACGCGTGCTGCAAAACAAACCATTAAGGCTAAGCACGTAATCTTCCACTTAAGCATAAGCAATAATTATTTTGGTTTTTAATCAGCTGCTATCTTTCTCATAAGCATGATACCATCGCGCACAGGCAACAGTACATGTTCTACTCTCTTATCCTGCCGCACCTTTTCATTGAATGCATGAATGGCACGGGCATTCTTACTCTGTTCCTCTTCGGGCAGCACTACTTCCCCGTCATAAAGCACGTTATCAGCCAGTATGTAGCCGCCTGTCGGTACCTTGTCTATCACAAGGTCGTAATACCGGTGATAATTTTGTTTGTCGGCATCGATGAACACCAGGTCAAAGGTGGCATCGAGCGCGGGAATAATTTCAGATGCGTTGCCGATATGCTGGCTTATTTTTCCTTCCAGCCCGGCTTTGCAAAAATAATGAAAACATATGTCTTCCAGTTCCTCATTTATGTCAATAGTATGTAAATGGCCCCCATTTTGCAGCCCCTGGGCCAGGCAAATGGCCGAATAACCCGTATATGTGCCTATTTCAAGCACATTTTTAGGCTTTATCATATGGCTGATCATTTGCAGCAGGGCACCCTGCAAGTGCCCGGATAACATTACGGGCATCGGTATTTTCATATTTGTCTCCCGGTTCAGGGCCGCCAATACAGGCATTTCATCGCTAGTGTATTGTTCCGAATACTGGTCTAAAGCCTTGGATATTAATAACTGGGTCATTTAAAAATTTGGTTGCAGTTTGTTGTGTGAATAAAATTCGTGCAGGTAGGCCACTACCTCCTCCACGGTATCGAATATCTTGATCATTTCCAGGTCACCCGGGCTTATATTGCCTTCTTGTTCATGCATGATCTTGCCCATCCAGTCAAAGAGGCCCTGCCAATAGCCCGAGCCCATACAGATCATAGGTGTCTGCGTGAATTTACGGGTCTGTATCAGGGTGGCTACTTCAAAAAATTCATCCAGCGTGCCCCAGCCACCCGGCATCATCACGAAGCCCTGTGCATACTTGGTGAACATGACTTTGCGTACAAAAAAGTAATCGAAATCCAGTGATTTGTCGCCATCTATATAAGGGTTGGCGCTCTGCTCGAAAGGCAGGGCAATATTCAGCCCTACCGATGTGCCACCGGCCATACTGGCGCCCTTATTGGCCGCTTCCATGATACCCGGACCGCCGCCTGTTATGATTCCGAAGCCTTCCTCGGCAAGGCGCTTGGCCAGTTCTACAGCCAGGTCATAGTATTTATGCCCTGCAGTGGTACGTGCCGAGCCGAATATGGATATGCAAGGGCCTATCTTGGCAAGGCTCTCAAAGCCCTGCACAAACTCGGCCATTATCTTAAATATCTGCCAGCTTGAGTGCGCTTTCGTCTCCGTCCAGTCGCGCAGCTTTATCTTCGTCAGTTGTTCCTTCATGATCTGTTACGGCCATATAGCCGCTGTCTTTTTTAGAACATAAAATTAATAGTAAAAAGGTGAGTGCCGCATTGATGATCAGCAGCTCGGTGCCTATGGCATAACCGCCCAGCCATTCTTTGTCGTGCTCTTTCAGTATATAGCAGGCCACAGGTGAGGCTATGCACACCAGCGGCACCAGCGAATTGATGGTCTTGCGCTTAGTGAATATACCGAAAGCAAAAAGCGCCAGCAGGGGACCGTAAGTATAGCCGGCCACTACCAGCAGTATCTGTATCAGTGAACCATTATCCACTTCCCTGAAGAAGAATATACAGCCAAGGAAGATAACGGCAAATGTGGTATGCACCCGTAGCCTGATGGTGGATACCTGTTTTTCACTGAGGTCTTTCCTTCTCTTAATGCCCAGTATATCGATGCAAAAAGATGAGGTAAGTGCCGTCAGGGCCCCATCGGCACTGGGAAAAAGGGCCGATATCAGGCCGATGATAAAACATACGGTAATGATGAAAGGCAGGCCGCTCTTTAGTACTATGGTAGGGAATATATCATCGCCCGTTGCCGTTATGCCTTTGGCATTTGCATAGAGGTATAGCAGGCCGCCGAGCGTAAGGAATATAAAGACCACGAACATTTGCAGGAAACTGAGCACCACCATATTCTTCTGCGAGTCTTTCAGGTTGCTCACGCTGATGTTCTTCTGCATCATCTCCTGGTCCAGCCCCGTCATGGCTATGGTAATGAACATACCACCCATTATTTGCTTCAGGAAAAAGTTACCGCTCTGCGGATCGGTATGGAATATTTTGGTATAGCTCTTTTCGCCCAGTGCGCTCCACATACTGCCCAGGTCCAGGTTCAGCGTGTGCATGATGTAGCCTACGCAAACCAGCAGCGCCACCAGCATAAAGGTCGTTTGCAAGGTGTCGGTCCAGACGATGGTCTTCACACCGCCCCTGAATGTATAGAGCAATATAAGCGCCAGTATTACGATCGCTGCCATCTCGAAGGATATGCCCATATCGGTCAGGATGAACTTTTCGAGTACTTTAATAACCAGGTACAGGCGCAGTGTGGCGCCCAGGGTACGTGATAGTATAAAGAACAGGGCCCCTGTTTTGTAAGAGGTCATGCCCAGTCGCTTGTCAAGGTAAGTGTATATCGAAGTAAGGTGCAGTTTATAATATAATGGCAGCAGGATGAAGGCCACGGCAAAATAACCGATCCAGTAACCGATAACCACCTGGAAGTAATCGAAGCCCGCCCTGCCTACAGTGCCCGGCACCGAGATAAAGGTCATGCCCGATAACGATGTGCCTACCATGCCAAAGGCTACCACCCACCACTTGCTGTTGCGGTTGCCTATGAAGAACGACTCATTATTGCTATGCCTCGATGTATAGAACGCTATGCCCAGCAACAGGGCAAAATAAGCAAGCACAATAACGAGGAGTATAGCTGAATCCATAAGCGTAAAATAAAAAGAATTGCCTGTATTCAGGCAATTCTCCCGGTATTTTTAGCGACTTAGAAGCCTATGTTGAAACCGAAACGGATATCGATGGTTTGGTAGTAGGGGGTGCGTTTGTCTTGCAGTACATCATACATAGCTAAAAGAACGATAGAGGCATTGGGAGCTATGGGCTGCCTGATACCAAGGCCTACCAATGCAGCAGGTACCCATACGCGCTGCACATTTACCAGTGTGTTGGTATTGTCTATATATGCATTGCTGTAATCTTCGGTGTTCAGTATCTCGGGCTGTACCTGTGCAAAGAGGTTCTTCCAGATAATATAACGGGCCCAGAGGCTACCGGTGTAGAGGGATGATTTCCTGTTGTAATAGCCTACAGGATAACCATACTGGTCGTAAGCGAGCTCGTTTTTATTGCTGTAGTACTGGTAGCTGAGGCCTACACCAGCTGCAAAATGATCGGTAATGGCATAGCCCGCAATAGGGGATATGCTGCCATAGAACATACCACTGCCGAAACCAAGGCCCAGGCCGCCGCCAAATATGATGCGCGAAGGGTCGAAACCGGTTTGTTTTTTATTGTGTTTGGCCGTTGCACTGCGGCCGCTGCTGGTATACACTTCCTGGGCCTGCACAGTGTATATGCCGAGGCACAGGATCATCGCTGCTATTAACTTTTTCATATCTATCACGAAGTTAGGACAATTAATCTATATAGATATCTAACGCAGATTTTTAGCTTTTAGTTCACAAACACTTTGCCGGGGTTCAAAATACCCCTTGGGTCAAACACATCCTTTATTTTTCTCATCAGCCCCACCTGTATGTCGTTAAATGCTATATCCATATAATGTTTCTGCACAAAGCCTATGCCATGTTCGCCTGATATTGTGCCTCCCATGGCTACCACTTCTTTAAATAAGACCCGGATAGCTTGCGGAAGTTTATTTTGCCAGTCGGCATCGCTCATATCCCCTTTTACGATATTCACATGCAGGTTGCCATCGCCTGCATGGCCATAGCATACCGAGGTAAAGCCGTATTCCCTGCCGATGCGCTTTACCGTCTCCAGCAACTGTGGCAGGGAAGCCCGTGGCACCACCGTGTCTTCTTCTTTATAGATGGAGTTGCTTTTTACCGCTTCGCCCACTTTACGGCGCAGGGCCCAGAGCATTTGTTTTTGTTCATGGCTGTCGGCAAAAAGTATTTCGCCGGTATCAAAACGCTGCATGATGGCCGATATGGCTTCCATCTCTTCATAAAGCTGTTCCTGTTTGTTGCCATCCACTTCTATCAGCAGGTGGGCCTGTATATCATCGGGCAGGCTGATGCCTGTGGCCTGCACATAACGCATGGTCCATTCCAGCGCATCGCGTTCCATGAATTCCAGTGCCGATGGGGTATAACCTGCAAGGAATATCTCGTTGACCGCCCTGCAAGCATCTATTGCTGAGCGGAAGGGTACCAGCATCAGCAGGTCGTGCTGCACAGCGGGTATCAGCCGCAAGACTATTTTGGTAATGATGCCCAGTGTGCCCTCGCTGCCCACCACCAGTTGTGTAAGGTTGTAACCGGTGGCATTCTTGAGCACATTGGCCCCTGTCCATATCACCTCCCCTCCAGGCAGCACCATTTCTATATTCAGCACATAATCTTTCACAACACCATACTTCACAGCCCTTGGCCCGCCTGAATTTTCCGATACATTACCGCCTATAAAGCAGGAGCCTTTACTGGCGGGGTCGGGCGGGTAGAAAAGCCCCTGTGCTTTAAGCTGTTCCTGCAGTTCCTGTGTTATAACCCCGGGTTCGGTCACCACCTGGAAGTTCTCCTTATCTGCTTTCAGTATCTTATTAAAGCGTTTCATGTCCAGCACCACACCGCCCATCACCGGGAGTGCGCCGCCGCTTAACCCGGTACCCGCACCACGAGGTGTGACGGGTATTAGTTGCTCATTGCAGTATTTCATTACGGCACTCACTTCTTCCACTGTTGCAGGCTGTAGCACCACTTCGGGCATATAATGCAGGTCTTCGGTCTCATCGTGAGCACAGCGGGCTAATTGCTCCGGATCGATAGATACATAGCTATCACCCAATAACTTTTTAAAGTATGCGATATCGTCCGGCGCTATTTTTTTAAAGCTTGTTTTGCCCATTTGCCTTTAAATTTTTTTATCACACGGTTTTGTTGATGATCAAGCTGTTGTGCTCAAAAAATATCTCAAAAATATCCCAAAAATATCACAAGCGGTCCAAGGTCAGTTTCCTAACAAAGCTTCACGGAAGAGCCGTTCAAGGGATATTTTTGCCCGGCTGCAAGGTACGATCCGGGCGGGGGGAGTTCCAAATTTAGATATGCACACAGATCACCCGGGGAAGTACTATCCCGTCAAGTGGACCTGTACGTATCGTAAGTAAGCTCCCAATGCTTTACCGGCTGTTCAAAGTTGAGGTAACCGGGAGTAGTGATGTATTCTTTAATGAAGGTAAAGCCCGCTTTCTCCAAAGTCCTGTTCGGCGCGGGGTTCAGTGCATAGGGTTCGCAACAGATCTTTTGCAGCAGGTAGTGCTCAAAGAAATAGGGCAATGACATCTTCACCAGTTGCAGGCCCATTCCTTTCTGCCTGTTAATACCATTCCAGAGGTGCAGGTGCATGTAAGCCTCTTCGCCAAAGTTTATCTTATTGATATTGCAATGACCAGCGGCCTTGCCATCGAGCAGCCATATAGTGGCGTAAGACCTCTTCTGCGGGTAATCCTGGCCCAGCTGCTGCGAGAACATGGACACAAGTTCTTCCCGGGGAGGTATCTTTGTTACATCCACTCCCATGCTTTTCATGAATGCCTTATCTGAATTGAGCCAGTAATCGGCCAATAAGGGGATATCCTGTTTCTGTATTTCTCTTACCGATAACATTTTTATTCACTTTCTTCTTTTCCCCAGTCTTCATTCAGCTCCTCTATATAACCCAGTATCTCTTTGCGCCCCAAAAATTTCACGGCACTGGTCATGAAGCTGCGGGGTATGAACTCCCACTCCTCTTTCATTTTTTCTATAAAGCGGCGCATGTTCTGGTGGGCCTCGCGCTGGGTACTTTTATCGGCCTTGGTGAAGATCATATTGAAGGGGATGCCCCATTCGCCAAGCTGTGCCAGGAAATCAAGGTCCAGCTGCTGGGGCTTCAGTCTGCTGTCGATAAGCACGAATACCGTCACCAGGTTGCTGCGCTCCTTGAGGTAGCCCGATATCATTTTTTGCCAGTTGGCGCGCTGCTGCTGCGATACCTTGGCATAGCCATAGCCCGGCAGATCGACGATATACCAGTCATCATTGATCAAAAAATGGTTGATCATCTGGGTCTTCCCCGGGCTGGCAGAGGTCTTGGCCAGCTTGCTTTGATTAGTGAGCATATTGATGAGCGAAGACTTGCCCACGTTGGAGCGGCCTATAAAGGCATACTCCGGCTTATCCGCCGGGGGGCATAGCTCCACTTTGGGGCTGCTGATCAAATATTTGGCTGAGCGTATTTCCATCGGCTTACTTAATGTATTTTTGCAGCGAATGCAGGCACAAGATACAGGCAGAACGGCAGTAAAGGTAGTACCGGACGCTAAATCAAATTTAAGCAAGAAAGCGCAGGTGGCCGATATGTTCAATAACATAGCGGGCAGATACGACTTCCTGAACCACTTCCTCTCTATGGGGATCGATAAGGGCTGGAGGCGCAAGGCCATAGCCGAGATACAGGAAACAAGGCCTAATGTGATACTGGATGTGGCCACAGGTACAGGTGACCTGGCCATAGCGGCCAGTAAGATAGGCCCCCAGCATATAATAGGTGTGGATATAGCTGAGCAGATGCTGGAGGTGGGCCGTAAAAAAATAAAGGCCAAGGGACTGGATAAAATAATAAGCCTGCAATTGGCAGACAGCGAGGCCTTACCCTTTGTTGAAGGGGCATTCGATGCCATTACCTGCGCCTATGGCGTGCGCAATTTTGAGCACCTCGAAGCAGGGCTTAAAGATATGAACCGTGTACTGCGTACAGGCGGTAAGGTGGCCATACTGGAATTTTCGCAGCCACAAAAATTTCCCATCAAACAGATATACAAATTTTACTTCAAATACATTCTGCCCCTGCTGGGAAAGATGGTATCGAAACATAGCCGTGCCTACACTTACCTGCCTGAATCAGTAATGGCATTCCCGGAAGGCCACAAGTTTTGCAGTATATTGGAGCAATGTGGCTTTAAAAATGCGAAAGCGCGGCCGCTTACATTCGGTATAACTACCTTATACACAGCATATAAATGAGCTTAGAAGGTAACCTTGAAACGTTTTTTAACGCGCTTGAAGATATCCTGAGTGATACGCTATATGTCACAGACCAGACCGATGATGTACAAAAGGAAATATCCGAGAACTGTTGGGCATTAGGTATTCCTAGAGGTATAGATATCGAGGTGTTAATGTCGTTTTTTCAAAAGGTAAAGGAAAATCGTAAAGCTCAATTGATTTTGTCTGACATCGAAGTCGATTTGATATTTTACCTATGGTATGATGAACAAGCCTGCCAGCTAAGATTTAATCTAATAAATACCAATCATAGAGAACTGCCATTCAAATGTGCTTTAGATATTGTTGATAATGAACGGACCGTAATTGAACAGGCTTTCAAGACCGAAGATGAAACACCGGATATCGACCTTGATAAAAATGAAACTACGCTCGTCTTAAAAGTATATCGAACTACCCTTACTAAATAAAAAGTCCCGCATTACTGCAGGACTTTTTTCATGAAGTTTTTTTGTTTATGCTATAGTGATGTCTTTATCGAGATAAACGTCCTGGATAGTGTTTAGCAGTTCCACGCCATCTTTCATTGGCTTCTGGAATGCTTTACGGCCGCTTATCAGGCCCATACCGCCTGCGCGTTTGTTCACCACAGCGGTCATTACTGCTTCTGCCAGGTCGGTAGCGCCTTTCGATTCACCACCTGAGTTGATCAGGCCTACACGGCCCATATAGCAATTGGCTACCTGGTAGCGGCAAAGGTCTATCGGGTGGTCGGTGGTCAGCTTATCATAAACCAGTTTGCTGGTCTTGCCAAAGTTAAGTGCATTGTAGCCACCGTTATTGGTAGGTAATTTCTGCTTGATGATATCAGCTTGTATGGTCACACCGAGGTGATTGGCCTGGCCGGTAAGGTCGGCAGCAGCATGATAATCTACGCCGTCCTTTTTGAAACCGCTGTTGCGCAGGTAGCACCACAGCACGGTAGCCATGCCCAGCTCATGCGCATATTCAAAGGCTTTTGCCACTTCCACTATCTGGCGGTGACTTTCTTCAGAACCAAAGTAGATGGTAGCACCAACAGCAACGGCACCCATGTTCCATGCATCTTTAATGGTGCCGAACATGATCTGGTCGTATGTATTGGGGTAAGAAATGAATTCGTTATGGTTCACCTTTACGATGAAAGGTATCTTGTGTGCATATTTACGCGCTACCGAGCCAAGCACACCGTAGGTGGATGCAACGGCATTACAACCGCCTTCCATAGCCAGCTTCACGATATTTTCAGGGTCAAAATATATAGGGTTGGGTGCAAATGATGCACCGGCACTATGTTCTATACCCTGGTCCACAGGCAGTATAGATACATAACCGGTATTGGCCAGGCGGCCATTGTTCAGCAAAGTATTAATGCTGCGGAGTGTTTGTGTATTACGGTTTGAAGTGGCCCATACGTCATCAACCTGGCTGGCTGAAGGAACATGGATGCTGGATTTATCGATAGTGGTACATTTGTGGTCGAGGTAAAACGCTGCCTTATCTGCCAGCAATTCTTGTATTTTTTTAGAAGCCATATAAATATGTGGTTTTTTGAAAAGTGGTGCAAAGGTAAGAACCAAATCGATAATTTGATAATTTGAGGAGGCCCCGGTATGTAAATCAGTTGTTATTGACCTGCGTCATCTCAAATATCTTCATGGCCCCGCTGGCATAAACCAGTTTATATGGGAATCCATAACGGTCGGCTATGGCAAAATCATCAAGGGGTCGTTTGCACAGGTAGATATAGTATTTGACATTATACCGTTCCATGTCTTTTTGTACATCGGTAAGGCTGGCCCCCGGCAGGGGATAGTAATAATGCAGGCTATCGGCAAAATAGCCCAATCGCAGCATACGCTGGGTTTCCAGTCCCGGTTGGGCATTCGAGGTATAGCTACCACTTACACCACCTGCTTTTAATTGCCGGGCCAGTTCATATTCGTTCTTCCCTTCCAGGTACATTTTTTTCATGCCCATTATGGGTATCACCAGGAAACTAAGTGCGAATAATACCCCAGCGATATCCACCTGCTTCTCGTTATACCTGTGCTGCAGCCATAGGCCCCCCATGAGCATAGCCAGGGGCAGCATATACCATATATACCTAGGCTCAAAATTGATAAGCAGGAAGGCAAGAGGGAATAAAATAAATGACAGCGCTGCAATAAAGATGCCTGCAGGATATTGTGACCTGCTTTGGGCAGAGCGCAATAGTTTTATCGCCAGCCATACAACAAGGGGGAAGAATACAGATAACTGCAGGCTGCTTAAGGCGAACTTCAGGATATTGTGACCGCCTTTCAATAGCTGCCTGCCGAACAATGCCCATGAGCTCCAGAATTGTGGCGTATCGCCATTGGCAAACCAGGGATCTTCCCAGTATGATACGGCATCGGTATAGTGAGGTGGTATCAATTGTGCTATACCTGCCTTCCAGTGCGGATGGCCTACAAGGTACCACGACCTGTTTAAAACACCGGCGGTAGATGTGGTCCACACACCATATTTCTGGTGCAGCAGGTACAGCCAGCCGCTGCTGCAAAACAGCATAATGAAGATGCTGATGGCAGATATCTTAAGCCATTGCTTGCGGTCGATGAAGTAGGTACAGGCCAGGATATTCAGGATAAAGAAGGGAAAGGCATATGCCTTGGCAAAATAGGCCAGCGCACCGATGATGCCCGTTAAGGTCCACAATGCCGGTTGCCTGCTAAAGCCTGTGCTGAGCATAACCCGCAGGCACGATAAGAGGAAGAAACATTCCCAGATATCATCGAATGACTGCCAGAAGACAGCGTAGCAGAGGAAGCAAGCCAGGCTAATGTTCAATAGTCTTTGCAGCCTTTTTTCGATCCCGAACTTTAAAAATAAAGATTGTGATATATACAGGAAGCCTATGGCCCCAAGGGTATTGACCGCAAACATGGAGCACATGTCGCCGAAGCCGGCCCGCATCAGCAGGGCCACCAACCAGCAGCTCCAGGGGCTCCAGTAGCCATTTACTGCCTTACTTATATCACCGGCAGCATATCGTTTGACTACTGTCAGATATGCGGTTGCATCAGGATCTACATAATATTGATAATAAGGATAAACAACGGCAACAAGCAGGCACAGCAAAAGTGCTGCCGTAAAAAATGGTGTGTATTTTTTAATCTGTTCCACGGGTATGGTTTGCAGGACTTTGTTTCCTTGCTATAATATTTTGATAGCTCATAGCAGCACAGCCGCTCACTAAAAGAGAAAGGGGTAAAAAATATCTTGTATTAGCGATGGGCCCTGTTGTGGCAGCAAAATAGCATATAAATAGCAGTAAAAAAAATCTGACAGAAGATGGGATACGTTTATTGAAAAAGATGAGCCCGGTACCCGCTATCCGGATGCAATTGAACAGCAGCACGATAATGACAATGGCCATTGATGGGTTATTGCGAAAGTATCCCGGCATGCCCCGGAGGCCCTCCTGTTCCCATGTGCTGTAAAAACCTGCACCCTTGCCGCTATATAATTTGCCATAGCTAAGCTTACCGGTGAAGAGGTCGATCTCTGCCTTGCCCGGCTCAATGAAATAGCGCAAACTGTTCTTTAAATGAAACAGGCTATAAGGAACAAAATTATTTTTCAATAATTGACTGCCCCTTGCGTTGGCGTAATCATATCGCTCCCTGTAACCGGGCATGGCGGTAATCCTGGCCCTTTCTGCCTGCAAAAAAGAGTCGGCTTGTGGGGCGCCGTAATGGTCCCGCTCAAATAGGTAATAATAATAGAGGGCATTAAAAGCCTGGTTGCTCGAAAAGTGAAATTTCCCTGTCCGTTCATAATTCCACGTATTGTAGAGCAGCACGGCACATATGGGCAGCAGCGATGCTAAGGCCAGCTCCATAACGGCCCGTTTTTGGCTGTAGGCAAAAACACCCAGCAGGATAATATGCACTGCAGCAAAAGGATACAATACCGGTTTTACGAAAAGCCCTGCAATAAGGGCCAGGCTCATATACAGGCCGTAGCGGCTCTTCTTCTCTTTTATCAGCAGTACAAAGTAATATACATACAGTACTACGAAGGTTTGCAGGAGTATATCGGGGGCAATGGTATTGGCATAGATAATCTGTGCCGGGTAGGTTATGACAAAGAGCAACAGCAGCCAGTCATATTTTTTGTTGTAGCCCAATCTTACGAATAGTTCGCGGCTTAAATAAACATTGAAAACAGAAACTATATTCTGCAACAGCAGTACCACCCAGTTATTGATGCCGAATACGTAAACAGCCAGCAGGAAGAATGGGTAAAGCGGCTGTCGCTGGGTCATATATTCTTCGGTCACCTGCATGGCCGGCGATCCGCTGTAAAAGAAAAAATTGTGTTTGATGTTCACTGCCTCATAGATATATTCAAAGGAGTCGCCCATGTAGATACGGGTATAGTGCATGGCAAGCAGAAAGCCCGTAAAGTGCACTAATATAAGTATACATGTGAACCTTAGGTCTTTTTTGAATGACTGTGAATGCATAGTGTAATCGGTAACAAATATAAACCGATTGCAATGGAATTGCAGCAAATGAAGTAACTTAATGCCCTGAAATGTTGTGTATGAAAAAATGCCTTTTCCTGCCGGTTTTATTATGGCTTGCCTGCTTTTCTGCCCGGGCACAGGGCATCTCCCTTCGCCAGGACGGTATCTACAATAATAATATGCTGTATGCCAAAATGGAAAAGACTGCTGCGAACGCTTCATACAGCATAAAAACCCCTAAGGGTACAGAGGTGCTCAATGCCCGCCACGATGATTGGACACATAGTTATATCATAACATTTGCCGAATCGGGCCAGCAGGTGGCCATGAAGGATGAAAAGGATTTTGAACAGAAATTAGCACGCGGTATCGTGGAGAGCAATATGCTGCCCGGTGGCCAGTATAATCCGCGTTCTGAAGCCTGGTTCATCAGCAAATATGCGTATGGCAGTGTGCCAGCGGTGGATAAGCAAGACCTGCCGCCGGTGGCCACCGGGAAACAGGACTATGCTATTGTGGAGCGCAACCACCGGATGCCTTACGTAGGCGGCGATAGCTATATTAAACAGGATGGCAAAGTAATAGCTACATACAAGGTGGCCGAAGAAAAAAATAATAACAAAACGGTCCGGAAATTCACTTTTTACCTGCCCGCCAACACCAAGGTGGCCGAGGCAAACCTGGAGCAAACTAAAAATGCCCCTTGTATTGTGAAAACCATGAAGGATAATAAAGAATACAGCATAGGCCTTAAGAACGATAGTAATATGCTTACGGCCAGGGAAATCGCTATATTCCTTTCTGATAAAGGATATTTGTAAGCCCCCCCGAAGGTTTGCCCGTTCCGGGGCGTCAAAATCATATACCATGTTAACAAAACGTATGCTTCGTTTTAGCAGTATCTTATTTTTTCTATTCCTGTTGTTCGTTACAGCGCTGCATGCACAGTCTTCAAGAGAAAAATATATTGATTCACTCAAAGTCGTGCTGTCGAAGACCAACAATGATACCGACAAAATAAACATCATGTCCCGGTTGGGCAGCCTCTACACTAATTATGATCCGGCTGAGGGCCTGAAATATAGCGAACCTGCTGTGCAGTTGGCCGAAAAGCTGCAATGGAAGGAAGGCATGGCAGTGGCTTATAATGCTCTTGGCTCTAATTATAAAGACCTTTCCAAATATGCAAGGTCCCTGAAGTATTACTTTAAGTCATTGGAGCTCAGCGAAGCCTTAAACGATAAAAAGCATATTGCGGCGACCAATGGTAACATAGGTAAGGTTTACCAAAGATTGAATAACTATCCGAAAGCCCTGGAATATTATGAAAAGGCATTGAAAGTGAATGAATCCACCGGTTATAAATTCGGAATGACCAATAATTATAGTGATATCGGTGTGGTCTATTCGGAAATGGGTGATAATGAAAGTGCATTGGAATCTTTTAATAAGGCAATGAAAATTTCGGAGGAAATAGATGACCAGGAAGGCGTTGCCATAGTGCTGGGTAATATCGGGAATGTGTACAATAGTATGGGGAAATATGATGAAGCAGTGCGGTATTTTTTGAAAGGTAAGGTGATCAATGAGATGCTGGGACGTGAGGTAAGCGTGGCCATCAGTTATTCTAACCTCGGAGATAATTATTATAAGCTCGATTCTACACTTAAAACACTGAAAAAGATACCGGCATCTGCTACTACAATGCTGGACAGTGCGATACATTATTACAATGAAGCGATCCCTGTGTATAAAAAATTGTCAGCCCTCGATTATATGGCAGAAACATACGAAGGTCTTGAGAAAGCATATAGGCAAAAGAAGGACTACAAGAGTGCTCTTGAAGCGTTTGGGGAATATAAGAAGTTGCAGGATTCCATCTTCTCGAACGATAAAAAAGTGAAATTGGCCAACCTGGGTGCGGAGCGTGCAGAGTTTGAAAAGAAACAGCAGGTAAAGCTTACTAAACTGGCCCAGACCAAAAGAAGGAATGAGGCTATACTGTTCGCAGTGGTCATCATCATGCTTTCGGTATTTACATTCTTCGTGGTGAAGGAAAGGCGCAAGTCGGAAAAGTTGTTGCTGAATATATTACCTGCTGAAGTGGCTGATGAACTGAAGAAAAAAGGCAGCGCCGATGCCAATCATTTTGATGAGGTTACCGTTATATTTACCGATTTCGTCAGCTTCACTACCATTGCAGAAAAAATGCACCCGCAGGAACTGGTAGATGAGCTGGACACTTGTTTCAAAGCCTTCGATGGTATCATTACCAAATATGGTATCGAAAAGATAAAGACCATCGGCGATGCCTATAT
This sequence comes from Bacteroidetes bacterium 46-16, assembly GCA_001897835.1. Taxonomy (GTDB): domain Bacteria; phylum Bacteroidota; class Bacteroidia; order Chitinophagales; family Chitinophagaceae; genus MKUN01. The sequence goes on from MKUN01000035.1 coordinate 87,369, forward strand.
GGCTGCTTCAGGCCTGCCTGTAGCCGACCCGCAGCATGCGGTGAAAATGGTGAACGCTGCATTGGAGATCGTGGCTTTTATAAAGGCGCGTAAGCTACAGAAGGGCGAAATGGCCTTCGATATAAGGGTGGGCCTGCACAGCGGCACCGTGGTAGCGGGCATAGTAGGCATCAAGAAATTTGCTTACGATATATGGGGCGATGCCGTGAATACCGCTGCGCGCATGGAACAGAAAAGTGAACCCGGTAAAATAAATATCTCGCAAACCACGTACGATCTTGTGAAGGACCGCTTTGTATGCACCTACCGCGGTGAGATAGAAGCGAAGAACAAAGGGAAACTGAAAATGTACTTTGTAGAAAAGGCGCTAGCTTAGCAACCCTGTTTTTAAGCCTTGTACTTTGTCTTTTGAATTAATTCCGAAAAGTAGGGTATCGCTTTCAGCATCCTGCTGCCATACCAGCTGAACATTTCGCCGTCCACCAGCAGCACTTCCGCATGGGGTATGGCCGTCTGCACTTCGGCAATGTGCTTTTCTTTAAAAGGGTAGGGCTCTGAGGAGAGCAGTACCAGGTCGGGCTTATAAATAGCAACTTCTTCCAGCACTATTTCCGGGTACCGTCTTTGCTCTTCCAGTACATTTTCCCAACCTATGGTCTCAATGACATTGCTGATGAAGGTATCGCCACCCACGCTCATCCAGGGCTCGCGCCAGATGAAGTACAGCACACGTTTCTTTTCCTCCGCCTGTTGCAGCAGTTCAAAACCTGTAGCAATATCACGGGCTATGTTATTGGCTTTTTCTTCTTTATCCACCAGCTCTCCCACCGCACGTATCATATCAAGCCCCTCCTCAATATACCCGATATCACTTATCCATACCGGGTAGTCCTTGGCCAGTTCCATTACCTGTTCTTCCAGGTTCTCCTCCTTATTGGCTATGATGAGGTCAGGCTTAAGTTCTTTGATCTTGTCGATGTGCAATTGTTTGGTACCGCCAACCCTTGTTTTGCTCCTGAACCAGCTATCGGGATGTACACAGAATTTAGTGATGCCCTGCACGGTTTCATCAAGGCCCAGGTCATACAGCAGTTCCGTTTGCGATGGCACCAGCGATACGATACGGCGGGGTGGGTAATTGATCTCCACCTCCCGGCCCATCATATCCCTGAAAGTCCGCAATGCCATTATTCAAATCTCTTATAAAAAAACAGGATAAAAAAACTGAAGAGCACATCTATCAGGTAGATAGGGCTGCTGTACAGGTCCTGTTTGGCCATATTTAAGAAGCCAAGGTACAGGCTAAGGTTCAGCATAGTAAGGCCCAGGTACAGTAGTGCGGCCCATTTGCGCATATCGCAGGCAAAGAGCCAGGCTATGCTATAGGCCAGCAGCCATGCAGGCTGCAGCCAGCTCAGCGAAGGGAAGGGCATATCGCTGTATAGCCACAACTGGTAGACCAGCATCACGAAATGAAACAAAGCCACCCAGGGGAAGATAGCGGGTGGCTTTTTAATGATGTCTCTAGTAAATGTCTTTATGTCGCGCACAGCATTATTTCTTTGAGAATGCGTCCAGTATATCGTATTTGGTCAGTATATGGTACTGCCCGCTTTCGTCACGGGTCAGCACGGCGCCATTCTCTTTGGTGATGAAGTGGGTTAGCCTTTCCAGTGCTGTGTCCATATCTACTACGGGCAGTGCAGCTTCTTTGGCATCGCCTGCCAGTTGATCTTTAAGGCCTGCATTTTCCATCAGTTTTTTAAACAGGCCGTTCTGTGTTATAGAGCCTGTTATCTCGCCATTCAGCATCACGGGTATCTGCTCTATATCATATTTCTTCATCAGTTCCATGGCATCTGCCACGCCTGCATTTTCATCTATGGTCACCAGCCTGCGGCGGCCCAGGCCCCCGAGCAGGTGGCGCACCGTCTTCACTTCAAGGAAGCCCCGGTCCATCATCCACTCATCATTATATATCTTGCCTACATAGCGGCTGCCGTGGTCGTGGAATATCAGTACCACCAGGTCGCCTTTTTTCAATTTGTCTTTAAGCTGGCGCAGGCCTGCTACTACCGAGCCTGCGGAGTAGCCGGCAAATATCCCTTCCTCTTTGGCCACGCGGCGGGCCATAAGTGCGCCGTCCTTATCACTTACTTTTTCAAAAAGGTCTATGGCATCACGTTCGTAGTTCTGCGGCAGGAAGTCTTCACCAAAGCCTTCGGATATATAGGGGTGTACTTCGTTCATATCCAGTTCACCCGTGTCAAACCATTTTTTCAGCAGCGATCCGTAGGCATCTATGGCCCATACCTGTATATCGGGGTTTTGCTCCTTCAGGTATTTGCCTGTGCCTACTATAGTGCCCCCGGTACCAGCAGCTACTACCAGGTGTGTTACCTTTCCTTCGGTCTGTTGCCATATTTCCGGCCCTGTTTGTTCATAATGCGCCTGCCTGTTGGCCAGGTTGTCGTATTGGTTCACATACCATGAGTTGGGTATCTCTGTTGCCAGTCGTTTTGATACGGAATAGTACGATCGGGGATCTTCCGGTTCCACATCCGTAGGGCACACGATCACTTCAGCTCCCATGGCTTTGAGTATGTCGGCCTTTTCTTTCGATTGTTTATCGGTAGTGGCAAATATGCACTTGTAGCCCTTTACTATGGCTGCCAGTGCCAGGCCCATACCTGTATTGCCCGATGTGCCTTCTATTATAGTGCCGCCCGGTTTTATTTTACCTTCCTGCTCGGCCACTTCCAGCATTTTCAGGGCCATACGGTCCTTTATCGAGTTGCCAGGGTTAAAGGTCTCCACCTTGGCATACACATCGCAGGGCAGGTCGGCCACCACGCGGTGCAGCTTTATAAGCGGCGTATTACCAATGGTCTGCAGGATATTGTCATATACACGGTTCATATATGAGAAGCATTTTGATTCTGCGGCGAAGGTACTTTTTTATGTTGATAGGTCGAAAGGCTGAGGGGCATGCTGTTGGGTGGGTTAAGGAGAAACGGCTTTGTTAACGGGGAGCTGTTTGTTAACGGAATTGCCTTTGTAATTGTTAAAGTCTTTAACATTTGCCCTTAACAGTTAACAGGCTTTAGGACCTGTATTTGGTTGTGTTAATTCCCCTGTAAGTCTTTACTGTAGCGGCTTGTAGCCGATGCACATCGGAATTCTGCCGTTTGTATCGCGCAATACTTTGTTAATCGCCTGTTAACCGCTTGTAAACCCACCGTTAACACAGGCTGAAAATTTTGATACGAGGCGGTGTCATTCCATCTTTACATCATCAAACGAAATTGATCACAAAAAAATCGCCAAAAATGAAAAAGTACATCACACGCAGCTACAACACTATACTTAAAAGTGTAAAGAATCTTTTCCGCGGTGAATTGGTAGAAGTAACCTTCACTCCCGGCTCTAACCAATACACTTATGTGAAGATATCAGAATAAGCGTATCACCAAAATCGAGTACCATGAAAGCACCCGCACCATCACGCAGACCACTCAGGTTTTACAGCTACAAAATAAGTTCAGGGCCGCATAAAGGCGAGCTGCTTGAGGTAGACCTGAAAGTAGAAGGAAAAGAAATTAAGTGCACCTATACCAAACTCAAGACACATTATCACAACGCCACGCTCACTTTCCGCAATCGCAGAGGTTAAGAATAATATCAGAAAAGGTAACTGATCATAAGGTTCACCTGCCCCATATCCACTTTGTCGAATACATATTTATAGTCTCCGTAAGTATTTCCCTGTTTTTGCTTGTACACCAGCAGCAGCTCGCTCTCCAGTCCTTTTAAAGCGCCACCCCAGGTATATTTGATATTGGCATTTACCTGGTCGTAGGAAGGCAGCCCGTATTTATTGAGCACATAATTTTTTACATCGGGCAGCAGGTTGCGTCCCCAGGATAGTTCTGCTTGCAGGTGCTCATTTAAAGCCCGGTATGCCGCTTTGAGCACAAATGCATGCACATCTCCGAAACCTTCGTTGCGCTCGCGCTGCACGGCGGTAAAGAAAGGTTCCCGGCCCCATTCCCGCGGCATCAGGAAGCGCCCCGTTTTAGTGATGCGGGTATAATTGGCGCTTGCTTCCCAATGTTTGTCTTTCCAGCCCAGCCTGCCACTGAAGGCTAGCGATCCTGTGCCTGGCGGAAAGTAAGCTTTATCAGGAATGTCATTGCCACCGTTGTTCGCCGGGTGCTGCACCAGGCACATAAAGCCCAGCAGCAGTTTATTATTCTTTTCGTCGAGCGGGCGCTCGCTATATATCCGGCCCATCAGGGTATTAAAGATATGCGCCACATACTGGTCCCATATTTCTATCCTGTCCGTTTCGCTGCGCTCAGTTATGCCCAGCAGGCCAATACCCGCGCTTTCCAGGTTATTTTTGTAGCCCGATTTTGTTCCGTCCGGGTTCAGTCCGGTGGAGTAGATGCCGATAGAGGAAGGTACAGAGTACCACCGCATAGTGCTGCGCGGCGATATCCCGTATAGCCAGCCCCCTTCGAAACTGAGCTTCTTTATGTTTAGTTTGCCGTATACACCATCTTCCACCGTCGGGCGCATACGTGTTCCCCTGGTGTTGATGAAGGGTGTATTGAGTATCTGTTTACCCCAGGTGACACTGCCTGCCTTGAACACATAGCGCAGGTATAGTTCTTCGAGCCGGTACATATTGTATTTGTTCGCAGGGTCTTGCAGGTCAAAGAGCCCCGTTTCGTAGCGGTTGCTTTGCCCGGTGACCGGGTCACTTTTACTAAGGTCTGATGAGCCTATATTATAGGTAAAGGAGCCACCCGCTGCAGCCTGAAGGTGATGGAACAGGGCTGTTTCGTAGCGCAGGTAGCCACCCACGGCATTGGCATAATAGTCGCTTAGCGGGCCACTGTTATTGGTGGCCATGAAGAAATAACGGAGTTCACCGCGGGCTGTGCCTTGTGCAAAGGCCTGCCATAGCTGCATTTTTTGCACAGGGAGCTTTTCCGCATCCTGCGCACTTGCCTGCCGGCAGAGCAATAAAAAAAAGATAAACAGTATGGGGCCTTTCACTTGCATGTGCTAAAGGGTATGTGAAAATAGGGAAATGAATGCTAATAGTCCAGCAGCCATTTACGGATACGATATGTTTATCACCTTATAATTATCTGATGGTTATTAAATAGGTATGACTGTATGCTGATAACAGGCCGGCAACAAATGCGTAATATAAAGAACTGCAAATAAGGATTAGCTGATAATGCGGTAACCCAACTGAAATATACGAGCCGGAATTTTACATCGTATTTGCAAATACAGAGCTAAACCCGAAGAGTACATTTTAAACTATCACAAAAAATCACAAAAAACATGAAAAAGACACTATTACTGGCTGCTATGTCAGTAGTCACTATGACATCAGGATTATTTGCCCAGACACCTCCGGGCGTACTACTCGTGAATGAGATCTCCAACGGAACCAAAGGAACACGCGAATTCGTAGAACTCGTAGTCGGCGCTACAGACAATACCGTAGCCACAGCCGATGTAAGAAACTGGATCATCGATGACAACAACGGCATTTTTAACGGTACTGTAGCTGCAGGTGCAGGTATCTCCGGTGGACATCTGCGCCTTGCTGATGACCCCACATGGGAAAATGTTACTCCGGGAACAACTATTGTATTATTTAATGGCAGCGATTTTGACTCTACTGCTACCAACCCGCTTTTTTCAAATTTTGAGGCGGCTTCAGTGGCAGCAAATGGTGTGTTATCCACTACCAATGCCTCGGGCAGGCCTGTTATTTATGTGGCCGTTGGTCTTAGCACACTGGTGCAGTCCAATAACAGCATACCTACAGCAAGCCCCGCAAACGGTAATTATTGTGGCACCGGTAGCTATAATAATATAGGCATATGGAGCGATATCGGTTTGCGCAATACCTGCCAGGGCGATGGTATCCAGACCCGTTGCCCGGGTTGTATCATCAACCTTGAAGGCGAGCCGACTTTTTATCACGGCGTTTCTTATGGCACACAAATGTCAGAAGTTACAGGCGGCACCTTCCTTAACGGCGCACATATAGATCTTACCGATTCTACGGAAGATACCCTCTGCGCTGCACAGAAGGATTTCTACCTTGATAGCGCCACCGCTACACTCGATCCTCAAAACAGCAACCGCTGGCATTTCACAGGTGCTGCCAGTGCTACGCCCGGTGAATCGAACACTGTAGCCAACGACCAGTTCATCGCCAACCTGGCTAACTACACCTATACTTACGATGCATGCCCCCAACCCGAAGTACCGCAAACCAATAATGGTGTGGTAATGGTTACGGAAATATCGAATGGCCCTTCAGGCTCATGCGAATATGCGGTACTGGCAGTAGGCCCCTGCCTTGCAAATCCTGCTGCCGATTCGGTTGATATCCGCGGCTGGATAATGGATGATAATAACGGTGTGTTCAATAACAACACATGCGGCTCAGGCAGGGGTATAAGCACCGGTCACTACAGGTTCGCATTCGATGACGTATGGGCTAAAGTACCGGTAGGCAGCAGTATCGTATTATACAACTACGATGATAACTGTTATTCTTTACCCACCACGCCTTCTACATCGCCCAATTCAGGTGGTATCTATTTCGAGCCGGTTGGTGGTACTACTGCTAGCCCTTTACCTCCCAATGCCCTTATAGAGCGCTATGGCTCCTTCCCTACATCAAGCACATGCGGTACTTATTGCAACCCCAGCGGCACTACGCCATATGTAACTGCCTCTTCATGGGCCAGCACTGTTGGCCTGGGTAACAGCGGCGATGGTTTCCAGGTGCGTTGCCCCGGCTGCAATGATATCAATACCGGTACACCTTCTTTCTACCATGGCTTCGGTTATGGCCCGGCTACCGGTTCTGCAGCTTTCTCAAGCCTCGCAGCATCTACAGGCAATCTTGGCGCACCGGTTATCAACACCAGCACCGGCAGCAACACAAGGTTCTACTTCGATCCCTCTTCTGTTACGGCTGCTACAGACCTCGGTAACCCCGCCAATTGGGTAAGTGCCACAGCTTATGCAGCTGCCAGCGGTGGTTCTATAGGACTGTACTCTGCTGCATTGAAAACATATCTTACAGGCGCTCCTGAAGATTTCCCTTGCTGCGGCGGCGGTGGCGAAGCCCGTCCTGCAGGCACTACAAAAGTTATTAATGTTGCAGGTAAGGATATGGAAGTACATGCTTATCCTAACCCTGCCGGTAAAGTGCTGAATGTGGACTTTACGGCAAGCGGAAAAGTAACCGTGCAATTGCTCGACATCAATGGCCGTGTCATTGCCACGCAGGAAGTTACCGGTCGCTCATCGGTAAACTTTAACGTGAGCAATTATGTGCCCGGTATCTATACCTACAAAGTGATATCAGGCAAGAACGTAAGTACCGGTAAGGTGATGATCGCTAAATAAATACTTCAGGTAGTTTATTTATGGAAGCCGCCCCTGTCCTGGGGCGGCTTCTATCATTAGTAATGTATGGGACCATATTGTTGATTTTAATTTTATGACTACTTATCCCCATTATTTGGCACCCCCTGCCTCCATTTCGTAACTTGCATAGTTATTACTCGCGTCGTGGCGGGCTACGAAGCCATCTCACGAAATGAGGGAGGCTTCGAAAAGGTTTTGTTCTTTGAAATACGGTAAACCCTGGCTTCCGGATCGGAAGAGAACTGGAACCAAACCAGAAGTAAACTGGAAGCTGTTGGGCATGCCACTGCTATTTTCGTAAGGCTGGCTAAAGCAAAACAGGTAATGACCGGAAATAATGCTAAAACGGTAACTATATACAGAAACTAAAAACGATTTCTCAGATATGTAGGCATAAAAATAAAGCGGTTCAAAAATGACCGCTTTATCTATTGGTCTTATTTAGTGCCTGTAAAATTACAGGTCTCAAAATCCCCTGTTGTTAGGTCAGAGGCAGCAAGATAAATGGTGATGCTATTCCCGTTCAGCGTTCCAGACCCTTGAACACTTACTTGGTCTCCTCCGCTATAATAAGTTTGATAGGGGATAGTCAAGCTATTGCCGCTGACAGTGCAATTTAATGTAGTAGATGGCCCCTGCATAAACACCTGCGTAGGGTTGGTTGGAGAAGCCGCAAACGTAAACTGCGTTCCGGGCCCGGCACAGTCAGAGTTACCCGTAAAGGTTCCAGCAAACTTTTTATTGATGCCATTCTCGCAGTTATCGCCTTCGTAATTGCTGGGGCAACTGCATTTACCTTTATTACAGCTGCCTCCGTGTTGACAGGTCTTGCCTACGCATTCTATTTTTGAGCAGGAACTATACGTAACAGCGGTGAAAGATAGCAGCGTGGCTACGGCTGCCATAGTGAGCGTTTTTACTGTTTTCATTTGCTTGTGTTTTATGATTGTGAGAAAAAAAATAGCGTAACTGAAATTCCTTTGCGGTTCAAGGCTCTGGAAAGCCACCCCAAGCAAAAGACACAGTTACGCCGTAGCGGCGTATCATAGTCATTTGTTGCTCGAGGTTGATTAAATTTTCCAGATTTAGAACCGCAACTAATGTTATAATACGAGTATGGTTATGTTCCTATATTGACTATCTCATTGGCATTTGATTATTTAAGAAAACAAAAATACTAATACTTCATTTAATTAACACCGTGAAAACACGGTATCTTTGCAGCATGGCAAAGGCAAGCAAAAAGCCCGTAAAACCTAAAAAGCAGGACAAAGAGAAGGATACTCCCTTCCGGCTGGATATAGACTTCAACGAGGCCATGAAACAGGCTGCAAAACCGCCTAAGAAGGATAAAGAGAAAACATCAAAATAGCCTAATCTACTGTGCGGCCTCAATCATTGCAATTAATTCCTCTACGGTATTGGAAACAAGAACAATCTTAGATGACTTTTCTTTGTAGTCTACGCTGCATAAATGAATCATCGCCCGTGGAATATTATCATCTTCCACTACGATATTTTGCTGCTTAATAACGTCTTCCAGTTGTTCATGAGCTAATTTGTGAAAAAAGCTAATGGCAGTAATATTGATGTAATAAATATTATTTGGGTCATTAACTCCAATGTCCCGCACAGTGATAAACCCCTTCATGTTGGTATATGTTAGTATGTCAAATGTAACTATTTTTTCTCTTTCCCGGTAAGTTGCTTATAGTTGAGGTGAACTCCTTGCAGGTTTTTGATGCTGTCTTCAAAGCGTTCTTCCGCAGATACCCTGCGCGTGTTATACCTGTACGCAAATTCATTGCAATAGCGCATGATGTGCTCTTTACTCATGTATTGGTAGATACCCACATAGCCACGCTTGAAAATGCTCCAAAAGCCCTCTATAGTATTGGTGTGGTATGTTCCCTGTGTGCGGTAGGAGCTGTGGTTCTTTACGATGGTGTGGTTGTCGTAGACCATCCACAAGGTTTTGTAGGATGCATGCGCATCGCTTATGAGGTGCGCATCGAGTGACACGTTCTGAAATACTGCTGGCTGCATGGTGTCTGCGTTGGTATTTGGCAGATGCTTCATGCGTACCCTACCACCACGCTCCACAAAGCCTATGATGATATGCTTGCAGTTTTGACCCCGGCCCTCCTTGTCTTTCTTACTGATGTGCTTGTTCGATTCCAGTCCACCTACGTACATTTCATCTACCTCTACGACCCCTTCAAGCGGTGTAACTACTTTCTCCACAAAGGCTTCGCGTATGCGATGCGCGAGAAACCATGCGGTCTTCTGGGTAATGTTCAACTGCGTGGCTAATTGTACGGAACTAAGCCCCTTCTTGCTGGTGGTGTACAGGTAAATAGCACCAAACCAGATACGGAGGGGAATGCGGCTATCTGCATAAATGGTGTTATGCCTGACGGTGAAGTACTGGCAGCATCCTTTGGCCTTACAGCGGTATTTGCCGGGCTTCACACGGTACACTTGGTCGTGCTGGCAATGAGGGCATACAGGCTGGCCGTTCCATTTCTGTTGTTCAAGGAAATCTATACAGGTCTGTTCGTCTTTAAAGTGGTCGAGGAGTTGAACGATGCTCTTAAAATGTTTCATTGATGCTTGTGATTGCAGCCGTTTTTGTGTGCTCTTTATATATCCAAACCGCGTGCCAAAACACAGGTTTTAACGAGTAAATAATCCACATTTTTAAGGTTGAAAAAATGGACGATATGGGAATCGAACCCATGTCTTCTGTTGGGAAAGCAGAAATGATTGCCACTACCACTAATCGCCCCTTTTCATAGAGCAAACCTATGCAGCAATTATTTTACAAGACAATTTTAGCGTGATGATAATTTGGGCAAATCTGTCACTGGTGGTAAAAATAGAAAACCTATCAGTACTGATAAAAAATAGGATTTTGTCAGTACTGACAAAAAGGGTACTTTTATCATCTGTTGGGAAAGCAGATAATTGGCTTGGGGAAACTCAAGCCTTATTTTTTTGTTCTTTTTTTGGGGCGGAATGCGTTACGCGTAGCTTGGAATAACTCCTTTGTAGTAAGTTTTTTTGAGGGGTCAATTAACTGCCATTGCATAATATTGGCGAGATAGCCCGCAATAATCCTCTTTTTGTAATCACCCTTAAATAGTGCCTTATTTTCAGGATTTAATTGACCAATGTATAGATTGACTTGTTCGAAGAAGAAGCGAATTGCTTCGTCTTTATCGTTTATTGGAGGGTCTTGACTAATATAGATAAGAACGGCTTCCTGAATCAGATTTTGAAGTGATAATATTCGAAATGCAGGCTGCTCTGATGGGATGTTTTTGGGTCTGGGGAACATGGTCGCTAAAGTAGCTTTCCAATCAATTTTTCTGTTAGTGGTATAAGTTTCTTCGAAATTATATCCTTTTAATTTTCCGAAAAACTCTTCAATATGGTCTACCTGTAAAATATGTTCTTTATACCGGGTCTGCGGAATTATTTGTTCTACACGTTCCATTGCCTCAACTGTTGTGTAATCCGCCATATATTGCGTCCATTGTTGAAACAGCTTCGCGGGGATAGGCTTTCCCCTTTCTGCTAAATCCTCAATTTTTGTATAGCACTTCAGATATTCTACATAATCCTTTCTTTCTACGGCAATGCGAAGCATGACCAAATATTCTTTCTGCAAGTTTGTTGGAGTGGACATTAAGATATACTATATTATTTTTAAAAATAAATAGATTTGTTCCCATGTTCAACATTTTTTAAAAAAGCAATATGCAAATTACGTCTTACGAAATATTGGAATTCATGACCGCAAGGGAGCTGGAAAAAGAAGTGATGCTCTATATATCCGAAGGATGGGAACCTTTAGGAGGGGTAGCTATGGTGTATGGCAAATTCTCTGAAGATGAAACTCCTAATGAAAACGGGAAGAATAGAATGTCTTACGCGCAGGCAATGATTATGCGATAAAAGCTGCACATATCTGAAAAATCATTTTTAGTTTCTGTATATAGTTACCGCTAAAACGTAATATGGCCTGTCTGCAAAGCCTTTCAGCCAGTATGGCCCGCCAAAACCGGAAATAATAAATAAACCGGAAATCGGAAATCTGATAAATAATCTAATCCTTGAATCCTGCCTGTCCCGATTATTTCGCGAGTTCGGACAATTTCACACCTTGACATATATCATTTGTTACCCAACCTCCACTTGGCTATATTTGCCAAAATTTATTTAAACAATTTAAAACTATAATAAGAAATGAAAGTAACTGTAGTAGGTGCCGGCGCTGTAGGAGCTACCTGTGCCGACAACATTGCCCGTAAAGAGCTGGTAGAAGAACTGGTGCTCGTAGACATCAAGGAAGGATTTGCAGAAGGTAAGGCCCTCGATATCATGCAGACCTCATCGCTGCTGGGTTTCGATACCCGTGTAACAGGTGTTACCGGCGACTATAGTAAAACCGCCGGCTCTGATGTGGTGGTTATCACCTCAGGCATACCCCGCAAACCGGGCATGACGCGTGAAGAACTGATAGGCACCAATGCCCGTATAGTAGAAGACGTGAGCAAGAACCTGCTGCAGCACTCACCCGATGCTGTTATCGTGGTGATATCGAACCCTATGGACACTATGACCTACCTGACCCTGAAAGCTACCGGCCTGGATAAGCACCGTGTAATAGGTATGGGTGGTATACTGGACAGTTCGCGTTTCAAAACATACTTGCAGCAGGCGCTTAACTGCTCGCAGAACGATCTGCACGGAGTAGTGATAGGCGGCCATGGCGATACCACCATGATACCGCTTACGCGCCTCGCCACACTCAATGGCACACCGGTATCACAGTTCCTCAGCGAAGAGCAACTGAAGCAGGTAGCTGCAGATACTATGGTAGGCGGTGCTACGCTTACTAAATTGCTTGGCACATCGGCATGGTATGCACCCGGTGCTGCAGGAGCTACACTGGTAGAGAGCATTATCCGCAATGAGAAGAAAGTATTCCCCTGCTGCGTGAAGCTGGATGGTGAGTACGGGCAGAACGACATATGCATGGGCGTGCCGGTAATGGTAGGTAGCAAAGGCTGGGAAAAAATAATAGACTACAAGCTCGATGCAGCTGAGCAGGAAGCCTTCAACAAGAGTGCAGATGCTGTGCGCAATATGAATAAAGTACTGGATACGCTGGTACAGGCATAAGAACCATACAGCATTAAGAATAAATAAAAAATGTCCCGCTGCATAGCGGGACATTTTTTATTGTGTCAGTATATTTTAAAACAATGTTTATCGCAGCAGGGTCACATCGCCACGGTATGTTTTCTGGCTACCATCGGGGAAGGCTACCTGTATAATGTAAGAGAATACGCCTGAGTCCATCACGTTGCCATTGTAGGTACCATCCCAGCCCTGGTTGGCATCTGTGGTCTGGAATACAAGGTTGCCCCAGCGATCATAAACGCGGAACTGTAGCAGGCGCTGTGAGCGCATATTCACCAGCTTGAACACATCGTTCTTGCCATCGCCGTTAGGAGTAAAGGCAGTGGGAACAAATTCCTGGTCGTTCACATAATCCACCTTTACAGTTGCCGAGTCGCGGCAGCCACCATATTGGTTCATCGCATATACGGTATATATAGTAGGCTCGCCGGGCGATGCTATGGGATCTTTGATGTTAGGATTATCAAGGCCGCTTGTTGGTATCCATGAATAGTAGTAACCGCCGTCTGCATTGAGGTGCGTTGTGCCGCCATAGTTGATCACCCTGTCGCCGGTCACATTTACCAGGCGTACATGGGGTTGGGCAAAGATGCGTACCGAGTCAGTAAGCATGCAGTTGAAAGGCGCGCCTGTAGTAGCCGTCACAATATAAAGATGCGACTGGGTATCGGCAGCATAGAAATACGGTTCCTGTACATTAGTGGAATCGAGCCCTGCTGCTGGCGACCATGTATAGTTGATCGCTCCTACATAAGAAGGTGCTGTATTCATACCGGTTATCTTCATCGGCTCATAGATACATACCGATGTATCCTGGTGATCGAATATCATTGAGAATGGTGCAACGGTAATGATCTGTGAAGAACTGTTAGGGCAGGGCACAAAGTCCTTAACAGTGAGGGTAACGGTATAGGCTCCCGGCTCTTTATAGAAATGTTTGGGGTGCGGATTGTTGCTTTCATCCGTTTTGCCATCACCAAAATCCCATGAGTAGGTATAGGCATTGATCGAAGGGGTGCCATCAAACATAGCTTCCTGGCGCTCACAGATAGAATCGCGTGTGATATTGAATGCAGATATTACCGGGTGCACCAGGGTTACTTCGTGCGTAATGGTACGCTCGCAGGAGCCATTGAACACATGCAGCACTACGGTATAAACGCCTTGCGTTGTATACAGGTGCCCGGGGCTCAGATCGGTAGAAGAGGTGTTATCGCCAAAGTCCCAGGTATAGCTGCTGGCATTCTCAGACTGGTTCTGGAAAAATACCGAATCGCCGGAGCAGCCAAGATGTATCTCATAATCGAATGCAGGAAGGAATTCAGGGTCATAAAGATTGATGTTAACCGAATTGGATGTGCATGTGCCGCTTGAAACCGTAATATCATAAGCACCCGATGTCATGCTGCCCAATGCGATCATGCCCGAGCCATTGGCAATGCCGGTAACCGGTGTTTGCGGGTTACCGTTCAGGGTAATATTAATGGTATAAGTAGTATTGGGCCTCAGGCCGTACAGGAAAATACTGCCTGTATTGGTGCCGCATGTAGCAGGATCGATTGATGATACGGAGTCTATCAATACAATTGGGTCATTAACTGTTATGGTACCGAAAGGCCCCCAATTGCAACCCAGTGAGGTGTTATTGATGACAATGTTCTCATAATCGCCGGCGGGCAGACCGCTCATAATAAGATCTGTAGTAGTAGGTGTTATGGTAAGTGTAGGCTGCGGCAGGCCATTATAAAGATAATCGACCGTGTAGGTATTGCTTGCTACCACGCCGCTAAAAATAATACTGCCATCACTCAGTCCACAATCTGTAGTATTCTCTGCCTTATATAAAAGTGAGGTAGCGCATGGAGTGGCTAAACCAATGAATGGCAAAAGGGCAATGAGTAATGTGCTTACGACTACTGTGCGTAAAATTTGTTTCATAAAGCGCAAAATTATATCCTGTTATTCTTTTTTTCCGTGATAATAGACAAATATACCCGGAAATACTAAAAAGTAAGACGGTTGTACAGCCCAAATAGTTGGTAATGAAATGCTAAATGATATTATAATACAGGCACTTAATTAAGATGTGATAAATAATCATTTGATGCAAATATTATTACAACTGACCATCGATTAACTAAAAGCAATAAAAATTATATTATTCATCATCGCAAGTTATTTTTTGGTAATAGACTTTGCATAAAAAATACCGTGAATATTTTGTATTGTAAATATATAGTGACCTGCCGGTAGTGTTGTTAAAAAAATATAATTATTTCCGGCAGATAAGCAGCCAGATGATACTGACTGGCCAATTGCGTTGTAAATATGAAAAATACTGCCCTGCGTTTCATCGTTCGTCCGCACATACAGGTGGTCGCCTGCCGGGTTGGGATAGATGAGTATGTCGGTATTTGGATGGGTCTCTTTGATGTTGACCGGCTCAAAATGAGGGTTAGGTGTGCAGTCTGTATAATCGTTGTTTGCCAACCTGAGTTTTGCCGGATTTTCAACAGTATTATAGGGGGAGGGTGTGCCGATAGGGGGAAATGACAGTGAGGCTACCCAAAAGGCCGGCGGGCCATCAAGGTAAAGAGAGTTATCAGATAATGCAGTGGTATTGGCGGGTGTTATCACCCCTTTAATATTATTGCCGAACTGGTAATGCCCTGAACCGCTAAGGCTGTAATTGCCATAAGGTATCGTAGTGTTGGTGACCTCGTTGCCTGCATAGTTCATACTATCTGTGGGCGTACCTGTATTCATGAAGATACCCCATAGCTGTGCCCTGTTGCGGAAAAATGTATTGAGCGGGCCATTGCTGCCATGCGAGTCGTCAACAACAATATTCTGGATAATATTGCCTTCAAAGAGATTGAGATAGGAATAGTTGCCGTGGCATACGGCATCGCCGGCTGAGTTAGCAGGCAATACCTGCTCATCCCAGTAGGGGTCATTGGAATAGTTGTATGCGAATACATTACCATTGGCACCGGACTGGAGGAGCATAGAGTGGCGCAGGTGCACAAAAATATTATTCTCTATTAGGCAATCGCCACTGGTGTATTGCGTGGCTATGCCATAGCCCTGGCCGTTGCCGCCATAGTGCCAGGAATGGTGCATGTAATTGCCCCTGATGGTGATATGTGCCGAGCGGGAGAGGCCGATATGAGCGAAATTGGTACGATAACTTTCTACACCTATTACCCAGCAATTTACTGCATTGGTAAAGTTGATATTGGTGGTTTGCTGTGTGGTACTGTCCAGCCGTTCGAGATATAGACATTGGATACCTGTGCCTGTGGCCGGGCTGATATGTTTAATGCGTGCCGAAAAAACAAGATCATAGTCGCGGCGTATGGGCATATCGGTCACCAATTTGGTGCCCTGGATATCTTTGATCCGGAATATTTGCCCCACAGAGCCATAGGCCCAATCAGAGAAGAGCAAGCTGCTGTCGTTGCCGTATAATAATACCCAGTCGCCAATGGCAAGGCCATTCGTGCTATCGAGGTAAATAGCGGTATCGTTCCGGGCAATGTATTGGCTGACAGCCCATGTTTGCGCTCCCACATTGCCCTGTACACTGATCATATCCTGTGTATTGCCGCTAAGGTCGAAAAGCAGCCTGCTGGTGGTGCCTGTACCTTTTAAAACTATACTATCACCCAGGTTCATACTTTGATTGAATAAATAACTGCCGGCGGGGAAGAATATGGTGCCAGCCTGGCCATTGAGTGCCGCCAGTGCGTTTTGAAAAGGGATATCATTCGGGCTAATGCCATCGGGTATGCCTCCATAATTCATTATATCGACCATATTATTGTATGCCGGCACAGAATCCTGCAGGCCAGCATGGCGCCAATCCGTTATACGGGAGGCGGGTATAGTTTGTGCAACTGTTATGTACGTACAACAAGGGGCTATAAGCAGCAGGTAAAATATAATTATAGCGTTTAAGATCTTCATGCTTAACAAGATAAGGATTTTGATAATAAAATACTTGCCCGTTATGATACAAGGGATAGGGACCCTACTTATTTACGAGGATTTATAACTTTGTTAGCGGTGAGCGCAGCAAGCGTCGCCTGCCGCTAAATGGAAAACGAGGCAAGAGTAAAATTAAGGCGTATTAAAATCATTCATACACTCATTTGGCTGGTGTTTGTGCTGGCCATAATTTTTGTGTTATGGAGCGGTGCTACCGGTAATATCTCGATCTATTCATGGCTTGCTGTTGTAGCTGTATTGGGAGAAGGCCTGGTGTTATTACTTTTTAAGGGTAGCTGCCCGCTTACTATTGAAGCAAGAAAATATTCATCTTCGGCTAGGGACAACTTTGATATCTATTTACCTAACTGGCTGGCCAAATACAATAAATTGATATTTACGGCCATCTTCTGTATCGGCCTGGCCCTGATGATATGGCGGTATGTAATGCGCCGGTAAGCAATAGGATACTATTGCTTACCGGCAGTTTGTAAGATATAGGGGCTTCTATCGTTCAGCGATAGCTTTTACTTTGGCCAATGCTTTTGGAAATACGCCGGTGAAGTAATCCATCTGTTCCGGCGGTATGGCCATATCAACGGTCAGTTCGGTGCCTTCGCCACTTACTTTTAGCGTATAGTTTTCGGTGGAGCCCGCCCACTGTTTTACCTGTTGGCTCATGGTGTCTTCTACGCCGCCTTTTACTTCGCCCAGGTGTTTTATCGACATGTACTCATTGGGTATATTTTCCGCTATTTGTGATACCATACCATTATTGTTGCCATCAAGGAACAGCACTTTGCTGCCTTTTTGCCAATCGGTAATGGCATGTGAACCTTCGGTAAAGACAGCGGTCCATTCGCGGTAAGTGGCGTCGTTCCATAATATATCCCATACTTTTTCGCGTGGGGCATTGATGACCGTTGTGAATTCTTTTCTTTCCATAACAACAGATTTAATTACAAAATACTATTTGCCGTCGAATGCAGCCTGCAAGGCTGCGATATCGAGCTTCTTCATCTGCATCATGGCCTGCATGGCCCTGTTTGCTTTTTCGCGGTCAGGGTGGTCTAAGAAGCCCATCATTGCATTAGGTACTATTTGCCATGCCAAACCAAATTTATCTTTAAGCCAGCCGCACTGTATCTCCT
Organism: Bacteroidetes bacterium 46-16; assembly: GCA_001897835.1. GTDB lineage: Bacteria > Bacteroidota > Bacteroidia > Chitinophagales > Chitinophagaceae > MKUN01. Next base: position 105,197 of record MKUN01000035.1, read on the forward strand.
GTCCGCCATCTGCGGTGAGTGCATCCCAGTAATAATCCACTTCTTCCTGTGTTTCACATTTTACGAAGAAGGAGACGGATTCGTTGAACTGGTAGGTAGGTCCCCCATTCAAGACCATAAATTCCGTGCCTTCCAGTTCGAAAGTGGCGGTCATCATTTTGCCTGCCAACACTCCCGGAAAACCTTCGGGATAATGATTGGCATTCTTAACAGTTGAATTTTTAAAGATGGAAGTGTACAACTTCATTGCTTCTTCGGCATTGTCGTTGAACCAAAGAAAGGGAGTTATCTTTTGCATACGGTATCGTTTTTTAGTTTGATTTATAATGCAAACCTATGCCGGAAGTTTTATATTCATGATGTGTAAAAACGACGTTTTGGAGGGGCGATCACGACAGGCGTGGCTTTTAACAAAAAAGGGCTGTTAAATAAGATAACCTTAACATAACAGGCAGTAATTTGCTTGTTTAAATTGCCCGGAACATACATTAAAATACCCCATAGGATGAGAGTAAAACTACTACGCTATGTTTATATAATAAGTATCATTGCCCTGTTGCTGGGCGCTGCAGACCCCATGGAGGGCTCCATAGTCATCGCCGCCGGGGCTGTTTTGCTTGCCCTGAGTGCTCATTTTCAAAAAGACCGTTACAGTAAAATTTTTATTGCATCGGCCCTGATGATCTTTTTCGGGGTATTTAATCTTTGGTTCGTATCGTCATTGGGCGGTTTTGACCCTAAGCGCGAATGGTGGTGGCTGGTCTTCATCATACCATACCCCGTAGGCTGGATCGTATCTGTGGTGACATTGGTAGTGAAGGCAGTGAAGAAGACAAAGACGGTATCGGCATAGGTTAATATTTCCTCATATCCTTAAAATCGCTTTTATTGCATCCTGTTATCAATATTGATACATGGGATGAAAAAGGTTCTGCCAGTAATCGTAATTGCCCAGTTCTTCTGCACTTCCTTATGGTTTGCAGGTAACGCTGTAATGGCCGATATCATTGCCCGGTTTCATGTTGAACAAGCTTACCTGGCTCACCTGACGAGCGCCGTGCAATCGGGCTTTATTGCGGGAACGCTGGTATTTGCCCTGTTGAGTATTGCCGACAGGTTCTCACCATCCAGGGTATTCTTCACCAGTGCTGTTATAGCGGCCCTGTTTAACCTGGCCATTACTTTCAGAAGTATAAATACTGTGGAATTGTTAACCTTCAGGTTCTTGACCGGCTTTTTTCTTGCAGGCATCTACCCGGTTGGTATGAAGATAGCCGCAGACTATTTCGAACAGGGTTTGGGGAGATCGCTGGGTTTTCTCGTAGGCGCTTTGGTATTGGGTACATCGTTCCCACATTTACTAAAAAGCAGTTCTCTGGCGCTGCGGTGGGAATATGTAATTTATGCTACGTCGCTGCTTTCGATACTTGGGGGCCTGGCGATACTATTGCTGGTGCCTGATGGTCCGTACCGTAAGCGGGGTCTTAAAGTAAGGCTATCGGCTTTTTTAGACGGTTTTCGAAGCAGGTCTTTCCGGTCGGTAGCATTCGGTTATTTCGGCCATATGTGGGAGTTGTATGCCTTTTGGGTATTTGTGCCGGTCATGCTATCGGCCTACCAGGCACATTATCCAGCAAGGCATCTCAATGTTCCTTTATTGTCTTTTTGTATCATCGCTTCGGGTAGCATATCCTGCGTGCTGGGCGGACTGGTATCGCAAAGCATGGGCGTTAAGCGAACTGCCACTGCTGCACTGATGCTATCCTGTGCCTGTTGCATCCTGTCGCCATTATTCCTGTTTGCCGGCTCAACGGTAACTTTCATTGTTTTCCTGTTTGTATGGAGTATGGCGGTAATTGCAGATTCCCCGCTGTTTTCTACACTGGTGGCCCAAAATGCCCCGGTCGAGTCAAGGGGCAGTTCATTAACGATCATTAATTGCATCGGTTTTGCTATTACGATAGTCAGCATCCAATTGCTCAATGCCCTGGCCGGTACGCAAAACATAAGGTATGTTTATACGTTGCTTGCCATAGGTCCGGTATTGGGCCTTGGGGCATTATTGAAGAACAAGGCAATAAGCAGGTAGATGTTTTGTATGTTTAGTGCTTAATGCCAGCCTGATGAAGACCGTAATAAAATACATCGCTATTATAGTTTTGGCCTTGTCTGTGTGCTCCGCCCGGGCACAGGCCAGCGACAGTGCCGACCGGGAGCGGCTTGAATTGTACCGGCACCTGTTCTGGGACCACCTGCCTAAACCCACCGGCTGGGTAAACGACCTGGAACATTTATATACGAGGAAAGAACTTTTGACCCTGGACAGTACCATTACAGCATTTGAAAAGCAAACCACGATAGAGATAGGGATCGTTACCCTGGATACATTTTGCACCTCGCTTGAAAATTTCAGTGGCCTGGCGATACATGTGATGAATACCTGGGGCGTAGGGAAAAAAGATGTCAATAATGGCCTGATGATAAGTATATCGGCAGCATATCATGTAATAAGGATGAACTACGGTCCCGGGTTGCAGGGGCTGATCAGTGATGGTGATGTACAGGAAATAGTGGATAAATACTTTGTGCCCGCCTTTAAGAACGAGGACTACTATGCCGGTACCCTGAACGGCCTGAACGGGATAATAGCGTTGCTGAATAGCAGGAAAAAATGATCGCGCAGGAAGGGCTTAGTCACCGCCGGACCCGCTAAAGTATTTGATGAGCTGGAATATCGAAGTAGCAATAACCACCCCGGTGACAATATACCTGAACACATGCTCGGAAGTGCGTTTCAATATAAGCTTGCCTAAATAACTGCCTGCTATGCTTACGACTATCAGCATGGGGATGAGCCTGACCTGGTGTACGGGAAAATAATCGTTGGCGATATAAACGACGCTGCGGCTAAAATCGACACCAAGATCGATAATGGCCGATGTGGCAACAAAAATATCCTTAGGCAGGTTGAAGGCTGTAAGCGTTATACCCCTTATGGCACCACCCGTGCCAACCAGGCCTGCAAGCAGCCCTGATATACTACCACCTGCGATAAGGTTCGTATTGGTCTGTTTTAGCTGTTTATTGATATTGCGCAGCAGGTAAATACTGAAGATGATCAATACGATATCCATGACCAGCTCTATATTTCGACCGGGTATTACCGTAGTGATGAGCGCCCCGATTACTACAAAAAGTACTGCCGGTATGCCTAGTTTAAGTGCAATACTTTTATCAATGCCCTTCCTGAATAGCAGGATCTTGGCCAGGTTGCTGAATACATGGAAGACCGCCGTGATACCGAGCACAGTTTTGAAATCGAAGAATATACTGGCCACAGGTACAAAAAGGATAGACGAGCCGAAACCCGAAACGGTACCGATGATCTCGGACAACAAAGCCAGCAAAAGAAAAAGAATGGTATCCTGTGTCATTTTACAGCAGTTGTGAAGATACTGCAATATATAATTTGTAAAACCCCTGTTTTGGCTACAACAAGTGCCGATTTGGCTACAGCGGTTGGGAAGGGAAGCCGGAGCTTTGCATGATCAAAGAAGAACAATTATGAACATCGTAATTACAGGATCATTAGGGCATATCAGTAAGCCGCTGGTAAAGGACTTAGTACATAAAGGGCACATGGTCACCGTGATCAGCAGCAATCCCGAAAGAAAAAATGAGATCGAATCGCTTGGTGCAAGGGCAGCCATCGGAACTATGGAGGATGCCAGTTTTCTTGCAGAAAGTTTTAAAGGTGCAGATATAGTATATGCTATGGAAGCAATGGGCGCAGGCAGCTTTTTCAATAAGGATATCGATATTATGGCAGCAATTACCCAAATTGGCCATAATTACAAACAGGCCATTGAGCAATCAGGTGTAAAACGGGTAATTCACCTTAGCAGTATCGGCGCTCATACGGATGAAGGGAACGGTTTGCTTGCCTTTCATTATTATGTAGAAAATATTTTGAAGGGATTACCTGAGGATGTTTCCATAAAGTTCATGCGTCCCGTTGGGTTCTATTATAACATGTTTGCATTTATACCCACAATAAAGGCACAGGGCATGATCATACAAAATTATGGTGGTGATGAAAAGGAGCCATGGGTTTCGCCATTAGATATTGCTGCCGTAATTTCGGAGGAGATGGACAAGCCCTTCGAAGGGAGACCTGTACGGTATATAGCCAGCGATGAGGTATCGCCGGATGAGGTGGCAAAAATAATAGGGGAAGCTATAGGCCAACCGGGACTGAAATGGACGATAATACCGGATGAACAAATGTTGAATAACATGCTTGCTGCCGGTATGAATGCAGCAGTGGCAAAAGGACTGGTAGAGATGAACGCTGGCAGGCGGAATGGTATATTGTATGAAGATTATTACCGGAATAGACCTGGCTTAAGTAAGGTAAAAGTAACAGATTTTGCAAGGGAATTTGCCGCTGTGTATAACAATGAGGCAAGTAATGTTAACCACTAAAAAAAGAAGTATGAAGAATAAAATTGCATTAGTGACAGGGGGTAGCCGGGGCATAGGAAGAAATGCCGCTATTGCTATAGCCCAAAAGGGTATCGATGTAGTGCTTACCTATAATACGAATAAGGAGGCGGCTGATGAAGTGGTGGCTCAAATAGAAGCTATAGGGCAAAAAGCATGGGCATTTCAACTGGATACCAGCAACGTGGCACTCTTCGATGACTTTATTAAAGAGTTGACCGGGCAACTGGAAGAAAGGACAGGTAGCCCTAATTTTGATTTCCTGGTCAATAATGCAGGTACCGCTTTATATGTACCCTTTATGGAGGTGACGGAGGCGCAAATGGATGCCATCTATAATATACATTATAAAGGTGTATTTTTCCTTACACAAAAGGCCGTGCCCTTTATGCATGATGGCGGGGCAGTGATCAATATTTCTTCCGGGCTTACCCGTATTACCATGCCGGGTTCATCAGTGTACGGCTCTTTTAAAACAGCAGTGGAATCATTGACTCGTTATATGGCAAAAGAACTAGGCGCAAGAAAGATCCGCGTAAACGTGGTAGCCCCGGGTGCTATAGAGACCGATTTCGGCGGAGGCCGTACACGCGATAATAAAGAGATCAATGCGCATATTGCCGGCCTTACATCGCTTGGCAGGGTAGGCTTGCCTGATGATATTGGCGGTGTCGTAGCTTTTTTATGTACACAGGATGCCTATTGGATCAACGGACAGCGTATTGAAGTTTCAGGTGGACAAGCACTGTAAATAGTATCTTTGTAATATGGCAAATATGCAGCCCACAAGGATCAAGACGATCAGCGAGTTTCATAAAATGCGGGGCCTGCAACCGCCCAAGCATCCCCTCATCAGTGTTGTGGATTATGCTTTGTTTGCGCCTGTACACGGAAGTGCCGTATTTGATTATTACTCGATCTCCATAAAAAGAGGTGTCGGAAAAATGTTCTATGGCCAGCAGGAGTATGATTTTGACGAGGGGGTAATGTACTTTATGGCACCCAACCAGGTATTGCGGGTTGAGCCGGGGCAAAATGAAAATACGGAACGTTCAGGGTGGATCTTATTGATCCATCCTGACTTTCTCTGGAATACAACTTTGGCGAAAAAGATCAGGCAATATGAATTTTTCGATTATGCAGTAAACGAAGCCCTTTTTCTCTCCGAACAGGAGGAGGCTATTCTCAATAACATTATTTTAAACATCCAGCGGGAATACCAATCTAACATCGACAAGTTCAGCCAGGATATTATCATTGCCCAACTGGAACTACTGCTTTCCTATTCGGAGCGCTTTTACCAGAGACAATTCATCACGCGTAAAATAAGTAACCACCAGGTGCTGGCACAGCTTGAAGAGTTCCTGGACAACTATTTTGACAGTGAAGCAATACTAAAGCAGGGCCTGCCAACTGTGCTTCATGCTGCCGAAACCCTTAACCTGTCCCCGGGCTACCTCAGCGGGCTGCTGAAAGTGCTCACGGGCATGAACACGCAGCAGCATATACATGAGAAACTGATACGCAAGGCCAAGGAGCGACTATCGACTACAAACCTCTCCGTAAGCGAGATCGCTTACGAACTGGGTTTTGAACATCCTCAATCTTTCAGCAAGTTATTTAAGATGAAGACCAACCTCTCTCCATTGGCTTTCAGGCAAACCTTTGGCTGATCATGATGTGGCTGTTTTTTACGAAGCCTTGCTTTGCCGTTGTATAGTATTTAGCCATTCGTTGAAGATCTCTGTGTAATAATTTTGGAAATCTGCTTCGTTCAGTTGTTTTATCATATTGAGCATTTCCTGCTGAATATAACGGTCATGTTTTCCATAATCCCATATTGGGCGGATACAGTCCTCAAATAGCTCGTGGAAGGAAGATGAAGGAACAAAAATGCGGGGCGTTTTATGGATGTCGTAACGTACAGATGGTAACTTATGATATAGCCTGAAAGCCAGTGCGTCGGAAAGTGCCTGCAGGCTGATGACCGCTGTGCCGGGATCGTTAATGCCAGGGCTGAGTGCTTTGATCGCAATTTCTGAAAGCTGTTTTAGACCATAGTCAGCATTTTTGTTTATAGGGTGGCCATTAAAAAAGTCTATCGATGCCAATATCTCTTTTATGCGTTGAGCTTCTGTCAATTTTTTTGAATGAACTTTTATGAATGATACATTTTTAATAAGGTAGGTGCCTTGTTTGTACAGGAAGCTTATGTACAAGTCATGCTTACAGGCTATTTCCAGCAGTAGCGCCTCATTAAAGCTCTGGAAATAGCCCGATTCGTCTGCCCTTACTTCGGTATAAGGCAGCTCATTCCATGTGGTGTTCTCTTCTTTTAATTCGGTGTAATCCCGGCGCATGGTGTCTACTGTTTGCTTTTTCACCCGGTCAATGACCGTCTCATACTTTACCATTTGTGTCACGTAGTCGAGGAAGTAGATGAAAAGGAAAATATTGACCACTGTAAGCAATATAAGCAGGTAGATGCTCAATGCGGGTACAGCAATGCCATCACTGATATTGCGGATAGTGCTGAGCAGGAATAGCGCATATACGGTAGTGCCGATATAACAACCAAGAACTACCTGCTGAAAGCGGTTACCGATCATGCTGGTCAGTACCCTGTTGCTCATTTGCGATGCAGCCTGGTTGAGCACGATCATTACCATTGAAAAGCTGAAGACTGTAAGCGATATGATACCCGCTGCGATAGTAGCGGTAATGGTGCGGGCGGTATTGGCATCCTTCAGGCTCAGCCAGTTTAAGCTGGCTTTGATGTCTTTACCCCAGGGAGAAAAATCTATTTTAAGCATCACCCATGAGAACAACAGGAAGCCTATGGCTATGATGGCGGGATAAAAGGCTATACTTTGAATAACCTTATTGTAATATCGCCTTAATAGCTTGATCAAATACATATTGGGGAAATTGTGTGGTAATAATGTGTCGTAAAATGAGCATGATAAAATGATACCAAGAGCGGACCTGTTTGCCGGGCGGCATAATAATGTGCTGAATGCCAATTTTTTGTGTATAAAATAAAAACGGGAGCCCCGCTAAGCGGAACTCCCGTTTTATATAGTATTTAGCTGTTTACATTCCGTTGTTTGGCTGCAGCAGGCTTACGCGGTTGCCCTCTGTATCCTGGAATGATATCCAGAGGCCCACGCCAGGGATCATCACCGGATCCATACCTGTCTCGCCTTTCTCATTCATAGCGCCCAGTATCTTGCCGCCATTGGCCTCTACAGCCTCCATGACATTCTTTATATCGGAGACCGCAATAACAACCGACGGTGCATGCGATGTGGGATCGTCGGACTTCTGGTAAAATCCCCCGTTTATAGTACCGGGTGTCTTTACCATGCCCTTATCATCCGTTTCCGCAGTGTGTGCAACTACGTAGTTGCCCATTTCGGGCCCCATCTGTTGCATATTCCAGCCCAGGGCAGATTCGTAGAATTTCTTCATGCGTTCGCGGTCGTGGTAACCCATCTCAAAGTGTACAACAGGATTGTGACTCATAAATTTTCGTTTTTTGGTTAAGAATGGTTTATGGTAAATTTAAGTTATTTGCGACCAATTGAAATGCTTTAATAGATTGATAATATAGCAGGCAGCAACAGGTCCCACATTGCTGTCCGTACATTGGTATGCCGCCTGCCTTACTTGAAATATTTATAAAGGCTCTTGTCCTCCCCTTTCCATTGAGCGATCTTTGCCAATGCTGTGATCAGTGGCTCCTGTATCCATGAGGGCATAAAAGGAAGATAGGACTCGCTGTAGCCTAATAGCAAAGCCATATGCCAGGGGTTTTGTGTCATATCGTTCTTTAACAGCCCGTCATTGATCAGGCCATAGGCCACCCGGAGTGTTTTTTCCAGCCCTGAAGCAGGAGTGATCTTTACGAGCAATTGTGCTTTATCTGGTCCTGCGTTTTTGAAAAAGTGCATGTGCTCCTTTTGTGCCCGTGTACTTTCTCCTTCATGCAGCATGATCTCTTTGCCTGAATTGCCGATCCTTATATTGCCTTTCAGGGCAGTGAATTCTTCAACAAAGGTCTTGTGGTAATGCCAGTCATTCCCGCCATATGGTTCCAGTTCTACCTGCACCAGTTCATATTTACCGCCGGTCTCATTGCCCGTTTGCAGAAAAGTTGCGAAATACCTGCCATCTCCATTGTAGATGGTCCTGTCGGTCCTGTTGCCAACACTGCGATCGAGCGGGGGCAGGAAGCAGGCAAAAAGGACTATGGCCCCGTAAGCAAAAAGTAGCAGAAAGACGGGCAAACCTATGAGCGTATACAAGAGCTTGAGCCCAATCGCTCTTTGTCCCCGCCAAACCCTCACCAGGCCCACCGGGTAGAGCAGGAACGACATGCCCCTCAATATTTTTTTGACAGTTAATACTTTATTTTTTTCATGCATAATCGCCTGGTGTTTATTTTTGCACAAAATTGGACCTTCCCGGGAAGAATTACTTAGGGTAAAGGGATTTTGATTTAGGATAAATGGATAAGATCGAAGCATCATACTGGCCGGATGTGTTTAGCCAAAATGACTTAAGCATACCATATAGCAGCGAACGCTATACGGAAACCTTATATAGCTTCAGCGAACCGGGACTGGCCCGTGGGTCATCTCTTTCCATAGCAACGCCGGATATGAAGCTTACCCGCTTTAGCATTGCACCGGAACGCATTTTACAATTAAAAGATGCGGAAGGGAGTGAATCTGCAGAGTCGGTCTTCATACTGGAGGGGAACGTGAGATCAAGTTTCCCCGGCTATAAGTCTTCACTGCAGTTTGGCAAGGAAGCTCACAGTCTGCAGTACAATACCCATTTTGCCGGCGAGCACATTATATATCCCGGTCTTTTCAGCGCGATGAGCATTACTTATGACCTGGATTTTTTGAGATCAATTTTACAATCGGCAGGGTCGCGGGAACTGGATATACTATGTGAGCATATAGCCTGCAAAAAGAGCCTGCTGGCATTCCCGGGTTCGGTACAGTGGAATTTCCGGGTAAAGGAAGTAGTTCATGCTATACTGCATTGCTCTTTTACGGGCATAACAAAGTATATATTCATTGAAAGCAAAATGATGGAGCTACTGTCCTTGCAACTGGAAGAGATGAATAAGCAGCCTTCTGCTAATGATAAATGGAGCAGGCAGGACATCGAAAAGCTGCAGGCTGTGAAGGCATATATTGAGCAGTGTTATTTAGAACCCGCAACCCTGAAAGAGATCGGCCTTCGTTTTCAGCTCAATGAATTCAAGTTGAAGAAAGGCTACAAGGCATTATTCGGCACAACGGTATTTGGCCATATCATAAGCTTAAGGTTACAAAAGGCCAGGAAATTGCTGCAGGACAAGGAGATGACTGTAACTGAGGTAGCCTATTATATTGGATATAAAAATGCAGGAAGCTTTTCTGCAGAATTCAAGAAACGATATGGCTATAGTCCTATTGAGGTCGGCACAAACTGAATCCTTTAGCAGGTTATGATTTAATTTCAAATTTTAGTTACTTGCAGTGCTATAAGCATCCCGCCGCAGTATAACGACCTTTTTAAACCCCAATACATTTCAGCTGCTCTGCTGAAAACTTATGGTAATAGACAACATGAAAGCAGTACAACATACGCAGTATGGTGGCCCCGAAGTGCTTGCTATAGCTGAGGTGGATAAACCCATTCCGGAAGCAGGTCAACTTTTGATAGAAGTACATGCCGCTAGCGTCAACAGGACCGATTGCGCTATATTATCAGCACAGCCGTTTATCATGCGGTTTTTCACCGGGCTGCTACGGCCCCGGCTTTCCATCACCGGCACCGATTTTGCAGGTGTGGTTAAAGAGGCCGGTGCTAATACGCACCGCTTTAAAGCAGGCGACCGCGTTTTTGGCTTCAACGACAGGGGGCTTTCTTCGCATGCCGGGTATTTATGCATCCCGGAAAATAAGGCTATCGCGTTGATCCCAGGGGGCTTTACTTTTCAGCAGGCGGCTGCAAGCCTTGAGGCTGCGCATTATGCATATTACTTTATCCATAAGATCAAAATAAGCCGGGGCCAAAAGGTGTTGATAAATGGTGCGACCGGTGGTATAGGTTCGGCCCTTGTGCAATTCATGAAGTATTATGGAGCAGATATAACGGCTACATGCCGTGCTGAACATTTTGAACTGGTAAAAAGCATTGGGGCAGATGAGGTGATAGATTATACCACTACCGACTTTGCGCGTAGTGATGTGCAATATGACCTTATACTGGATGCAGTAGGGAAGAGCAGCTACAAGCGTTGTAAGCGTTCATTAAGCCCCGCGGGACTGTATATATCATCGGAAGCGGGACCTTTCGCGCAAAACATTTTCCTTTCGATGTTGCGACCGTTGACCGGTGGTAAAAAGGTGATCTTCCCCGTGCCGGGCAGTATACAGGAAAGTATGGATTTTGTGCAAGGGCTTATCAGTAAAGGTGAATTCAAGCCACTTATTGACCGGGAGTTTACACTTGAACAAATAAAAGAGGCTTTCCAATATGTAGCTTCCGGGCAGAAGCTGGGGAATGTGCTTATCAGGATGAATGTGGAGCAGAAGTAGACTATCAGGCTCATTAATTTCGCTCTTTGTTGATGTGATTACGCTAAGTGCCTTATCTTTATTTGCCAAATAAAAGCAGCATGGATAATACCCGCGTTTACAGAATGTTATTTGCAAGCGTCTATCCTTTATACATAAAAAAGGCAGAGAAAAAGGGACGGACCAAAGAAGATGTTGACACGGTCATTTTCTGGTTGACCGGTTATGATGAAAAGACCTTGCAACAGCAGATAGATAAAAAGAGCGATTTCGAGACCTTCTTCGCTGAAGCGCCAAGGCTTAATCCGAATGTGTCAAAGATAACAGGTTTGATCTGCGGATACCGTGTTGAAGAGATCGAGGATAAGCTCATGCAGAAAGTACGTTACCTCGATAAGCTTGTAGATGAAGTGGCAAAAGGCAAGGCGATGGAAAAGATATTGAGGAAGTGATATGTGCAAGAACTGGAGGGGCCAAATAGTCTTGCGGGCTAGTAAACAATAGTTACACCGGCACCCCAACCCATATCGCTATCATAATGTGTAGAAAGGTCAAGCCATTTGCGAACTATGTATTTTAAACCGGCTGCATATTCCAAATCGGTATTCCACATCGCATTCAGGCGAAGACGTGGTGTTAACGGAATATCTTCCCGGCCGACCTGGAAACGAAGTTTCCCTTTACTGTCGATTCTTAGCTGTGTTTTTATCAGCATTGGCAGAGTGTATTCAATACCTGCTACAATTGCCTGCCTGTTGTTTTGATTGCTTAACTGGCCAAAAGTATTTTCTGTAAGTTTATTAACGCGTGTATTTCTATGAAAATCGAAACCAACGAAGGGATACCACCATTGCCTTTTGCCCAAATACCTTCCAACATATGTTTCACTTTCATAACCATATTCGGGATGGATGCCCACGCGCCATTCTGTTCTTAATTCGTATCTATCACCGGATAACATGATCTTGCCATCGCTGCCATTGCTTTCGAGCCCGATTTCCGCCATTGGATGCAGCATGCCTTCGCCCCGGATAAATTTATTGTAAGCTTTATCCTTATCTGGCAATTCCGGGTTGGGAAGAGAATTTTTATATCTAAAAACATTCCCCATTCCGGCCATCATATGATATAAGATATGGCAGTGAAAAAACCAGTCTCCATCCTGGCTGCCTGCAAATTCAATGGTATCCCGTTCCATTGGCATGATGTCGAGTACATTTTTTTGTGGTGCATACTCACCTGCACCATTCAGCACCCTGAAATCATGTCCATGTAAATGCATGGGATGACGCATCATCGAATTGTTGTATAGAATAATGCGAACATTCTGTCCCTTTTGAATTAAAATCTTATCCCATTCTCTTATCACTTTATTATTAATGCTCCAAACATAGCGGTTCATGTTGCCAGTAAGTTCAAATTCCAGGGTTTTATATGGCGCATCAGGTAAAATGGTTTTGTGCGGCGATCGCAGCATAGCATAATTAAGTGTAACTATGGAGGCTGAAGCATTTGCATTCATTCCTTGCATATCGATCATATTGGCAGTTTCATTAGTGTCATTTTGCTTTATATTGTCTTGTTCGTTTTGAACTCCCGGATTGTTTATCTCATCATACATTACGGTATTCATATCCATTTTCTGCAGCGCCATGTCCATGTCCATCTTTTTCATGTCACCATTCATCTTCATCATATTGTTCATCATCTTCATTCCTTCAAAATACCTGAGGCGGGGGAGTTTTGGGGCTGATATTTTTATGCCATTCCCCAGCCAAAGCGACGCGGATTTAGTACGATCTTCAGGCGTTGCACTCAATTCGTAGCTCATACTGTCGGGTACTGTAACCACTACGTCATATGTTTCAGAAACGCCTACGATCAGCCTGTCAACTTTAACAGGTACGACGTCATTTCCGTCATTGGCAATCACTGTCATTTTCCCACCACCATATTGTACCCAGAAATAGGACGAGCCTCCTGCATTCACGATTCGTAATCGTATCCTGTCACCTTTTTTATATTGTTTTGCCTCACTTTCCGGGCGGCCATTAATAAGGAACCGATCGTAATACACATCGCTTACATCCATCGCATTCATACGTTTCCACTCATTAACGACCTTCGTCCCGAAATGACCGTTAACAATAGCTTCTGAATAACTTTGTGTACTGCCCTTTTTGATAGCATACCAGTCGTTTACAGTACGCAGGCGGCGTAATACCTGGCCGGGCTTTTCGTCAGTCCATTCACTTAACACGATCGTTTGTTCTTTATTATAACTTCCATTCCCCTTTTCAGGCATTTTCATTGCCATTTGCATGTGATTATTGCCCATCTCCATGCCGCTGGGCATAGTTTGTATATCATTGCCTGGTACCTGCATTACTGGCAGGTCGTACTTCTGTTGTGGTCTTTTTTTGAAAATCAATGCTCCGTATATGCCTGCCTGTTCCTGCAATCCACTATGTGAATGATACCAATAGGTCCCGTTTTGTTGTACCGCGAACTTGTATAAATGTGTTTCGCCGGTATGTACTGGCTGTGTGGTAAGATAGGGAACACCGTCGAACTGGTTAGGGAGGATAACTCCATGCCAGTGAATAGAGGTTTCGTCCCTGGCGAAATTGTGGACATATATTTCTGCTGTGTCCCCTTCCGTAAAAACCAGGTCGGGACCAGGGATAGCACCGTTTATGGCGTATGCATGTTTGTGTTTTCCTGTATAGTTTACCATCGTGTCGGTAATGAACAGGTCGTAACGAACCGTTTTTCCCGGGTGTAAGTCAATTGTTCCTGTAAATACCGGTATGGAGAGCGTGTCATAGTTCATTTCCCCGGAACTTTTCAACTGCATATCTTTCCCTTTGGAAGCAGCAGATTGCTCCATTTTACTTTTTGCGTTTTTTCGTAAAGGAATTTTTGTTTTCTTCCTCTCTAAACTCATTCCGCATTTAGGACATCTGCCGGGATTTTCGCTTTGCACTTCCGGGTGCATAGGGCATACGTAAATTTCCCGTGTGGTGGTTTGCGTATTTCCTGCAGGTATGCCGTGATTCTTATGCTGAGCAAAAACAGCTGCAGATACCAGTATTTGTGTCGCTATTAGGAGGATATATTTCATCGTGTACTGATTTGTATCGGAGACTTATCAGCTGTGTATGTTATTGAATCGTTTCAGCTACTTTGCCGCAGGTCAGCATTTTGCTTCCATAGTAGGGGTTTTCAATATCTTTTTCATTGCTTAACCACGATGCTTTTTTCATCGGGCAATATTGAATATATGCTGGCTTATCAGTCAACTTTTGGTTCCTGGCCAACAGTATCATATTTGCAGAGAAATTGGCAAATGCCACCCGCTGTTTTTCAATGTTATCTGTATTAGCAATTGTTCCAGCATCAATGAGCAACGTATTTACATTTCCCTCGGATATTATTTTATAGGAAATGCCGTTCAGGTTTTCGATGAACAATGTAGCATTTTTACGTGCAGATCTGTTGTCATCTGCAGCCAGGGCATCTTTAATTTGATAGTATGTCTGGAGCGCCAGCGTAAGTCGGGAGTTTGTAATACTATCCTGCGCCAGTAATGAATTACTTACTGTAAAAAAAATAACAGCCAAAGCGAGTTTTCTCATTGTTTATTGGTTTGAAGTGATAACTGTTTGGATATTTATCGTCATTGATCAACCTTTTCCGCCTTAAATCCCGCCGTATTAACGATATCTTCAACCATTACGTCAGTCAGGCTGTCAGTTTCAACAGTAAGTATTTTTCCTTCACTTTGAGTATCTACTGTCCAATGTTTTATTTCATTGTTGGCATTTAAATATGGAGTAATGGATGCTATGCAACCATTACAGTTGATATTTGTTTTGAAATAGTATTTCATAGTTTGTGTTTCTTGCAAAGTTCGTTCAATAAGATCTTATAAATGTTATACCATTTTGGGAATGTGTTATACTTTAATGATCTAATTCAGTAGTATTCCATTTGTTTTTTTAAGCGTTATGTCACCCCAGTTATACATTAAGATAAAAAGCGTTCGCATAAAAGGTGAGAATTTCGTACCTTTGCACTGTTAGAAATTTAAAGCGCTCTTTTTTATTACGATAAAGAGATGAAAAAAACCTTTCTTATTTCGTCCGATCATACTCCTGTACACGTTGCAGAGTCCGGGCATGGTTTTTTTGCTGCGACCATTTTAGGTTCAGTTTTTTGTTTTCGCGCTACCTCCTTCAGGGTACGACGTTGATACCTTGTTATTCCAACAGTAATACCTGTTGATGAGTCCCGAAGGGACTTGGGAAGGAGTATTTATACAACTTTGCAGCGGCATATGTTTTGTCCGTTTGCATCCGTAATTTTTAATGTTTATGAAACAGAATTTTATTGTAATGGTAGCTAATAGTGCCCATGCTGTATTTGCCAGTCTTATTTGTGATCAAATGGCTACATCAGCGAAAGCACGAGGTACGGGTATCGCAAAGCGTTCGCCTGAATATATTGCCGAAAAGATGACAGAAGGTAAAGCGGTAATTGCATTTGCCGGGGATGGCAACTGGGCTGGCTTTTGCTATATCGCGAGCTGGAGCCATGAAGAGTATGTTGCCAATTCGGGCCTGATCGTAGCACCGCAATATCGCAAGAGCGGGCTGGCCAAGGTGATCAAGCAAAAGATATTTGAACTGAGCAGGCAACGCTACCCGAATGCAAAGATATTTGGCCTCACTACCGGCCTTGCTGTTATGAAGATCAATAGTGAGCTGGCTTATGAGCCAGTAACCTTTTCGCAACTGCCTAAGGACGATGCTTTCTGGAGTGGCTGTAAAAGCTGTGTGAACCACAGTATCCTGGAAAGTACCGGGCGAAAGAATTGCCTGTGTACGGCTATGCTTTATGATCCTAAAGATCACCAGCAGCCCACAGCGAATGCTGCCAACTTTAAAAAGCATGGTACAGGCATACGAACCTTTGCCAGGGAAAAGGCGAACCGCTTCCCTGAAATGGTTCGGTAACAGAGTATCATGAATTTTTTTAAGCAGGTTCGTTATCGTTCGGTAAACGACCATTCAAAATAATCAACAGGGCATGAAGAGTAATATTAAGGCCGGTATCGTTGGAGCGGCAGGTTATACGGGTGGCGAAACACTTCGCCTGTTACTGAACCACCCTTCAGCAGAAATTGTATTTGCGCACAGCAGGAGCCATGCAGGTGCGCCTGTATATGCGGTACATACAGACCTGCTGGGCGATACGGAATTGCAATTTACATCAGACCTGTCGGCCGATGTTGATGTGATATTCCTGTGTCTTGGGCATGGGGAGTCTAAACCCTTTTTAAACGATCACCGCTTTGGCAAGGCAAAGATCATTGACCTGTCGCAGGATTTTCGTTTACGGGATACTGCGGCCTATGAAGAAGGCGCATTTGTATACGGGCTGCCGGAAGTGAATAAGGAACGCATCAGTAGGGCACAATATGTAGCCAACCCAGGTTGTTTTGCCACAGCGTTGCAACTGGCATTGCTGCCCCTTGCCGCAAAGGGCTTGTTGCAGGAAGTACATGTAACAGGCATTACGGGCTCTACCGGTGCAGGCCAGAAACTACAGGCAAGCACACACTTTAGCAGGAGGGAGAATAATATTGAAGCATACAAAAGCCTGGCTCACCAGCATTTGAACGAGGTGATGGAAACCCTGTCATCCCTACAGACGGGTGCACGTAAGCTTAATTTTATCCCCTGGCGCGGCGACTTTACCCGGGGCATATATATATCGGCCTATACCGAATGCGGTCTTGACAAAGAGCAAGCTTATGAGCTTTACAGATCGTTCTATGCACCAGCGATATTTACGACCGTCAGTAGGGAAATGATCAACCTGAAACAGGTAGTGAATACCAATAAATGCCTCTTGCACCTGGAGTTGATCGATGACAAACTGGTGATACATGCCACTATCGATAACCTGCTGAAAGGGGCGGCCGGGCAGGCTGTTCAGAATATGAACCTCATGTTTGGACTCCCGGAAGATGAGGGATTAAAATTGAAAGCGAACGTATTTTAAAAAAGGAATTAACGATGCAATTATTTGATGTTTACCCACTTAATGATATTACCATTGTAAAAGGCGAAGGCTCTTACGTATGGGATGATAAAGGACAGCGGTACCTGGATATGTATGGCGGTCATGCTGTGATCTCCATAGGCCATGCACATCCCATGTATGTGCAGGCTATAACAGAACAATTGAATAAAATAGGCTTTTATTCCAATTCTGTAAAAATACCCTTGCAGGCAGAGCTGGCCAAGCAATTGGGCGAGGTGTCGGGGAAAGAGGATTATAAGCTATTCCTCTGTAATTCGGGTGCTGAGGCTAATGAGAACGCAATCAAGCTGGCATCATTCCATACAGGAAGGAGCAAAATAGTAGCCTTCTCCAAAGCCTTCCACGGGCGCACTTCGCTGGCCGTTGCTGCCACCGATAATAAAACAATTGTGGCCCCGGTCAACAGTACGGATAATGTCACATTCCTTCCTTTTAACGATGTGGCTGCACTGGAACAACACTTTGCGCAGCATGGCAAGGATACGGCTGCCGTTATCGTGGAAAGTATACAAGGCGTGGGTGGTATCAATATGGCCAGTGCTAACTTCCTGCAAGCTATTCGCACCTTGTGCGATGAGCATGGTGCAGTATGTATAGCCGATGAGGTGCAGTGTGGCTATGGCCGGAGCGGCAGTTTCTTTGCTTTCGATCATGCAGGCGTAGCCGCCGATATATACACAATGGCAAAAGGCATGGGTAATGGTTTCCCGGTTGGTGGTATAGTGATAGCCCCGCACATTAAAGCATCGCATGGCATGCTGGGCACCACCTTTGGTGGCAACCACCTGGCCTGTGCTGCGGCTATCGCTGTGCTGGATGTAATGCAGTCGGAGCGACTCATGAAGCATGCGGTTGAAATAGGAAAGTATTTAATGGATGAATTGCGGTCAATGGACGGGATACATAATGTGCGCGGCCGCGGCCTGATGATCGGTTTTGATGTGGCGGATGAGTACAAAACATTACGCAGCCATATGCTGCATCAGCATCATGTATTTACAGGCGTGGCCAAACCGAGTGTGATACGCCTGTTGCCGGCCTTGAACTTAACAAAGGAGCAGGCAGACGAGTATTTGACCGTGATGAGACGATCTTTAAAAGAGTTAGCACCGGCAGAGCAGGTGGCTGCTGTATAGTGATACTAAAAGAAATAAAATGAAAGAAGAAGTATTGATCGTGAAAATTGGGGGTAATATCATTGACGATGCGCATAAACTGGATGCGTTCCTGGATGATTTTGCCGGTATAGAAGGGCCGAAGATACTGGTGCATGGAGGTGGCAAGGTGGCAACAGCCATCGGTGCGCAATTGGGCCTTGAACCTCAGTACGTGGATGGACGGAGAATAACGGATAAAGAAACCTTATCGCTGGTGACCATGGTATATGGCGGCCTGGTGAATAAAAATATGGTAGCTGCCCTGCAAAGCCGTAATTGTAATGCCATAGGGCTTACGGGCGCAGACGGCAACATGGTGCGGGCAAGCAAACGCCCGGTGAAAGAAGTGGATTATGGCTATGTAGGGGATGTGGGCAGCGATGGTGTGAACAGTGCTTTATTAAGCATGATGCTTGATAGCGGGCTGGTACCGGTAATTGCCCCCCTGACCCACAATGGTAGCGGGGATATGCTGAATACCAATGCAGATACTATGTCGCGGGAGATAGCCTGCGCTCTGGCGACCACGATGCAGGTAAAGCTGATCTATTGTTTTGAGCAGAAAGGCTTGTTGCGGGATATGCACGATGAGCATAGCATCATCCCCCGTGTGGATAGTGCTTTGTTCGATGAACTGAAAAAAGATGGTGTCGTATCGGGAGGTATGATACCCAAGCTGGAAAATGCACTACAAGCTGCCCGGCAACAGGTGTCCATGGTCGTTATCGGTCATGCCGCTGAGCTCACAGGGTTGATAGCCGGTAAGGCCGGAACACGTTTGACCAATACAAATTGATTCTACTACTGCAGATCGTGATCATTGAAAAAGCTCACCATATCCTGCAACGCATGTTCACTATGCATCCGCTCCCCGTTATCCAGCGATTCTTGTGCCATCAGCGCAGCTCGTTTGCGCATATTGGTTTCATAAACGGAAATGGCTTCAGGCAAAGAGTTGTAAGTCTCGCCAGCCAGGCATTCGCTAAGTTCCAAAGCATCAAGCATTGCCATATTGACGCCTTCACCTGCAAAGGGTGGCATCAGGTGTGCCGCATCACCGATTAAGGTAAGATTGGGAAGTGTTTCCCAGCTTTGGTCTGTAGGCATACAATACACGGGGACCGGCATTAAAGGTGTTTCAGCATGCTCCAGCAGTTGGTGCCAGACCGTAGACCACCCCAAAAAATCATTTTTGAACCATGACAGGATATGGGCTTTGTCAGCCAGGTTCTTTAAGCTATGCTCACCTGTTTTGTAAGAAATATAAAAAGACATACTACCATCGCCTTTTGAAGCCACTATAAAACACTTACCACCACCATAGGCCATTATCTTCCCGCCCTTCAGCAATTCATAAATATGGGGTGCCGTTTGCTCCGGATCATGAACACTGCCTAGTAGACCCGATATGCCGGTGTAAAAGGGCTTTATGGCCGTGATGTAGGGACGGATCCGGGAATTAGCACCATCCGCACCTATTACGATATCCGCATAGGCCGAAGCATTATTTTTAAAATGCAATAGCCAGCCATCGCCCTGTCTTTCGGCCGAAATGAACTGGCTGTCCCATACGACCGTATCTTCCTGCAGAGACTTTAATAACAACATTCTTAGCGGTCCGCGGTCGATCTCCGGGCGAAAATGTTCATTTCCAAAATCTGCTTCCGGCTTAGCCTCATGGTCTGAGAAAAATATTTCGGCATGTTCGTTTACAATGGTCATCCTGTCAGCACCGGGCCGGTAGTGTTGCTTAAATGCCGCTAACAGGCCAGCCTGCTTTAACGCTTTTAAACCGGATTCTTCATGCAGGTCGAGTGTTGTGCCCTGCACACGGGCATCTTTATTAATGTCCCTTTCATACACCTTTACCGCTACTCCTTTCATTTGCAGCAGGCGGGCCAGTGTTAAGCCCCCCGGCCCCCCGCCTACGATGGCTATTTTTTTGTTTTGTAATAACATGATCTTGCTTCTTTAACTTTTACGAAGCAAAATTGAGACGAAGAGAAATAACGAAATAGTAAAAATCAGTCGTTTTTATGAGGAAAGGTTTTGATGGCCGTAATGTTAACGAATTGGCCATCTTTGTTTTTGCTCAGTTCTTTTGGTGTTACACCGGCGTACTTTTTGATCTCCTTAATGAAATGATTTTGATCGGTGAAATTCTGTTCCGGGAATAGCTTGCCATCACTGATTTGTTTGAACGAGGCCCCGAAACGGAGGATATTGCAATATGTTTTGAGCGAAATACCAAACTGCTGATTGAAGTAGCGATTGATTTGGCGGCTACTCCAAAATACCTGCTCGGCAAGTTCTTTTACCGTGATCGATCCTTCTGAAGCGTAGATAAGCTCAAATAGTTTCTTTTTCCGGTCGTCGATATTTTCATGTTGAGCATCCCGGATCTTTTGAGTAGCCTTATAGCTAAAGCTTTCAAGATCGTTGGTGTCGTCCCCGTCAAATTGCCAAAAGTCATTTGTATTACTTTTTCCTTCGTTCAATACATCCCGCACCGAATCTCCCAATAAATACTCAACCGCCGGTAATTTGAAGCCGATCGAGAACATTTTTGTACCGGCAACGATCTTTACCTGGCTTGGTTCTGTGTCAATGCCCCTGATCACTATTTCCCAGTTTGTTGAGTTTGTTTTCATCACGATCAGGTCAACCATGCCATTAGGTAATACAGTTGCCGGGATATCTTCCCCGGTTTTGTTCTCGAGCATCCAGAAGCTGTGAACAAAATGAGCAATTGAGTTATCCGGCAGTGCCGACTTGATATTGAGTTTCATGATTGCATGCAATAACTGGAAATCATTGCTAAGATAACAGGCAGGAACCATCTTTATCAAGTAAGGCCATCAAAAAAACTGCCTGAGCAGGAACCGGTGCTGTTTTTGCATAGGATGCCCTAATGTGATATTTTTGAAGGATAAGAAGTATTACCGATAAATAAAAGCCAATATTTTAAGCATGGAATTCAATGCAAATAATCCTGTGGTGAAGCTATGCCTCCGGGGCATGGCTATGGAAGAAAATGCTAATCCAGGAGAAGCAGGCAAACTGTTTCTGCAAGCCTGGGAAGAAGCGACGGATGACTTTGAAAAATTCATCGCAGCTTTTTATGTTGCCCGGCAACAAAAAGATACCGGGGATAAATTGAAGTGGTACGAGACGGCGCTGCACCTCGCATTAAGCATCAATAACGATGCGGTACAGGCGGCTTTTGCACCGCTTTATGTACATATTGCCCAATGTTACGAAGACCTGGGCGATGCCAATAATGCAAAAAAGAATAATGAGCTGGCAGGCTCCTGCACGAGCAAGCCATCAGATAAGGGCCCCTTTTATCATGGCACGAAGGCAGCACTGCAGATGGGCGATATGCTCACAGCCGGCTGGGGATCAAATTATAAGGCCGACCTCGTAATGAACCATGTCTATTTTACGGCCCTGGTGAACGGGGCGGGGCTAGCCGCAGAATTAGCGAAAGGAGATGGACAGGGCCGCGTTTATATGGTTGAACCAACGGGTGACTTTGAAAACGATCCGAACGTGACGAATAATAAATTCCCCGGCAACCCTACACGCTCTTACCGTACCGATGCCCCGCTGAAGGTGATCAGTGAAATAACAGACTGGGCGAAACAAACACCCGAAGATTTACGCAAATGGCGGGAAAGGCTGGGTAATAATAAAGGGGAGATCATTAATTGATCGATAGGCCGGACAAGCATAATATTAAAAAAAGCCACGCAATTGCGTGGCTTTTTGTGAACCCTGTGGTACAAAACTCGAACCATTTTTTAGCGGATTTAAAGCTGTTGACCGATATTTCAGCAACATAATAAACTGGCTTTCAGTATGGCATTGTGATTTGGCAGACGCATCGCCTTACTGATGTACGTAATTTTTTAAAATCAATATGTAGTGCAGAAGCCTGCAAAATATCAATCAATAAATGCCACAGTCTGTTGTACGGAAACGGATGCCGGGATATGTGATCGGTGGAAATCCGATTACGGACAAGTGGCTGTACCGCTTCCCGCACAGCGGCGTTCCGCCTACGGGGGAAAGGTATGCCGATGTGCCGCCTGGGAGGGCTTTAGGCGACCTTTATCGGTTGGGTAGTGAAGTTGTCAAGGTTATGAAAGAAGCCTTTATTTTCGGTCATTCCGTGACGGAAAAGGTTCCATAGCAGGGAACAACCCATTTGGGCAAGGGAGGAATTAATGTACAAGTCTTGCTTTTCCAATGCTTCAGCCAGTGAACAGCTTGGCGTATTATCTGTTTCTTCAGACCGTTTCAGCAGTTCGCCATATTCATCTGTAATAAATGGGAGGCTTGCCACCGCCTGATATTTTTCAGACTTTGGTTGCTTGATACTGCCGATAGTGGATAGCAGTACCTGCCCTGTGGATTGGCTATTGCCGAAATCCATCCAGTATTTGGCTTGGTTGCGGTATGCCCTGTTATTATTTAGCCCTTTAAGTATTTCAGCTATTTCAAACCGTGCTTTCACGCTGTCAACGCATGAGATGTAAATACCTGCCTGTGCGTGTTCGGGCAGCCTGTCTAAACTATCCCTCTCAAACTTTGCGGTTTCAGCTTTCCAGTTCGTGCCAGCCCATCTGTTGGAACGGTTTATCAGGCAACGGACTTATACAGCCCTACTTCACATTCGGCAAACCGTTGTCTGCCTAAATTGGCATCTGTTACTATATCATCATCCCAAAGCCTGACCGCTATCCCTGCATGTCCTAATTCATTCAGGCTATAATTCATTTCTACCAATGCGGTCAGCACCTTTGAACCTGTGCCTCCAGCTCCTATAAGGTTTACCTCAATGGGGTTGGTGGGAGCGATTAGGTCATTGTCTGTAAAGTGTACCTTTATTTTATCCGTTTTCATCTTAGTATATTTTTTATTGTTCTGCCTGTTTTTTTCAATACGTCTTTTGGAAATGGCTCACCTGTTTTTCGCAGCTTCTTCCATAAACTAACACAGTTGCCTTGTATTGGGTCATGGTTTTGCATCAGGTGGCTGAAATAGCTGTTAAAGAAATAGGCTTCCCATGCGGCTGTAAATTCCTCCAATGATGCTGACCTTCTAATATTGACATCCACCGTACCCATACATACGCTTCCCTCCGCATATACATTGAAAAATGGAGCATGATAAAGTGGCGTGTTTTCGGTGGGTTTCCTGTCGCTTTTTAAGGCATAAACATGCAGCTTTTCTTTGTTGGCTATCCAAAGTAAAGCGGGTACACCTGCCATACCGTTTGAAATGCCTAAACCTTCAACGAAAAAGAGATTTTTACAGGTCGCCTTTGTAAACCACATCACAAAGCCGTTTTCTGAAGGGTCTGTGTAAAGGATATTTGAAGCAATGATGCCTTTAGGCTTCAGAAAAGCCTTACAGCCTTCTCTTGCTGTGTCCAAAGCCTTTGACAAACGCTGTGCTTCCTTAATGGTTAAGGGATGGGCATTAATAGGATTGCCATTCTTATCCATATCAAAATATTCTACATAGACTTCTGCGTTCATTCCTTTTGCTTCATAAAATACCAAAGCCGTTTTAGGATGGTAAAGTGTGCCGATATTTTCCATTACATCTTTCATGGTAATTACTTTAATCGTTATTCAGCAGGTAACATAAATCGCCTATCAATGGGAATAACCTGTTTTCAAATTCGAGGCTGCAATCGGTAATTGCTGTACCGTTAAACTTTTTTAATACGGTAGGTTCTTCTGTTGTACCACATTCATTGAACTCATTGTTTACACTTTCAGCAACCGTTTCATAAAGCCATCCCTTTGTATCTGCTATAAAGGAGATATACTTTCTCATTGCAATTACTTCGTCCTCCTGTTCTTCATCATCCTGTACATATTTTGCGTTTTGGAAAACCGTTGTTGCAGGATAATCAGTATAAAGTGAAAACATTCCCTTCGCTACATTCAGGCACTCCTGTTCAAAATCGTTTGCAGGTATGAATGCCTTTATCCGTTCTGCAAACACATCCAGATTTTTACGGTTGAATATTTTCTGCTCCATCTTTTCACCGCACCATTGAGCAACCTTCAATTCTTCTTTACGGCTGTCCAATTCTGCTTCATCGTCCTGTTCAATCCAATCAGCAATCATTTCGTATTGCCAATAGATGTAAGCATCCTCCTGCCTGTAATAAGGTATATCAGCTACATGATACAGGTAAGCAAATACTGATAATAATAGTCGGGCTGCTCTTTTTGTCTTCGGTTCTTTGAGCATTTTATATAACGGTATCACAGGGATGTAAAACAAGGTTGTTCCTGTATTGTATTGTTCCTCGCTTATGAAAAAGGTCTTTCCCTTATCATCCTGTACCAACTGCAAACTGTTCCAGTTTCTAATGTTCCGTTTTAAATGATTCTCCACTTCCCATACAGAAAGGGCGATATTATAA
Source organism: Bacteroidetes bacterium 46-16 (assembly GCA_001897835.1). Classification (GTDB taxonomy): domain Bacteria; phylum Bacteroidota; class Bacteroidia; order Chitinophagales; family Chitinophagaceae; genus MKUN01. The sequence goes on from MKUN01000035.1 coordinate 129,997, forward strand.
GGATAGCCGAACATCCTTGTATCCGTAGGCTCGAAGCCGTTGTAATGCCTGGCAACTGCACAAAGGGAGCAATAAAAATCAGTTTCTATTTTTTCCACTTTTGTAGGAGGTTGTACCGTTTTCATCGCCTCCAGTTTAGGCAGGAAAGTGGTTCTTAAAAAACCATTGGCAACATCTGTTGCGGTACTGACCTGCGTTTGTCCTTGCTTATTTCGTGTGCGTCTTTTGTCCTTTGTACCCATGCTGTGAACTCGCCCAACTGTTTGTAGAGCTTTCTTTGCCTTTGCTTTTGGGGCATTTGGATAATGCCCGATATAATATTGTGCTGCATATTCCATTGCTTTAAATTTTAAGATTAACCTTTTGTTCCCATCACACTTTCAAAACGATACTGTACGGTATCATCTTCAATTCGTGGTGCGGATATTTTGGCGGTGGTGAGTATGGGATAAGTATTGGTGTAAAAGTTCATTACGGCTTCCACACTCCATGAAGGTTCAGGGTCTGTAAGCCTTATATCCGTTCCGTTTTCTTTGAGTAGGAAAACCCTGTCTAATTGCTTTGCTATTAACATGACTTTTCGTTTTACAGGTTATTGATTTGTTTCTTCATCTTCTTCCCAATCTTCGTCGGTTGTTTCGGCATTTTCTTCGTTGCCTTCTTCTTCGGCATTCACTTCATCCCTTTGTGGCTGCTCGTCAGCTACTGGCGTTGCACTGCTACCAAACAAGTCAGGTGCAAACTTTGAGGATAAGGATGATTTTCGTTTGCGGATAGTTTCTGCCTGTTCGGGATATTCTGATGGGTCAGGCACTTTCATCCATGCGTCCCTGTATTTCCCTTCCTTCTCCAGTTCATCTACTTTTTGCATCGCTTCTTTGTATTTCTTCTCTCTGGCTTCTTTTTCCTTTCGCTCCCTGTCTGCCTTTTCTTTTTCCATAGCAGACTGCTTTTTCACTTCTTCCAACTGTTTCATAAAGCCTTCCATGTCCACCATTAAACCTGAAACGGTCTGTATTGGTGCAGTTATTCGTTCAAAGAAACCGTTATCCAGTTCTTCGGCACTTCCTCTAAGATTAAGAGGCGGTATCAGTTTCCTTGCTTCGTCCCCGCATTGCTCATTGTTGAGCATAACCGATACTATCCAGTTACTTTCTGCTCCCTTCCGTATAGTTACTTGCAGGTCGCCTGTTATATTCAATGCAGCTACGCTGCTGAAAAAATTTGTTGTTTCCATTGTTCAATTTTTTTTGTTATTAGAATTTCTATACAGCCCTGTATAGTTTTGCCTCAATATTGTTTTATCGAAACAGCCATCCCCACAGCCCACACAGCATTAGGGCTAATGCTGCCCATTTCAACATCCATTCTATTGCAAGTGTGATTAATCCCAAGAAATAGTTATTGAAATGCTGTAACCCACCTAAGCCCCTGCGGTTGAATTGTCGCATACCAACAAACAACCTGATTGCTAAACCGACAAAAAACATAGTCGGATATGGCATAGCTTCTAATAGTTTTATCAATGCTTCCATAACCTTGTATTTTACGGGTTAAATAATAGATCAATGGCTAATGTGAACTTAGGATTATTGTGCTTCCTGATAGTGGTGTATAAGGTCATACAATGCACCATGTACAATGCGACATAACCATCAAAAAGTTGGTCGGCAAATAAGCGGCTTTGCGTATGCAGTCGTTTTCCATACCTGCTTATCTTATTCCTCACTTCCTCAACAAAGGATAACCATGCTTCAATGGTCAGCAAGCCGTTTTCCCACTGGTTGCGTATTAATTGTTCGTCCTCCTGTATGGTAAGACACATATTGTTAGTGTACTCCAATAAGGCAGGAATTTCCTGCGGGAATAATTCGTGCAACAACTTTGCTTTCTCTACGTTTATCAAATTATCTAACGGTTTCATATACTTGATTTGTAAGTGGATAATAAGGACAGGCATTGCTGCCTGTCCTGTTACTTTAGTTCAATGCAAGCACATCTGCACCATCCTTTGCAAACTGGCTGCACAACTCAAATGCTCGTTGTGCTTTAGCCTGTGCTGTGCCTCCCATTACAATAGATTGGAGTTTGCTTTCATCATCCTTGTAATTGCGTACATTCTGATAGTAACCTGTTACCGCATTGTATGCCCCGAACACTGTT
>MKUN01000036.1 GCA_001897835.1 Bacteroidetes bacterium 46-16
CTATGCACATGGCTAGGCGGCATTCTTGCGCCAACTGGGGGATTGGCTACCGATGCGACGTAGTCATAGACTACGCCGAACTTGGGATTAAGCGGATTAAAGGATTGGCCGGATTTGTGTTGTGTTATAGCCTTGATTGGGCTGCGATGAATTGGCTGCCAGTCGGAGACTTTCGTTTTATTTGGAAGATTTAAGTCTCCCTTGCGGAAGACTTAAACCAGTTAGGGGGGACGAGTGGGGGCGGTGGTGCATAGGCTGCCGGGCAGAGCCCTTCGTTTTATTGTTAGATTTAAGTTATGCTGTTGCTAAACTTAAACCAGTAGAGGATGTTGACTTCTTTTATTTTAAACATTAGTTTTACTATAAATTAAAACCTCGCTATGTTACGATATTTGATAATCTTTGTTATGCTCCCTCTCATTGTTAATGGTCAATATAAAATTGATGGCATAGGGTATCTAAAATTGGGGATGCCATATCAAGAAGCTAGAGATAGCTTATCGCATTACTTGAAATATGGTGGTGAAATACGACATTTTTATGACCGCAAGGATGACAATAAATTTTACGACAGTAAGGATGACCTCAATACGTGCCCATATAGCAAAATTATTGAAGTCCCGTGGCTTACTATATCTGTAGTTAATTTTAAAAACTGTAAACTCACGTTTTACAATGATAGCTTAGTTCAAATCCAAACTGATGGAGCTATCGAAATTCAAAAGGCTCTTACAGCAAAATATGGGGAAAGCACACTAAAAACTGACACTAAAAAGGTAACCTGTCGATATAAATATACCGGTGCGGAGAACGAAGAGGAGGAAAATATTTACACCAATACTTGGCGCAGCGATTCCATCTCATGCTATACGACACTCGATTCTTATCTTAACGATGATTGCCAAAGGAGAACTTTATATTATTTCTTTTTAGGTAAGCCAGATTACACTATTATTATTGCAAGATGTAATGCGCAAATGAGAAAAAATGCAAATCAACAAGAAATTGACAGCCTCAAATCAAAACTAGACGGATTCTAGTAAAATAATCAATGATAAATGTATATTAATTTGCAATAAATAAAGTTCTGATTATTCATTTAGGAGGTAGCGCACTGCTCCAGCAATGAAAAAGTACACTAAACAAAAACACAATTAATTATGCAAGAAAATCTGACAATAAAAGGAGAAAACATTCAACGAGTTTAAGATATGGATAGGAGACCCCAACTGGTTTAAGTTTAGCAACAGCGTAACTTAAATCTACAAATAAAACGAAGAACTTTGTCGGGTAGCATATATTCGATAGCCTCATCAAATAGCTACCCGAAAAAAATTGGAACTTCCTCCCTCCACTTCAGGTTGCAAATAGGTTGAATTGCTAAGACAGGAATTTGCTGCACACAGGGTTTGGTGACAAACTCGCCAGAGGAAAATCAGGAAATAACTCTTATAAGAAACAGGAAATAACTAAATTCAACATCTAAATAAGCAGCAAGCAATGAGCATATGGTATTCATACAAAGGTGTGCCCTACACCGGTCCCTGCCCGCCTTACTACGAGCTGAAAGGCCTGCCCTGGTACGATAAGCTTACTGCCGATATACCCGCCATACGCGCCAAAGTGCTGCAACTGCTGGAGCAGAAGAACATAGACCTGAAGACCTACTTCAACACAGGTATCGTGGAGGGGGGCGGCTGGGATGCCCGGGGCTTCCTCTCCTGGGGCAGGGTGGATAAACTGCTGGAGAGCCAAACCGGGCGCGAGGTTTTTGCGTACTTTAAAGATATACCGGGCATCGTGCTGCTGTCGGTGAGCGTGCTGAAACCGCACACACATGTGAAGGCGCACAATGGCGATACCGATGGCACCTACAGGCTGCACCTGCCTATATACATACCCACCGGCCTGCCGGAATGCGGGCTCAGGGTGGGGGGCATAGATAAACCCTGGGAGGATGACAAGATAACCGTATTCAGCGATGCCAATATGCACGAGGCATGGAACCAGTCGGGGCAAACACGCATCGTGCTGATAGCCGATGTGGTGCGCGAGGAACTGCTGGATAAAAAAAATGCCATCTGCGTGAACGTAGTGGCCCTGCTGCTGATGCATAAGATATACGCGAGCTTCAGCAGCAAGTCGCCCTCCAAATGGCTGATGTGGCTGATGGTGAACGTGGGCATCAATATATTGAAGCTGGGCATCTGGCTGTACTGGCCCTTCCGGAAAAAGGTATGAAAAGGATCGTAAAAAAGCACCGCTTAGCCACGCGCTGGTTCCACTGGGTCAACTTCCCGGTGCTGGCCATCATGATCTGGAGCGGGCTGCTGATCTACTGGGCCAATGGCGTGTACCGCCTGGGCTGGGGCGATACCACGATACTTAAATTCTTCCCGCGCTCCTTCTACGATGCCCTGTATATACCGCATCATTTGGCCGAGGGCATGGCCTTCCATTTCTTCTTCATGTGGTTCTTCTTCCTGAACGGGATATTGTATGTGCTGTACACGCTCTTCAGCGGCGAGTGGCGCGAGCTGCTACCCAACAGGCACTCCTTCAAAGAGGCATGGCAGGTGCTGCTGCACGACCTGCACCTGCGCAAGGCGCTGCCACCGCAGGGCAAATATAATGCGGCGCAGCGGGTGGCTTATACGGGCATCATCATTATGGGCTTCGGCTCCATCATCACGGGCCTCTCGATATACAAGCCGGTGCAGTTCAACTGGCTCTGTGCCCTCTGCGGGGGCTATGCTGCTGCGCGTATAGAACATTTTATACTCACCATAGGTTATGTGCTCTTCTTTTTGATACACATCGTGCAGGTGATACTGGCGGGCTGGGCCAACTTCAGGGGTATGGTGACGGGCTTTGATGTGGAAGAGGAAGCAATAAAAGCAGTTGAAGAGGAGCAGCTAAACGAAGCACCATGAGCAGGAAGCCGAAACAGAAGAAAGTGCTTAGTATAGAGCAGCAGGTACGCAGGCGTACGTTAAGGGCCTTCGTTATCTTCTTTGCACTGCTGGGGGCGGGCTGGGTACTGTTCATGCGCCTGTACCACGAGCAGCGCGAGGATGGGGTGCAGGCAACACTGCGCAAAGGGCTGCGGCTGAACGAAAGACTGTTCTCATCCACCTTCAGCACCAGGAGGATAGCCAAAAAATACGCGGTATCGGAAGCGGCCCCGAGGGTAAGGGTGAATGGCGATTTGGGTACTGCTAAACCTGTGGATACAGTTAACTGGCGTATGAAGGTGGTGCGGATGCCGGGTGATACCCTGCAATTGACGCTGGACGATATTAAGCGACTGCCCAGGACCGATGTGGTCTTCGATTTCAAGTGCATAGAGGGCTGGGACCAGGTGACGCACTGGGGCGGGGTACGCTTCAGCGACTTCATCAAAGCCTATCATTTGGATGCCGAGATGCTGAAACAATATGCGGGCCTGCAAACACCGGATAAGCAATACTACGTGGGTATCGACATGGCCAGCATGCTGCAGCCGCAGACCATACTCTGCTACGAGGTGAACGGCAGACCGCTGCCGCTGGAGCAGGGCTATCCCCTCAGGCTCATCATACCGGTGAAGTATGGCATCAAGCACCTGAAACGTATCGGTACGCTCTACTTCAGCAATACGCGGCCCCCCGACTACTGGGCCGAGCGGGGCTATGATTATTATGCGGGATTGTGATGCTTATTCTTCGAGCTTAATGCCGCTCTTTGCGAGCGATATCCTCCGCTGCTTGTAGAGTGCGCCGAGGGCCATCTTAAAGGTCTTCTTGCTCATGCCGAAGTGCTCGTATATCTCTCCGGGGTCTGACTTGTCGTGGAAGGGGAGGTAGCCGTCATTTTCCTGCAGCATGCGCAGTATCTTTTCTTCTTCGGGGCCTACCTTACCGTAGCCGGGTTTGCCCAGCACCACATCTATCTTATTGTCGGGGCGTATCTTCTTGATAAAGCCTTCGAGGCGCTCGCCCAGTTGCAGATCGCGGAAGACCTCGTTGTAGTGCAGCAGGCCTATGTGCCTGCTGTTGATGACCACTTCGTAACCTATCTCCGTTTCGCGGTAGATGAGCAGTTGCACTATGTCGCGCTCCTGCACGGTAAGTTCATCATTGCTGAGGTAGGGCCATATCTTTTCGGTAGCGGCCACGCGGCCCGTGCGTTCATCTATATAGATATATACGGGGTAAGACTCGCCCACGTACATGCGGGATACCTGCTGGGAGAGGGGTACAAAGAGGTCTTTCATAATGCCCCAGCGCAGGAAGGCGCCATGATCGGTAGTGCTTACCACTTCCAGTATCACTATATCGCCCACTACGCCTATAGGATGATCGGTGGTGGCTATGAGCCTGTTCTCGTTGTCGTGGTACACGAAGACGGTGATCTCATCGCCCTCGCCGATGCCGGCAGGCACATAACGCTTAGGCAACAGTATCTCTTCACCATCGCCCCCATCGAGGTATAGCCCGAAATCGACCTGCTTAGTAACCGTTAATGTATTGTACCTGCCTACCTGTACCATGTATCCTTAATAAAGTGATGGCAAAGGTAATTGATTTACAGTGTACCCGGGGTTTTAATTACTGCTATGGTGAGCAGGAACACGGATTCTTCCACTGCTGTTATACTGTAAGGCACTTCGCCGTGCAAGGCGGCCATTTGCTTTTCGCCCACGTCTATCTGTCCCAGGCCGGAGCTTATCTTCACCTTGCCTTCGAGCACCTGGAGGCTAATGGTGCCGCTGGTGGTATTGCCCGGCATCGTGGCGTTCTCATGAAAGGCTGCGAGCACGATGCGCATATTATCTGTCTTGAAAAGAGTGATGGCGTTGCGGTCGTTCTTCTGCCAGGCCTCCTCATCTTTCAATTGTTGTATATAGTCATTAATATCAATGCCTATGAGCGACGCGTCTATGAGCCTGTTGCCGTTGGGACGGTTTGCTGTAGCGTCATTATATTTTTCCTGCATGGCCGTTATATTTTCAAAGATATTCCAGCATAATAATTATGCCATGAACAGTGTGGGGTTCATGGCATAAGGTTATTAAATATGGATAAGTTATTGTACCAGCAGCTTTTCTTTAAATCGCCATTGGTCACTGATCACTTCTATATAATACATGCCGGGCTTAAGGTCAGCTTTTTCTATAGTGAGCACGTCGGCATCCTGTGGGTTATAGCTACGGACCTCCCGACCCAGTATATCATATATCCGCGCCGTGTAGGCGGCACCGCCTGTATGCTGCATGATGAGGTTGGCCGTTCTCATAAAGGGGTTGGGGAATAGGGTATGGCCAATGTGTTGTACCCCCGCTATATTAGCTATGCCTCCCACGGTAGGTATAGCGGCCAGGCAGGCAGAATCGACTATGTGATGGGATACCTCTTCGTATGCCTCATTGTCCACTGCAATAATGCTGTCGATACAAATATGGGTGTCGCTTATGGCATCAAAACTGATGCGCAGCAGCAGTGCAGGCCCAAGGTTCTTGGGTATGGGCACTTCGTCGGTGGTTAACAGGGCTATCTCGCCGCTGGGCCTGAAGGCCGCTGTAGGGTTATATCCCGGCATCATGTTCTGCACATTCACAATGTGGATGCCGCTCATCTTTAACTGGTAGGCCAGCAGCTTGCAATCGGTATTCTTAATGAACAGATCCACTGTCTGGTTGGCATAGTCCAGGTTGCCCAGCGAGAAGTCGGCATTCTCGTAGGGGTTCTTTATTTTATTCGGGAAGTCGCAGGACTTGTGTGTATGCCCAACAGGTATGGCATCGGGGCCATGTGTGGCACAGTCGTAGAGCAGGGCCGCATCGGTCACCGTGATCATGGTGTCGCTATTGAGATCGAAACAGGCTGTTGCGGGTATGTTGTGATAGATAGCACCATGCATGTAGCTGTTTATATCGAAGCTATTACGGAGGCTGTCGGCATTGATATCGCCGGTAAGCCTTGTGCCATTACAGTTGCCCTCGCAGTCGCGCACGGCAAGGCCGTTCTCTACTCCTTCGCAATCGTAATAAGGTGCGCAGAAAGGCAATACGTCTACCTGGCGAAGTCCATTGGCATCGTGGTATATATGGATACAGGTGCGTGCCCAGTTATTGAAATAATCGGTCTCGTACCTGCCATAGAAGTCGGGACGTGGTTGCCAGCTTGCCCGCAGGATGAGCTTGTAATCGCCATCGGGCACATCGGTAACATCGACCCACTGGCAGGGGAGGCCACTGGTATATATATCGGCACAGCCGGCAGTTATGCCCATGTTGCTGCAGCTAAATTTGCCTACGCCTACAGGGCAGGTAAGGTCGAGCACGCAGAAGCCATTTTTATAACCAATGGGAACGAAGTTGTTGTTATAGTCGGCCAGCAGGTATTGTGCATAGTCTTTGAAATGCCAGTGGCCGTGGCATAGGTCCCACTGGAAGATGGGGCTGTATGTGTTGATGTTTGCTGGAGGAGTACCAGCCGTGAAATCGGTAGCGCCGATGTTATCTATACGTGTAGAAAAATTCACCCGTTCGCGAACGCCATAGCCATTGAGGCAGCCTTCGCGGATAGCGCATATATCGCTGGTGGTGCTGGTGTCCATATAAATGGAATTGGCCAGTTCCGTACTGTCCACTACCAGGTCGGGGCCGGTGGGGCATAAGGGGCTGGGGTAATAAACACAACTGGAGTCGTTGATGGTAGCAAACTGGTTATAGTTGCAGGCGTTAATGTCCATACAGCCCGATACCTGGCCGTTGTAAGTGAGTGACCAGTTGATGGGCCCGTAATTGCATGTATGGCCATAATCGCCAATACGGATGTAATAATCGTGATTGGCAAGGAAGTATGCACTGATGTTGGCGTTATTGCCGCAGTTCTGGAAGCCATAATAAATGGTGGCCAGGTTGTTGGTATCGGGTATGAGGTTGGTGCAATAGTCGTAGATGTATAATTTGGTGGTACAGGCATTCATATTACAGGTGGTCAGTGTGTACATGCCTGTAACGGGTGCAGTATATATGTACCAATAATCAGGATTGGGTGCAGTGAATGTGCCTGTATCAGTAACAATAGCTGTGGAACAATTGGCGCCGGGGGCACAGTCGAGCCATGAATTGCTTTGTGTGCCGAAGGTGCTGTCGCTGGATATCAATACGTTGTCGAGGAATACTTTAAAATAGCCGTGCCCGTAGTTGCAGCAAATACCATCGCCATAGGAATCGAGTATCTGGAAATGTGTGCAGGCATTATCGGGCACACAAACGGAATCTTTGTACAAGGTGGCCTGGCCCATATTGGCTACATTCTGCATCAGGATATTGCCCTGTGCATCAAAAAGTTTCCAGCTATTCTCACCCGGGTAATCATCGGTCATCAGTTCTACACGTACCTGCTTTTGACCGGCAGGGCATTGTGCATATGCACGGATCATAAAGAGCATTACAGGTAGCAAGAGTATACATCTTTTCATATACTATGATTTTCGGGGGTACATGATATACGTAAAGATAATATTTTTTAATTTATCGTAATAAAGTAATACTTCCGCTTAGCTGTTTGGTAGTTCCGTCATTAAAGGTGGCCTCGAGGGTGTAGGCATAAGTTTCCTGTACCTGGGGCTCACCTTTGTAAGTGCCGTCCCATCCTTTGGCCTGATTATCAGTCTCGAATACCAGGTTGCCCCAGCGGTTGTAGATGCGCAACTTTAGCGTTTTGATCCTGTAACCGCGCACATAGAGTATGTCATTGACGCCGTCGTTATTAGGGCTGAAAGCGGAAGGTACGCCTACAGACTTAGTGATATCTAGTGTGATATCCTTACATAGGGTATCGATGCAATTATTAGTATCACTGGCTATGAGGCATACAGTAAAGGTGCCTGAGTCATTATAAGTTTTTTCCGGGTCTTGCTGCCTGCTGGTACTTCCGTCGCCAAAGTCCCAGTTGAAGAGGTTGGCATAAGGCGAAGAAGCATTGTAGAAATGCACGGGTGCATTGGCCAGCGGCGGATTGGGCTCAAAGCTGAAACCTGCAAGCATGGGATAGTTGATACTGAAGTTGTGACTGAGTGTATCATGGCAACCCACGGCATTGACAATAACCAGGCCGGTGCTGTTGGCACCGCTTTGGGGAAAATTGTGTATTGCGGGGTTGCCGTTAGTGGAAGTACTGTCGCCGAAGAGCCATATATAACTAACTGCGGTACTTGACCCTGCATTGGGCAGTGCATTGAGCAGCGAGGTCCTGCAACCCAGTGCTGAATCGCTGATGGAATAGCTGAAAGGCTGTGACGTATCGACAATATTGAAGAAGGCAGTATAAGTACAACCGTTGGCATCGGTGATGGTACAGGTGTCTTTACCTACACCTAGCCCCGAGATGATGGTATCGGTCGTGTTGCCCGGTGTCCAGAGATAAGTATAAGGCCCTGTGCCACCTATGCCCACTGCAATGGCAATGCCCTGGTCGAGGTTTTGGCAAACTACATTAGTTTTAGCGGTATAGGCAGATAATGAAGATGGCTGTGTGATATTGAATACTTCGCTATGAACGCAGTTGTTATAATCTGTGATGGTACAAGTGTAGGTGCCTGCAGTTAGCGCAGAGGCGGCATTGCCATTACCGCCTGCTGGTGCCCATGTATAAGTATAAGGTGTGGTGCCGCCTGAAATGCTTAGCTGCGCATAGCCGGTTGCATCACCAAAGCATTTTATATTGACCTGCGAATCGATGGCCGTAATGGCCGCAGGTTCTGTGATAGTCACAGTATCGGTATGGGGACAGTTGTTATGGTCGGTGATGGTGCAGGTATATACCCCTGCGCTAAGCCCCGTGGCATTAGGTCCGTTACCGCCTGATGGGGTCCATAAATAAGTATAAGGAGCTACGCCGCCGGAAACAAGCACGGTAGCAATACCATTGTCATTTCCATTGCAAAGAATATCTGCATGCGAGTTGGTGGAGAGGATAGGTGCAGGCTCGGTAAGGGTAAAGCTTTGGCTGATGGTACACCCATGCGCATCGGTGATGGTGCAGG
>MKUN01000037.1 GCA_001897835.1 Bacteroidetes bacterium 46-16
GGACAGTTCTGAAGAGGCGACTGCCGATTCAGAACAGGGGTGTGTAAAGCCGAGTCCTGCACCCCAGCCCCATCAAAGCGACTCTTCACACGTCCCCCCTGCTCCACTTGTGGAGAAGGGGCCGGGGGATGAGGTAAACCCGAACCAAAGAGGAAGCAAACCGGAAGCACTATCCACATCCCCCGTCACCACCAAAGACCTTGACAGTCAAACACCTGACTCCGACATATCCACACAAACCACTTCCGAAAATAAAAATGAACAAAACGGAAGCAACGAGATCGATGACCACGTCCAAAAAATATTCGATAGCTGGCAGAAAGAAATAAACAAAAACAAACGAAGGCGACATTGAACAAACAGCATTATACTTCCCTCGCTGGCTAAGCATAGTTACATTCCTATGTTTTAATTGTAGATTTATTGAAACAAAATACCGGTGCCGGATATTTTATGAAAACACAGCTGAAACTGTTGCTGCTTTCCCTGGCCTTTATGGGCCAGTTAAATACTGTCTTCGCAAAAAAACACGGGCAGGAAGCTATCGACTCCCTGCTGCGCGAGCTGGCTACGGCAAAGGAGGACACCAACAAGGTGAATACCCTGTATTCCTTATCGATAAATTACCTGGAGATCAACCCCGGCGAAGCTGCACAGCGCTTGCAGCAGACCATTGACCTGGCTACTAAGCTGGGCTGGGATAACGGTATGGCCAAAGGCAACCTGGTGCTTGGCGTAGTTAACAGGCGTATGGGAGATTTTAAGCAGGCTAAGGAGCACATCAACCGGGGCTTGCAATTGTACACCAAACTGGGCGACAAGAAAAATATTGCAGCCGCTTATATCAATCTTGCCAACGTGTATGCGGACGATGGCGACAATCCCCATGCACTCGGCTCTTATTTCAAAGCCCTGAAAATATACGAAGAGCTGGACGACAAGCTGAGCATTGCGCGCTATTCGGGTAATATCGGCCTGATCTATAGTAACCTTGAGAACGAGGATAAGGCCCTGGAATATTATTTTAAGGCCTTAAAGATATATGAGGAGACCGGTGACAAGCATGGGCTGGGTGCCCTGCTGGGCAATATTGGCCTTGCCTGCATGCACAAAGGCGAATATAACAAGGCGCTCGAGTACTATTTTAAAGCCGTAAAAATAGATGAAGAGGAGCAGGACAGGCACGACCAGGCCATCACTACGGGCAACATCGGGCATACCTATGTAAAGCTAAGGGATTATGCCCGGGGCATTGCCTATATAGAGCAGGCCCTGAAAATGGACGAAGAGCTGGAGGACAAAAATTTTATCGCCATGAACCTGCAATACCTTGGCGAAGCATATGTATCGTCTGTGCAGGACAGCAACAGCCGCTTCACAACCGGGGAGCGAAATATGAGACTTGGGAAAGCCATTGCCGCGCTGCACAGGGGCATTGAGATCAGCAGGGAAATAGAACTGCCGGACGGGCTGCAAAACTGTTATGCCCATATTGCAGCGGCTTACCGGCTACTGGGCGATTACAAACATGCCATGCCCTATATGGACAGCTTTTATGCCATAAGGGACTCTACCTACTCGAACGATAATAAAGTAAAGCTGGCCAACCTGGCCACAAAACGCGAAGAAGAGCTAAAGGAAAAGCAGATAGCCCTCAATAAACTGGCCATGGAGAAAAAACGGGACGAGCGCATCTTCTTCGGTATCGGCTCCGGCCTGCTGCTGGTCATCATTTCCGGCCTGTTCTTCTCGCGCAGGGCCGTACAGAAGGAAAAGGATATTTCCGAGAACCTGCTGCTTAACATACTGCCCGAAGAGGTGGCCGAAGAGCTTAAGGAGAAAGGCAGCGCAGACGCCAAAATGATAGATGAAGTAACGGTGCTCTTCACCGATTTCAAGGGCTTTACGCAGCTCAGCGAAAAGCTATCGCCGCAGGAACTGGTGGCGGAGATAAATGCCTGCTTCTCCGAGTTCGACCATATCATGTACCGCCACAGCGTGGAGAAAATAAAGACCATTGGCGATGCCTATATGGCTGCCGGCGGCCTGCCCACACCCAACAGCACCCACGCCGCAGATGTGGTAAAAGCGGCCATAGAGATACAGCAATATATGCACAGGCATAAAGCTGAACGCCAGGCTGAGGGTAAATTATTCTTCGAGATACGCATAGGGGTGCATACTGGTCCCGTGGTGGCAGGCATAGTGGGCATAAAAAAATTCCAGTACGATATCTGGGGCGATACCGTGAACACGGCCAGCCGTATGGAGAGCAGCGGCGCACCCGGCGAGATCAATATCTCGCAGGCCACTTATGAACTGGTGAAGGATAAGTTCACCTGTGTGTACAGGGGCGAGGTAGCGGCAAAGAACAAAGGGATGATGAAGATGTACTTCGTCAGGTAAACAGTTTGCCACCATGATGACGAAAATTACCTTCCTGCTCAGCCGTTATTTTTATGTTTGCAATACAAAACACATCTTATTATGCTGGGAGATCTTACAGAACAGGAAGTAGTGGAAATGCTGGAGAACAATATTGTGGGCCGCATAGGCGTGGGCGATGGCGAGACGACCTATATAGTGCCGGTGAGCTACCTGGTGCAGGAGGGGCATGTGCTCTGCCACTCGCGCATGGGCCTGAAGATAGAGATGATGCGCCGCAACCCCCACGTATGCTTCGAGGTGGACGAGGTGAGGGACTATAACAACTGGCGCTGCGTGATCGCCTGGGGTATATACAAAGAGCTTACCGACGAGGAAGAGATAAAGGCCGCCAAAGCCTACTTCTCCGAATACATGCTTACGTCCAAGACCGAAAAGACGGCCGAGCCCCCCGCCTCGCAGGAAGAGCGCCCCCACCCCGGCCAGGTGGTGTACGAAAGCCCCATATTCTACATCATCCAGTTCACAAAGATCACGGGCAGGTTCGAGAAAGAAATGTAAAATATTAAGGTGCGCTTGCGGCGCACCTTAATATTAAATATGGTTGGGCTTAAAGCCATCCTTATTCGATCATCAGCCTGGTATCATATACCTCGGCCCCGCGCCTGACGACAAGAGTATAAACGCCTTTGGCAATGCCATTGAGGTGCAAGGTGTAATTGTTCAGCCCGCGTACCGCGCGCTCATCCACCTCTTTCACCGTACGCCCTGATACGTCCACCAGCTTTAAGCTATAGTCGCCGGCGGTATGGCTGTTGAAGGATACCGTGGTGAGCTTCTTCGCAGGGTTGGGATAAAGGGCAATATTATTGGCCGGCCCGCCAATGTTGGTCACGATCACGGGGTTACCCGTAGTATCTGTAGTATCTACGATAACGGTAGTATCCACAGGTGTGCCGCAGAGGGTTATCTGCAGGGTATCGGAGGGATTGCCATTGGCCACTACCCGCACGCCCCAGGTGCCTACCGGCATACCCTGCGGCAATACGAAGAGCGTGGTATCCAGTAAGGTATCGCGCTGCACCCCGGTGCTGTTCCAGTACGATGTTTTGGCATAATAGACCGTATCGTTACGGCTCAGGCGCACGATGGGATAGTTGGTCTCCATCTGCCAGTCATCACCATAGCAGGCGCCCTCGGTAATGCCGTTGAACTTCTTGCCTATGGCCATGAAGGTATCGCAATTGAGGGCTATGATACTGTCGAGCACCGGCTTGCCGGCAGCCAGTGCACCATCGGGCACAAATTCGTAATACTGGTTGTCGCCCTGTGAGCCGTAAAGGATAGCACCATCGGGCAGGCATACCATGTTGGAATAATAGCAGGGTGCATCGAGGCTGTCGTTGCCATCGGGCGCCGTTATGGGGAAAAATGCATTGGTGGTATAATCGAACACGTAATAGTACGTGGGATTCCAGAACACATTGCTGGGCGTGGGCGTGGGCGAGAAGGCGCAAAGCACAAGGCCGTTCACCATCATGGCCGATGCAGCATCGGGCGCGCCGAGGTTATTGGGTATGTCGGGGCCTGCCGTCCATGTGCCATCACTGGTATCGCCTGATGGCGTGTAATATGCCGTGTGGTTCGTAGAGCCGATAAAGAAGCCCCGGCCATCGGGCAGCATAAAGGCGGCGCCCATTTCCCAGCCGTAGGGGTCGTAAAGACTTACGGGCAGGTTGGCATCGCGCACCCACATATTGAGTGACGGTATGTAGCGTTCTGATTTGGTAGAATTGATATCTACATAGAGGATGCTGCTATCGGGCAGCTTCAGCCATGCCGACTCATTATTGGAGCCCAGTGCTGTAGGGCCTAGTGTGTAACTGTTGCTCACCGGGTCGTAAATACAGATGCGCTTCGTGGTGCTGAAACCATGCGATACGATGGCCTGCAATACGCTGCCATCGGGCAATATCTCGGAGTTGGCATCGGAGAAGGTATCCAGCGGATCGAGCTGCGGTACGGGTACCCATGTATCGGTCTCGGGATAATACACCTCGGCTTCGGCACGGCCTGTACCGTACTCGCCCCCGGCCACATATACATGCCCGTCCCTGAGCACCTGCGAAGAATAGTAAAGGCGGGTATCGGCCATCGGTGCCACCTGTGTCCAGGTACCGTTAATGTAGCTGCCGTGTATATCGGGTGTGAGCTTGTTCCATACACTGCCTATCTGGTCGTTGCCACCCGATGAGGTTTTGACCATCACTGTGCCATCGGTGAGCACCAGCATCACGCCGGCATTGTAATCGGGCGCCCAGTGTGTAAGCGGCACCCATGTGCCCTGGGCCTGCGCAGCAATGCCTGATAAAAAAGCTGCTGCCAGTACCATAACCGAACGAAGATTAAAGCTGTCTATTAGCTTGCGGTAGAGATGAAGGGTTGTGCGGCGTAAATTCTTTTGCATGTAGTATATATTATGTGTTCACAGAAGGGTAGTCAATTGCAAAAAATATATTTATCATGTTAAAAGTAATGAAATACTGTTAATTAGATAAGGATTTTTTATAAAAGAAAGGAAAATAACATTAAGAATATATTAGCAGTGGACGAGTACCTGAAAACGATTTTATATAGCTTTGGCAGCGTGAAAAAATGGACGACATTTTTAATCATCACCCTGTTCTGCTCTTTTTGTCTGAAACCCGGCGATACAAAATACCGGGCCCTGTATGCGGGCAGCATCGATGAGCTGGAACAAAGACAACTGGCACTGCTGGAGCAAATAAAGAGCTGCAGCCAATTTACCACCGATGAAAAAGACAAAGTAAAAGCCGCTATAGAAAATGCGCGGCTGAGCCTGAAAAAGGCCGACTTCTGGCTGCGCTACCTGGAGCCCATAGCCTACAAAAAGATAAACGCCCCACTGCCAGTAGAATGGGAGAACGAGGTATTTGAGAAATATGAAAAGCCCTATAAAAGAGAAGGTGCAGGGCTAAGCCTTGCTGAGCTGTACCTTGATGAGCCGGGTATGACCAAAGACTCACTTATGCAGCTCATAAAAGGGTCGGTGGCGGCGCTCCATGTTTTCCGGGCAGATTCCGTAACCAGCCAGTTGAGCAGGCCCGACCATTTTTTTCTCTGTAACCGGCTATACCTGCTCAACCTTGCAGCGATATACACTACGGGCTTTGAATGCCCCGATCGCGCGCATATAATACCCGAACTGAGATCCATGCTTGCAGGGGTACAGGATATCTACCTTGCCTATAACGACAGCTATGCCGGCAGTCCGCTGAGCAAAGAATACCTGGCCCTGTATGAGCAAAGCATAGCTTTTGCAAACAGCCAGCCCGGGGACTTTGAACGTTTCGACCATTTCCGTTTTATAAGGGATTTTGTGAACCCGCTTTTTGCCATCAACCAGCAATTGATCGGGCAATACAATGTGGTATCGCAGAGCTTTAACGACTATAGCCTCGACAATGACTGCAGGTCGATCTTCGACAAGTCTTTATATCGCGCACAAAACAGCAAGGGCATTTACTCGCTGGTAACCGACGAGGCGGCCCTGAGCGATATAAAAGCTGTGGGCAAACTACTTTTTTATGACCCTATCATATCGGGCAATAATGAACGGGCCTGCGCATCCTGCCACAAGCCTACGGAGTATTTTACCGATACATCCTTCGCTACAGCCATGACCTTTGACCGGGAAAAAAGACTAGCCCGCAATACCCCCAGCCTCATCAACGTGATATACAACCACCTGCTGATGCTGGACGGCAAACACATATCACTACATGCACAGGCTACGGATGTAATGACCAATGCCAACGAGATGAGCGGCGGCGCAGAGAACGATATTGTCAAGAAAGTGCTGAGCTGCAGGGAGTATAATAAGACCTTTAAAAAGCTGCTTAAATATACGCCTGAAGTAAAGGAAATAACCCTGGAACATATCATATCGGCAATCACCTATTACTATGGTGATTTCAGTAAATACTACGCCCCATTCGATGATGCTATGAATGACGGTCATGCACTTGCCCCCGATGCCATAAAAGGCTTTAACTTGTTCATGGGTAAAGCGCAGTGTGCCACCTGCCATTTTTTGCCCCAGTTCAACGGTGTGGCACCACCCTACATCAGCTCTGAATTTGAAGTGGCAGGCACACCCGCCGATACCGGCTATCATAAACTGAGCGAAGACAAAGGGCGCTACACAGTGAACCCGGTGGCCGAAATGCTGGGCGCTTTCAGAACGGGTACGGTGCGCAATGCAGCACATACCCAGCCCTATATGCACAATGGCGTATTCACCCGGCTGGAGCAGGTAATTGATTTTTATGATGGCGGCGGGGGCGCCGGGCATAAGCTCAATGTGAGCAATCAAACACTGCCTGCGGATTCGCTGAAGCTCAGCAGTACAGAGAAAAAAGAGCTCATAGCCTTCATCCGCTCATTGGATGAAAAGATTACCTTCGACAGTCCGCCTGCGGAACTGCCCCATTCATCGATAAAAGAACTAAACACGAGAAAAACCGGCGGCAGCTATTAGGCAAAGCCCTTAAACAATGAAACGCACACACATCATACTCACGATAATAAGCCTGCTACTCTCCCTGGCCTGCGCAAAGCGCCCTGTGATAAGCTGCGATATACCTGCAGATTTTCCCGAAGCAAGAAGACAGCAACTGGCGGGGATATTTGAAAAAGGTAAAGAGCTCTATAAAATAAACTGCTCGGAATGCCACGGCATCTATGGCCGCGGCAAAGACAGCATACCCAACTTTGGCAAAGAGCAGTTCGATAACTACAAAGCAAAATTCCTGATGGGCGACCCGAGGAACCATGCCGTACTAAGAAAAATGAATGGTGAGCAACTGGACCAGATATTCATCTTCCTGCGCTATAAAAAAGTGAGCTGGCCAGGTAAGAAGGATGAGCAGAAAACCTGAACATTAATTTAATAATAAGCCCAAGTCGTTTTTTGGGAATGAAAGAGAAAATCTATACATTTACTATATATAAAACCAAGAATTAGTTATGAAACTAACCCTGTTTGCCTTGCTATTATGCTTTTTTGCTCCTGCCACGCAGGATGTACCCGCCAGCATATATGACTATAAAGTAGCCGCCCTCAATGGCAATGACATTGACTTTTCTGCTTTCAAAGGCAAGAAGATACTCATCGTGAACGCGCCCTGGTTCAATAACTACGACCCGCAATATAAAGAGCTGAACGAACTGTCTAAAAAATATAAGGATAAACTGGTAGTGGTTGGCTTTCTTTCCGACGACTTCGGCATACCTCCCGGCGCGGGCAAAACAGCTACGGAATATCGTAAGAAAGATTATGACGTGTCCTTCCCCATAGCAGCAAGGGTGGGTATAAAAGGTACCAGCAGGGCACCTATATTCATGTGGCTAACCGAAAAACAATACAACCATTTTAAGGACAGCGAAGTGAAATGGAATTTCCAGAAGTACCTGCTGAATGAATCAGGAGAACTGGTGGCTGTTTTTGAACCTAAGGTAAAGGCCAACGATCCGAGCATTATTGCTGCAATAGAAAAATAAGCCTCCTTAATAACACACTACTTTACGAAACCTTTCATAGTAGGCTTTTTCCAGCATCTCCCGGTGAGCAGGATGCGCTATGCTGATGAGCAGGCGGGCCCTTTGATCCATGTTCTTCCCATAAAGGTTCACCACCCCATATTCCGTAGCTACATAATGCACATGCCCCCGTGTGGTGACCACACCAGCCCCCTGCTTGAGGAAGGGTACGATACGCGACACACCATGTGCCGTGACCGATGGCATGGCAATAATGGGCTTGCCCCCTTCGGAGAGTGATGCACCTCGCATAAAATCCATCTGCCCGCCGATGCCTGAATACTGGTAAGCACCTATGGAATCGGCACATACCTGCCCGGTAATATCTATCTCAATCGCACTGTTGATGGCCACTACTTTGGGATTCTGGCGTATCACGTTGGTGTCGTTCACAAAAGCCACGTCCATAAGGTTGACATAAGGATTATCATCTACAAAGTCGTAGACCTTGCGGGTGCCCAATACAAAGGAGCTGACGATCCTGCCCCGCTCTATTCTTTTGTGCTCATTGGTTATAATACCCTGCTCTACCAGGGGCACAAGCCCATCAGAGAACATCTCAGTATGTATACCGAGGCCTCTATGACCCGATAGCGCGCGGAGCACAGCATCGGGGATAGCGCCTATGCCCACCTGTAAAGTGGAGCCATCCTCTATAAGCCCGGCTATAAGAGCGCCTATCTTATCATTGACCTCGCTGGCCCGGGCTGCATAGTCGACCTCGGGCAGTTCCGACTCGTCCCATACCATAGCATTGATACGCGAACTGTGGATGATGCCATCGCCATGTACGCGGGGCATACGGGGATTGACCTGCGCGATGACCGTTTTCGCATTCTGCACGGCACTAAGCGCCGCATCGACAGAAGTACCTAATGTGCAATAGCCATGCCTGTCGGGGGGCGATACCTGTACGAGGGCTACATCGAGCGGCAGGATATTTTGTTCGAAAAGTTTGGGGATCTCGCTTAAGAATACGGGTACATAGTCACCCCGGTCACCATTTACCCAATCGCGCACATTGGCCGATACAAAAAGGGAGTTCAGGTAAAAGCTATCCTGCACGCCGGGATGCTGCCAATCAATATCGCCGTAAGTGCTGATGGACACGAGTTCAACATCTTTGACCTCCCCGGCCCGGCCCAGCAAAGTATTAATAAGTAACAGGGGTGTTGCAGCACTGCCATGCACAAATACGCGGTCACCATTTTTAACTAAGGCTATCGCTTCTCCCGGTGTAGTGTAAAATGGTTGCATCATGTGGCAAAAGTAGACCCGTTAGCGGCCGGAAATATTGACAAAGATCATGCAGGTCATTGACCGGGGTCATTTACCTGTTACAAAGACAGAAATATTTTTGCAGCATCATTTAACAATAAAACAAAAGGAGGCTACTATGTCACTGAAAACATTAATGAAAGCAAATGATCTTTTCCCTGCATCTTTGAACGATCTTTTCAAGCCATGGAATGAATGGTTTGATGACGCCAACTGGAACAAGCCGATGTTATCACCTGCTGTTAACATTTCGGAGAATGATAAGGAATACAATATGACCGTTGCTGCCCCAGGTCTTAAAAAGGGTGATTTCAGGATAGATGTGGAGGATAATATGCTAACCGTAAGTGCTCAACAACAAGAAAATAAAGAAGAAAAGGATAAGACCTATACACGAAAAGAATATAACTATTCATCTTTCTCCCGTTCCTTTAACCTGCCTGAGGAAGTGAGCAAAGAGCAAATTGAGGCCAGCTATACCGATGGGGTACTTACTGTATGCCTGCCCAAAAAAGAAAGCACTATAAAAACCAATACTAAATCAATAAAAGTGAATTAGACACGGACAAAGCCAAAAATCATCCCTGCAGGTAAAATGGCAGGGATTTTTTATATTTATAAGAACCGACATGACAAAGGTCACCAAAAGAGATGTCCGGGGTCATAAACTGGGGCGCCCGCACATCGTATCATTGCATCAACAAATAAAAAGCATATCATGAAAAAGATACTGGTAGTATTTGACGGCTATAACTTCTCATCGGCCTCACTAGATTTTGTACAGAACCTGTCGCGGAACAGCCCCTTCCTGTTGACAGGCGTATTTCTAAGCTCAATAGATTACAAGACCATGCTGGGTTACCCGCTGGCCGTTGGGGGTTACATTACGGCTATTGAGTACGACAATGACCTTTTCGTGAAAAATGTAGCCTATTTTAAAGAATACTGTGAGAAGAACGGTTTTGAGTACCGGGTGCATGATGACCTTGGCGGCGATGCGCTGGATATACTGAAAACGGAGACCCGTTTTGCCGACCTGCTGGTGCTGGGCAGTGAAACCTTTTTTAAGGATGTGACCATAAGTACCCCCAGCGAATACCTTGACGACATCATCCGCGATACCGAATGCCCTGTACTATTGCTGCCTGAGGATTATAAATTTCCGGAAAAACTGGTGCTAACCTATGACGGGAGCAAAAACTCGATGTATGCCTTAAAGCAGTTCGCTTATGTGCTGCCTGAGTTGTGCAATAAAGAGGCCGCGCTGGTATATGGCAGCACCAAAAAAGAAGAATTGCCTAACATAGATATGCTGGAAGAATTTGCAGCCCGCCACTATGGCAAACTGAACATACTAAAACTGGATATAGACCCGAAAGTGTACTTCAATACGTGGCTGGTGAATAATAAAAATGCGCTGGTGGTATCAGGAGCCTTTGGGCGCTCAGATGTTTCTATGCTGTTCTCAAAGAGCTTTATGACCGAAGTGATCAAAGAACATAAACTACCGGTATTCATAGCACATCAATAAAGACAGAAGCCATGCAAAAGATATTATTCGTAACGGACGCAATGCGATTAAACACCAATACGATAGACTTCGCATCATATATCGCGAAAATGACCCAATCGAAGCTGGCAGGGATATTTCTTGACAACCTGAAATACGAATCGACGCCGCAAATAAAAGAATACATGGGCACTGCCTACGTGGAGTCAATCGTATCGGATGAGGAGCAAAGCCCGGAACAAAAAGAGGCTATCAAAAAGAACATAAATATCTTCCGGGAGTATTGCAAACAGAATGACATTAGTGGCATTGTGCACCTGGACAAAGGGTTGCCCATAACAGAGGCGCTCCGCGAAAGCCGCTTTGCCGATATGATCATCGTGGACCCGGCAACCTCTTTTGCCTATCATGAAGAAACCATCCCAACAAAATTTGTGCGCAACCTGCTGATGAAATCGGAATGCCCTGTGATCGTGGCACCGGGCCGATTTGAGCAAATAGATGAGATCGTCTTTGCTTACGACGGGAGCAGTTCATCGGTATTTGCCATCAAACAGTTCACCTACCTGCTGCCCCAGTTCGTGGTAAAGCAAATAACGCTGCTGCATATTAAAGAAAATGAGCAGGATGTATTTGATGGCGAAAATAAAATCGGTGAATGGCTGAAGATACACTACCCTGCAGTGGTGCACCAGGTACTGAGCGGTGACGCTGCCGAAGAACTATTCAAGAACTTTTGGGGGCAATCAAATAAGCTCATCGTAATGGGTGCATATGGCAGAAGCAAATTTGCTACTTTATTTGACCCCAGCACGGCGGATAAATTATTAAAGACCGTTGATACGCCTGTATTTATCTCACACTTATAAACCCGAACATTGGTGCAAACCTTAAAATGCATCCTGGTACTACTGTTAGTGGCCATGGGCAACAAAGCCCGTGGAGATGATGAAAGCAGCACCAACAGCTTAACAAACCCAAAGCTGGTAAACAGTTTTTACGAACTTAATGAAAACCGCCTGGTATGGACGGGGGCAGATGAGCGGTCTGCAGAACTGAGAAATGAACTGGCCGCTTTGATAAGCAAGGCTGTATACCTGGGCTTAAAAAAAACGGACTACCATTACAGCTATATTTCAAGTCCTCCCAGGTTGTACAACGATATCGATGCGGATAAGATATTCACAGATGCGGCACTTGGGTATTTAAAGGATATTTATACAGGCAATATAGATACCAGGCTATTGGGCTATAATGAAGTGTCTGTAAAAAACGACACAAAGGATAAGGACATATTGCTTAAGGGGCTAAGCAAAGTAAGAGACGCCAGCGACCTGCAAGCACTGGCGCAGCAAATGGAGCCCGATAATGACAACTACAGGACAATAAAGACGGAACTGGCAGTACAAATAGAACACAAGGCAGCCGATAAAATAAAGGCCCTCAGTACCGCCCTTAACTATTACCGGCTGATACTGCACTTTAACTTTAGTAAATACATTGTCGTCAATATCTGTAATACCATGCTGCATTATTACCAGGACGGTAAAATGGTGCTGGAGATGAAAGTGGTGACCGGTAAACCTGCGACAAAAACCCCAAGATTTACGGCTTATTGCTATGAAGTGATCCTGTACCCCTACTGGAATGTGCCGCACAGCATAGCTGTAAAAGAGATCATACCATCGTATAAGAAGAACCGGAATACGCTTAACTCAATGAACCTGCAGGTGATAGATAAGAACGGGAAAGTGATAAACCCGGCATCGCTGAACTGGAGCAGTTTCAACAGCAACTATTTCCCTTACAGGTTCCGGCAATCAACGGGCTGTGATAATGCCCTTGGCGTGATAAAGTTCAATATCTCGGACCCCTTCAGTGTGTACCTGCACGATACAAATAATAAAAATGTCTTCACCCGTAGTAACAGATACCTGAGCCATGGCTGCATCAGGCTGGAAAAGCCAATGGAGCTTGGCAATTACCTGCTGCCCGGCAAAATAGACATGAACTTGCTAAAGGCCTGCATAAAAACCGAGACCCCGACCACATTGAAAATGAATGAACCTGTTCCTGTGTTTGTTATATATATGCCCGCAGATGCAGCACAGGGGGCCGTAAGCTATTATAATGACATTTACCATTTATTATAGGGCTGCCTGCTGCAATAATGCTATCCTGATATTGCAGGCAATGAGTGAAATCCTGCAAATCTGAATATCTTTATCCCTTTAGTTTACGTTACAGATAAAGATGTTTCTCTACAACACCGGCATATATATATACTACCTGGCCGTCCGAATAGCAGCATTATTCAATGCCAAGGCCCAAAAATGGGTGGCAGGCAGGCAGGGATGGGCGGCTAAGCTGGAGGAGCAACTTAAGGAAGTAAAAGACAAACAAATCGTATGGATACATTGTGCTTCGCTGGGAGAATTTGAGCAGGGAAGACCCATTATTGAAGCTATTAAAGCGCAATACCCGCAATATGCAATTTTGCTCAGCTTTTTCTCGCCAAGCGGCTATGAAGTACGAAAGGATTATAAAGGCGCAGATATAGTTTGCTACCTGCCGCTTGACACTAAGGAGCAGGCGGGCCGTTTCATACAAATGGTGCAGCCTAAGATCGCCATATTCATCAAATATGAGTTTTGGCTAAACTACCTGGAGCAACTGAGGCAGCATAAGACAGATACGTATATCGTTTCCGCAGTATTTAAGACACATCAACCTTTCTTCAAATGGTATGGGGGGATTTTCAGGCGATCGCTGAAAACTTATAAAAAACTGTTCGTCCAGGATGAGGCATCGAAGCACATACTAGGTACTATTGGTATCCATAATGTATCGGTTTGCGGCGATACACGTTTTGACCGCGTGATGGCTATCAAAGAACATTTCAGCCCCATTGAGGAAATAGCCAGGTTCAAATGCAATAGCAAACTGATCGTTGCAGGCAGTACATGGCCCAAAGATGAAGACCTGTTGCTGGAAGCATATGAAAGCCTGAAAGCACAAAATATAAAGCTGGTACTGGTGCCCCATGATATCACAGACGAATTGCTCAGGAACACCGAAAGCAAGCTGATGAAGCATAAACTGAAATACAGCCGCTACACGAAGGGGATAGATAACAATGCACAAGTGCTGGTACTGGATACCGTGGGGTTACTATCGAGACTGTATCATTATGCCGATATCGCCTATATAGGCGGAGGCTTTAACGGCGGGCTGCATAATTGCCTGGAGGCTGCCGTATATGGGATACCGATCACCTTTTCGGACCACAATTACAAAAAATATAACGAGGCGGAAGCATTGATACAGATGGGTGCAGCAGAAAATGTGCACACCGACGGGGAGCTACTCAATGCCTGGCAGCAATACCTGGATAACAAAGAACGGCTAAAAGAAGTGCATGTGAAA
This sequence comes from Bacteroidetes bacterium 46-16, assembly GCA_001897835.1. Taxonomy (GTDB): domain Bacteria; phylum Bacteroidota; class Bacteroidia; order Chitinophagales; family Chitinophagaceae; genus MKUN01. The sequence continues at coordinate 14,222 of MKUN01000037.1, forward strand.
ACAAGAGCCTATTTTATGCAAAATGCCCATGCTACGGAAACCATAATGCGGGAGGTCGTTTTTTAACCCTTACTGCTCGATATAATCAAGGTTTTTGCCAAAGGTCTCTTCCGTCATTACCACAGCTATAATACTAATGAGCATAACTACGACACCCGTGAGCGCCCCGGCATTGATATAACCGTACATGGGCTTCAGGTAATTGAACAGGATAAGGATAACCGGCAATGAACCACGCACCATATTGGGCACAGTGGTAGCGGCTGTAGCCCGGAGGTTGGTGCCAAAATGCTCTGCAGCCATAGTGACAAAGAGTGCCCAAAAACCAGTGCCGAAACCCATAAAAGCACAGATGGCATACATAGTAGTCACCGTACCGCCACGCTGCATGAAGAACAATACAATACTGATGACCGTAAGTGCATAAAATATGTAGAGTGCTTTTTTGCGACTTTTTAATGCATTACTCAGGAAGCCTATCAACAGATCGCCTATGGCAATGGCCACATAAGCGAGCATCACTGCTTTACCGGGCTCCACAGGCCCATCGAGACCAAAGTACTCGCCAAACTCTTTGGAGAAGGTAATAAGCACGCCTATCACATACCATGTAGGCAGGCCGATAAGTATAGCGAGCAGGTACTTTTTAAAGCGGCCCTTGCTGAAAAACATGAGGAAATTACCTTTCTGTATGGCTGCGTGGCGTATATTCTTATACATACCCGACTCAAAGACACTGACACGCAACAACAGAAGCAGGAAGCCTAAGCCACCGCCTATGTAGTAGCATACCCGCCAGTCGAACTCACTGGCCACAAAAAAAGCGACCACAGCACCGGTAAGCCCCACCCCTGCAACTATCGATGTGGCAATGCCCCGCTTTTCCTTAGAGATGAGCTCAACAACAAGCGTAATGCCTGCACCAAGCTCGCCGGCCAGACCTATGCCAGCAATAAAACGGCATATACTATACTGCTGTACGGTATGCACAAAACCATTGGCGATATTAGCGAGGGAATACAAAACAATGGAACCGAACAATACACTGAGCCTGCCTTTTTTATCGCCCATGATGCCCCAGATGATACCCCCGATAAGCAGGCCATACATCTGCACGCTTATAATGAATTTGCCATCGGTATCGATAAGCGCATCACTGAGGCCAAGGCCCTTGAGGCTTTTGACCCGGATGATGCTGAACAATAAAAGATCGTAGATATCTACAAAATAGCCCAGCGCGGCAACTAATACGGGAATACTTAATACGGATAACGTTTTGTTTTGCTCCATCGATGACTATATTTCGTCCGGAGCATCTGTAGCTTTAGGTTTTTTCTTACCAAAGAACATCTTGAACAGCACCGGGGCAGTAGTGATAAAAATAATAATTATCACAATCTTTTCAAGGTTGTTCTTAACCCATACGTTTCCGCCGAGCAAGTAGCCGGCCAGGGTCATACTTACTACCCAGGCTATAGACCCGATGATATTGAAATAAGTGAATTTTTTACGTTCCATCTTCACGATGCCCGCCACTATGGGTGCAAAGGTGCGTACTATGGGGAGGAAGCGGGCCAGGAGTATGGCACTGCCTCCGCGCTTGTCGTAAAATTCTTTTGCCTGGTACAGATGTTTGCGTTTGAAGAGCCATGTATCGCGACGCTCGAACAAGAGGGGCCCTGATTTTTTACCAAACCAGTAACCCACCATATTGCCAATAACACCTGCCGCCGATATAAGCGCCATCCAGTAAAGCAGATCGGGTATGCCTGTAGATTGGGAGTTGGCTATGATCATGCCGGTAATGAACAAGAGGGAATCGCCCGGCAAAAAGAAACCGACGAATAAACCTGTCTCCGCAAAAATGATGAACATGACAATATACAGTCCGCCGTGGTCCTTGATCCAATCAGGGTTAGTTAAATTTTTTATCAGCTCCAGTATCGAGTGCATTATCCTATATCTTGAAGTGGTGAAAATAGCAAAAAATATGCAGACACATCTTTTATAAAAGCATAAAAATCAATATGTACCGGTGATCAATCCCTGTCCTTTTCCCATTTGCTTACCACGGCAGTAGCAATGCTGTTACCAATCACATTAGTAGCGCTACGGCCCATATCGAGCAGGGGGTCGATGCCCAGCAAGAGGGCTATGCCTGCCTCTGGTATCTTGAAGGTGGCCAGTGTGCCCGCTATGACCACCAGCGATGCGCGGGGCACACCTGCTATACCTTTGCTGGTGAGCATCAATACGAGCAACATGGTCATCTGCGTACCGGGATCGAGGTGGATGCCATACGATTGCGCTATGAACAACGAAGCAAAGGTCATGTACATCATAGAACCATCGAGATTGAAGGAATAACCCAATGGAAGAACGAAACTGACGATCTTGTTGGGACAGCCGAAACGCTCAAGCTCAAGCAGCATTTTGGGGAAAGCCGCCTCGCTGCTGCTGGTACTGAAGGCCAGTAATGCAGGCTCTTTGATATGCCGGATGAGGGTAAGCACCCGCTTACCGATAAAGAGGCCCCCTGCCAGGAACAATATGATCCAGAGGAAAAGCAGGCCGGAGTAAAATTCTGCTATAAAGACAGAATAGGTGGATAAGATACCCAGGCCCTGTTTGGCAATGACCACTGTAATAGCACCAAAAACCGCAAGCGGTGCCAGGTTCATTACATAACCTGTGACTTTGAGGATGACATGGGCAAAAGCATCCATAGCTTTTATCACAACGGCCCCCTTCTCCCCTATGGCAGCGGTGCCCACGCCAAAGAATAAAGCAAAAATAACGATCTGCAATATCTCGTTCCTGGCCATAGCATCTATCACGCTCGTGGGAAAGACGTGGTACATAAATTCGCGCAATGACAGACTGGCCTTCTGTACGCCTGTATCAGCAAAACTATCGGGGAGCGATAAATGCATGGCCATGCCGGGTTTGAAAAAGTTGACCAGCAACATACCGATGAAGAGGCTGGTAAAAGAAGCGCAGATGAACCAGAATAAGGTCTTGCCCCCAATACGCCCTACCGATTTAAGATCGCCCAGGCGAGCCACCCCAACCACAAGTGTGGTGAACACCAGCGGCGCTATGATCATTTTTATAAGGCGCAGAAAAATATCGGCGATCAATGAAAATGGCTCGAGCTTAGTATCGCGGGCTGCGGATAGCTTAGTCTTCGTAGCTGTAAGCTGCGCTTTTACAGAAGCCAGCCCATGATAAGCGCGGGATGCCGTATCTTTTATCCCCTCCATTTGTCCGTTTATAGAACGGAGTGAAGACTCGATGGTGATGATCTGGTTGTTCTCGCTCTTTATGTAGCTGCCATTGAACACAAAGCCCAAAGCAATGCCTGCAATAAGCCCGATGATGATATATAAAGTAAGGCGGTTACCTTTTTTAGAAGTAATATCCGTCATGTTGTAACATTATAAGCACAAGATAATGTTTAAATGCCGCTTTTATAGACCAGTTCAGCAGCTATAGCCACATTGCCCTGCAGGCCACCGGTGTGTATGCATAATATATTTGCCCCGGCAGGGAAATAGCCTTCACTTAAAAGATCTTTCAATCCATACATCATCTTAGCAGTGTACACCATATCGAGTGGTATGTGATTGACCTGGTAAAATCCGTTCATGAAAGATATGAGCTCATCGGTCCACTTGCCGAAGCCACCAAAATGCCATCGGTCATATAGCTCCCAGTTTTGGTCTTTGTCCTGTTCAATGGCCATCCAGATCTCATTTTTAAGGTAGGTACCATTCTTCATAGGTACAAAACCAAGTAATTGCTGATGTACCGGTAAGGCATTGCGCAAACCAATAAATGTAGTACCTGTACCGAGCGACACACAGATATGGGTATAAGAACCGGGTATCAAAGCTGCTATCGCAGCAGCGCCTGCCCTGCCCTGTTCATTAGCACCTCCTTCCGGGATAATGAATGGCTTATCGAATTTTGCGGCCAAGCGTGCCAGCCAATCCTCCTCATCCTTATGTTTATATTCTTCGCGTGTAACGAAATGCAATTGCATGCCATATTCGCGGCATGCCTTAAGTGTAGCTGTAAGTTCGCGCCCATCATCGCCGCGCACTATACCAACAGCAGGAATATGATGCAACTGAGCCGCTGCCGCAGTGGCAATAAGGTGATTAGAAAATGCCCCGCCAAAGGTGAGTATGCTCTTGTAGCCCTGCTGCATAGCATATTGCAGGTTGTGCTTGAGTTTATACCACTTATTGCCTGATATGACCGGATCGAACAGATCGAGGCGCAGCATATCCATACCCGAGACATGCGGACCATGCCACTCTTTATCCAATGGTTGTACGATGACCTTAGACTCATCCATTGTAACCGTATTCGCGCAGGTAGGTATCGTTATCGCGCCATTTGGGACGTACTTTGACAAAGAGCTCCAGGTGTACTTTGCGCTGCAGGAACTCTTCAATCTTCTTCCGGGAATTGATACCCAGTTGCTTGATCATGCTGCCGCCCTTGCCCACAATAATGCCTTTCTGCGTTTCGCGGCTTACAACTATCTCGGCCTTTATCACATCCAATGTCTCCTTCTCCTCGAATGACTGGATGATGACCGCAGCATGGTAAGGTATCTCCTCGTGAAAGAGGTTGTATATCTCCTCGCGTATCAGCTCACTAACGAAGAAACGCACCGGCCGGTCGGACATACTGTCTTCCGGGTAATAAGGTGGCGCTTCGGGCAGGTGCTCCAGTATGAAGGGCAGTATCTTATCTATATTAGACTTCGTCTTTGCGGAGACATGCAATATTTTCCATGCGGGGAACTTCTCCGCAAAGGGCCGGATGTTTTCGTCAATTTCTTTTTTATCTTTTAAGAGGTCGGCCTTATTGAGCAGCAACATGGTGGGCACTTTTAGCTTTAACATGCCGGCGGCTATCTCCAGTTGCTCCAGCGGCTCGGTGATATCGTGCACCAGCAGAGCCACATCACCATCCTCAAGGGCGTTCTTCACCTGCTGCATCATGCGCTGGTGCAGCTTGTATTTGGGCTCAATGATACCCGGTGTATCAGAAAAGACAACCTGGTATGCAGGCTCGGTCAATATACCCAGTATGCGGTGACGGGTGGTCTGCACCTTAGGCGATGTAATGACCAGTTGCTCGCCCAAAAGGGCATTGAGCAAGGTGGACTTACCTGCATTAGGCGGGCCAAAGATGTTTACGAAACCGGCTTTATGTGCTGCTTGCATTAGCCTGTAAAAATACTATTGCCAACGCAATATGCCCCTATTCGTTAAATAAAAAGCGAAAACAGCTTGTTTGCTACCGTTAATAGACGTACCTTTGCACTCCACATCGCGAGGTAGAGCAGCGGTAGCTCGTCGGGCTCATAACCCGAAGGTCACAGGTTCGATCCCTGTCCTCGCTACAAATAAGGGAGAGCCACGTTACGTTCTTGCAAACAGCAAAATGGTAACGTGGCTCAAGCTTTTTTAAGGCATATTGTTAATGATATGTTTTTGTAAACCTAAAGTTTCTCTTGGATTAGTATTTTATATATTTTTAACCACGAAAACAATATAAAATGAAAAAAATATTATTCATAGCCTGCACTATAGCCGCAGTAGCCGTGATATTCAGCGCCTGTAAAAAGACCGAGAAATTCGGCAAGCGTTTCGAAACACTGCGTAACCATACCTGGCATCTTGAATCGCAGACCATTAACGGGGCCGACCAACCACTTAATGACTGCGAGGCGGGTAACTACTGGGTTTTCAAAGGGGACGAATATGGTTATGAAGCAAATGTGACCTGCGGCGATACCCAGGTAGTAGTAGGTGACACCACGAGCAATAATGGCGGGGATAGCACTATAAAGCGCCCGCAAGGCAAAGCAAGCGCTACCCCAACGCAGATAGACTTTACCTGGTCTGTTACCGGCGACCAGCGTTACGTGTATATCAAAGATTTCGGTACGCCGGGTAATGATATAGACTGGCTGATCGTAAGCATGGATGAAACCAAATTCCATGTGCAGGGCCGTTACACTGTTAACGAGGTGAATTACTTCTATGACAAATATTTTGTAGCACAATAATATATAAGAATTTAAAGAGCAGGGCCTTTGTGTTTAAACAAAGGCCCTGCTCTTTTTAAAAAACACTGCGTATAGACCATTATTAACTATATGTGAATAAATAGCCTGAAAGCTTGACCAGTATTGGTTTTTTAGCTATTTTCGCAAACGTTAATCCAAAACATGCTGATGAAACAACTGAGCACAGGCCTTGCTGCTGCATGTATGACTGCCATGCTGCTGCTGACAAGCTGTAGCACCAACCAGTCCTTAACTTCTTTTCTTGGTGATGAAGATGCTACTTATGCATCGTCAAACAAGCCCCGCTTTATCAATGATATAAGCATGGGTACCTCAAACAATAGTGATATCTCGATCCACAACGGTATTACCATGAACCCGGTGGACCGTGTGAAAGACAAAGAAGCAGCCAAGATCAACCCAACTGAAGGCAATACGCTACAAAAAAAATATGCCAGCATGCTGGGTGTATTACCCAATATGCTTCATAATTTCTCGCTGTATCAATTCATCGATGAGTGGTATGGGGTAAGATACCGCTATGGCGGCACTGATAAATCGGGTATAGACTGTTCTGCCTTTGTACAAAGGCTTTACGAACAGGTTTTCGGTACGGATGTGGTACGCACCGCTTTTGAACAATTCCAGTCGGTGGACCTGATGAAAAATATCAATAACCTCCGCGAAGGCGACCTGGTATTTTTCCGTATCCATCGCAAGCGCATCTCGCATGTAGGCATTTACCTTGTGAACAATTTCTTTGTGCATGCATCACTGAGCCAGGGCGTAATGATCAGTAACCTGAACGAAGATTACTGGCAACGCTTTTTTGCCGGTGCAGGACGCGTAATGCATGATAATGGCTAATAAGATAACTTAATCATACAAAGGGCTGCTTCATGCAGCCTTTTTTTATGCTTTTACCAATATAGTTTTTTCGCCTGCTGCCACCATACGACCAATGGGTTGCATGAATTGCTGCAGGCCATGATCTGTAAAGACCCCAGCCACTGAATCTATAGCGGCAGGGGATACTGCAAGCAGCAGCCCCCCGTTCGTTTGCGGATCAGGCAAGAGGCTGAAGGCCTCCATTACATTTACGCCGGGATCAAAGGAGGTCATCGTACTGTAACTATTCCAGTTGCGATAGGTAGCATCGGGTATTATCCTCCGGGCCAGGTATTCCCTTGCCCCATCAAGCACCTGCAATTTTGAATAATATAGCTCCGCAGAAAGGCCACTGCCACCCGCCATCTCGACCATGTGGCCCAACAGGCCAAAACCAGTAACATCGGTCATGGCAGTTACACCTTCTATTTTACCCAGAGCCTCCCCTGCTTTATTAAGCTGTGTCATTTGGGCGGTAAGCAGTTTCAATTCATCATATTGAATAAGCCCTCTTTTTTGTGCTGTGGCTAATATACCAGTACCCAGTGCTTTGGTAAGCAAAAGCAGGTCGCCTTCTTTAGCAGTATCATTCCTTTTGAGCTCTTTTATATGCAACAAGCCATTCACCGCCAGGCCAAACATAGGTTCAATAGTATCCACACTATGCCCGCCAGCGAGGGGAATGTTTGCTTCAGCACATATGGCCCTTGCGCCATCGAGTGCTTTTTGTGCCAGGCCTGCCGGGAGCTTATCTACCGGCCAGCCCAGTATAGCAATGGCCAGAACAGGTTTGCCACCCATGGCATATACATCACTGATCGCATTGGCTGCTGCAATACGGCCAAAATCATAGGCATCATCTACTATAGGCATAAAAAAATCGGTAGTGGATACCAGCGCCATACCATTACCGATGTCATATACCGCAGCATCATCTTTGCTGCTGTTGCCCACCAGCAATTTGTCATTGGCAGTCATGGGTATTTCGGTCTTAAGTATTTCCTCAAGCACGGCTGGGGCTATCTTGCAACCGCAGCCGGCCCCATGGGCATACTGCGTAAGTTTTATTTCTTTATCCAATTTGGGCCTTTTGTTGTTGAATCAGTTCTGTATTTTTCATTGCATCCACTCCAGTACAGGACAGCATGGTCACAAGTTCGTTCCAATGCGCCCTGTTCTGCAAAGCTTTATTGTAGTATTTATCGTAGTAGCGTAGCAATATACCAAAGGCTGCTTTGTGATCGTTCTCCAATAAATAATTTATTGCATTTTTAGTATCGAGTCCTCCAAGGCGTTTTTGTATGCGCATAATGGCATTTACCAACTCTTCCTTTTTGAGGCGGCCATATACCCCGGTTATATATTGCAGCCTTTCTTCAAAAGGCACATTGAGAAAATATACCGGGGAGCGGCGCATGGTATCCCACAATGCCCCAGGCAGGTTCACCAGGCCTATGCGCTGGCTTTCATCCTCCAGCCAAATATTTGTCACGCCTGTCTTTGTTACACCATGCAAGGCCATGGCCAGCAGGTTATCGAACATCTCCTGCGAGGGCTGTACAGGCATACCCAACGCACCGAATGCAGAGCCTTTATGTGCGGCCATTTGCTCCAGGTCTATAATGGCCTCTTTTCGATGTTTCAGCTCATGTAACACTTCCGTCTTCCCCGAACCGGTATAACCTCCAATAATGGTGAAAGGATATGGCTTATCGAACTGCTGCAATACCCAGTGCCGATATGCTTTGTAGCCCCCGATGAGGGTATATACTTTAAAGCCATAGAGATCGAGCAGCCACGCTACCCCCGCGCTGCGCATGCCACCCCGCCAGCAATGCACCAATACGATCTTGTCCTTAGCTTTTCTTTGCTGTAACAGTGCCTCTACTTCATCTACCATAGGGCGCATTTTGGGCCCGAAATAGTCGAGGCCAATTTTTATGGCCTCTTCCCTGCTCTGCTGCTTATAGGCTGTGCCCACTACTTTGCGCTCATCATCTGTGAACAGCGGCAGGCTGTAAGCGCCGGGTATATGTGCGTGCTTGTATTCGCCGGGGCTGCGCACATCAAATACAGGTTGCGTAGCAGCCAGCGACAAAAATGCTTCAATATCTATTTTCTGTATCGCCATGGATAAAACAGGCTGAAAAGATACAAAATGTTGCTGCCATGACCGTACATAAAACCCATTCGGTCCTTTATTCGTAAATTGCAATAAATATCATGCATGAAAATCTACAGTTCTATACTCCTGGTGTTAACTACGCTTAGTGTCACAGCCCAGCAGGTGCCAAAGCGTATAGTGGCGGAACACTTTACCAATACCTATTGCAGCGTATGCGCTGCCAATAACCCCGGCCTGTATAATAACCTGTTCAACTTCCCGACGGTACTGCACATTGCCTATTATCCCAGCGCCCCTTATGCAGCCTGCCCCCTGAACCAGCAAAATGTGGCCGAGCAGGATGCCCGTACCAATTATTATGGCATCTATGGTGCAACACCAAGGATGGTAGTGCAGGGCAATGTATTGCCGCCAACCAACTACACCGACCCCAATATTTACCAAAGCCAGGTGGGGCAAAATACATCATTCTACATGCAGGCCGATGTAAGCTCTGTGGCCGATACGGCAATAATGGTGCGTATGGTAATACGAAAAGCAGATACCAGTAGCATAGACAGCCTGCTGCTGTACGGAGCCATTGCCGAGGATACACTCTTCTTTGCTGCCAATAATGGCGAAACCATACAGTATGACGTATTCCGCAGGAGTATTTTCGGGGCACAGCCAATGCGTATTGCTGCTCCCCAGAGTATTGGAGATTCACTGGTCTATACACAAACCATCAGCCTAAGCGGGGTAGCAGACATACATAGCGTATATGCAATAGTAATGGCGCAGCAGGCCGACAATAGCATGGTGCAGGCAGCACGCTCAGCAAACCTGCAGCCAACGATGGGCGTGGCGGGTGTTATAACAAATACCACTATCCGTATCTATCCCAATCCTGCGGGAGCATACCTTTATATAGATGCGGTTACTTATCCTGTGAACGCAGCTATAACAAATGTTACCGGACAGGTGGTGCGCACTTTCCACATTGCGGATAAGTACAGCCCGCTGGATATTTCCGCACTGAAGCCCGGCATCTACTTTTTGAGGGCCAACAACGCCGAACATGTGCGATTTGTGAAGAAGTGATCTCTTCACGAGCCAATACCTAAGATTAGGAAATAAGTATCCTTAAATACATGCTGTGGCAGCAAATATGGCATCATTATGGTGCGTCGGGGATCTCGGGCTCTACCAACCGGGTGAGTTTATCGAGAGAATCCTGCCAGCCCAGATAACACATATCGGAAGGTATTGCATCGGGAATGCCTTCCTGCACCACCTTCAGTTCCGTACCGGCCAGGTTCTTTTTCATCCATACCGTGGTTATCATTTCACCCGGCAGATTGGGATCATCGAACTTATCGGTGTATTTCAGGAATTCATTTGGTTTTACCTCAAGATACTGCCCCCCGAAAGAATGGCTGTGCCCTGTAGAGAAATTTTGAAAGGACATTTTGTAAGTGCCCCCGGGTTCTGCATTGATTTCGTGCACGGTGCACAGGAAACCGTATGGCGGCAGCCATGAGGCCAGTGCGGTGGCCTCGGTGAATGCACGGAACAGTTTCTCCGGAGATGTTTTAATGACCCTGTGTAATGAAACGCTGTTTGACATAATATCATGGTTTTGGTCCTACTCATATGGCTTTTCGGGGTGGCCCGTTTTTTCAAGTGGTCGCTGCTCCACTGCCTATCAATACCACAAAGGTCATAGAAAAGCATGAATAATACAGGGGCAGGATGCGACAATCCAAGGGTTCTTTTGCGAACTGCCGACAGTGCATATTTACCTTTCAGTAAGCATGCGCACACTGTACAGGAGCTTATAAATATAACAGGGGAATCTTTAGCCCAACAATACTACATCATATCTTTCGCGATTTTTTCCTGTACTTTGCAGTATATGTACCGCAACGAACTCATCAGCCTTAATAAATACATCTCCTCATCCGGCTTCTGCTCACGCCGGGAGGCAGATAAGCTCATAGAGCAGGCAAGGGTGACCGTGAACGGCGAACTGGTGGTATTTGCTACTAAGGTAAAACCAGGGGACCAGGTGGCCATCGACGGCGAACCGATCAGGAAGAAAAAGAAAAGGGCCATCTATATAGCCTGTAATAAACCTGCGGGAGTAACATCGACCACCGACCCCAAGGACAAGAGCAATATCATTTATTTCCTCAATCACCCGAAAAGGATATTCCCGGTGGGCAGGCTGGATAAAGACTCTGAAGGCCTGATACTGCTTACCGATGATGGCGATATCGTGAATAAAATACTGCGTGCAGGCAACAGGCATGAGAAGGAGTATATAGTAAGCGTGGACAAACCGATCACACCGGAATTCATCAGGAAAATGAGCAGCGGTGTGCCCATACTGGATACGGTAACACAAAAGTGCAAACTGCGACAGGAAGGCAATAAACGCTTCCGTATAACCCTTGTGCAGGGCCTCAACAGGCAGATAAGGCGCATGTGCGAATACCTGGGCTATGATGTAATGAAACTGACACGTATACGCATCATGAACATTACGCTGGATAAATTACCCGTAGGCAAATGGCGCTACCTGAGCGATGCCGAAGTAAATGAGCTGAACCGGATGATGGAGGGATCGAGCAAAACGGAGGAGGCCTCTTACCTGGACGAACCACGACAAACAAGCAACAGGCGAAAAAAGAAATAAGCAAAGAAAAAGGCCTTAACTTAGGACTAATTAATACCCTCCCCTTATGGATAAGAACAATAACGACCTGCGCTATGCCGTGCTGATAGATGCCGACAATGTGCCTTACAGCAATATAAGCGGCATGCTGGAAGAGATAGCCAAGTATGGCACCCCTACCTTCAAGCGCATCTATGGCGACTGGACCAAGCCTACCGTAAGCGGCTGGAAGACCGTGCTGCTGGAGCATGCCATTACCCCCGTGCAACAATACAGCTATACCAGCGGCAAGAACGCTACGGACAGCGCCATGATCATAGATGCAATGGACATACTATACAGCGGGCGCGTGGATGGCTTCTGCATCGTATCGAGCGACAGTGATTTTACGCGGCTGGCGATACGCCTGCGCGAGGCCGGCATGCGGGTAATAGGCATAGGTGAAAAGAAAACACCTACGGCCTTCATATCGGCTTGTGAAAAGTTCATCTATATAGAGATATTAAAGCAGGGCGAGGAAGAAGAGAAAGAAGACAAAAGAGAACATGGCAACGAAGCTTCCAGATCCATAACCAAACTGGATAAAAAGATGCTTACTCTCATCTCCTCGTCTATCAGCGACCTGGCCAATGAATCGGGCTGGGCCTTCCTTGGTGACCTGGGTAACCTGATCCTTAAAAAGCGTCCTGACTTTGATCCGCGCAATTACGGTTTTAAAAAGCTGGCGCAGCTCATTAAAAGCATAGATACCGTAGAGGTGGAAGAACGCACATCGGAACGGGGCGATAATAAGCTGGTGTACATACGCACCCGTAAACAGGGCCAGCCAAAGAAGATTGCCAAACCTGCAGGCAGGAAAAATGCAGGCCCTAAATAGCTTTTATATATTCCCTCTTCAGCAGGGAAAAACAAAGCGAGTCTTCGATAAGGCCATCTTTGCAATAATGCTCCCGCATTACCCCCTCGAGCGTGAAACCAAACTTATGCATGAGCCGCTGCGAAGCTGGGTTGTGCAGGCCAACAAAAGCCTCGATACGGTTGAGCCCCATAGGACCAAAACCATGATCAATAAGTGCCGCTATGGCTTCACTCATATAGCCCTTGCCTTTGTCATCATCGCTGTTCATAGCATAACCTATCTCGGCGCGCTGATGCAGTGCGAACCACATATGAAAACCACAACGGCCAATGAACCTGCCCCGCTGCTTATTTACCATTATAAAGTTGGCATAAGATATACGGTAGGTTTCCATACCTGTACGGTATTTCTCCAGGTCGACAGAGAAATCCTCTATACTATCAAGACCTAAGAAATCTACGATCTCGCCATCACTGCATTCATTGAGCAATACCCGGCTCATGGCAGGGTTTATTTCAATAAGCTCCAGCCGGTCCGTTTCAAGCCGTGCATATTCCGTTCCTTTGAAAAATGTCATTACATACCGATTTTGAATAAAAAGAGGTGTTGTTGCTCCGGCGTTTCGATCATTACGTTCGACGGCCCCCCACGCTCAGTATTAGGCATGCCTTCCGCTTTTAGTTTTTCTATTTTCTCTTTCATATCAGCAGCAAAGAAGGTAATAGCAGGATAATCAAAACTACTGGTCTGGTGCAGGCCTATGATGGCCAGGCCATCTGAAGCTATTGCCCAGGGATAAGGAGCTGAAAATTTGGAAATATAAGTAAAGCCTATCTTCTCCCAAAAATCGAGAGAGGCGTCGAGATCCGTAACGGTATGGGTAAACTCACCGAAAATTCCACAGGCTTTATTCACGTATTTATCGGGGCTAAAGAGATCGCCCTGGGGCATAGTGAGCAATGTATGGCCTGTGGGCTGCACAAAACCATCCACTTTGGTTACGAGGCTTATATTCAAAGCATCGGGCGACTGAAAGAGATAACGCTTGATCATATCGCTATCCTTAGGCCTTTGGATAAAGTTTATTCCTTTTGCTTCCAGCTCCGCAACTATTTTATCCATATCCTCAACATAGTAGGTAAGCGCTATGTATAGCTGCGCATCCTGGCGCAGCATGATAAGCAGGGCCCCGTCGGTTATTTGTATCCATGGGAAAGGCCAATCGGCACGATACAATTCTTTAAAGCCAAGCTTTTGGTAAAAAGCGAGCGATTGCTCAAGGTCAGGAGCAGTGATGGTAAGCGCAGTAATCTCTCCAAGTAATGGTTTAGGCAAATCAGGCATATCAACAGAATTTGCAGCAAATATCTGCATTAATGCCTGAATTACCACAGCATCACTTCATATCGATATGTATAGCGCCCGGCCCTGCATTACCACCTGTTTTGTTTAGCCTGTATTTGAAGGAGAGCATAAAATACCTGCCTATGATATCAGACCTTTTCTCCTGCAGATAGTTGAGCTGAGCTATACGGGTTAAGCCTGTGTTTCGATTAAGGATATCGAAAGCATCGAAAGTAAGAACCCCGCGTTTTGCCTTAAGGAAATAGTATGAGGCGGCAGCTTTGAGCAAGGGTATGCTCACCGGCTTATCAAAACTCCGGGCATCATAGATATCGAGATCGGCGCTGGCCATGAAATACCAATGATCAGTGGGTTTATAGCTCAGCGTTGCCTTACCGCCATAGTTATAAAAAGTATTATTGAGCGAACGCTCTATCGAATAGCTGGCATCGGATATATTGAGGAAACCAGTCACTTCGGCATCCCATTTGTCTTTTTTGCGGTTGTCAATGCCCAGCTCAAAACTATGCGTGAATGTATTGCTGTTGTTATTGATGCCATTCACGGGGTTAATACCCTTATTATACTGCTCATCAAAAGACATGTTTATATCTATGCCCAACTTCCTGACGGGAGTAGAAAACTCAGCCCTGCCCCTCAGGTCATAATCACCAGGCACATTTACCAGTGTAGCGGACTGCCCGAGGCCACTATTCACTGTGCGGGCCCAGTTGATCTTATCATGGGTATATTTAAAGGTAAGGTTTGCAAATAAGGAAGTAAACGAGAACTGGTCGAAACGCAGCCAGTTGACATTGAAGGTATGGCTATATTCCGGCTTAAGCGACCTGTTACCTGTGGTTATGTAAAGCGGATCAACTGTATTGGCAACGGGCAGCATCTGCTGCACACCCGGGGCATTGACAGCCGATGTATAAGAAAGGCCTATATGCCGGCCCATGCCATATTCCTTCTGCCACAATACGGATGGGAGCAGGTAATAGTAATTAGCATTGCGCGATGCAGTACCCGAAAGAGCTGTGGAAAGCGTTGAAAGCTGAAGACCAAGTGCTGCATTGAACTGCACTTTATCATTACTTTTCTTTATACCAAGCCCCGGTTTGATCCAGCGGAACGTTCTCCCGTAATCAGGGCTTAATGAGTCTATATTACCCGCCTCGCGCGGCATATATCCCTGGCTACGCAAGATGTGATCCTCATCATTAGCGGCTTTTATTTCCGGCTCTGTATAATAGCCCCGGCCAAGCCTGCGCACAACAGAGGCACCCAGCGAGTAGGTATATTTATCATCATGATCGTCACGGTACTGGTCATCATAAAAGGTATGGCCAATGGTATCGAAGTAGGTAGTAGCATTATTCCACTGGGTATTGGTAAGCCCTTTGTCAAAGCTGCCATCAGCAAACACCTTGAAAACGGGCCAGTTACCCTGATACTTCTTTAAATAAGACAGGCCTACATTGCCATTGATATCGTTACCCTTATCGCGGGCAGTGCTTTGCAGCCTGTTGAGTACAAGGTCGCTTATATAGCTTGCAGAATAAAGATCGCGGTTGGTAGCGGAAGTACTTAAAGCCGCAGTGCCATTTAGCAAAAGCTGCTTTGTTGAATCTATTTCGTTGCGCCAGCTGAAGTTGAGCTTATGTCCCCAATTTTCCGAATGCTCATTTGTATTATCATCCTTTATGAAGGTGCTGCTACCTGTATAATTCTTTGTATTGGTCTGCTCTTTGAGATCTTTCCCTGCACCATTCCCCATATAACTGATATTGAAAGTATTGTTCTCACGTGGTTCATAACTATAATTAATGCCACCTGCGCCGGAAGTGACCAGGCCAGTTACCTGCTGCCCGAAGTTCACAGGCATTGAGCCATCGATACGAAGCGACAAGCTACCATTGCCATTCATCAAACCACGCATACCACCATTGAAGCTGAGATAATCCTCTAAAGTAAAGCCGAACTGGTTGATATTGTTTACCATGCCCAGTGCCGAGAACTGGGACTTTTTAGCAAAGCGGTATAGCTTGCCGCCAAACTGGTAGTGATCGCCACTACCATAGCCAGCCTGCACATCGCCAAAGTAGCCGTGCTTTTTATCGTCTTTCAGGGTGAGGTTTATGGTCTTATCCCGCGTACCATCATCTATACCGGTAAATGCAGACTGGTCGGAATGCCTGTCGAAGACCTGGACTTTATTAATGGCATCGGCAGGCAGGTTCTTTGTAGCCACCTTAGGGTCGTTACTAAAAAAATCCTTGCCATCCACGGTTACCCGCTGCACGTCCTTACCCTGGGCTTTTATATTACCCGCCTTATCCACCTGTACACCCGGCAGTTTCCTGAGCAGGTCTTCCACATTGGCATCAGGTTTTACTTTATAGGCTGCAGCATTATATTCCAGCGTATCACCCTTTAACATCAATGGTATTTTCTCTGCATTCACTTCTACCTCATGCAAGTTGACTGGAGTTTCTTTCAATACGATTACGCCAATGTTATTGCCTTTGAGCATGGGCATGGACAAAGACTGGTAATAGGTGCTAAAACCCAGCATGGCTACCTGCAACAGGTATTCACCGTTTGTAATACCTTTTACGTGGAATAAGCCCTGCTCATTGGTAATACCAAAGAATGCCAGTGTAGAATCGGCCGGGTTGAGCAGGGACACAGTAGTATATGCCAATGGTACTGCTTTCTCATCCACAATATTTCCCTCCAGGTCATATTGCTGGGCAAGTGCATTTGCATGGCAACAAAAAAATAGCGAAAATAAAAGGACCCATGTACGCATAGCTGCTTACCTCCCTAATTTTATGATCACACTATTGCTGCCTCCATTCTCCTTCATCATTTCCTTCTGCTTTTCCTCAACTATTTTTTCGTACTCATCGCGGGTTACTTTCTTACCCCCCTTTGGCTTTACGATCAGCTTATTGTTGTCCGTACCAAACACCACATCATCCGCTATTATTTCCAACTGGCTATTTTGTTTTGCTTCCAGTATCATACCGGGCAACCCTCTAAAGCCCTGGGGACCTATTGATACGGGTATTGCTGCTGTGAACCATGCCGTGAGTGTATCTTTACCTTTCATTAACACGGCTTCCTGGCAAGGGTAACCAAGTATGGTTTTCTGGTTGCCCGTCATCTTCCATTTAGGTTGGTCAATATCCGATGTAATAAGGAATTTCCTGCCCATAAAATCGCGCTGCTCTATACGGTGGGCATCTTTCAGCGATGTGTATACGATATCTTCCGGCACAGCAACTTTGAAGACCATCCTCATATTACCGTCATTTTGTTCAATATCATGATTTTCCACCGCGCTCTTCTTATCATTAGTATACAGAGCAGCATCGGCATTATAGTACAGCACCCTTTTTGTATGCTGCTCTTTGGGCATCATATTCCTTATTTGTTCTGCATCGACGTTGCCATTGGCTTGTACATCAACATCACCACTAAGGTCTATATTCATTTTCATGGTTTCGGTGTAGGTGATCGTACCTGCCATATTCTGGGCATGGAGTACCTGCAAGAGGCTTAGGCAACAAAAAGTAAGAAGCGCTTTTTTCATTTTATTTGTTTTGACCCGAAATTAATTACACCGCTCATGCAAGCCGGTTAATGCTAAGGGAATTAAGGTTAATTAAGGTTAATGAATGGTAACGAACCGTTGCTAAATCGTAATTTGGCAAACGGATACACGGACTTTGGAACAAGGAAAAAAACTAAAAAGAGTAAAGTATATGATGCTGTTCAGCGAACTGTTGCTGCTGGCATTCATGTGCTATTGGGTTTATAACCAATACAAGAATGCACGCAGCGATTTCCAGCAAGCCCTTGCTGTAGAATTTGATGAATCGCAAAGGCAAATATCCGACTCCTTACTGATGGGGCATTTCAAAGAGCATGCGCTCCCGGCTGCAAAAATAAGTACCGTAAATACAAATGACAGTAGCGGTCACCTGCCCCAAAATACCGGGATAAAGATCGCGTTCGGACCAAAGGGTAACACCGTCAATTATTATAAAATAGAAGGTACAGTCCACGATGATACAAAAAAGATATCGCAGGAGCTGGAACATGACAGTACCCGAAGTGCCTTTATCAGTCAAGACCTGCCCGGCAATGACGTACAGGTGGTCAATATCATATACCGGAACCTAAAGTTCTTTGCCGACTCGAATAGTGCCGCCCTGTTCCGTAATGATACCAGCCTGTTCAACAAAGAATTCAGCCGGAAAATGAAGGATAAAGGTTGGGGCATCCATATTAAATGGACAGAAGACAGTGCATTCCGTAAGGACAATAAAAGGTTCTATATTAAAAGCGATTATTTTACCAATAGTTATGGTGTTGAAGTGAGCCATTTCTCCTGGTACCTGCTCAAAAAAGTATCGCCCCAAATATTGTTTACGCTGGCTCTTCTGATCATTACCGGACTTGCCTTCCGCTTTGCCTACAAAAGCCTGAAAGAACAAATAATGCTGGGCACGCTTAAGAACGATTTCATCAGCAACATGTCGCATGAGCTAAAAACGCCTGTATCCACAATAAAAGTAGCCCTTGAAGCACTGGAAACTTACAATGTGATCGCGGACCGGGAGAAAGCAAAGGATTATCTTGAAATGGCCAACCTGGAAATGAAACGACTGGACCTCCTGATCAACCAGGCGCTCAACAGCAGCCTGCTGGAAGACGGGAAGATCGCTTTTCATAAGAACAAGGAAGACCTGGAAGCGGTGACCTCAGAGGTACTGGACATTTTGCGGGTACGGTTCAACCAACAGCAGGCAATTATCAGCTTCGAACATACGGGGAGTAATTTCGATGCAAATGTGGATAAACTGCATATACAAGGGGTATTGATCAACATACTGGATAACTGCCTTAAATATGCAGGTGCAGCACCCTCAATAACTGTAAGCATTACAGAACTGGAAAATGAACTACAGATTGCTGTTGCCGACAATGGCCCCGGTATACCAAAAGAATATATTGATAAGATATTTGAGAAATTCTTCCGTGTTCCTACAGGTGACGAACATAATATCAAAGGCTACGGGCTGGGGCTGAGCTATGCTGCGCAGGTAATGCAACAACATGGCGGCAGTATTAAAGTTGCCAACCTTGCTACGGGGGGCAGTATTTTTACGCTTTCATTTCCAAAGTACATGACATGAAAAAGAAAGTGCTGTACATAGAAGATGAGCAGTTCCTGGCACGCATTGTCAAGGAGACCCTTGAGCTGAAAGGTTACGAGGTGCTGCATAAAAAGGACGGGGGCCGGTTAATAGATCTATTACAATCATTTTCGCCGGATATATGCGTGCTGGATGTGATGCTGCCTAATATTGACGGATATACGCTGGGCAGCACGATACGTAATATATACCCACAGTTGCCTGTCATTTTCCTGACGGCAAAGACACAGACCAGCGATATCCTTAAAGGCTTTTCGTCAGGAGGAACGGATTATCTAAAAAAGCCTTTCAGTATGGAAGAACTTATGGTGCGTATCGAAAACCAGCTAAAACTGGCTGCGCCAAAGGAAGACGCAAGTATCGAAACGCAGGAAGAGGTAGCATTAGGTAAATACCTATTCAGCCCCGGAAGGTATGAGTTGCAGATCAAGGGGACTATTATCAAGTTATCAAGCAGGGAATCAGAGATACTAAGCATATTGTGCAAGCACGCCAATAAAACTACCGACAGAAAAAAACTGCTGTATGCCGTATGGGGCGACGATTCATTCTTCAACTCCCGGAACCTCGATGTCTACATCAGGAAACTACGCGATTACTTATCGCAGGATGATGGCATTACGATCATAACCCTAAAAGGGAAAGGATATCATTTTACGGTACCCGGTATTTGAATTTATTGCAGGAACATTATTGGCAGTGCCATGCGCTGTTCTCTTCCTTGCAGTATGCGGGCGTAATAAAGCCCTCCATTGCCAAGCTCGTTCCTGGTGATCTCTGCACGACCTTTAAAATCCCTTTGCATGACCACCTGGCCCAGGGCATTATATATGAGCAGGCTATACGACTTAACATCGGCCGAGGAGAAGATCATTCTGTCGCGGGCAGGATTAGGATATATCTCAAAGTTATTATCAACCGTGCTGATGACGTTTGCGGCAAGTGGGATATTTAGTTTTTCATTCGCTGCATTTAAAACAGAATCACCGTGGTGATCGGCAGTGTAAGATGAGACAAATGCGACCAGCGATACCTTATTTTCATTGTAATTTTCGGGCAATGTATAATGGAAGACATGTGCAAAATTCTGGCTACTCAGTGCTGTTGCTGGTACTACGCCAGCAAGACCCCAGGCATAGGGTAAGAGCGCTCGGACCACGTGCCGGTGCACATAACCCGGAATAGGGTCGCCAAGGCCATAGAAAGGGCTACCGATCACCTGGTTGAATATATTTTCCTGGTCGTAGCCGGGGCCGGAGTGTGCAACAGAATCTTCTACAATATACAAGCTGATACGATAATCACCGCTATCCAGGTCGGACAGGATGTTAACGTTCATAGTTGCCGTAATGTCCCTTGTCGCATTATCCCATGTACTGCTTAGGGTTACATCCAGTTTTGGGGGTGCAGTAAGCCTTTGCAGGATATTGTTATTCCATTGGGTAAGGTAAATGGCTGTGCCACCTGCATGGTATATCCTGTCGATCGCCGCCAGGGGTGCCCCTAAAGCATAGGCCTGGCCAATGGTATCAATAGTAGGGAAAAACATGGAATCCGGGATACCATAGGTGTGCAGGCTAACCGTAATAAGATCAGGGTAAAGTGTAGCCATTGAGTCAACAAAATAGGAGCCTAAGGGGCAGTTGGCACAAAAAGCACCTGTAAAATCTTCCAGCAACACTTTTCTCTGCCCATACGAATGACCGATGAAGGTGGCTGCCAAAAACAGGAAAAGTATATATCTCTTCATACGTTTTTCATAAACAGGTTAACACTATCAATAGACGATGGTGAACAGGCAGATGTTAGAACAAAATACAAGCGATCAAATCTTTATTGCTCACTTACCTCTAATGATACCTAACAGCAATGAAATAACTGCGAGTATAAGCAGCACGTATATCAAGTGTCCTGCGTTCCACCAAAGGAGACCCAAAAGCCATCCTATGACCAATAATACTGCAATTATATAAAGGCATCCCCTCATAAAATAATACCCTAAGTTACGATTTTAACGTTTGATGCCCAAAACAAAAGCGTCCCGAAGAACGGGACGCTTTCTATATTAACCCTTAAAGAGCTTATTGTTTACTGAACTTGATCGACTGTATCGGCCTATGGTTCTTATCTGTCATTTGCAGCATGTAAGAACCGCTTGCCAGATCTTCAATCTTAACCGGTATCACACCGCCAGGGTACATATTGGTATTCACCTTGTTCTCAGCAATTACCTTACCCAGCATATCCAGGATGCGTACCACAACTTCACCCTTAGGCGCATTTTCAAATTTCACGAATATCTCAGAACCTGAAACCGGGTTCGGATACAATGTGATGGTATTGTCATCGCCATTGCTGCCGTTCACGTTGTTAACAACCAGCGGGCTGCCGGCGCTACCAACACCAAACGGTGAGAAGCTGGTGATACCTGACATGGACACGCTATACGGACCTGGGCCAAATGCAGGACCAGGTGTACCCGGGTTCCACAACGGATCTACATAGTGCGACATGAAGCATGCATTCCTGTCAAAGCCTGTAAGCTCATCAACTGCGTTCCACTGCAGGGTCATGCTCACATTCGGTCCACCGGAACCTGAGTGATCAACAACCCATGTTTTGCCAACCGCATTATCCGTCAGTGAAGGACCGGAAGGTACGTTGTTGGTGTAAGCAGTATAGATACCGTCGAGCACATTAGCCATGAAGTTGTCTGCATTACCTATGTTGCTCAGGTTCATCGGAGTGTATGATGTATTGTCAGAGCCCATCGGGAAGAGCACGTTACCTGTTCTGCCACCTACACCGATGTTGGTGTAGATCAGCTGGCCTGTACCGTTGGTCACCACGAAGGATGCATTGTTACCACCCATTACCGATGCAGAAGGAGCAATTGTAAGGTTGGCGTTACCTATGGTCATAAAGCCGTTGGTCAGTACAAGACCCGTGGTTACGGTAGTGTTGTCATCGATCATCTTGTCGCCGTTACCATTGAGCCTGATGATCGCGTAAGCACCACCCGGTATAGACTGGGTACCGTTACCTGTTTCTTTCACTTCACCGAGCGAGGCGTCGAATATACCATTGTTGATGATGCTGCCCTTAAGCTCAAGCACATTACCTGAACCGATGAAGGACACCATAGCACCCGGATCGATGATCAGGCTATCGCATATTGCGGTCGGGATATCAACTTCAGGCATGTTCGGTGCTGCTGCAGTTATGGTCACTACAGTTGTAGCTGTTGGCAGTACACCGCAAGCCCAGTTGCCCGGCTCAGACCAATGTGTATTGATAAGGCCTGTCCACTGTACCTGGGTATTTATACCTATTACAGATATATCAGAAGTATCAGGCGGAGCACATGCACCACTTACGATCACCCTGTACTGGTAGCCCACCATGGTAGGTCCAACAGCATTGAAATGCAGGTGGTTGGTATTCACACCTGAGTAAAGTGTGAAGTTAGTGATGTTGGCAAAGCCTGTACCATTATCAACCTGCCACTGGTAGCTTAAGCCTGCACCTATTGCAGTTACGGTCATGTCGGCAGGAGCATTCGTGCATACTGTTACGCTCGATGCCGGCTGTATCGTGATATACGGGGCAAAGTTTACACTCAGTGTAGCTGTGTTCGTAGTTATTGGCGGTGCACATGTGCCGCTTACCGTTACCCTGTACTGGTAACCGTTCATGGAAGCCGTAGCAGCCGTAATGGTGAGCGTATTAGTATTCACGCCACTATATGGAGCCGCAGCAGGAACATTAACCCAACCGGTACCGTCGTTCACCTCCCATTGGTAAGCTAGTGCTGTACCCACAGCTGATATAGAGAAGGACGCATCAGTGCCTTCGCATACTATCGCATTTACCAGTTGGTTACCCAGCGCCGGTGCTGTGTTCACCGTGAGCAATGCAATACCCGATGTATCACCAGGGTAGCAAGTACCGGTAACATATGCACGATACTGGTAGCCATTCATTGCGGAGTCAACCGCAGTGAGGTGAAGCGTAGCAGTAGTAGCGCCTGAGTAGGTAGCATTGTTGGTGATATTCGTAAAGCCTGTGCCGGTATTTACCTGCCAGTGATAAACAAGGCCTGTGCCGGTAGCTGTAATGCTGAACGATGTATCACCACCTGCACAAAGCGTTGCGTTAACAGGTGAAGATGTTACCCTTGGCAGCTCATTCACTGTTATCGCGAAGGTAGTAGCTGCTGTGGTACCGCAACTGTTGGTCGCAGTAACACTCAGTACACCCGAGGTAGCAGTAGTGCTGAAGTCTATTGCTACGAGGTTACCAGTGCCAAGTATTGTAGCACCTGAACCGGTGTAAGTCCATGTATATGTTACAGAGCTATCAAAAGGCACACTGTACACTACATTGCTTTCGCCCTGGCATACAGGTGATGTACCTGTAATAGCACCCGGCTGTGCTGGCAGCGGATGAACGGTGATGGTCACTGTCCTTGCTGATGAAACGCCGCAGCCGTTAGTAGCTGTAACACTCAGCGTACCCGAAGTAGCTGTGGTGCTGAAATCGATGCTGATGCTGTTACCAACACCTGTGATCGTAGCACCTGCGCCACTGTAGCTCCATGTGTAGGTCACCGTAGGATCGAGCGGCACAGTGTAAGTCACTGCGTTCTGACCCTGGCATACATCGGCAGATGATGCGGTGAACGGTAACGGTGTATTCGGCAGCGGGTTAACTGTGATATTAGTAGTTGTTGCCGCCGATGTGCCACAGTTGTTAGTAGCGGTCACACTCAGTGTACCCGAGGTTGCATTGACCGCGAAATCAAGGGTAGCTGTATTACCGTTACTATTGTTAATGGTAACACCTGTACCGCTGTACGACCAAGTGTAAGATACGGTCGGATCATTAGGCACTGTGTAAACCACACCTGTCTGGCCCTGGCATACAACCGGTGTGCTCACTGTAAACGGAGCAGGCTGAGCAGGCAGCGGATGAACAGTCACTGAAACAGTGCGCGGAGCAGATACACCGCAACCATTGGTTGCAGTAACCTGTATGTCGCCCGAAGTAGCTGTATTGCTGAAATCAACGTTCGCTGTATTACCACCAAATACTGTAATGGTAGCGCCTGTACCAGTATAAGTCCAGTTGTAAGTAACCGTCAGGTCAAGCGGCACAGTGTAAACCACGTTTGTCTGGCCCTGGCATACCGAATCAGATGCGGTAGTGAAGTTGCCGGGAACCTGCGGCAGCGGGTTAACTGTTATAGCGAGTGTGCTGGCTGTTGAAGTGCCGCAAACTGTTGTTGCAGTAACACTCAACGTACCGGCAGTGGCTATGTTGCTGAAGTTAAGTGTAACGTTATTAGACGGTGCACCTGTGATCGTAACACCTGTACCGCTGTAATTCCAGCTGTAGGTAACACCCGGAACATTGGTAACAGAGTATGCCTGTGTTGTACCCTGGCATGCAGCAGCCGGACCAGTAATGGCGCTTGGCTGAGCAGGTATCGGATTAACTGTTACAGCAAATGTGCTGTTATTCAGTGAGGTACCGCAGGCATTGTTGGCCACAACTGTGAGCGTACCGCTGGTAGCTGTTACACTGTAGTTGACGCTCACCGTGCTGCCTGTGCCTGATATAGTAGCACCTGTGCCGCTATAAGTCCAGGTATATGATGTAGCAGTCGGATCAACCGGTACTGAGTACACCATGTTATTCTGTCCCTGGCATACCGGATCAGGTCCTGTAATTGCACCCGGATCGTTCGGCAGGGTATTCACTGTAATGTTGAGTGTGCGTGCAGCCGAAGTACCGCAGGCATTAGTTGCAGTTACGGTCAGCTGACCGCTTGTAGCTGTGTTGCTGAAGTCGATAGTGATACTGTTAGTAGTACCATTGATGGTAGCACCTGTACCACTGTATGCCCATGTATAGGTCACAGTCGGATCATTAGGCACGATATACATCACACCGGTCTGACCCTGGCAAACCGTATCACTTGATGTAGTGAAGTTGGCCGGCTGCATTGGCAGCGGATTAACGGTTATTGCCAGTGTTTGCGACAGCAACGATGAGCCGCAGGCATTGTTGGCCCATACGCTCAGCGTACCTGAAGTAGCTACTGTGCTGAAGTCAATGCTTACACTGTTGGTAGTACCGGTAATGGTAGCACCTGAGCCGCTATAGGTCCATGTATATGATGTAGCGGTCGGATCATTAGGTACTGTATAAGCAACAGCATTCTGACCCTGGCAAACTGCCGCAGGACCTGCTATAGCACCCGGCTGTAAAGGCAGCGGGTTAACTGTTATTGCAAGTGTTTGCGGTATAGAAGTACCACATCCGTTGGTAGCAGTAACATCCAGGTTGCCCGATGTAGCGGCATTGCTAAAGTCGATGCTCACCAGGTGGCCTGAGCCGCTGATGGTAGCACCTGTACCACTGTAGGTCCATGTATAGGTTACAGTAGGATCATCAGGCACTTCGTAGATCACACCTGCCTGGCCCTGGCATACAGGGTTGGTGAATGTAATGAACGGAGCCGGCTGGTTTGGCAGTGGGTTAACGGTTATTGCCATTACCCTTGCCAGTGATGCACCGCATGAGTTGTTGGCGATCACTGTAAGGTTGCCCGATGTAGCCGTAGTGCTGAAGTCTATTGTTACAGCATTGCCCGTACCGGTGATGGTAGCACCTGTACCGCTATAGGTCCATGTATAGTTCGTAATTGTAGGATCGTTGAGTACCTGGTAAGATACACCCGCATCGCCCTGGCATACTGTAGCCGGACCAGTGATGACACTTGGCTGCAGTGGCAGCGGGTTCACTGTTATCGCGAAGGTACTTGCCGTTGAGGTACCGCAGGCATTGGTTGCCGTTACGCTCAATGTGCCTGAAGTAGCATTGGTGCCGAAGCTGAGTGTAATTGCATTACCGGAACCAACGATAGACGTATTGAGACCTGAGTAAGCCCAGTTATAGGTTACCGTAGGATCATTAGTTACCGAGTATGGCACACCAACATCGCCCTGGCATACAGGAGATACACCTGTAATAGCACCAGGAGTTGTAGGCAGCGGATTCACTGTGATATCAATAGTAGTTGGCAGTGACGTACCGCAGGCATTATTAGCCACAACGCTCAGTGTACCTGATGTAGCCGTATTGCTGAAGGTAAGTGCTACACTGTTACCTGAACCGGCAATCGTAGCGCCTGTACCGCTATAGGTCCATGTGTAGGTCACTGTAGGATCATTAGGCACGGTATACACAACGCCGTTCTGGCCCTGGCATACCGTATCGCTCGATGTTATAAAGGCAGCCGGCTGCAATGGCAGCGGATTAACCTGTATTGAGAAGTTGCTGGCCAGTGATGTACCGCAACCATTCGTAGCTGTTACGCTCAGAGTACCTGAAGTAGCCGTTGTACTGAAGTCTAAGGTCACCGCATTGGTAGTACCATTTATGGTAACGCCAGTACCTGTATAAGACCAGTTATAGGTTACTGTAGGATCGTTAATAACTGAGTATGCAACACCAACATCGCCCTGGCATACAGGAGAAGTACCTGTGATGGCGCTTGGCGGAGCAGGCAGCGGGTTAACCACTATAGCAAATGTGCTAGGCGTAGAAGTGCCGCAGCTATTTGTAGCTGTCACACTTAATGTGCCGCCAGTAGCCGTCGCGCCGAAGTTCATAGTAATCGCATTACCGGTGCCGATTATTGTAGCACCTGTACCACTGTAAGTCCATGTATAAGTTACAGTAGGATCATTGGTAACTGAATAGGCTACCCCACTCTGGCCCTGGCATACAGGCGTAGTACCTGTAATAGCGCCCGGTGTTACCGGCAGTGGCTTAATGGTAATATTCAGGTTGCGTGGTGCAGATGTACCGCAGGCATTTGTAGCTGTCACACTCAGGGTGCCTGAAGTAGCTGCAAGCGAGAAATCTATGGTTATTGAATTACCTGTACCATTTATTGTGGCACCTGCACCGCTGTACGCCCATGTGTATGTTACACTGGGATCATTAGGTATTGTATAAACCACACCTGAAGTACCGGCACAAACCGAATCTGTGAATACAGAGAATGCAGCAGGCTGCAATGGCAGCGGGTTAACCAATACTGCAAATGTGCTTGCTGTAGATGTACCACAGGCATTCGTAGCAATTACGCTAAGGTTACCAGAAGTTGCATTATTAGCATAAGTTATAAATATAGTGCTCGTACCGTTACCGGTGATGGTAGCACCTGTACCGCTGTAAGACCATGTATATGTTACGGTCGGATCATTGACCACAGAGTATGCAACACCTACATCACCCTGGCATACAGGTGTGACACCTGTAATAGCGCCCGGAGTAGTTGGCAGTGTATTCACTGTAACTGCGAGCGGAGCCGAAGGCGCAGATGTACCACAGGCATTCGTAGCAGTCACGGTGACATCACCGGAAGTAGCCGTTGCGCTGAAGTTAATGCTCGCATTGTTACCGAATGAACTGATCGTAGCACCCGTACCACTATAGCTCCATGTGTATAAAGTTACGGTCGGGTCGTTCAGCACTGTATAAAGTACACCATTCTGGTTCTGACATACGGTAGTAGGACCTGTTGGTGTACCCGGCACATTCGGCTGCGGATTAACCGTTATTGATTTAATTGTAGCTACAGATGTTCCGCAAGCGTTCGTAGCTGTTACGCTCAACACGCCGCTTGTTGCGGTATTACTGAAGTCGATGGTAATTGCATTGGTCGTACCATTAATAGTTGCGCCTGTACCACTGTAGGTCCATGTGTACGTTACCGTAGGATCGTTGGTTACAGAGTAGGCAACACCTGTCTGGCCGGCACATACAGGCGATGCGCCTGTAATAGCACCGGGCTGTGTGGGCAGCGGATTAATAGTTATGGCCAGCGTTGTAGGCGATGAGGTGCCGCAGGTAGTTGTAGCGGTAACACTCAATGTGCCTGATGTGGCATTATTAGCAAAATCGATAGTTATTGCATTGGCACCATTACCTGTGATGGTAGCACCAGTACCGCTGTAGGTCCATGTGTAGGTAGTACCCACTACATTGGTCACAGAATATGCATTGGCTGCAGAACCCTGGCAGGCAGTAGCCGAACCTGTAATAGCAGCCGGTGCAGCTGGCAGCGGGTTCACCGTAATTGCCAGTGTAGTGGCAGCAGATGTTCCGCAACCATTGGTAGCTGTTACACTCAGTGTACCACTCGTAGCTGTTGCGTTAAAGTCGATGGTAATGGTGCTTCCTGTACCATTGATGGTAGCACCGGTACCGCTGTAGGTCCATGTATAAGTTACAGAAGGATCATTAGTAACTGAATAAACATTACCGTTAGAGCTTTGGCATACTGTAGCCGAACCTGTAATAGCACCCGGCTGTGTCGGCAGCGGGTTCATTGTTATCGCCAATGTCCTTGCAGTTGATGTACCGCAGGCATTGGTTGCTGTTACGCTCAGGGTACCTGATGTAGCATTATTTGCAAAGTCAACTGTTACTGCATTGCCGGTGCCGGTAATTGTAGCACCCAGGCCGGAGTAAGTCCAGTTGTATGTAGTAATGGCCGGATCGTTTGTTACAGAATAAGCATTACCAACAGAACCCTGGCAAGCAAAAGCTGAACCTGTTATCACGCCCGGCTGTGTGGGCAGCGGGTTAACGGTAACTGCAAATGTCGTTGCAGCTGATGTACCGCAGGTATTGGTTGCCGTTACTTGTATGTCTCCCGATGTAGCATTGTTGGCGAAGTTCACCAATATGCTGTTACCGCTTCCTGTTATGTTAGCACCATTGCCGGTATAGCTCCATGTATAGGTCACGGTCGGGTCGTTCGTTACTGAGTAAGCAACGCCATTTTGACCCTGGCATACCGGGGTAGTGCCGGTAATTGCACCTGGCTGTGTAGGCAGCGGGTTTACAGTTATAGCTATTGTCCTGGCAGTTGATGTACCGCAGGCATTGGTTGCTGTTACACTCAGTGTGCCTGAAGTGGCAGTATTAGAGAAGTCAACCAGCACGCTGTTACCTGTACCATTGATGGTAGCACCTGTACCGCTGTAGGTCCATGTGTACGTAACACCTGCTACATTAGGCACTGTGTACTGTACACCGGTCTGGCCCTGGCATACTGTCGGCGTGCCGGCAGTGAATGCCCCGGGCTGGGCAGGCAGGGCTGTTATGGTTATCGACAGTGTCCTTGCAGTTGACGTGCCGCAGGCATTAACTGCATTTACAGTCAACGTACCTGAAGTAGCGGTAGCACTGAAGTCTATACTTACACTGTTTGTGGTACCTGTGAGGGTAGCACCCGAACCGCTGTAGCTCCATGTATATGAAGTAGCATTCGGATCGTTGGTAACACTATAAATATTACCTACTGTATTAGCACATACAGGTGTAGTGCCTGTTATCACACTTGGCTGCGATGGTATCGGTGTTACTGTTATGGCCAGTGTACTTGCAGTTGATGAACCGCAGGCATTATTGGCAGTAACACTCAGTGTGCCCGATGTTGCGTTATTCGCAAATGAGATCAATACGCTATTACCCGTACCTACTATCGTAGCGCCTGTACCGCTATAGGTCCATGTGTATGATGTAGCAGTTGGATCGTTCGTCACAGAATAAGTGACACCGTTTGCTCCTGCACATACCGGGTTTGTACCTGTAATGGCTGTAGGAGTAACCGGCACACCGTTCACTGTTATTGCCAGTGTACGTGCTGTAGAGGTACCGCAGGCATTGGTAGTCGTTACACTCAATGTACCCGAAGTAGCTGTCGCGCTGAAGTCGAGCGTAGCAGTATTCGCAGTGCTGGCAAGGCCGGTAACGCCGGTACCTGTATAGGTCCATGTATAAGTATTGCCTACTACGTTAGGCACAGTGTAGATCACACCTGTCTGGCCCTGGCATACTGTCGGGCTCGAAGTTGTGAAGTTGCCCGGTTGTGTTGGCAGCGGGCTTACCGTAATATTATATGTACGTGCTGTAGATGTACCGCAGCTGTTGGTACCGGTAACACTCAATACGCCCGACGTAGCCGTATTGCTGAAATCGATAGTTATGGCATTGCCTGTACCGCTTATGGTACCGCCTGTACCGCTATAGGTCCAGTTATATGTTGTGATGTTCGGATCGTTCGTTACACTGTAAGCAACACCTAACGCACCCTGGCAAGGGTTAGGCGTACCTGTGATGGTACCCGGCTGCGTTGGCAGCGGGTTAACGGTGATCGCTAAAGTAAGTGCTGTAGAAGTACCGCAGGCATTCACTGCAGATACGCTCAATGTACCGGAAGTAGCATTGTTCGCAAAATCAATGGTCACTGCATTGCTTGTACCATTTATTGTAGCACCTGTACCGCTGTAGCTCCAGAGGAATGATGTGGCATTTGCATCAGGAGCAACCGAGTAGCTAACACCAGACTGTCCCTGGCAAACTGTTGCGCTGCTTGAAAGGAACGCTGCCGGTGTGGTTGGTAATGGTGTTACGGTCACACCTATTGACCTTGGTGCCGAAGTACCGCAGGCTGTAGTTGCTGTTACACTGATTACGCCTGAAGTAGCATTGTTGGCAAAAGTAGCGGTAACCGCATTGCTTGGCGGACCGCTGAAGGTAACACCTGTACCACTGTAGCTCCACGTATAGGTAACACCTACGACTGCAGGAACTACATAGTTCGCAGTGCCACCTGCACAAACTGTTGTGCTTGCTGTTGTGAACGCACCTGGTTGGAATGCGCCCGGCTGCATGGTGAGTGCCACTGTCTGTGCAGCCGAAGTGCCGCAAGTGTTGCTTGCAGTAACGCTCAGCGTACCTGAAGTGGCTGTATTGTTAAAGTCAATTGTTATACTGTTGGTACCATTACCGTTGATGGTAGCACCGGTACCGCTATAGGTCCATGTATAAGACGTAGCATTAGGTACCGCAGCCACTGAATATGGAGTACCTGTAGTACCCTGGCATGGTGTGGTAGTACCCGTGATCGCACCCGGCTGGGCTGGTATCGGGGTAACTGTTATTGAGAATGTGTTGCTGGTAGTACCGCAGAAGTTCGTCTCATCCAGTGTAAGCGTACCGCTTGTAGCAGTAGCGCTGAAGTCGATCGTGATGGCATTGGTACCATTACCATTGATAGTAGCACCTGTACCACTGTAACTCCATGTATACGTATTGACATTGGCATTAGCAGGTACTGAATATGCTACACCGGTCTGGCCAACGCATACAGGCGATGTACCTGTGATGCTGAATGCTATCGGGGCTGCCGGGTTAACTGTTATCGGCAGGGTCACATTAGCGGTAGTACCACAAGCATTGGTACCACTAACGGTCATGGTGCCCGATGTGGCAGCAGGACCAAAGTTGAAGCTGTTGGTATTGGTACCTGTGG
Organism: Bacteroidetes bacterium 46-16; assembly: GCA_001897835.1. Classification (GTDB taxonomy): domain Bacteria; phylum Bacteroidota; class Bacteroidia; order Chitinophagales; family Chitinophagaceae; genus MKUN01. The sequence goes on from MKUN01000037.1 coordinate 45,816, forward strand.
CATTGGAGAATGTAACGCCGGTACCGGAATAAGCCCAGTTATAAGTGGTGATATTGGCACCACCTGCTACTGTATAAGTAAGTGCACCTGCACCCTGGCATACCGGGTTTGTTCCTGAGAGCGGACCGGTAAGCGTTGGCAGCGGGTTCACCGTGATATCAAATGTATTCGTTTGTGTACCGCAGGTGTTGCTGGCAACAAGTGTCAGCGTACCACCGGTGGCAGTATTGCTGAAGTCTATATTGATACTATTGGTATTGTTGTTATTGATCGTAATACCTGTACCGCTGTAAGACCACGTCCATGTAGTTACATTAGCGTCGGCCGGTACAGAGTACCCTACTCCTGTCTGGCCCTGGCATACAGTTGCCGCACCTATTATATTAAAGGCATTTGGCGCCTGCGGGTTAACATTGATCGCATAGGTCAGTGTTGATGTAGTACCGCAACTGTTAGTACCATAAACGCTCATGGTGCCCGATGTAGCAGCAGGACCAAAGTTGAAGTCGTTGGTATTGGTAGCCGTGGTATTAGAGAATGAAACACCGGTACCGGTATATGCCCAGTGATATTGGGTGATATTGGCAGCGCCACCGGCTGTATACGTAACCAAACCTGCATTCTGGCACACAGGGTTGGTACCCGTGAGTGGTCCTGTTAATGAAGGTGAAGGATCAACCGTGATCGCAAAGGTGTTGGTTGCCGTACCGCAGGCATTTGACTCAACAAGTGTCAATGTACCGCTGGTAGCAACGTTATTGAAGTCGATGCTTACACTATTGGTATTGTTATTATTGATAGTAGCACCTGTGCCGCTATAGGTCCATGTGTAGGTCACACCAGCTACGGAAGGCACAAAGTACACATTGCCTGTAGTACCCTGGCAGGCATTAGTGTTACCTGTAATATTGAAGGCGGCAGGAGCGGCAGGGTTAACCGTAACCGCATATGTTAACGGACCTGTAGTACCGCAAGAACCAGTGCCCGTAACCGTAATAGTACCGGAGGTAGCAGTTGCGCCGAAGGTGAAATTATTTGTATTTGTAGCTGTAGCATTCGAGAAAGTAACACCTGTACCGCTATAGCTCCAGTTGTAGGTAGTGATACCTGTACCACCTGCTGCTGTATAAGTAACTGGTGGGTCGTTCTGACATACTGTTGCATTACCTGATATTGGGCCGGTAAGCGTTGCAGCCGGGTTAACAGTTATTGCAAACGTATTGTTCTGTGTACCGCAGCTATTCGTTTCCACCAGTGTCAGTGTACCGCCGGTAGCAGTAGCGCTAAAGTCCATAGTGATCGCATTGGTACCATTACCCGTGATGGTGGCACCTGTACCACTATATGACCATGCAAAGGATGTAACATTGGCATTGGCCGGTACTGAATAAGCGACACCTGTCTGGCCCTGGCATACTGGTGATACACCTGTGATGTTGAAGGCTATCGGCGCTGCAGGATTAACTGTTATTGAATATGTTAAAGTAGCCGTATTGCCACAAGCGCCGGTACCATAAACACTCAAAATGCCTGAGGTAGCGCTGGCGCCAAAGGTCAGGTCATTGGTATTAGTGGCCGTTGCATTAGAGAAAGTAACACCCGTACCACTGTAGCTCCAATTATATGTAGTGATACCAGTACCGCCTGCTGCTGTATAAGTAGTAGGACCCGTGCTTTGACATACTGTTGCCGTACCTGAAACAGGACCGGTCAGGGTAGCTGCAGGGTTCACCACTATGGTAAAGGTACCGTTCGTAGAACCACAGGTATTTGTTTCTGTAAGGGTCAGCGTACCACCGGTTGCGGTTGCGCCGAAGTTCATAGTAATGCTATTAGTACCATTACCTGTGATAGTGGCACCAGTACCGCTATATACCCATGAGTAAGTAGCCACATTAGCATTAGCAGGTACCGAGTAAGACACGCCGTTCTGGCCCTGGCATACTGGTGAAGTACCGTTTATTACAAATGCTGCAGGAGCAGCAGGATTAACTGTTATTGAATATGTGATCGTTGCAGTAGTGCCACAAGCTCCTGTACCATATACACTCAATATACCAGAAGTAGCGTTCGCGCCAAAGGTGAGATCGTTGGTATTTGTAGCAGTAGCATTTGAGAAGGTAACACCCGTACCACTATAACTCCAGTTGTAGGTAGTGATACCTGTGCCGCCTGCCGCTGTATAAGTAGTAGGTCCGGTGCTTTGACACACAGTCGCAGTACCAGATATTGGACCGCTTAGCGTTGCCGCAGGATTAACTGTTATCGCAAATGTATTGTTCTGCGTGCCGCAACTGTTAGTTTCAACGAGTGTCAGCGTGCCGCCTGTAGCAGTAGCGCCAAAGTCGATGGTGATCGCATTGGTGCCATTACCTGTTATCGTAGCACCTGTACCACTGTATGACCATGCAAACGATGTCACATTAGCATTGGCAGGTACTGAATAAGCAACACCGGTCTGACCCTGGCATACAGGAGATGTACCTGTAATGTTGAAAGCAACCGGAGCAGCAGGATTAACTGTTATGGAGTAGGTAACCGTAGATGTAGTACCACAAGTGTTTGTACCATATACACTAAGGATACCTGAAGTGGCACTTGCCCCAAAGGTCAGGTCATTACTGCCTGTTGCAGTAGTATTGGAATAGGTAACACCGGTACCTGAATAGCTCCATGTATACGTGGTGATATTAGCACCGCCCGCTACAGTATAGGTAGTAGGACCAGTGCTTTGACACACTGTTGCAGTGCCTGACATAGGCCCTGTCAGGGTTGGCGTCGGGTTAACTGTTATTACAAATGTATTGTTCGTGCTGCCACAAGTATTGCTTTCGGTAAGCGTCAGCGTACCACTGGTAGCAGTAGCACCAAAATTAATGGTAATCGCATTGGTATTATTACCAGTAATCGTAGCACCTGTGCCGCTGTACACCCAGTTGTAATTGCTAACATTTGCATTGGCCGGAACTGAATATGAAACGCCTGTCTGGCCCTGGCATACCGATGCAGTACCTGTTATACTGAACGCTGTCGGAGCAGCAGGATTAACCGTAATAGCATAAGTAACAGTCGGTGTAGTACCGCAGGTGCCTGTACCATACACGCTCAAAGTACCCGAAGTGGCATTGGCGCTAAAGGTAAGGTCGTTGCTGCCTGTACCCGTAGTATTGGAGTAAGCTACACCTGTACCACTATAAGACCAGTTGTAAGTAGTGATACCGGCACCGCCCGCTACAGTATAAGTAGTAGGGCCTGTACCCTGGCATACCGATGCGGTACCGGATATTGGGCCGGTCAACGCAGGAGCAGTACCTACGGTAACGGCAAAAGTGTTTGGACCAACCGAGCCGCAGGTATTGGATTCCGTAAGCTGGATGTTACCGCTGGTAGCATTAGCTGCGAAATTGACCGTGATGCTGTTCGTGTTATTACCTGCTACTATTGTTGCACCGGTACCTGTATATGACCATGCAAATGAGGTAACGTTTGCATTAGCCGGAACCGAATAGGTAACACCCGTTTGGCCGGGGCACACACTTGCAGTACCGGTTATGCTAAATGCTGTTGGTGCAGCGGGGTTAACCGTAATCGAATAAGTTATGGTAGAAGTTGTACCGCATGAATTGGTACCGTACACACTTAATATACCGGAGGTTGCACTTGGTCCGAAAGTCAGATCATTAGTATTGGTACCTGTGGTATTAGAATAAGTAACACCCGTACCGCTGTAGCTCCAGTTATAGGTAGTAATATTGGCACCACCCGTTGCAGTATAAGTAACCGGGCTGCCTGCATTGGCACATACTGTTGCCGTACCGGTCACAGGACCTGTCAGTGTCGGCAGGGCACCTACAGTTACTGCGAAGCTGGTAGGGCCAGTTGAACCACAAGCGTTGCTTTCGGTAAGCTGTATGTTACCACTGGTCGCAGTAGCACCGAAATTCACCGTGATCGTATTGGTATTATTACCGGTTATATTAGCACCTGTGCCTGTATATGACCAGGAATAAGATGTAACATTAGGATTGTTCGGTACCGAATAGGTCACCCCGTTCTGGCCCTGGCATACATTAGCCGTACCTGTTATAGAAAATGCTGCAGGTGCTGATGCATTTACTGTGATAGAATATGTAACAGTAGATGTAGTACCGCAGCTATTAGTACCATATACACTTAAAATGCCCGATGTGGCACTTGCGCCAAAATCAAGGCTATTCGTACTGGTTGCTGTTGTATTTGAAAAAGTAACACCCGTACCACTATAGCTCCAGTTATAGGTAGTGATATTGGCGCCACCCGCAACTGTGTAGTTAGTAGCACCTGCACCCTGGCAAAGTGTTGCCGTACCAGATAAAGGACCAGTTAAGGTTGGCAGCGCATTAACTGTTACTGCAAGTGTATTGCTTGCTGAACCACAGGCATTGGTCTCTGTTAGAGTTACATCACCACTCGTTGCAGTATTGCTGAAGTTGATCGTGATGCTATTTGTATTATTACCGCTTATCGTTGCGCCGCTGCCCGTATAGCCCCAGCTATAAGTGGCTACGTTAGCATTGGCCGGCACAGTATATGATACGCTGGTCTGGCCCTGGCACACTGTTGCCGTACCTGTGATGCTGAATGCAGTAGGTGCCGGCGGGTTAACCGTAATCGAATAAGTTACCGTAGATGTTGTGCCGCAACTGTTGGTGCCATACACACTCAGGATACCTGAGGTAGCACTCGGTCCAAAGTCTAAACTGTTAGTACCCGTTGCAGTAGTATTAGAATAAGTAACACCAGTACCGCTATAGCTCCAGGTATATGTGGTGATGTTAGCACCACCGGCTACAGTATAGTTAGTAGCACCTGCATTCTGGCATAAAGTAGCAGTACCTGAAATAGGACCTGTAAGCGTTGGCAATGGATTTACTGTAACGGCAAATGAATTGTTAGCACTGCCGCAGGCATTAGTTTCGGTCAGTGTTACGTTACCGCTGGTAGCTGTATTGCTGAAGTTGATCGTGATACTGTTCGTATTGTTTCCGCTTATGGTTGCACCACTGCCCGTATAAGCCCAGGTATAAGAAGAAACATTGGCATTGGCAGGCACAGTGTAGGAAACACTTGTCTGACCCTGGCATACTGTGGCAGAACCTGTAATACTGAATGCTATTGGCGCTGCAGGATTAACGGTAACAGAATAAGTTACAGTAGCTGTAGTGCCGCATGCATTCGTGCCATAAACACTTATAACGCCGGATGTTGCGCTCGGACCAAAGTCGAATGAGTTGGTTGCTGATGCTGAAGTATTAGAGAAGGACACACCTGTCCCGGTGTAGCTCCAGTGGTAAACATCTACGTTGGCACCACCGGCCACTGTATAGTTAGTGGCGCCGGCATTCTGGCATAAAGTAGCTGTGCCCGATAAAGGCCCCGACAGTGTAGGTAAAGGATCTACCGTAATGGTATAAGGTGCTGAGGTAGAGCTGCCATCAACATTGTATGCAGTCACCGTAAGGTCGCCTCCCGTGGCAGATGCCGTGAAGGTCAGGTTTATGGAACTACCCGAACCGCTGAAGTTGACACCTGTGCCTGTATATGCCCAGGAATAACTCGTGGTCGTAGGGTCCACGTTCGACACAGTATACGTACTCGTCGTACTTTGGCAAACGGTTGTATTTCCCACAATCACCGGGGTAATGGGCACGGCCGCATTTGCATTGAATGCAAATGAGGTCAACATTACCAACAGCAAAAAGATTCGGGAAGGGAAGATACTACGTAGATGTGTTCTCATAAGACTTTTCGTTAAGCTTAACTGCACATTAAGTGTTTTATAAACAGAAATCATTCAAACTTTTTTTGGCAATTTCCTTTATACACATAGCCCGAGTAAATGCAAAAATGCACCCACCGGAATATGCTTATGTTACGGCACAAAATAATACACCTTTTAAAGATTTACAATAGCATTAATACCAGACTTCATAAAAAGATAGCAATCATATAACAAAATCATGCGTTTTATCCTTATGATTTTATTATAACAAATAGACTATCAACAACTTATCAATATATTTTCATTAAAAAAATCTCAGCTCTTTTTATAGCTATATCTTCGATTAGTCTTAAAAAATATGCTTTTATACATTGAAATATTTTTACAATAATTTATTTTGCAAAATATTAGTATGCATAATTCCGGAATCTCATATCGAACAAAAATTGCTTATCGCTGAGGGTCTTTAAAAAAGCGATAAGATCGGTTTTGTCTCCATCACTTAACCTGATCTTTTTCCTCAGCTGGCGGGCCAGTGTAGGGCTGCTTACAATGCCCTGGGTATAATGTTCCAGCACCTGGCCAAGGCTGCCAAAACGTCCATCGTGCATATAAGGATATGAATTTGCAATATTCCTTAAAGAGGGAACTTTGAATTTCAAGGAATCGTTTGGGTCATGTGTGATACGTATCCTCCCGTAATCATTCAATTCGGTATCAACAGGCAATCCATTGTTCTCAAAAGCATTATTGGTGAACAATGGTTCAGTATGACATGAAGCACAATGTTTCCTGAATATTTTTAGGCCCTTTAACTCTTCCTTGCTCATTTCGCCCCCCGCCTCATGCCGCACATATTTATCATACTTTGAGTTAAAAGACTCAAGCATAACTGTGAACTGTGCCAGCGCTTTCAATACATGCTGACCTGTTACCGTGCTATCGCCAAATGCGGCGTAGAACAGGGGCTTGTACAGGGCAGAGCTATTGAGTTTTTTCACTATGCTTTCAAGTGTATTATCCATCTCTACCGGGTTGGTAATAGGATTGAGCGGTTGCACCTCAAGGTTATTCACTCCCCCATCCCACATGAACGAGGTGCCCCAGGCCAGGTTGAATAAGGTCAATGAATTACGTGTCCCTTTCAGGCCGTTTATACCGTGGCTCAGGCTGTGGTCCACATGTGTAAAACCGGAAAACTGGGTATGGCAGCTTGCGCAGGAGGTAGAACTGTCACGCGATAATACGGGATCGAAAAAAAGCCTGCGCCCTAATTTAAAACCGGCTTCAGTCAGCTTGTTCTTTGAAAGATCATAATTGGGTTGGGGCCATCCCGGTGGTACTACAAAATTGACATCATCACCAGGCAAGGGACAAAAACCCAGGGAAGCTATAAGCAAAAAGCCCCCGAACACAAAAACAAAAAAATATATGACCCTCTTTATTTTCATTTCTGCTTATCCTGTCCCCCTGTTTCCACGCTAAGCATATCCGCATAATTATCAGCTATCATCATGGCATCTTTACCGGGCATATTCACTTCATTGGTTTTAGAAAGATCTATCATTTCGGGATCGTTGAACCATGCAGCCGCATCGGCATTTATCTCCAATATATTTTCCTTACCTGCAGCTATAGTGACTTGCTGTAACGGCAAGCGTACATTCCTCACCGCATTATAGGGCGGCAGGTATCCGCCTATGTGAAATTCAAAGGCATGGTGCAATGTTTTACAGACCTTACTGTGCCCCTGTAATTTGGCCATTATATAACCCGTATTCCAGGCCCAGTACATAGCCTTTACAGGGTCCAGGTCGCCCTCATTGGCACCACTTACATTTGCCATACTGTCCACGCCCAACATAAGATCAAGCGTGGTATAATTGCCTGCGGGGATATTTTTAATGTAGATCGTGCGGCTATCCTTATCGGCCGCGTCAACAAGATGGTAACTATCCGGTTCCCAAAAAGATACTCCTGTAGTAGAAAACTTTAAATTACTGAGATAAAACCTGAACTCATCTATATACAGGCTATCGCCATGTGCATTGGCATATTCCCGGTTTTGCAATTGCAACTGTTCTTTTCCGAATACTGTATGCACAATGATCTTCAGCGCACCTGTATTCGGCTTATTTTGAGCAAAAGCAATGCTGCAATGAACTAATAAAAAAACGGTCAGTATCCTTTTCATGGCACCCAATTATTATCTGCCTGCCGGCGGCGGGCCTTGTCGTCCCGGCCGCTCGCCTCTTTGCCTGCCCGGCCGGTGTTGCCGCGACATCATCCGCAATACATCATCTATAATATCATCGAAAATAACTTTTTGCTGCTCGTTGCAGAGCGCACGCACTTGCCTGAAATGCCTGTAGGTCACAAATTCTATCTGCTTTTGATTATCTGCAATAGCATTACCTATGGCATCTACCGTACTACTATCCGCAGTTTCCGGGTGCCGCAGGTTATCGAAATACTCTTTCCTTAATGCTCTCCCCTTCCGTTGCAAAATCATTATAGAATCATGGTGTCGCTCCCTTAGTATATCGAACTGGCTGATCTGTTGCTCCGTGAAATGAAGACGTGATTGTATAAGCTGGTTAGGTTGCTCTTCCCCTGGGCCCGCTCCGGCATAGTCTGCCGACGGCTTGAACCATATGGTAGCAAGTAATGCAAGGTTCAGTATAAACAGTATCGCAACTGTCCATTTCCAGATACCGGGTACTTTGTTCACTTCAGGGGTAATTAATAGTTATAAATGGTTTGTAACTGCATTTCCGGTGCTAAGGCATTATACACTTCTGTATGTAATATATGTTTTTCCTGCTGTATCTTATTGATGATCGAAAACCCATTCAGCGCAATGATCATTAATGTAGCAATGGCCCAGCCCACAACACGGCGCGTACCATATGTCCGGCCTGCAGTATCGCCTGCATCCATCCTGTATTTTATCTTTTCATACAGGAAGGGGTTAACACCGGGGCGTTCGATGCCCTCCAGGCTCTGCAAAATGCCGTCTACCCATTTATCCGTACCCTTTACTTCTTTCATGATAGTTATATTTTAGACGCTCAACTGTCGTGCTTCCTTCGTTTGATATAAATATTTTCAAGCTTTTTTCTCAGGTTACTTTTCGCCCGCTGTATCAGCGACTCAACGGCCTTTATTGAAATATTCATTATTAATGCTATGTCTTTCTGTGGCACTTCCTCTACCTGCGATAAGATAAAAGCAACCTTCTGGTTTTCGGGTAGTTCGTCAATTGCGGCAAATAGCATTCTTGCATTTTCCTTCTTTTCCAGTGCCACGCCGGGATGATCAAAATGAGCAGATTCGTATTTCAGCTCCCCGGTATCGGGCCTGAAGAGGCTGGTGATAAAAGCAAAACGCTTACCTCTTTTTTGATACCGGAGTGCATCAAGACATTTATTGACCGTTATACGGTATATCCAGGTAGATAATGTCGATTGACCGCTGAACTTGCCTACCGACCTGAAAACTTCTATAAAAACCTCTTGTGTTATGTCCTCCGCCAGCTCATGACTTTGTACAAGGCCCAGCGCCACATTCAGTATCCTTTGCTGCTGTGTATCCACCAGTTCCCTGAAAGCGGCCTCCTCACCTGCCTTTAACCGTTCTATGATATGCTCCGGCATCTTTTGTAAATGTAATATTAGCATACCGTATTTATTGCTGCAATATCCACGCAGAATAATAACTTTGCAGCCGAAAAAGCATTTTGCATACAAGGCTTCGTAGTACAATGGATAGTATAAGAGTTTCCGAAGCTCCAGATCCAGGTTCGATTCCTGGCGAAGCCACTAAAAAAAAAGAGGAGCGAAAACCGCCCCTCTTTTTTTTAGAAATATATTTTAACACCCCATTGTGCTGTTCATCTGTATTTATTTCGACTCGTAATTACTCTTTTCAGATATCTTAGTTACATGGCTGGTGAAAGACCTGTTCTCAAAAAGGTCATCCCAGGTAAGGCTATCATCAGTTATTGAATAATAGACCGCTTTGGTAGCCAGCAGTTTACGGGCATCAGGATAATACACCCAAAAAAGAGGGCGGTATGATGTGCTCGTACCATCGTCGGACAAATAGGCTACTACCGGGGCCAGGCCAATAATATGAATGACCATTTTATTCTGCACCTTGTCGAATATCCAATCTTCTTTTATCCAGTATTTATATACCATTGCAGGATCAAAATTCATGCTTATGGACTGCGTTTCCGTCTTGCCCGTAAGTGCATTTACAGCTTTTTCATTTATAGTGCGGGGCTTGAGCACAGCGCGCAGGTCTGCAACACCCATCTCTTTGGTAAACCGGTCGTCAACAGGGTCGTATGCCTTTATGGCCCCCTCTTTAACACCTTCCTGTAGTGCATCAAAGAGGTTGACCCCATGCTGACCACTGTTAGCGTACATGAATGCAATGTTGTTGGTTTCGTTAGCATCGATCTCACGCCATACCCGCTTTTGCCACAACACATCTTTTTCAAATATGGGTTTCCATGCAGGTGCATGGACGATATGCGTAGAGCCTGTGCCCTTACTTGACGTACCCTGTGCATCAGCACCGGGAACACAAAAAAACAACGTAACTACTGCAAATGATAGTGTAAGCTTATTCATAACAGGTATTTGGTTAAAATTAATAAAACAATTAATAAAGTGAACAGATTTTGCTAAGTATGTGAACTACATTATGCTTTTATTCCTGCCTCCATATCATATCGGCATTTTTCCATAACTTCATTTCCACAAGTTCAATACACTGATATGAAGTACTCTGGCAACAGGAAAACAATTGCGATCTTAACGATCTGCTTTGCTATAGCAACGGCGCAAACCTTTGCTCAAAAAGAACATCACCACGACGAAAGACCACCACAAAATTTAAAGGTATTGCCTAAAAACACTACCGGCGAGGAGATACATACCATCATGCGCGGATACTCATTATCGCTTGGTGTTCGCTGCAACTTCTGTCATGCGGCTACGGAAGGGGAAAAACCAAAATTTGATTTCCCTTCAGATGAAAAGCCCGAAAAAGAGATCGCCCGCAAAATGATAAAAATGGTTGATGCCATCAATAACAAATACCTGGCTAAAATAGAGGATGGCAGCCTGGAACGCATCACCTGCGTTACCTGCCATATGGGCCGTCCCAAACCTCTTGTCAGCGTCGATTCGCTACCCAAAAAGAATAGGGACTAACGCATACCCTACCCAGAACGAATGAAACGCCATATCCCCCTGTTGGTCTTCCTGCTAATGCTTTCAGGTATCTCCGGCTACATGATGTCGAAGAGCTCATGGATAGGCGGCATTGGTATGCGTATATTTTATAAAGAATATACTTTCCTGAACACCTGGTGGCAGGGCGCGCTGGCAACACTGGGCCTTTATATCCTGCTATTCATCATCCACTTCGTTTTGCAAAGAGTACTCACTCCCCGCAGCTCAGGTATATTTAATATCATCGCCATCATCATTGCAATTGCCGGCCTGTATCTTACTTATCACGATTTCAGGCACGACTTTTCGCATCGTCTCATGGGTGAGCGCTTTCATATCGGCTTTTACCTCTTCTGGACCGGGTGGATATTTATAGGCCTTAATTTTCTCTTCAGTAAAAAGAAACCTATAGAAATAAGTAGAAAGGATGAAGCAACTGAATGAACTCTGGCCTATAGCGCCCATCCTCATCTTTTATTTGTAATGCACCTGTAGTACTACTGGTATCATGATGCGTATGCCTGCAGGCCAGGCTTATTATCCGGTTGGCTTGCTGTCCAGCTTTAGGCAGCACATGCAAAGACTGAAAAATACGCCAGTTATTTTGAGACAACATGCGCTCCAGCTTCACATGCTCCGCAACAGGCAACATTATTGCAAGGTAACCTTCATCACGTAGCAAGCCGCCAGCTAATGCGATAATATCCTCTTTACTAAGAGCTACATTATGACGTGCATTATTCCTGCTGCTATCGGCGCTCTGCAGGCTATCATCAAAAAAAGGTGGGTTACAGATGATCATATCATAAGTAGTGGGAAAGGGATATTTGCGCACATCACCCTGTACTACATTGATACGCTCTGCCCATGGCGACGAGGCAACATTTTCTTTTGCCTGCGCTGCTGCCGCTTCGTCCAGTTCTATAGCATCTATATACACATCGCTGTTACGTTGTGCAAGCATCAATGACAGCAGTCCTGTACCGGCACCTATATCCAGTACCTGCCTTACCTGCGGCAAAATGGGCACCCATGCCCCCTGTATGCAGGCATCGGTCGACACCTTCATTCCGCAACGGTCCTGGTGGATCGTAAATTGTTTGAATTGAAACCAGGTATTGCTCATGTCCAGCTCGCGCGTGCAGTAGGGCTTACACCAAGATCAGTGAATTCGCCCTTTAGGTATTTATAATAGCCTGTTATGCCTATCATCGCTGCATTGTCGGTGCAGTACTGGAATGCCGGTATGTACACATTCCATCCACACTTTTCCCCTTCTTCCTGCAATGTCTTACGCAGGCCGCTGTTGGCCGATACCCCACCCGCAATGCCAATGTGTTTGATATCCAGTTCAGCAGCAGCTTTACGTAATTTATTCATCAGCATCTTTATGATGGTATATTGTACCGATGCACAAATGTCCTTCATGTTATTAGTTACAAAATCCGCATCTTTCTTTTTCTCGGCCTGCAGGAAATACAGCACAGCCGTTTTGATACCACTGAAGCTGAAATCATATCCATCCATATCACTGACCGGGAATTTGAACCGCAAAGGATCACCATCCTGCGCCAGCTTATCCACCATCGGTCCGCCGGGGTAAGGCAACTCGAGCATCTTGGCTACCTTATCAAATGCTTCGCCTGCGGCATCGTCCACGGTCTCACCCAACACTTCCATATCCAGGTAGTCGCGACACAGCACCACCTGGGTATGCCCGCCCGACACCGTTAAACATAAAAAAGGAAATTTCGGCCTCGGTTCATCGATAAAATGTGCAAGTACGTGTGCCTGCATATGATGCACGGCTATAAGAGGTACGTCAAGAGCCTGGGCATAGGCCTTGGCAAAACAGGCCCCCACTAATAAGGAACCGATGAGACCCGGCGCCTGCGTAAAAGCTACTGCATGTATATCATGTTTATTCACGTCCGCTTCTTTCAGCGCCACATCTACCACAGGTACAATATTTTGCATGTGCGCACGCGAGGCCAGTTCAGGCACTACCCCACCATATCGCTCATGCACCTTTTGCGTCGCTATCAGGTTGCTCAATACTTTTCCATCACGTATCACCGCCGCGCTTGTTTCATCACAGCTCGATTCAATGGCCAGTATATGCACTTTTTTTCCAGTCATGGCATTATAATCTGCAAAAGTAAGTTATTCATATTTTCCATTTTCGTACAAAAGGTGGTACTTGACCACTTTTTTTTTCACTTCGCATAAAATGCGATAACTTTATTTCTATGCGTTATTTACTACTATCAATCCTTTATATCTTATTTACCACTCCCTTATTTTCCCAAGAGTTAAAACCCTGTATAACAGACACCACCATGCCTGCTGATACCAGCAGGATAGAACGCGAAAACGCATATACCGGCGATATAGACTCTTCAGGTTACAAAGTAGGCGATACCATTCCGGCCTTTGCGTTATACACCCCTGAGGATAAACGCGTAAAAATACGCTGTGTACTTAAAAAACGTAAACCGGTATTACTGGTATCGGGTAGCTATACCTGCCCGCACTTCAGGCGTTTTTCCAGCGATATTGATTCAATTCTAAATTATTATAAAGACCAAATCTCCGTCTATGTAGTTTATACTCTCGAAGCCCATCCTGATATTCAGGCTGGTCCTTATGCTATCGACGCAGACATCGAGATCAACGTACAGAGATTAAATCATTTGCAGAAAATATATTGCCGTCAACCCAAAACCTATGGGGAACGAAAAGCAGCAGCTAAAAAAATGGATAGAGCGCTCGACATCAATGCAGATATCTTGCTGGATAATCCAGAAAATGATTGGTGGCAACACTTTGGCCCTGCACCCAATATCGCTTACCTGGTAGATACCAACGGCGTTATAGTCGCAAAAAACAGTTGGTTTAATGATACTGCTGCACCTTCTATGTGGTGCAGTATAGATAGCTTGCTTGGAACAAGGTCGGGCAGGTGCAGACCATAGTAATTACATTTTCTCCTAATCTGCATACCATTCATACACCAAATATTTATTGCAGCAGGCTTGAATATGTCTTCCTAAATTCCTATTTTTCTAAACAGATGAAAAAGATTTTAGTACTAGGCATTTCCTCCCTCATTGCAATAAGCATGCTTTTGGCCTGCGGTGATAACAATGGTGGCAGCGGTACGAACAGCGATGGCAGCATCAGCCTGAAGTTCAATTTTCAGAAAGGAACAAAATATAAATACATTGTCAAAAACCGCCAGAGCATTACGCAGGAAATGATGGGCAAGCACATTACGGTCGACCAGGATATGGATATGGAATCGACCTACGAGGTGACCGGTGCCGAAGGCAGCAATAAGAAACTGACCGTGACTTATGACCGCATAGCCATGAAATCGAATAATAGCTTCAAAAATATGGCCTACGATAGCGACGACACCGCCCATAGTGCCCCGGAGCTGCGCAGCCTCGGCGATATGGTGCATCGCGCATTCAGCATGACAGTGAACGAAAAAGGGCAGATCGTACAACTGGATGGTTTCAGGGAACTGATGCCGGGAAGCGATGATGCCCCCATCAGCGACAGTTCACTGCGCTCCATGATGCAGCAGGCTTTTTACATATACCCTGATAAACCTGTAAAACCCGGCGATACATGGAACAACAGTTACAGCACCTCGCTCGGCTTTATGGACCTCAATACAGACAATACTTATAAACTGGTATCGGTAAAAGACGGTATCGCCCATATAGAAATGAGCTCGAAGATCACATCGCATCCGGCTAATACAGGGGAAGCCAAAGAAATAAAAATGGATCTGAACGGGGTGCAAACAGGGGGCCTGGATGTAGATGTGGCCAGCGGCCTGCTTATAGGCAGTGTACTAAGCCAGCAGATAAAAGGCACCTTTGACTTCCGCGACACCAAAGCACCTGTTGAGGTAACATCAGACATCAATGTGTCGGGCACCAAAATGTAAATAAAAAATCCCCGTTCACTGTCCGACAGTGCGGGGAAATTTTTTTGTTAGTTATTACACTATATAAATAGTATAGCAATTACTGTGCCATGGTATCATCTTCACCCGGCAAATCTTCATCAACCGGACCATCAACAGGTGGCTCATCATGCTCAGTATTACCAGCTTCATGATTATCATTGCGCTCTATGATAAAGTTATTGCGGCCTGTACCTATCAAAATACCGAAAAATTGCTGTTGTATCAGTTCAAGTAAAGACAGGAATGTGAATATGGCATGCAACCGGTTCTGGCATTGAGCGAACAGTGTATCGAATGCCACCCGCTGGTGCGAGCGCATGTAATCGATCAGGAATGCACGCTGGCCTTCCATGCTGTAGTTATACTTTACCACCACATGCTGGGGCTTATCCGTCCGGTCTTTAAAGCGCTTCATGGTACGCTCAAAAGCTTGCATCAGCTTGAACATGGTAACGGTCTGTATCTCCGTTCCCTCCGAATATTCTTCACCCAGCGCATCAAGCTCGTTACGTATGTTACCACGTTTTATCTGCAGCATACGCTCGGCCTCCATCATCATCATTTGTTCCGATGCTTCCTTAAAGCGTTTATACTCCAATATCTTATCCACCAGTTCCTGGCGAGGGTCTATCTCATTACCCTGGGCATCCAGTTCCTTGCGCGGCAGCAGCATCCTGGCCTTGATACGCATGAGGGTGGAAATAAAGAGAATGAACTCCGAAGCCAGCTCTATATTGAGCGACTCCATGGTATGGATATAATCGAGAAAATCCTTCGTGATATTGTGAATGGGAATATTGTAAATATCCAGTTCATCGCGTTCTATAAAGAACAGCAACAAGTCGAAGGGGCCTTCGAACTGGGGTAACTTTATCTGGTAAGTAGCCGACATCTAATATTAAAAAATAAACAGCCGTCCTTAACGTCCGGCTATTGCCAAAAATAAACTATTTAAATAGTACTGCAAGAAGATTTATCCTTGCTAAGCCCTCAGCAAGCTCCCGCGGGGATTAAACGTGGATAAAAAAAGTCTCCCACACTTTAAAAGCATGGGAGACCTTATGTTTATACCGTTAAATATTTTAGAATTTATATTCGAAACCAACAGTAAATATCTGCTTAAGCTGCAACCAACCCAGGCCTTCACCAGGCTCATTCTTGGCTACTTCGGCACCTGTTGATGGATCAACATAGGTCTTGCTATAAGGGATATCATTATCATAGATAAATGTGGCACCTACTGTAAGACTGATATATTTTGCAATTTTTAAAGACAGTATATTATCCCAAAGGATGTCGATATTACCCGGGTTATCATACTTCACGATCTTGCCGGTGCTGTCCTTGCTGTTCTTTGCCAGGTAGTTACAATACAGGTCGGCACGGGTCTTGAATGTAGTATTCTTGCTGATGTTCCACACATAGCGCCCGGAAAAATAAGCGCCCAGTTCAAAACGTGAAGTTTTACCATATTCGATACCAAAAGCCCCATCGGGTTTCATTAACGTATAATATTTGTCTGCCAGTGTTACGCGTGTTGCAACAGGTGAAAGGAACAAGCTCAGGTCTGTACCTCTCCGGTATTCAATACCTGCGGCCAGGGTAAAATAGGCCGGGGACAAGAATTTTGAAGTAGAAAATGAGTCATAGTTAGGTACCGAATAATCGTATCCTTTCGTGAACTGGGACTTGAAGTTGAACAAACCTGTAATATAAAAGTTCGAAGTATCGATTCGGTGACCATATTTTGAAGTGAAGTCTATGCGGTCATCTGTTTTCTTCGGCACAAAACCTGTAGAGTATGCATAGATAAGACCATAGGTCATATCCAGGTTGTTGCTCCATACATTACGGCCTGCCAGCCGGGTAAGGTTGGCGCTCAGGATGCCATTAGTAGTAAGTGACGCCAGTTCACCGCCAGCAGCCCAGTTATGCAGGAAGCCCTCATTAAAACCAAGGGAGAACACACCACTGTGTATCCATGCCGTAGTGTCTTTATTCTGTGTTTCAAGCGATTTCTTTACTTCATCTGCTTTCCCCAATTGTGCCGAGGCTTTGTTGGTAAATAATGAAGCTGCCAATACTGCAAAAAGTACTTTTCTCATTTTTACTATTTTATGAACACTAAATTTTATCTCGGGTTATATTTCGAATCCTCCAGGAATTTTTGCGGGTCACTGTCCTGGAAAAGCTGTTGCAATGTCGTTTCAGGATGCTCCTTCATATATGATTTTACTATCTGGTAGCCCAGCCAGGTGCCTATATTACCCGGGCACTCCTTGGCTATCTGTTCGGTATTGGGACCATCATTCACAAAGCGATATACTGTTTGCAGGTCTTTATTATACAGCAGGTCGTTCTTCACAAAGAAGTTGTATATCTGTACCTTATTCTTCTCACAACCTTCGAGATCAGCTTTTGAATAAGCCATCCGCTCGGCATCATTCATAAAAGGCAATATCTTGCTTAAGAAATATTGCTGCTTACCACGCTGTATCATCATATCAAGCAGATTACGCCCTGCGCTTTGAAAGGGATACATATCATCACATATAAGCGTAAACACCGCTACAGGTATATAACCGGGCACCAGGTGATTAGCCGTGTAGTCGGGAACACCTACCGATTTGTAATAAGGGTATTGCGGGCCCAGGAACATATCCAGGTCTATGCCTATATTGCCATTAGCCTCCATAAAAACAGGCAATTTATTCAGCCAGAAGACCGAATAGATAACCTTCGGCACCTGGTATTTGGGATAATAATTCAGCATATATTGAAAGCCCTTAGTAAGCTGCTCATTAATGCTGCTTATATCCGGGAAATGAACGGCAACAGTATCCAGCAGGCCCCGGTAATCCTTATACGTTAGGTAGGTCCTGAGGCCCGTATGTATAGCATCTGCAGTATCTGTATAGTTACCATGTATCTTTAGTCCCATGAGCGTATCAAGATAAAAGTCGAGGAAATACGGGTATTTCGTCTTCAGCTGTTGCAGCCCTGCAGCAATATTTGCGGTATCGATAGCCGCAAGATCTTTATCAAACCTGCGTGCATCCAGCGTTACCTTAATACCCGACACATTGGGCGTTTGCTCACCATCGCCACAACTGGTAAAGCCAAATGCACAAAATAGCATAAAGACCAATGTGGATATGTGTGTAAAAAAGTACTGTTTGGAAGGCTGCGAATACTTCAACATCAGGAAATGGTTTTATTTTTACCAAGGCAAAAATAGCATTAGCTAACGAATAGGCCTGATATTTGTACAAAATGTCTTTGAACACAGCATATATGAAGAAACTTTTCCTGTCCGCAGCGATCATTTTTACATGTATCAACGCCGTACATGCACAACGTTATGAATATGAAGACGGTTCTCCTGCCGGGTCTCCCCGCCACCATGGCGGTAACTCCCGTGAAGGAGACCTGCGTTTCGGGGCCTACTTTGCACCCACCATTGCCTGGATGCACCCTACTACCGGTAAAAGCGATAATGGCCTGTACAGCGTAAGCAGTGAAGGCAGCAAGCTTGGTTACATGTGGGGTTTACTTATGGATTATTATTTTGCCGAAAACTACGGCATAGCCACCGGCTTCAATCTTAATACCTCCGGAGGTATCATTTCTACAAAGTACGTAGGCCCTAATACAAGTGGCAGCACTTACGCTACCAGCACTGTTTATCAAACAAAATTCAACTATAACCTGCAGTATTTTGAAGTTCCCTTCAACCTGAAATTGCGCTCGGATGAATTGGGGGCTGCCGGCATACGCATATTCGGGCAACTGGGTGTCACCGTAGGCTTTAATATCGCCCGCAAAGCCACCTATACCGTACAATACAGTGACAGTACGGGCACAATACTTACCGAGCAGACCGGCAACAATGAAAAGCTAAAAGGCACGCTGGCTGTGCCGCCGGTGATGTTTGGCCTAAACGTAGGTGGAGGTGCTGAATATCCCATAACCGACAAAATGAGCATTTATGCAGGCCTTTTCTTCAACAATGGCTTTGCACCCGATGCTACCAATCCTGCCAATTATGATATGGGCTATAATGGCAGCTTTAAGGATGGCAATACAAGGCTCAATAATTTGGCCATCCGTATAGGAATATTCTTTTAAATTACACCATCATTTAACCAAAACAACTAAGCCCGTACAATATCTTTGTACGGGCATTTTAGTAATATAGCCTGCAACATGAAGATATTCCTGGCACAACAGAATTACCACATCGGCAATTTTGTATCCAATACGGAAAAAATATTAGCCGCCATCGCCGAAGCCAAAAAGCAGGATGGCGACCTTATCGTATTTCCCGAACTTGCTGTATGCGGTTATCCCCCGCGCGATTTCCTCGAGTTCGATGATTTTATCCGGCAAAGTCTTGATGCCATTGAGCGCATCAGGGAAGCTGCCGATACCATTGGGGTATTGGTTGGCGGCCCTTCACGCAACCCCAAAATAGAAGGTAAGGACCTTTTTAACAGCGCTTACTTCCTTTATGAAAAACAGGTAAAGAATGTAGTGCACAAAAGTTTGCTGCCAAACTACGACATATTTGATGAGTACCGCTATTTCGAACCCGCCTACGATTTGGGCATAATTACCTTCAAAGGCAAAAAAATAGCGGTCACCATATGTGAAGATATCTGGAACCTGGGTGACAATCCGCTCTACCGGGTATGCCCCATGGACATCCTGGTTCAGCAGCAGCCGCAGCTAATGATCAACCTCAGCGCTTCTCCTTTTGATTATGTACATGCCGACGGCCGCAAAGGGATCATAAAGCAGAATGTAGCTAAATACAAGCTGCCTATGATATACTGCAATACTACCGGTGCACAAACGGACTTGATATTTGACGGAGGATCGGTAGTGATGAACGCTAATTGCGACCTGGTAGCTGAACTACCCTACTTCACGGAAACACTACAGTGTGTGACGCTGAAGGATGACAATAGTTTTGCAGAGCCGGTAATACGTAAAGCAGCCACAATACCTATGACACAAGACCTGCCGGCTGTTTTTGATCCGGCGAAAGGCATTGAGCAAGTACACCGGGCTCTGATAACGGGTATCCGTGACTATTTTGGTAAAATGGGCTTTACCAAAGCTGTCGTGGCCTCATCTGGTGGCATAGATAGCGCAGTAGTACAGGCACTGGCAAGCGAGGCGCTTGGTCAGGAGCATGTACAGGCCCTACTGCTCCCCTCACAGTTTTCATCCCGTCACTCGGTTACAGATGCCGAACATTTGTCCGAGAACCTGGGTACAGCATATAATATTATCCCGATCGAGGGCATTTTCAATTCCTTTACGCATGAACTACAGCCCTTGTTCGCCAATATGCCCTTTAATGTGGCAGAAGAGAACCTGCAATCAAGGATACGTGGCGCACTGGTGATGGCGGCTTGCAACAAATTCGGTTCAATACTTTTGAATACGTCAAATAAAAGTGAGCTGGCAACCGGTTACGGCACCTTATATGGCGATATGGCCGGGGGCCTTAGCGTAATTGGCGACTTATATAAAACGCAGGTTTATGCACTCGCCCATTACCTGAACAGGGAAAGAGAAATAATACCGGTATCTATACTTACAAAAGCCCCCAGTGCAGAACTAAGGCCGGGGCAAAAAGATACCGACAGTTTGCCTGATTACGACATACTCGATCCCATACTCTACCAGTATATCGAGCGTCGGCAGGGACCTAAAGAGATCATTGCATTAGGCAGTGACACTGCCCTTGTACAGCGCATATTGAAAATGGTAAACACAAACGAATATAAACGCAACCAGTTCTGCCCCATTCTGCGCATATCTCCAAAGGCATTCGGTGTGGGCAGGCGGGTACCGATTGTAGGAAAATACTTATCCTGACCCATGCCTGAGAACTATTCATTCACGACACACTGGTATGTCAATGCACCCCTTAAGGATGTTTGGGAGCTTATTTATAAGTCCGAAGAATGGCCCAAATGGTGGAATGGGGTCCTGTCTGTTACAGAAACCGAAAAGGGCGATGAACGTGGCATCGGCAGCATACGTATATACAGGCTGCGTAGTCCCATGCTTTACACACTTTCCTTCAGGCTTTTGCTTACACAGCGCGAAGAATACAAGCACCTCGCAGGCAACGCATCCGGCGAACTTGAAGGTGAAGGCGCATGGCATTTTGATACGGGAGAAGGCGTAACACATGTTCGCTGCCACTGGAACGTGCATACCAACATTAAATGGATGAATACCTTTGCATTCCTGCTTAAACCGGTCTTCATGTTCAACCACAGGCTGGTTATGAAGCAAGGAGCTAAATGCCTCGCAAAAAAGCTCGGCACCACCGTTATCACTAATTGATCTACTGCCTGGATTTCGAAGATCGCTTTTTAGAACTATGCAGTTCTTCAGCTTCATCTATCGAGTGCGTGGAAAAAATGTCCTTATCCTTCTGGGCCAGTTTTGCCAGTTTGATGTAAAAATTCTTCAGTAGTATCAGTTCTTCTTCTGTAAGATCTTCTACACTCACCAGCCGGTTGCTTGCTGTTTTAGTAGCAGCGATCAGTTCATTTAGTTTAAGGTGTATGGCCACCGTATCCTTATTCTGCGATTGCTGGATCAAAAAGACCATCAAAAATGTAATAATAGTAGTCCCTGTATTGATAACGAGCTGCCAGGTATCCGAATATTTAAAAACAGGTCCGGTAATAGCCCAAATGACCACAATAAGTAAGGCGGTAAAAAAAGTAAGCGGGCGCCCCGAGTAATATGTGATCTTTGTTGCAAAACGGTCAAACATCTTTACAACTTTATGTTTCTTCATAAAACCTTGTAGTTTATTGATATACCTGTTACTATATAAAAAGAATGCCAGTAGTATAAAAATGAAGCCCCCGCAATATGCGGGGGCTTCAACTCCTTTGGATAATACTGAATCGCTTATTAACGTATCAGCGTCACATTACCTTGTTTTACGAACTTACGGCCTGTTGGCGACACCGCCTCAGCCATGTAAATATATACACCGAATGGTTGCGGCTTACCCTTGTAGGTACCATCCCATCCTTCATTGATATCATGCGTCTCAAACATCTTCACGCCCCAGCGGTCATAGATCACAAAATCCTTCAGCGTCGCATCACCTTTATGCAATACTTTCAAAATTGCATTAGGCTCAGATCCGGGAGTAAAGGCATTGGGAATATTGATGTAGGCGTCGTTATTTACTTTTATTTCTATAGAGTCTACTGCGGTACAGCCTACCTCGGTGGTACCATGCACAATATATTTGGTACTAACCTCGGGCCTGGCTATAGGGTTCGCTATACTATCTGCGGAAAGACCTGTTGCAGGGAACCATTGGTGGTACGAACAATTGGTACCGGGATTTATTTGATAAGACTCACCCGGGTATAAAGTTACCGAATCAGGCAGATTGAGTACGGCACCTGATTTAACGATCACATGTGCAAAAGTACTGTCCAGGCATCCATTAGTATCCACACCATATACTATATATTCCATATTGCCATTAGGCCATGCATAAGTAGTGAATGATGTTGCATTACTCAAACCATAATCCGGGGTCCACCATACATGGTCCAGTATTACACTGGTATCGGTGCTGAATACGGTGAGGAGTGCGCTGTCCCTCGGGCATATACTGGTATCGGGCGATGTACCCATGAAGCGTACCGGTATCACAAATATCCTCGTACTGTCTTTCGCAAGGCAGCCGGCAGCAGTGGTCACAGTAAGCGTAAATATCCTCGTTTGCTTCGCTATAGTATAAGGATTAAGCGAAAGCGGTTCATTCACATATTGTCCCGGCGACCAGCTATAGCTGTAATCGGTGTACCACGAAGGGCCAATGGAAGCCTTCATATATGTCTTGGCACCATAGCATACTGCAGTGTCCGGGTAGCTCATATCTATTATAGGTATCGGCTGCACTTCTATAGTGCGCGTAGTATTACTGTCGCGGCATCCGGGGAAATGTGCGCTTATGGTATAACTACCGGTAGTGTCGGGCACAATGAACGGTTCCAGTAAACCCGGGTCATACACATTGGCCTGTGGAGCCCATGAATAGGTATAGCCGGCATCGCTTGCCGCATGTATCTGTACCGTGTCACCATGGCATATTGCGGTATCGTGATTGAATATGGTATATCCTTGCAATACCTTTATGTTTATCGTATCGCTCGCTTTACAGCGGTCAAGTACATTAGAAGTTACGGTGACTATATAGGTCAGCATAGATTCATTGGAAGTGGGCGTAACGATTGGTGTACCGCTTGTAGGGTCATCAAGGAAATTGCCTGGCGTCCATAATATCGAATAAGTTGTAGATGTATCTGGCTGCAGGTTAATATCAAGGGGTAAACTATTATCAACGCAGGTAGTGGTATCAGGCCCTGCACTGAAAACACCATTATTGATCACCCTCACCACTACCGTATCCTTATTCTGATCACAGTATGCACTGGCATTGGAGACGACCGCATAAGTGGTGGTTACCGTAGGTGTTGCATCAGGATATTGACAGTTGGTGCAGCTTAAGGAGTTCGGCGACCCTGATACCACTGTCCAGGTAAAATCACTGCCGCCATAAGCGCCCAGGTGTGCTGTTTCAGCCGCACACATAGTTGTGTCACCAAAAGCATGGGTCACCGGCCATACATATACCGGTATCACAAAGGTCTGCGTGATAGGTATGCCCGGTGGGCGACAGGTGGAGTCTTTTACGGTAACAGTCAGCACATGAAGGCCTGTATCCGATTCAGTTGGCGTCCATCCGAAACAGCCCCTAACATTAGCTGTGAACTGGTTAGTATAGGTTATGCTTGATGAAGGTGTTGTAGCCGTAATATGGTTATCTGTAACTACCAGTATCGCACCGGGGTCGGGGGATACAACATCAAAGCAGAAGCTGAAATTTTTAGTCGCACAACCTTCCACCTGGTTATTTACAAATTGTGCACCTGCAAGACTATTCTGGTCAACATTAACCGTAGGTTGCGGCACATTACAATTGGTGATAACGATCTGGATGTCCCTTATTACAACCGAAAGCAATTGATTGCCACGATATTTTTTCACCCTGGTAGTGAATACATATACACCTTGCACAGAAGGCGTAAAACTTTCCTGGCCGGTAGTAGGACTGATAACAAATGTATTATTGGTAGGGAATGGGTTATCTATAAGATTAAATGGTGGTACCGGCTGTGGATTTACCCAATTACAATCATTTACCGCATTGGGATTATAATTGCATTGTGGTGAAGCAGGGCCTGTACGAGGCATAATAATATCAAAAGCTAGCGAATCATTGTTGGGATCTACTGCTCCGTTATTGTAAGTAAATGGGATATTAACACAAGTATACGGTACAGGCTTAACCGTAAAATATGGCGAAGATGCATTCTGCACTACCGAGTTATTAAGCTTAGCCTCAACATAAAGTACCTGCCCACCGGGATTATCCAGGTTACCGATCGCATTATTTCGTGCACTCACACCTGTATAAAAGGTCCATGAATCGCAACGGGTAGGCAATGTCACACTGGCGCTATACCACCACTCTCGGTAACCGGGTAATGTTCCTCCATCGCAAATAGTTGGATAGCCCGGACAGCCAGGGCTCACCTCACTACCATTCGGTGACCCGTCCGGTAGAGTGGCCAGCTTATTCATTTGTATACAGATATGGTTACCATCACAACTATTGTAACCTACAAGTTGTTGACTGCCCGGCTCCGTAACCCCTTGACAGTCACGATAAAACTTAAAATAAAACCTATAGGTGGAATCGCTTACCCACTCATATATCAACTCTCCGCCAGCAGCGTGTGTAGCTTTCGCTTGCCTCGGAAGCAGAAGCAATAATGTAATGCAGGAAACGATGGATAGGAAAAATTTTCTCATTTGAATAATCATTTTTAGTTAAAAGGGGCATAACACCGGGCTAAACAATCAAAACACATAAGCATATTCGATATATAGTTCTGCCTATAAGGGCTTTATTGTTATTTAGACACAAGAGCAACTATTTAAGGTTTGGCAGAAATACATATTTATTTTTTTTAAACAACTATGTAGCAATATATAAAAGGCTTGCCCCGCAAAATTGCGGGGCAAGCCTTTTATATAAATTTCAATAACTACTTATCGTATCAAAGTAACGTTACCTTGTTTTACAAACTTACGACCGGTAGGTGATACAGCCTCTGCCATATAAATATACACACCAAATGGTTGGGGTTTCCCTTTATAGGTACCATCCCAGCCTTCATTGATATCATGCGTTTCAAACATCTTGACACCCCAACGGTCAAAGATCACGAAGTCCTTAAGTGTTGCAGCCCCTTTATGCAATACTTTTAATATAGCATTAGGTTCTGAGCCCGGAGTAAAGGCATTTGGCACATCAATATAAGAATCTACAAGTACGTTCACATCTATGGAGTCTACTGCTTTACAGCCTACTTCTGTCATGCCATGCACTATATACCTTGTATTTACCTCAGGCCGTGCTATCGGGTTAGCGATGCTATCAGCAGATAAGCCGGTTGCAGGTACCCATTGGAAATAAGAACAGTTGCTGCCCGGGTTCATTTGGTATGTTTCACCCGGATATATATTTACCGAATCAGGCAGGTTAATTACAGCACCTGCTTTTATGCTAACTTTTACCAAAGCACTATCTAAACAGCCATTGGTATCAACAGCATATACCGTATACAGCAAATTACCATTTGGCCATGCATATATGTTGTAGTCTGATGTACTGCTTATGCCATAATCAGGCGCCCAAAGGACATGGTCCAATACAACATTTGAGTCCGGGTATGCCCTGAGGTATGCACTGTCGCGCGGACAAATACTGGTATCCGGAGAGGCATTGATAAACTTGCTCGGTATCACGAATATCTGCGTACTGTCCTGGGCCATACAACCTATAGGCGTAGTAACCGTGAACACAAAGGTACGGGTAGCTTTAGCTATGGTAAAAGGATTCAGCGAATTTGGATTATCTACATACTGTGATGGGGTCCACAAATAGTTGTAATCGGTGAACCATGACGGACCTACCTGTGCTTTCAAATACGTTTTGGCCCCATAACATACCGCAGTATCAGGATAGCTCAGCGTTATCACAGGTATGGGCTGCACTTCTATAGTACGCGTAGTATTACTATCGCGACAACCTGGGAAGTGTGCACTTATCGTATAATCACCCGTAGTATCAGGTACTATATAGGGATTGATCAGTCCCGGGTCATATACATTGGCCTGCGGGCTCCACGAATAAGTATAACCTGCATCGCCACTGGCATTTATCTGTACAGTATCTCCATGGCATATCGCTGTATCGTGGTTGAATATCGTATATCCGTGCAGCACCTTTACATTAACGGTATCCTGCGCCTTACACCTGTTTAGGGAATCTGAACTAACCGTAATGATATACATAATAGGAGACTCCATTGTGTTGGGATAGATCACCGGTGTAGCGCTATTCGGGTTATCCAGGAAGGTTGTCGGCTGCCATTGTACCGTATATGTGGTAGTAGCATCGGGTTGCAACTGGATATCCATTGGTAAGCTATTATAAAGGCAGGTAGTAGTATCGAGTCCTGCATCAAAAACAGGGAGATCAAATACCCTTACGGTTACCGTATCCGAATTTCGGTTACAGAACGAACTTATATTCGAGACCGCGACATAAGTCGTCGTTGTCGTCGGGTTAGCATCCGGATATTGGCAGGTAGTGCAACTCAGCGAATTCGGCGTACCTGATAATACGGTCCAGGTAAAACTTGTTCCGCCCGTAACACCAAGGTGGGCAGTTTCTCCGGCACATATAGATGTATCACCCGTAGCTTGTGTTATAGGCCATACGTAAACAGGTATAACGAAGGTTTGGGTTATCGGAATACCTGGAGGACGGCATGTAGAATCTTTCACAGTAATGGTCAATACATGAAGCCCTGTATCAATAGTAGTAGGCGTCCAGTTAAAACAACCTACTACCGAGTCTGTGTATTGGTTAGTATAAGTTATGGTAGATGCAGGAGTAGTAGCCGTAACGTGGTTATCGGTTACAACCAGTATCGCACCCGTATCGGGGGATACTGCATCAAAACAGAAAGCAAAGTTTTGTGTGGCACAACCTTCCACCTGGTTATTCACATACTGCGACCCTACAAGCGATGCCTGGTCAACACTAACAGCCGGCTGTGGCACGTTGCAACTCGTAATTACGATCTGTATATCTCGCATGACGACCGAAAGCAGTTCATTACCCCGGTATTTTCGTACCCGGGTGGTGAAAACATATACACCCTGCACTGCAGGCGTAAAACTCTCCTGCCCGGTTGAGGGGCTGCACACAAAAGTATTATTTGTAGGGAAGGGATTATCAACCAGGTTATATGGTGGGGTCGCTGCTACAAAGGGAATATCTGTAGCCAGTGCCGGGTTAGCATTACAGCTCGTGGGCCCGGTTCGTGGTTGTATGATGTCAAAGACCAACGAGTCATTATTCGGGTCAACCGCACCATTATTATAGGTAAACGGAATATTGACACATGTATATGGTACCGGCTTCACAGTAAAATATGGAGAAGAGGCATTTTGGATATTCGCATTATTGAGCTTCGCTTCAATATAAAGCACCTGTGAGCCCGGGCTTTGCAGGTTACCTATAGCATTATTCCTTGCACTTATACCTATGTAAAATGTCCACGAGTTACAACGCGACGGCAATTGGAACGTAGTACTGTACCACCACTCACGATAGCCGGGTAAGGTACCGCCTGCACATACAGTAGGATAGCCGGGGCAGCCGGGGCTCACCTCGCTTCCGTTCGGCGAACCATCGGGAAGCGTTACCAGCTTCTGCATTTGAGCGCTCAGGGTAAAACCATCACAGCTATTATACCCGCATATCAACTGCGTTCCGGGTGCATCAATACCCTGGCAATCGCGGTAAAACTTCAGGTAAAACCTGTATGTTGAGTCACTCACCCATTCATAAATAAGCTCACCCCCGGCCGCGTGCGTGGCCTTAGCATGTTTGGGAATAAAAAACAACAGGGTAAGACATACAAATATGTGTTGCAGATACCGTTTCATAAACTTATATAGTGTAAAATTTTATTGACAATATACGAAAAAGTTACAAGCAAGGTACAAATAAAATTACCTTATTACAAATCCTTAAGACATAAAAAATATTACCCTTGTTGGGTACTTTTCCATATTTCTTGTACTAAAGTTGATATTTTAAGCATATTTAAGTTTTTCATACACTTAAAATGCCCCTTAGGACAGCGGCTGTAGCCTAATTTGCTGCAAGGATGGCAGGATAGTTCTTCATTTTCGACAATATGAGATAAGGGGGCCACACGCTCTTTCAAATTATTATATCCATAATATGGAAACATACCGAAAAGCGGGCTTGTATTACCCCAAAGTGAAATAATAGGCTTTTTATATGCAGCGGCAATGTGCATCAGGCCGGTATCATTGCTCACAATTACACGGGCATATTTTACCAGTTCGGCCGACTCATTCAGGCTAAATTTGCCGCAGGCATTATATATTTTAACCGTATCCTGTTCCGCTATTTGTCTGCCCTCTTCCCTGTCTTCTGGGCCGCCAAGCAATATCACCGGGTACGGGATGCTGGCACACAGCTCCTTCCACTGGGCTACCGGTAATTTTTTGGTGTTATACGATCCCCCAATCACACAACCTACATACCCTGCCCAGTGGCTCATGGGTACATCGTTGTGGGTCACATTCACATCCCCGGGTATGAAATAATCCAGCCCCTTTGTGTCATTGGTCACACCAAGCGGCTTTACCGTTTCAAAATACCGGTCCACCACACTTTTATCCGGCATCAGGTTCATCTTTAAGTTTACCAGCAGCCATTTACGGATATTAAGTTTAGGAAAGGAATAGCTCATCACATTGAGCGCCCTTTTCACACGTAGTGTGCGTATGTTGTGGTGCAGGTCTATGACATAATCGAATTTTTCCTTTTTAAGCTCCTCGATCACCGCAGGTAAACCATCATCCATACAGTGCACCTTGTCTATATACGGATTATGGTCGAGGATGGTCCTGAAAACGGATTTGGTAAGATAATGCAGCTCCACATCTTCCTTTTGTTGTTTAAGGCAGCGTACCACAGGCGTGGTGAGCACTATATCACCTATGGAAGAGAAACGGATTATGAGCACCTTCATAACAGCTATCTATACGTAGGTTTGAGGTGAGTTAGCGGTGCGATATCTCGCACCAGGCTTTATTTTCATGAACACCCAGTTCTTCTTTTGCATTTCCCGAAAGGGCCATGACACAATTATAGTATTGCTTGGTAGCTGGTAGTGCCCCGATCACTTTGGCATATATAGTACGGTCCGTGCCCGGGTTATGCACTTTAATGATCACGCCGCGTTGCAGGTCGCTGTGAAAAGCGTAATAAACCGTATTTTCTTTATTGCCTGAATTGAAAAAGGCTACCGTACCTTTTTCAGTTGCAGCATTTACTTCGTTATTGGTCTGCTCGAGATAAAGTGTCTCGAATGGTGATACTACGCTATCCGGCTTGTTACGTTTTATTACGATCACCGTATCATGCCATACCGGCTCCTCCCCGTCATTATACGAAGTGTTTGTATGCCAGCCATCATCATTTTGCATTTTGTCGTTCTGCTTTACACCCGGCCATGCTGCTTCTGGATCAGCCTGCCTGTTCAGTACAGGCGCATTATCGTTTTTCGGTGCTGCATTCTTTGTTTTGGGTTGACCTTCTATCTCAGTTACAATACGCTTGCCCCCCGATGTGGCATCATATAATATCCAGCCTACAAAAAGCACCTGGTCTATATAAATATTATTATCCGGTAGCATATTCCACCGTTCCATCACCTGCTGCGATACGCCCGAAAGACGGCTGATATGCAAAAGGTCATCGTCTTCTCTTATCTTATAGTATAGGGGCAGGGCATCTGTCATATCACCCGGTTTCTCCCGCAAAAAGTTATAGGCAGCAACAGGCACGATCACATGCGCGCGAGGCGGGAAAGTACTTTTATAGTCTATGCCGTTCATAGTACCTAATACGGCCGGCGGTACATGAAAACGCCGTGCTATCATGAATACGGTTTCACCCTTCCCGCTTGTATATGGTAGTACCCACGATCTGTCTTTCTTTACTACAAATAAACTATCATCATCCTGTGCTGTTGCAGAGATCGTCAATATGCACAGGACCAGTGTATAAAAAAACTTAGACATGTTCTTCAAATAAAAATTTGATAATGAATGTACAACAATTATGCCCAATCGGTATCGGGTATTTCCATCCTTATCCGCCAATGTTTAGGTAAATAATTGTTAAACCTGTTACCTAATGATTTTACCCAGCCAAGTCCCAGGCCTTCAAAAGTAACAAGATACCAGCCCTTAGCTATACCCTCATGTGACATTTCTTCTTTTTTCATAAATCGCAAAGCCTGCTCCCGGCTGAGCTCAAGAGTTGGTATTGACCTGCTCCGCTCAATACTCAATGCTACATCATGTGCCGGCAACCATTCTTTGGCAGCAGGCGCACCTAAGTGTAATCCCGCTTTACGAAGATATAGGGTATCCTTAAGCAGTTGCAGGTCGGTCTCATGGGCGGGCAAAATAGCATTACACATATCTTTATCAGTTCTGAAAAACACATATGGTTTGTCCTGCAGCAAATAGGCGGCTTGTTCCTGTACCTTCTTATCATTCAGCGCCCGGTAACGGGGCAAACGCAGCCCCGCTGCTGTCCCTGTCTTTTGCAGTGCAGCAATAAAGAAACCTTCACCTTTCACTTTATCCGGGAAAAAGCGGTATCCGCTCATATTTCGCTTTGTACTCACATTTACTATACCCCACGCTTCTGGTACATTACAGGCCATGGTCTTTACTTCAAATGTTTCCGAAAGCCAGTCCAGTATATGCTCATCCTCCTGCGGCGAATAAGAACAGGTCGCATATACTAATATCCCGCCTTCTTTTAAAGCAGGCCATATATCCGCAAGTATGCGTTGCTGCCGCTGGCTGCACAGTACCACATTCCCCTCGCTCCATTCATCGATGGCCTTACTGTCTTTGCGGAATAGTCCCGAGCCACTACAGGGTGCATCCACCACGATCACATCAAAATAGCCCGGCAGCCGGGCAAAATCCCGTGGGTCGTTACAGCTTACCCAGCTATTTGTATAGCCCCAGCGTACCATGTTCTCTTCCAGTATTGTGGCACGCTGGCGTATCACCTCGTTAGATATAAGCAAGCTTCCCTCCCCAGGTAAAGAAGCCAGTAGGGTACTCTTACCTCCCGGCGCAGCACATAGGTCCAGTACCCTGAGCTCATTCTTTCCGGGCAATATTTGTCTTAGTAAATGGTCTAGGAACATAGATGAGGCTTCCTGCACATAATAGCCCCCTGCATGATATAAGGGGTCTAAAGTAAAAACTGGGCGTTCGCTTAAATACCTGCCGGCAGGACACCAGGGCACAGGTGTACTATCATTAAATACTGCCGGCTGCTTTATGGGATGCAGCCGTACCGAGGTTACAGGGGCATGCTGATGCGCTTCTGTAAAAGGCTTTTCATCAAAGCCTTTTACAGAACGCATATCATCCAGTAGTTTTTTCGGTATATCTATCAATGCTACAGCTTAAACTTTACGCCCGTGTAGTTATGCGGGCTTATCGCCTTAAGTTCCTTCTTTATTTTAGCTGGTACTTTAAGTCCGTCTATGAATTTATGCATATCAGCCTTAGTAATACCTGCCTTACCGCGCGTCAGTGCTTTCAGTGCCTCATAAGGCTGCTCATAATGCTCGCGGCGCAGTACGGTTTGTATCGCCTCAGCCACCACAGCCCAGTTCTGCTCCAGGTCATAATGCATCCGGTCTTTATTCAGCAGCAGTTTCCCCAGCCCTTTCTCCAGCGAGCGTAGCGCAAGGAAACTATGTGCAACAGGCACACCCACATTCCTTAATACTGTACTGTCCGTAAGGTCGCGCTGCAGGCGGCTGATGGGCAGTTTGGCAGCTAGGTGTTCATATAGTGCGTTGGCGATACCCAGGTTACCCTCAGCATTTTCAAAGTCTATGGGGTTCACCTTATGCGGCATGGCCGATGAGCCAACCTCATCTTTCTTTACCTGCTGCTTAAAGTAATCCATTGATATATAGGTCCATACATCACGGCAAAGGTCTGTCAATATCGTGTTGATCCTTTTCAGCGCATCGAACTGGGCCGCAATATTATCGTAATGTTCTATCTGCGTGGTGTACTGCATACGCTCAAGTCCCAGTTTCCTGTTCACGAAATCATTGCCAAACCGCTGCCAGTCGATTTTGGGGAAGGTCACAAAATGAGCATTGAAATTGCCTGTAGCGCCACCGAATTTTGCAGCAAAAGGTATATGTGATAATTGCCGTACCTGGCCTTCCAGCCTCTCTACGAATACCATCCATTCTTTACCCAAAGTAGTGGGCGATGCCGGTTGTCCGTGCGTACGGGCCAGCATAGGTATACCTTCCCAGCTTTTTGCCATCTTCTTCAGCTTCAGGATTATATTCTGCAGCATGGGCAGGTATTGCTCTTCCAGCGCTTCCTTCCACAGCAGGGGCACCGAAGTATTATTGATATCCTGCGAGGTAAGGCCAAAGTGTATCCACTCTACACTATCACCCGCTCCCAGGGCTTTTACTTTTTCTTTCAGGAAGTACTCTACCGCTTTTACATCATGGTTGGTAGTGCGCTCTATTGTCTTTATTTGCTGCGCATCGGCCTCTGTAAAATTTTCATAAATAGCCCGCAGCTTCGCCGGTTTTACCGCAGCAGGCAGGCTGATGATCTTCTTTTCAGCAAGGAAGAGAAAATACTCCACCTCGATACGGACCCTATAGCGGATAAGGCCAAATTCCGAAAAATATGGGGCTAATGATGCTAATTGCGAACGGTAACGCCCGTCAACCGGGCTAATGGCACTGAGCGCTGTTAATTCCATGGCGCAAAGATACGCTTTGGCAGGCTGATATTTTAACGGATCAGCTCAATAGTGCCCTTCTTGTATAGGTCAGTGCCTATACGGCAGTGTATCACCATATAATAATAGTACGTACCCAGTTCCACAGGCACACCATGGTAAGTTCCGTCCCAGGGGGCATTGGTATTATAGCTTTCAAACACGGCCTTGCCCCAGCGGTCATATATCCTTAATTCAGTCACCATATGGTCATCGCCTTTCGATATACGGAACAGGTCGTTCTTACCGTCACCATTTGGCGTAAAGGCATCCGGAACGAAAATGTTATCCTCGCAGCACTTCCTTACCGATACATTTTGTTTCACCTTCGGCCCCTCACAGCCTTCCACATCCTGCGATACGTAAAAAGTATAAACGCCGTCGGGGGTATTATCATCAAGCGGTATATAATGTGTGCCGCCCGTATCGGCAGCATCACTATACCACAACAGCTCACTGCCAAGGTCATTTCGGTGGTCCAGCACCGTAGCACGGCACATCCAGAAATAAGCCGGTAATTGTGGTGCCGGTGGTGGTGCGGCTACCTGCACACGAACAGAATCCGTCTGCGCCGGGCAGCCATTGCTTACATATACCGCCACTGTATAGGTTCCTGCATTAGGCTCCGACACATTGTGTAATACCGGGTCTTGTATCGTGGCGCTAAAACTGTCCGGGCCGTTCCACGAATAGCTGTAGCCGGGATCATAAGGGTCCACAGTTACGTTTAGCTGCACATCGCTGCCAATGCAGCCATGAATATCGCTGCCCGCATCTATTACAGGCACGGGCAATACGGTCACTAAAACGGTATCATACATTTCAGGACAACCCGAACCGGGCCAGAAGGCCGCCACTGCATAGCGGGTGGTCACCCGGGGGCTAGCAACAGGGTTTTGTGCATTACCATTGTCCAGGCTGCTGTCAGGCGTCCAGGCATATTGATAAGGGCCGCCCGTAGCAAGGCTTAACTGTAGGTTTTCAAAGCGGCAGATCGTGGTGTCAGGGGTCAGTATCCGGATATATACCGAATCATACATCAGCAGGGTTGCACTATCCACCACCTGGTTATTTACATTGCAGGCATAGGGCGATTTGATATACAAGGTTATGGTCTTCGCTCCTGAAGGTACTGTTGGTAATGCATGAATGACGACCTGCTGCGATATGGCATTGGCCGGTATCACCACGCTATCTGCAATGGCTGCATAATCCGTCCCGTTGATCGCAGTACCGCCTACCAGGTACTTTACCGTCAAGGGATTAGCCGTGGCCTGCGGCCGGGAAATAACAAAACTGCCTGTAGAGCACCCCTTAACAAAAAATGGCGTATCTGCCACTGCCGTAGCAGTGCCCTGTGCAATGATAGAGGGCGTATTGGCCTTGAGGCTACCCGCTTCAAGGAACACACCCGAATCATACAGGGCATTGCCTGCATCAGCTATGGCCATCTTAAGGTGATAGGTATTGCATGGCGTCACTTCATGAACAGCTTTTAATACGGTGGTAAACCCGTTATGCGTAATGGTAGTACCACCTGCATTGTTTACAAAATATTGTGTAAAGGGCGAACCCGGCCCCATGGCAAGACAGTTGGCAATATCCCCGTTAGGTCCCGGCACACCGCTGTTGATACTGTTGATGGTCACAGGTATCGTAGTGCCGGGCACCAGGGCCATATTCTGTTGTCCGGTTATATTAGGGCCTGATATAAAAAAGGCGAACACATCATTATAAGGCCCGCAGGTCGAGTTCACATATTCCTCCGAGCTGAATACATAATTAAACTTTATGCTGTCGCCGCTGGGGATGAAATCAAATTCAAGGATACAGGCATCTTGTGTATTATCGCCTGCAAGGGTACTCAGCTGTGCATCACCGGCCGCATGGTTATTCGTGCTGGCAAGCCCGGTTTCGTAACCATTCACCCCTACCCCGTTTATCGAGGCTGCCCGTCCCGACGTAAGCACGATCCCGCTATCTATGCCAAGGTTGCTGGCGCTCACCGAAAAGATACCATTCGCTATTGCCGGGCAGTTCAGGCTCGGATTCATAATAGTGACCCCGCTGCCGCCTAAACGCTGTGCCAGGTCCTGCGCACTGTGATCGGGCGATACGCTTACCTGCGCATCCACTCTATAGCTTGTACAAAAAGAAAGTACCAGTATCGGTAACAGGAAATGAATATTACGCCTGCGCATCATGCTCTTAAAAACCACTCATTTTTTCGGCCTGCAAAGATATGAATTACAGGTTATGGAAATGTTACTTTATCTGCCAAATCTCGGGTGGTATTGTTCCATGGTCTTTCGCAGGTAAGCGCGATCCAGGTGAGTGTATATCTCGGTGGTAGTGATGCTTTTATGGCCCATCATTTCCTGCACGGCACGCAGGTCTGCCCCGGCCTCTACCAGGTGCGTTGCGAACGAATGTCTTAAGGTATGGGGATGCACACTTTTCTTAAAGCCGCATTTTTCGGTCAGGTCTTTTAATATCATAAATACCATTACCCGCGACAAACCACTGCCCCGCCTGTTCAGGAACAGGATATCTTCGCTGCCGGCTTTTATTTTAGGCAGGTGACTGCGCACATGGTCCTTGTATAGTTTTATTTGGTTCACGGCCGTGCTGCCTATGGGCACAAGTCTTTCTTTATTACCCTTGCCCACTACCCTGATGAAACCCACATCAAGCGAAAGTTTGGATATATGAAGCCCGATCAATTCACTCACGCGCAGCCCGCAGCTATACATAGTTTCCAGCATGGCCCGGTTGCGCTGGCCCTCGGGCGTACTATGGTCTATCGCTTCGAACAATTGGTTTATTTCATCCACACTCAGCACCGTAGGCAGTGCTCTCTTCAGTTTCGGGGCTTCCAGCAGCTCGGTGGGATCTTTCTTTATAATATCTTCTATAAGCAGGAAATGAAAAAAAGCCTTGATACCACTCAATACCCTCGCCTGCGTGCCTGCCGACAGCTCCAGTTCGTTCACATGGGCCACAAAAGCCTGCAGGTCTTTCAGTTCTATGTTGTTAATACCTACACCATCCTTTGCCGCATGGATATATTCCTCCAGCATGGCCACATCATGTAGGTAGGCCTCCACCGTATTATCCGACAGTGAGCGCTCTAACTGCATATATGCTTTAAATCCTTTCAGGTAAGGTGTCCACACAAGTTCTAAT
>MKUN01000038.1 GCA_001897835.1 Bacteroidetes bacterium 46-16
GTTCAGCACTACAAAATCAAAGCGGTCTTCGGGGTCTTGTTGGTGGGTAGCCTTGAAGGAAAGGAAGTCGGTAAAGCCTTCAAAAACGATGACCTCACCGGCACTGTTATCAATGGTGGTGATGCCTTTTGGCGAGCTACTGGCTTTGAAGTAAGGATTGCGTATTTCAAAGCCTCCCAGGTCATTTTTGAAGCCGATACCATAATACACTTTTCCGTTAAGTTCGTACCGAACCTCACGGCAGTAGCGGTCAGCTATATCAATGGGTATGCGGCGTTGCTGCAAGTAGCGTAGAAGGGCGGTAGAGGAAAGTATGAAGTCTCCCAAAATCTTTATTTGGTTCTCAGGTTCAGGTCTGGTGATAGACTGCTGAATTGAGGGCTTTTGAAGGGAAAGATTACCGCTTAAATTCTGTAGCAATTCGGAAACGGTGCAGCCGTGATAAAGGATAGCAAAATCGACCAGGTTACCACCTTTGCCCATGCCGTGGTCATACCAGCGATTTAGCTTACGATTGACCTTAAAAGATGGTGTTTTTTCTTCCCTTAAAGGGGATAAATACCAGTAGTCATTGTTCCTCACCTTCACCGGTTCGTACCCTAAGCCGGACAGGAATTGAACCATGTCCTTATTTTTGGCTTCATTAATACAAAGCCTTTGGTTGATACCCATAACGCCACAATTTCAAATACACAATCATTTCTTCTATGCGAAGTTAAACATGCGCTATGGCTTCAACCTATCCTCATTAAATTTTAAGCAGGATACGATGACCATCTCTCGCGATTGAATGACATGAAGACAAAATACAGCAACGTATGAAAATCGGATTTCAAACTGACGTATAACACGTTTACTGTATTGCAAGAACAGGTGACGGTTGTACCCAATACCAGTTCATCAACAGCTTGTATGAATTCAAAATTTAAGTAGGAACATATTCGATTTCAAACGTTTAGCTATTCCGGGATTCCTTCAGAAATTACGGATAGCCTATACCATTTAATTTTGAAGAAAAAACTAGAGTATGAGCGGCTATATGTTAAGTAATCAGGAAATAGCGGTAAGGTTGGTTGTAGCCGCTGTCCTGGGTGGCTTTATTGGCTGGGACAGGGAACGTAAAGAGGGTGTTGCCGGCTTGCGAACACATATGCTCGTATGTGTCGGCTCTTCTTTAATCATGATCGTTTCTGCATTTGGCTTCCAGGATATACTGGGACATCCTTCGGTTGTGCTGGACCCGTCCAGGATAGCTGCACAGGTAATCAGCGGTATCGGTTTTTTGGGTGCCGGTACCATCCTGTTTCTTCGACCTCAAATCATTCGTGGCTTGACCACTGCCGCAGGCCTGTGGAGTGTTGCGGGAGTAGGATTAGCTGTTGGCGGTGGCCTGTACCTGGCCGCAGTATTCGCTACCGGTATTATGTTCATTATCCTTGCAATCATTAAACCTTTTGAGCGCAGATTTTTCAGAAGTATCAAAGGCAGATCCATGACGCTGTTTTTCAATTCCAAATTGATAGCACTAGCGCAAATTGAAAGTGTATTTGTGAAAAATGAATTGGTGACAAATGAGATGTGGATACATTCCAATAGCGGAGACAATCTGGACCAGCTAAAAGTAATTTTTGATATCAAATCGCCCATATCAAAAATCGTAGTGGCTATTGATGAACTAAAAGCAATGAACGGTGTAAACGAGATCATTTCTCAAATCTGACAGGACTGATTATCCTGTCATCCTCATTAAATTTTGAGCAGGATGTGAATACGAACATTATCTACTTTTGTGTGACAAGTATTATTTACAATAAAGCGTGTGATTATGATGACGAGTAGTGATGTAGCCAAAGTGTATGATACAATCTTAAGTATCCCTGGCATGAATGAAACAGTGAAGGTCGACATGCGTATCTCCCGTAAAAACGTGTTGCTTCTGCATAGTATTATCAAGCTTGGTCTTTCCAGAAAGGATGAAGACAAATCCGGCTTACTTACGAGTATTCCCCAGGAGGCTTTAGAGGAGTTAAAGATCATCGCGGACGAATACCTTACAAAGGCAGGCCTAACAACGCTTAGCGAGAAGCTTAATGCGCTGAACGCGAAGTAATATTTACGCCCAAAAAACTTAAAGCCGTTTCGCAAGGAGGCAGCTTCGGTTATATTTTGCTAAATTTATAACATGATGTGCAATTCATAAACATAATACGTAAATTACTTCAAAGACCCTTTGGCCATTATCGGTTTATAAACAGTACAATTTTACAAAGTGAACGAGCCAATCTGTTTTAAGCATAGGTCCGCTTTTTGCAATAAGCGATATCCGCATGATGATCATAAGGAGAATTTGTCCCTTGTCAATGACTTTACGATTGATCTTCCGAATGAATATTTCAACAGGAAATTACTTCCGGCGATTGTTTAGGCGTGTTGAAATATGTTAAATAAGCCTTTCTGCCCACTGTGAGAACAATTGGAAAGTTTTATTTATTCCCATTGATAATTAGCCATCAACAAATGGAAGAATACAAGAAAATCAAAATAGCACTTGTTGACGATCATGCAGGCATCCGCAAAACTATTGCCGGTTACTTAGCTGAAATGGATTTGGAGGTTTCCATTGATGCAGAGAGTGGCGAGGAGCTCCTAAAAAAGTTAGCAATAGCAACTGACAGGCCGGATGTATGCCTGATTGACTACAGCATGCCCCGCATGATGGGTGATGAACTGGCTGCCAAGCTACGTGAAGCATATCCATCTATTAAGTTGGCTGCGATGACCGGCAATATGGATACAACATGCCTTATCAAAATGATCAAAAATGGCTGTGATAGCTTTTTTATTAAAAGTAGCAATCCTTTAGAATGGCATAGGGGAATTGTTGCGTTGCTGAACAAAGGCCATTATTATACGGAATGGATGGAGCAGTCTTTGTTACAACTTATCCGCATAGGTGGACTTCCCTAAAAGTAATTTTGCACTAAAAGATACTTTTTTTACTTCTTAGCTCATTCCTCAATTGTAGATAAGATATCTGCCGTGGATCGCTTTATAATTGTTCCATTACAGAAAGGAGTAAATATCACTAGTTCTACTAGATTACCGCTAAAAGTGCTTTGCCTTATAGCAATTATCAGTTTCCTTCGCTTTTGCCTAGCAATGAGGCCACATATCATTGATGCAACTCTCTTATGGATTATTTAAAGAAATCTTGATGGAATCAAATAAGATTACCGTGGCTATTGTAGACGATCATAAGGAAATGAGGTCGGCTATTATAGACTATTTAAGGGAATTAGGATTTGATGTCATCCTTGAGGCTCGGCATGGTGCTGATATGTTACAACAATTAGCCGCAGCTGCAGAATTGCCCCAAATCTGTCTGTTGGATTACACCATGCCGGGCATGAAAGGAGACGCGCTGGCAAAACATATGCGTCAGCGATTCCCATCGGTAAAATTGGCAGCAATGACTACGAACATGACCACCCATTGTCTTTTAGCAATGTTAGGCAACGGCTGTACCGGGTATTTGATAAAAAGCAGCAACCCTACTGAATGGAAAAAAGGGATTGAAGAAATTATCAGCAAGGGGTTTTATTTCACCGAATGGATGCAAAAAACACTTCTTGACTATATACACGTGAATTATGCAGCATTCAGCAAATACCTATAAGATGCCTACGTGACAACCTTTGGATAATCACTCTATTTATAGCCACTTTTTTCAACCTTATATGTTGTCACGTAAATCTGTTTACCATTAATGTCTACTTTCATGGTGTTTACATCTGCAACAAAAACGGTATCGACATCACTATAAACACCTGTAGGCATCCCCCTCATACCGTG
This sequence comes from Bacteroidetes bacterium 46-16, assembly GCA_001897835.1. GTDB lineage: Bacteria > Bacteroidota > Bacteroidia > Chitinophagales > Chitinophagaceae > MKUN01. The sequence goes on from MKUN01000038.1 coordinate 3,853, forward strand.
CGGATTTCCCTGAGCCAGTGGAATGAGTTTGCCATCGGGCATGCGATAATAATAACTATTCCATACATCCTTATAAATGCTTTGTGTGCTTAAGATACCAGATTGGGGAATATCAAATATCCGATGTTCGCCATCGTTTTTTTCAGCTATACCATCAGCCTGACCGTAAATGACCGTTATTTTTCCCGTAAAACCAGATGAAACTATAAACATGTCTGCACGGTCTCCGAGATAGTTAACGATAAAAATGGCTGCGCAAAGTAGTAAGGTAATTACAATAATGATGGGTACTATTATTTTCAGATCAGCATTGCTTTTTATTTCGTTTGTCATAGGAGAATCGACAATTACTTGTCAGGTTTTTTTGATTTTGGAATGCATACTTCCTCTACGATTTTGATGATCTCAAGTTCCAATTCATAAGGAAGTACCGAAGGTGTAATGTTCCAGTCGTTACCAATTTTTATTACCTCTACTATTTTATTATTGCCACGCAAGTCTGCAGAAACTCTATAAAATGATGGACTGTCAACATGCGTTATTTCGTAGAAATCACACAGGTAATATTCTTGTGTTGTGGTTAAATAAATGCCCTTAAAATGGCTATATTTTTCAATGGGCAGCAGTTTCCGGTCTTCTTCTTTTTTCATATTTTACAAAGTGATTCGTGTTAATCTGTATTATTAACTAACAAGGGTCACAGGAAGAGAAGAATAGAAAGAATAAATAACTACCGCTCTTAGTTTGGGGCTAACTAAATAACTGTAGTGTCTTTTTAAAAGTAGCCTGATTACCTATTCTTCATTTGTTGAGCTTTTAACTTGCCAATATCAAAATATTCAATAACTAAATCAAGGGGAAAAACCCCTTACTTTTTTGCAAAAAAATATTATAGTAGCGTGTTCTCGGTTTTAAGCGTTTGGTGTATTATTTACCTGTTTGCCTTTTTACGTGATTGCTTCATAGTTTGTCCGTCACCTTAGCAATTAAATCGAATAATTGCTGTTTTGTTGCCTTTAAATCATCCCTTAATAATCTTATTTGCTCGTCTTTATCAGCCACTATCCTATCATACAAAGCGTGTAACGCTGTTGTGCTCACTTCGGGATGATTCTTGCCTTTTCGGTGATCGTTGTTAGTGATCCGCAGCTCGTCAGACAGGAAATATTCACTGTCTACGCCGTATAGCTCTGCCAACTTCTTAACTCGGTCAATAGTGAGCCGTATTTGCCCGGACTCCAGCTTTGAGTAGGTATTTTGTTCAATACCCAGACAGTCGCCTACATATTCCTGCGTATAGCCTTTGCTTTCTCGAAGCACCCGCATAATTTTATTTCCCGATACCTCTAAAACCATTTCATTGAGTTTAAGCTACGGCTTTATAATGCGATCAATTTAGTTTTCATGGGTGTTTACCTTCTTTGGATCAACTTGCTGTACTCTGTTTTACATAAAAATGGACAAAGGCCCTATGATGTGTCATAGGCAAGCAATTCATAAGCTGCGCGAAGAAGTTCTGGATAATGATTGTTTTCGATGTCCATATACTCAGGTTTGTTTCTGTGGACACCGGCGCAAAAAAAGAGCGTGGGTCTCCACCTACACCGTACTGAGGCCTTAGGAAGCCCAACAACGAGTAAGCAAGCGCCCACGCCTTTGGCGTGAGCGTCCTCACTTGGTCCCGTTGTTCTTTTGAAAGTTCCTAAGTTTCAGTACAGGGACTCAAAGCAAAAACGCTTTAAGTTATTTCTATATCGGACAAAGATAACAATGTTTCCTTGTCCATGAATCATCCTACAAGTCCTGTGATTAGTTGCTTAAGTGGCTTGTAGGATATTACAGCTTTATTTTTTAGCAGTTTTGGCACCAGCAATCTTTGCGGAGAATTCTGAGCCCGCTTTGAATTTAGGTGTTTTGCGAGCTTTGATCTTAATGGTTTCGCCTGTCTGCGGATTACGGCCATTGCGTGCAGAACGCTCGGTTACTGAGAAGGTGCCAAAACCGACAAGTGTTACCTTATCACCTTTTTTTAGTGCAGCCACTACTGAATCAGTGAAGGAATCGAGTGCATCATTAGCCTGGGATTTAGTCAGACCGGCATTTTTTGCTATTTGGTCAATCAATTCTGCTTTGTTCATAATTAAGCGTGTTTATTGTGTGAGTATTGTTTAGCTTGTAAAAATATTAATTTCGGTCATAGAACGCATCTATTATACTTTTTTCAAAATTGACGCCTGCAACAGGCTTGCTATTACTTCAGAGCGTGTACCAATAAGTAATCGTTTATCTGCATCATGCTCTATGATTATACCCATCAGGTAAAAGTCCGCTTCTGCAGGGTCAGCAATTTCATAGGATTGAATATACCAGATACCGCAGCCGCTTATTCCTTGCGGGTCCGGACTCATTGTCATATCATCCGCAGCTACAATTCTACTCTTCCTTTTATTAAAGTTGAGCAGGATAGTATTGCTCCTGTCGAACTGAAATTTTTCAAACGTTTTGGCCTGTTTGAAATACGAGGATTGATATACCTCCGCCGGAACAGATTTAGATATATAAACCAAAGGCTCATACTTTAGCTTTCTTTTTTTATTGTCTATACTGGTCCGTGAAAGAGGGTGCCCAACAATCAAATAGTCTGTTTTGTCCGGAATGTTTATCGTAGGGCGCAGCTTCTGTACATCCAGGAATTTGTAGCATTCAGAAAGTATTGCTACAGATTGAGGCTGTAATTTGATAAGGGCCAGGTCTATCTCGTCATAAATTCCCTTACTGGAAAATACATCCCCGGATAACAGCCGCAAGTGACCCCCGGCATCCAAGACACCAAACTTTACCAGGCTGTCCCCCTGGTGCACACAGTGCCTTGCAGTAAGCATATAGTGCGTATTGTTAGCTTTGAATAGCACGGAACTGCCATGCGGCTGTATAGTATCTGCAGCTATATCCTTGAACGTAAAAAGCTGCGGCGTGACCTTGGCTACCCGCTTTGCTGTTTCGTTATATATTTCGTTTACGTGATCTTCCAGTGAAATCAAATCCATGAGTTTTATAAACTTTTACCACGCAAGAAAAAAAGAAACTGCTCTTTTGATTTATCCGTAAAGCTGGTAGTGCTATGAAAGAAGCCCGGATTAACCCGTTCAGATTTCAGCACCAGGTCAAGGTATAAGTCCAGGTTGGTTTGCTGTTGCGCATTCATGCCCCCGATCAGCTGTTCCAGTTCTTCGATAGTGTGCGTATTTATGAACTTTGAAAACTTGCCGATCAATCCTACTATTACATCTGATGCCTGAGTCAGCCTATCAGCTTTTGAATCCAGGAAATGGTAATTGTGCAATACCTGTCCATTTAAAATAATGTCGTCGTTGGCAAATTCATTTTGAATATCAGCCTCCGCATCAAAATAATGTGTTGACCGGGCAAAGGTGTATACCGGCCTCATATAAAATGCGGTAAATCCACTGATCAGCATGTGATCTGTTTCATCCATGATAAAAGGAAGTGAATTAGCTTTACGTGCCTGTTGCAGTATTTGCCTCAATGATACCAGACCAACATGAAGCTCCTCCTCATCTTCATATTTTTCAATCAGCGCTACCAATTCATCAATGAAGCCCGGAACATCCTTTTCTTCAATGTTCGGATACTTGTACCGGAAAAATAGGTCTGTAACAATGTCTATCTCTCTTTGACATATAATGTAGAGGTTTGTTTTCAGCATGGCGCTGAATTGCATACCGAGCTGCATGGCGGGCTTGGAGTAGTGTATGGCCGAGTCTACAATATCTACCAATGAGTAATATAGCAGGTTCAAACTGGAATAATGCAGGTAAAGCGCACTCCTCAATAAATAATTTAAGAAGGTAGTCAGCTTTGTTGAGCGCAGGCAGTCTTCAAAGCCATTCGTGGCTATATGTTTTAGCTTAACCTCAGTTACGTTAGGTTGTAAGTCCAGCCCGCTAAAAATATCGTTTATGTCAGGCCGTTCACCAAAGTATGCAAGACCACCCAGGATAAAATCAGAATGGAAAACGGTATTGAAATCACCGGCTTTAAGGTGAAATTTTTTGACATTGTTTGTTTCATCGTAATAAAAGGTACAGACCAAGTCAAAGTCAATATTGGGATTAGTGAGTTTTATAAAATGTACTATTTCTGTTACGTCCATATAATCAATAAATTGGCTGCAAAATTACGGGTAATAGCCTTTCTTCTTTAATAATGTTTCTTAAAAAGAACAAAATCGATTAAATTGGGTATTATAAGGAACGTTATTATTTAGCCAGAGAGGTATAATTTAAAAACATTGTAAGTATTTGTGATTTGGGGCATTTCAATAGAAAATGCGTTTAATGTTTCATATAATACACAAAATAGCTAACTTTGCATATTATATGAAACATTATGAAAGAGCAGATCGTCATAATGCCTAAAGGGCAAAAAATACTTGCAACTTTAGGTGAGAACTTAAAATTAGCCCGTTTACGGCGTAAACTGGGTACTGAGCAGATAGCAGAACGTGCGGGGATTAGCAGAAAGACTCTCTGGCAAATAGAGAAAGGTGTTCCTTCTGTTGCCATGGGCGCTTATTTTCAGGTTTTATTTGCAATGGGGTTGGAAAAAGACTTTTTAAAGCTGGCAGCAGACGATGAATTTGGACGTAAGCTACAGGACGCTGGATTGATCACCAAAGAGCGGGCACCAAAAAGAAATAAAAACTAATGGCGGTAGCTAATAAAATAATATACGTATATGCTGATTGGGAAGGCCTGAAGGACAAGCCGGTCCTGATGGGAACATTAAGTGCGGAGTACTTACGCGGTAAGGAAATCTTCTCATTTGAATATACAGAACTTTGGCTGCAATCAAAGCAGCCGTTGAGTTTGGATCCTAATCTACAGTTATTTCGGGGACAACAATACAACAACGAAGAGAAGCCTAACTTTGGATTGTTCCTTGATTCATCCCCGGACCGATGGGGACGAGTGCTTATGCGGCGCCGCGAATCTATTCTTGCCAGGAAAAAAGGCAATAAACCCGCGACCTTATTTGAATCCGATTACTTGTTGGGTGTATATGATGAGCACCGAATGGGTGGACTAAGGTTTAAGGCAGATCCGGAGGCTGAATTTCTGAGCGCGGAAAAAGAACTGGCATCGCCTCCATGGACCTCATTACGAGAACTGGAATATGCCAGTCTGCAGTTGGAAAAAGAAGATTTCGATGATAACGACGAAGAGTTGAAATGGTTGAACATGCTTATGGCACCGGGTTCTTCATTAGGCGGTGCACGGCCAAAAGCAAGCGTTAAAGATCCTAAAGGAAATCTATGGATCGCAAAATTCCCGAGTGGCAGTGATAACAGAAATATTGGTGCATGGGAAATGGTAGTCTGGCGAATAGCCAGTAATGCAGGTGTAAAAGTAGCACCGGCTATGATCAGGCAGTTTTCAAGCAAGCACCATACATTTCTGAACCAGCGTTTTGACAGGAATAAAGATGAAAGGTTGCACTTTGCATCTGCTATGACGTTGCTTGGTTATAATGACGGAACAGATTATAAGGATGGCGTAAGCTATATAGAACTTGCGGAATTTATAACACAGCAGGGCGGCAATGTTACCGAGGACTTGAAAGAGTTGTGGCGGAGGATAGTGCTGAACATCTGTATAAAAAATACCGATGACCATTTACGCAATCACGGTTTTTTGCTTTCTCCATCGGGATGGATATTATCGCCTATCTATGATGTGAACCCGTTTCCGGAAGGAACCGGATTGACACTGAACATTTCACTAGATGACAATTCACTTGACGTGGATCTTGCCTTATCAGTAATACAATATTTCCGGTTGCAGCAGGCTGAAGCTGAAGAAATCATTGAACAAGTAAGAAAGGCGGCAAATGGTTGGAGGACAATTGCTGATGAGATAGGCATCAGCCGAAGAGAGCAGGAAAGCATGGAAGTAGCATTTGAGTAACTACAAACCATTATAAAAGTTAAAGAAACATAGTTTATGAGTAAGATTACAGTAAACAGAATAAAAAACTACCTTGAAAAAACATTCAAGGGTAAAATAGACCTGACAGATATTGAGAAAAAAACAGCCGAGGAGCAGCAGAAAAACTTTCTGTCCAGAGCTCTTGCGGCATACAGTTTAACGGTTGAGGCCGGTATTAACGCTGATGAAGCCGGTAAAGCAGTTACGGACGGATATGATGATAACGGTATTGATGCAATATATTTTGACAGACAATCCAAAAATCTTTGGCTGATCCAATCCAAATTTATTGAGAGTGGCACCGGCGGCATAGATAATGGCGACGTTGAAAAGTATGCAAAAGGTGTAAAGAAATTGATAGACGGAGATTTCGCAAGATTTAACGAGAAAGTTAATAAGCTACAGGATGATATACTGGAGGCGCTGGATGATCCCAACGTGAAAATTCAGATTCTGTTTGCCTATACAGGGAAGGAACTTTCTTCACATAATAAAGCATCAATTGACGACCTGCTTAATGAGCAAAATGACCCGGAAGAGATATTATTTTTCACCAATTTTAATATCGACAAGGTTTATAAAGGCCTTGAAACAGGTGTAGGGAATACACCTATCAATGAAGATATTATGCTTTCGAGCTGGGGGCATATTGAAGACCCATACAAATCTTACTATGGGCAAATCACAGGAACTGAACTGGGTGGCCTTTGGGACAAATATGGCAGACGGTTATTTACAGAAAACATCCGTAGCTTTCTGGGTATATCATCCGTTAATGATGAAATAATAAAAACGATCAAATCTGAACCGGAAAACTTTATTTATTTCAACAATGGTATAACAATACTCTGCGAAAGCATCAGGAAGAAACCAATAGGTGGTGCAGACAAAGCCATTGGAGCGTTTCACTGTACAGGCATAGCCGTTGTAAACGGCGCACAGACACTTGGCTCTATAGGCTCCCTAAACACTACCAATCCTGATGAATTGAGCAAAGTAAAAGTGCTCGTGAAATTCATATCCCTGGAGGACAGCCCGGAAGGGTTCGGACAGCGAATTACCATTGCTACGAATACTCAGAATAAAGTAGAAAAGAAAGACTTCGTATCGCTGGATACGGAACAGGCGCGGTTGAAAATAGAGCTAAAGCTGGAAAATATCGATTATCACTATAAGCGGACAGATGAAAAAGTGATAGCTGATGATCATAATTACATGCTGGAAGAAGTAGCCTACAGCCTTGCTTGTCTTTTCAAAAACGTGGACTATTCGACTATGATTAAAAAGGAGTCCGGCAGGCTTTGGGAAGACGTTACCAAAGAACCATATACAGACCTGTTTAATCAAAATACCTCAGCACAAAAAATAATAAAAGCAGTAAGGATATACAGGTTTATCTCTGAGCAAATGGACGATATGGCCTGGGAAGCAGAAGGACGCCAAAGAAGCATATACCGTTATGGAAACGCGTTTGTAGCTCATGTTATTTTTCAAAAAATGAAAAAAGCTATCTGGGCAGATAGTTATACAGACTTTGAAAAATTCTTTGCGGATGAGCTGCCGGAAATGACTGGTAGGTACATCCAACAGCTTGAAGATACAATAGAGGCAGAATATCCTGATGCTATGATCGTGTATGTTCTAAGGAACTATACAAAGTGCCGTAGGTTAGAAACCTTAATGGTCTAAATATTTTCATGGTGATAGGGTTTATAGGGGCTGGCCCGTTGTCTGGCCAGCTTTTTTGTTGCCTGCCAGTTCTCCATGTGTACATGACAAGTATCTTTTAATATCTTTTTACTATATTTAGTATATCCTATTGTTTGCCTGTTGAATCTATTATGAAGTGAGAGAACAAATAGTAGCATATAAGGGCGTAGAGCTCATCTTTGTTATTTACGATGGTACCGTTCAGGGTTACAATAAGTTCCTGGAAACCACAACCAATATACAGGGCGGTGGGGGCAGGATATATACCAATCAATTTACAGAAAGAGTGCAGGGTAAGATTAAGCCCGTTAAGTCAGAGACCAGACACAAGTACATTACCGAATTTTCTGTTGTAGAGGATGACGGCAAGGAAGTCTCCGTCCGGCTTATAAACAATGCCAGTGCTTTTCGCGACGGGCAATCCGTTTCTGTTTGGATTGAAAATAATGGCAAACGTGTTTATAAGATCATCAACTATAATATAGCGAACACTACCAGTGTGAACTCAATAAAAGATATTGTCAAGAGCAATAACTATTACTTCAATGAATACCTGAAGGCTAATTTTCTGGTGAATATTTTATGGCGGTTAACCCAGGTTGCAATATTGGCATTAATAATTTGGTTCACGATCGATATCTTCAAGGGCAAAGATATCCTCGCTACAATCATAGGGTTTGCCGTCATAATCATACCGGTCATTCTCATATACAGACTCATAAAGAACCTTATCAAGTCTAGTCTTATTAAAGGGTTAAAGCAGATGATTAAAGGGCGCTGAATATTGTTGTGCGTTAACACTATGTCATCACTCATTTACAGCCTCGTCAATAAGTATTTATAGTATCAACAACACATCTTTTGGTGGGAATTTACCTCCTATTGCTGCTTTTTCTGCTTGCCCTGGAAGCTCTATTACTACATGAGAGAATATTCCGTTCCCTAACTGTTCGATATTTCCATAGAAACCACCTTTGCCGTCCGGTTTCATTTTTATGTAGTGATTACCACTCTGATAAAAATAACGGTCATCAATGGTTCTCAATTCCTTTTTGCCATCAGGGAATTCTGCTACTAATTGTAGTGATACTGGCTCTGTTGACAATTTACCTATTGGTATCGTACACGAAAGATGCAACCCTTCTGGAATGAATGCAGCAACCCGATCATTGCGCATCACGATATTAAAATAATGATTTAAAAAGCTATGGTTAGTTTCCATGTCGGTTGCTACACTTGGCTGATAAAAGATAACGGCAGAAACACTCTTATTAGGGTAGAGCTTAAAATAATCCTGCAGCCATTCACAACACTTGTTAACGGATGCCGTCGGCGGCAGATGTATCAGGATTGCATTAGCTAGCCCTAAACCTTCATTAGCGCATGCTTTGTCAGGTTCACACAAGCATCATCGATTTTACTGAAGAGATTTTCATGTTCATTCTTATGATACAGGCCCGATATAATCAGCGTATAAGATTTGAAGGCAGGATGGTATTGATCTATATTCTGTTCAAATGGGTGAAGTATAACCGTCCAATCCAGATTTGTATTACCTTCCTCAAATCCTTTCGATTCGTCTTTACGGTTTGCCAGGTAGGTAAATCCTGCTTTTCTCTCAAAAATATTTCCGAGATTATCTTTCAGTTTATTCCAATTTTTTTGATCAGGATATTTTACAGGACTATCAATGACAATATGGAGTGGTGGACAATCGATTTCAACTATTAGCTGCTTAATATAAACTTCAATATCTGTTGCCTGTTGCTCAAATCGTGTCTCATGCACGGACATTCCATAGTTCTTTATTGATGTTCTCAAACTTCCACCTTCTTTAAGCAGTATGGTGCCGTCATAACCTGCCTGGTCCCGTTTGGCCGGTATAACTTTTGATTCATCATTATGGAATAAAGCCAATCCTATTATCTCAAAGATGGCGCCTTGACTATTTTTTTATCGTTTGATTTGCTCTTATCCACTTGATCCTTTGTCCATGCGCTATCAATTGCAGACATAGTTTTTATACTGGATGCAAGCGTATATAGTTCTGCGGTTGACAACTCATCACTGCGTTCCCACAATTCCTGTATCGGATGCCCGTCCTTTTTGCATAACCATTCTTCAGAATAAGCATCGACCAGCACTTTGAAGAACTTGTCCATTTCTTCATTTCCAATGTTAGAGCTTGAGCGGCGTCTTTTAAAATATTGAAGTTCGGGCATTGGTGAGGCTATTGTAATTTCTTGGAGAAGAACTTTCTGATTTCGGTCATTTGTTCTTCAATATGCTCTTTTATGTAGTTCTTTCGTTGCATGTATTCCTGGGCAATCTGCAACACTTCATTTAATGAGATACCCTTATCTGTGGCTATCCTTCGAAGCTCCTTTGCCCTTTTCTCATCCGCAGGATGCCCTGCGAAAATACCGTCCTCTGAACCGAAGCAGCCTGGCATACTTTGTTTCAAGGAATCTAATACTTCCACTTTCAAATCATGCTCTCTTGACATACAAAATAGTTTTAAAATAAAAGCCAACAATCCTGTTGGCGTGTAAAATTAGTTAACTATTCCATGGCATAGACAAAGCAGGAGTTCGACTTCATATTTCTATGGTTTCTTTCCTCTTCTGTTGCGAACGGTTCTTGCCTTTTCAAGTTCTTTATGATAATTCCAAGCTTCGCTCTCTGTAATAGCATCCATATAACGAGCAAAGTCTGTGAACGTCTTTCCAAGAGCGGATAGGACAACATTTATCGTGCTGATTTTAGGATTTGAGTTGCCGGTAAACAGATCTGACAAAGTTGCTTTTCGCAAATCTGCGGCACTTGATAATTGCCCTAAAGATGTAATCAAAGTAGGTTTGCCTCTCCCTTCTGTCTTCAACCTCTCGTTCTCTTCCATCAATTTCTTGAAGGCCAAACCGACTTTAAGCTGCCCTAAAAGCTGCTCTTTGCCTATATGTTTATCCTTTTCCATGTGGAAAAGAACATTCTTTTCTAAAATATTTTGTTACGGTGTAGCGTAACATCAAAATAATTTCGTAAATTGTGCTTGGTATTGGCGCATGTATTCTGTCATTGCTGGAGACTGCCTTGGCTTACGTAACTGGTAACGGGCTAAGGACTTGCCAGTTCTTCGGCTTATAGTTTAAGATTGAGCTAATAAAAGTGAAATGAATGGCTATTTAAAGGCTTCAAAGTTAAAGTCGAACAGTTCTTTTGGATGCACATGCAATCCTTCGGCAATAGATATAATAGTTGCCAAAGTTGGACTATGCTCGCCATTCTTGACTCGGTATATCTGTTTAGTTTCAAGATTACCGATAGCTGCCACTTCTTCAGGTGTCATGCCCTTGGCTTTTATTAGCTCATCAAGATGCTTGCCAAAGGCTTTAAGATATTGCTGATCGCGCCCTTTCACAGCATTGAAAGTGCGTAGATATAGTCGAATAAAATTGTCAAATTTGACAATTTGGGATTATAAGTTTAAATTTGGAATGCATTTGAAAGATATGAAGTAATGATTAACTAAATTTGCGACTCTTCAAAAGTTGTTGAAGCATTCGCTTTGGATCTCGTCGTAGAAACCTAGGAAATTTCATGAAGAACGAGACGATAAGCAGGATGCCCGCGTTAAAAGGCGCGGGCTCTTCTTATTCGTTCTTCGGGCCTCCTAGGGCCTCTACGGCGGTAAGAATGAGTTCCGCGCTCTTTTAACTTTATAGCACGTCACTCATTCTTATCGATTCCGGCCTTCAAAAACGTATTCAAGGGTTGCACACTTGCAACAAGTATTGTTTCACCCTTTAAATATGTAAAAAGCAATGAAGGCACAATGTCTACTTTTCCCGCTCCTGCTCGGGAGCACAATGGCGCAAGCCAAAAACATTTCCTCGCCCGGTGTGGCGGGCAATACACTCAACTTTATTGAGAACAAAGGACAGGTCGTAGATCAGTACGGCAACAGCCGTCATGATATCAACTACCGTTTAGGGGGTAGTGGGCTGAGTATGTTTATCGGCGGGGGACAACTCCATTACCAGTGGGCGTCCCCCGTCGCTCAGTTTGATGAAGATAAGCAGCGCATAGCCTTGTATCGTATGGACGTAACTCTCGTAGGCGCAGATCCACATACAAAGGTGGTAGCAGAGCAAAAGCAAGCTTTCTATGAGCGGTACTACACTCCTCAATTTGGCGAACGAGGCGCTACGGCCTATGCTTATCAGAAGATCACTTACGAGAACGTGTACCCCAACATAGATTGGGTATTGTATGTAAAAGATAACAAAGTAGAGTATGACTTTGTAGTGCGTCCTGGCGGCAAGGTGAGCGATATACAATTGCGATATGATGGCGCAACCAATCTAAGCCTGGATAAATCGGGTGGGCTTACTGCCACCACCCCATCCGGCAGCATCACTGAAGCCATACCGGTAAGCTACCAGCAAACAAACGGGAAAAAAGTAGCCTCATCTTTTACCCTGAAGGATAACATAGTTAGTTTCTCCACTGGTGATTATACAGGAACGCTGATAATTGATCCTACGCTGAGTTGGAGTACATATTATGGTGGTAGTGGGACAGAAACAATGAGGCAGGGCTGTGTAACTGGAGACAATTATGGCGATGGTTATCTTAGCGGAGTTACAACTACTAATGGGCTTGCTACGGTTGGCAGTTATCAAGATACTGTGACTGGAGGCACCGATGCCTTTCTGGTTAAATTTAATAGCTCCGGGGTTAGGCAATGGGCTACCTATTTTGGAGGAACTTTATCAGAAAATATTTATGGTATTAGATGTGACCAAATCGGAAATGTTTATCTGTCTGGATATACCAACAGCACAGATATGATAACTACTGTAGGTGCACATCAAACTATCAATAATGGTGGAACTGATGCGATTTTGGTAAAATTTGATAGTTCGGGAGCTTTACAATGGTCAACGTATTTTGGAGGAAGTGCTGCTGAACAATGTTATGGTATAAACTGTGACAAGGATAACAATGTATATATTACTGGTTACACACAAAGTACATCAAGCATTGCCACAATAGGAGCATACCAAATTTCTCAAGCAGGTAGTCAAGATGGCTTTTTAGCTAAATTTAATAGTGCAGGAACTTTAAAATGGGCAACTTATTATGGTGGCTCAAATATTGACAACGGTGCTGGCGTAAGCTGTGACAGCAGCAAAAATGTATTTCTTTGCGGCGTGACAAAAAGTACGTCAGGCATAGCAACAACAGGGGGTTCTCAAGTGGCATTAAGTGGGACACAAGATGCTTTCATTGCCAAGTTTGATAGCACAGGAGCTATAATATGGGGAACATATTACGGTGGTCCAGGCACTGATGCCGGTGGTGCGATCACATGTGACAATATTGGAAGCATATATATGACTGGGAATACCGCAAGCACATTTGGTATAGCTACTCCAGGAGCAGTTCAAGATACATTCGCAGGTGCGGCGGGCGACATGTTTTTAGTGAAATTTAACAGTAGTGGTTCATTAAAATGGGGCACTTATTATGGTGGGGCGGGAAATGATATCGGCTATGCGCTTAGTTATAGCGCATTAGGATACGTTTATTTGGCTGGCGTGACACCGAGCATGGGACTAGCAACGGTCGGGACTTTCCAAGATACTATTGGAGGCAGTACTGATGCTCTTGTAGTAAAATTTGATACAGCAGGAAATAGGATGTGGGCTACCTATTTTGGAGCAGAAGCAGCAGACTATGGACATGGTGTTTACTGTAGCCCTCTTTCGAGGATATTTTTAGGCGGCGGATCAGCAAGTTATGGACTTCTAACAACTTTAGGCTGTTATCAAACATCAAACGCAGGAGGAACTGCCGACGGGTACTTAGTTATGTTCAATGATTGCATTCTAACGCAACCTGATTCGCTTGTAGGTAGCGATACTGTTTGCAGAGGTGCGGCTTACACTTACTATACCCACCCCGTTGTGGGTGCTCTTTCGTATACATGGACATTGCCAACTGGCTTTACTGGCACGAGTACTACAGATACAATCCACTTAATTGCAGGTAACCATACAGACACTGTTAAAGTAGCAGCGAATTTTGCCTGCGGTACGAGCACACAATTAGCTAAGGTAATTTCAGTAAGCCCATTACCTACTATCACACCTGTAGGTACATCCAGTATTTGTAATGGCGATAGTATTACACTTACCTCCAGTACAGGCACAGTCTATCAATGGTTACAGGGAGGTGTAGCAATCGTTGGAGCACATAGCAATAGTTATACTGTGCATACGGGCAATCAATATTCAGTGATTGTCACCTCGACAAGTGGCTGTGTTGACACATCTGGGGCAGATACTATTATTGTGCATCCCACTCCAGTTCCTGTGATTACCGCAAGCGGCATGACATTGAGTACAGGTACTTACACATCTTACCAATGGAACCGTAACGGCACCCTAATTACAGGAGCGATTAGCCAAACTTATACAATGGTCATAGAGTCCGGTGATTATACAGTAACCGTAGTAGATAGCAATGGATGTACAGGCACTTCAACTATATATAATCCAACAGTAGGTGTTCCTAATGTTAACCCGAATAATCCGATAAGCGTATATCCCAATCCGACCACTGGTACTATTTCCATTATCACGAAGCAAATAGTGAATATAGCCATAACAGGTACTGATGGCAGGTTGATCGACATTTACAAGGCACCTAAACAGATAGACTTGAGCAGTTTGCCTGACGGTATATATCTCCTGCGAATAATTGATGATAAAGGTGGTTTAATAAGTATACAGAAAATGGTGAAAGCAAAGAACCGATAGCCTCGGGGCTGGGAGGATAGCAAGTGTTCTCCCAGCACTTTGTTTCGTTAAACACAATTTATGAAGAAAGTATTATTTATAGCTGGAATGCTGATCAACAGCATTTTAACGTGGGCCCAATCGGAGCAGAACATTTGGGCATTCGGTGAAGGCGCAGGATTAAATTTTAATGTAGCAGGTCCAGCATCATACACAGATAATCTAGTCCCCGGCTACGAAGGATGTGCTGCGATTTGCAACGCTACAGGACAGATGCTTTTTTATTCCAACGGCCTTTGGGTATGGGATAAATACGATCATTTAATGCCCGCTCTTACTGGCGGGGTATCTGGTTATTCTTTGCCGGTTTCTACTTCTGTTGGTTACCCTCCCTTGATGCCTTATACTGGTGGTGCCGCTACACAAGCAGCAGCTATATGCAATGCGCCTATGCAACCCGGTAGATATTATCTATTTAGCTTAAACACGAACGGACAACTATTCTATTCATTGATAGACACGAGTCTTAATAGCGGATCTGGCGATATTGTAACCGGTATGAAAGGCGTATATATGGGAGGTGGGTTTACGGAGAAAATGACTTTAGTAAAAGGTTGTAATAATATTTGGCTTATAACTCGTTCTAAAACTTCAAATCAATATAAAAGTTTTGAAATCAGAGACACTGGAATTGTGCTCACTCCGGTTGTGTCAAATGCTGGCAAATTGCCATTGACGTGGTATCAAGATGGCGTAATCAAATTCTCACCAGACGGCACAAAAATGGCAGCTGCTTGTAATTATGGTGGTGTCAACATTGGGGGACTTGAACTGTATGACTTTGATTATAGGACAGGGATTTTATCTAATGCACGAGTGTTAGATTCAAGCAGTTCAGATGGGTACTATTACGGCGCATGTTTTTCACAAGATAATACAAAGCTGTATGCCACCACGTCATCTTATAGCATCGGAAGTATTATTCATCCTGGAAGGTTAAAGCAGTTTAATGTCAGTCTTGGTTCTACTGCTGCTATTATAGCATCAAATATCCTGATCTATGCCGACACCGCAACACAGACGCGTGACCTGGGAGACCTAAAAAGGGCAGTTGATGGGAAAATTTACATTTCCAGCCAAAATGCAGTGAGCGCAGCGGTGTACATGCATAATATAAGTAGTCCTAATGCAGCAGGTCCGAGTTGCGGATTTGTGCCTAATGCTGTTGCTCTTCCTTTAGGCTCTTGGCTCTATAAGGGATTACCAAATGATGTAGTGATATTGAACAACATGGATACTGTAAAAACAATAAATAATGTATCAGCCTGCTTTATTGACAGTATAAGCATTGCTGCACTTGATACTTTTGGCAAAAACTACATGTGGCAGGATAATACATCAGCAAAAAAGTTTGTAGTTCATACAAATGGCATTTATTCTGTTGGATACGTAAACAGCAACTGCAAGTATCAATTGGATATATTTAACGTAAACTTTGTCCATGTACCTATTATCAGTTCAACTAGTTATAGTTGTAATAGTCAGAGGCAAGGCATAGCCTGGGCAAAGTCTGCAGCAGGTGATACAGCAAGATTTACATTTACATGGTTCGATGCAAATGGCAATATTCTGCAACAGCATGTATCTTATAAATCTGATAGCATTAGAGGATTGGATACGGGTTTTTATACCGTCCAAGTTCATTCAATTGGTGGATGCGATACGACGTTGCATGTACGGATAGTGGGCATTCCTTCTCCGACGGCTTTTGCTACGATAGACAGTATCGTATGCAAAGGAAATGGGGCTATATTTTCGGCAAGTACAGATGGAGCAGCATGGAAATGGTATTTTGGTGATGGGACTACAACAGACAGCCTGAGTTCAACGCACTATTATAAGCAAGCTAAAAACTATACTGTTCAGTTTGTGACAAGTAATATTGAGGGTTGTTCAGACACTGTAACAAGAATTGTTCAGGTTAAAACATTTGTTATTGATTTATCTTCTGATAAAGACAATGTGCATATTGGTGAGCTGATAACACTCCAGACTACAAGTAGCGAAGCATATACAGTAACAGAATGGGAGCCTGCTAATATGTTTTCTGACCCAAGTGCATTTACACAAACATTAAACTTAGATACTACACATACTTTCATTGTATTCGGACAATCCGCTTATGGCTGTATAGATTCGGCGATGATAACATTATTCGTCAACCCAGAAGTATTTCTTCCATCAGCCTTTACACCTAATGGAGATGGTCTAAATGATCGTTTCCGTCCACGTACTGCTGGCTCGGGTATATTCATTGACGATTTTGAAATCTATAATCGCTGGGGGCAAATGGTTTGGTATGGATATGGAGCTAACGCTGCTGAAGGTTGGGATGGCAAATTTCACGGAATAGATGCGGAAATAGGCACATACTTCTACACTATTCACATGGTTACTCATTCTGGTGGAACACTCACTCAGAAAGGTGATGTAACATTGATAAGATAATTAAAAAGCCCCGGTTTCGGGGCTTTTTAATAGATATAAGTTTATTGTTATTCTACCAATAGGTGTGCATGCATTGAACTATTCGCTGATTGCACCTGGATGATATAGAGTCCGGCAGCAAGGCCTTTCGTGTCAACAGATATATGCTGGTCACCTTTTGTAATAATGCTCTCTGATGTACGAAGTACACGACCTGCATTATCCACTATTGATATAGAAATATTACCATCGGCAGCCGCATTAAATAGAGCATAGGTTGTACCATTACTTGGATTTGGCGCTAATTGCAAGCCGGCAAGATTCTCAACAGTTAGGCCATTTATTGCAGTGGTGCTGCTCATTTTGTTTTGAGGGCACGGATTGAAATTAGCAGGATCCCAATTAGTCCATCCGGTTGTCCAATCAGTTGATTTATTAAATCCGCCATGATATCGCGTACCAGTGGTTGTAAAGAATGCATTCTGCAGGTCAGTAGCTGAATAGTCTACTTGATTCAGTGCCGTGGAGTTTGACAGAATAAAGCTTGGTACAACAGTACTGGTGTAAGTGGTGCAGATGGTCGAACTATATCCTGTCGTATAACTTGGCAACTGATTGTTTAGTTGTGCACAAGAAGCGAAAGGGCCTTGTCCATCTGTCACCCAATCATTTAGATCTGTAGCGCAATTAGCTGGCCATGTGGAGTTATTACTATAATCTGTAGTATTGCTGCTAAAACTGTTTTCAGCAAAGTTCAAAGTATAGTTAACATCAGCGTTGTTCAATGTTGAAAGGTCTTGCATACGCATGCCAGTTGGCCAACCTGACAGAAAACTATTATATACTCCTCCATTTGCATTTAACTGAAAAAGCACTGCATTTTTATAGTCACTGCTAATGGGACCCGCACCGCAGTATAAAGGGCCAATGAAAGTTGCGTCGCTAATAACAGGGTGAGTTAATGGTGTATTTGTTGAGCCTGAACCGTCATTTGCTATCATGATAGCATTAGAACCTGATGCCAAGTGGGCATTGGAAACATCCAATCTAATACTGAGTGCGAATTGCAATAAGCTTCTGTTTCCATACTCAAAAATGAAATCATTACCTTTAGCATTATATGATATCAAATTCTTGGCCTTAACTGTGCCACCGTAGAATTCAAATGCATGATTTGCAATAAATGCTGTTTGGATATTGTTCATCGTTGTTCCACTTCCAACCGATAAGAGAGTCATCCCATACTTAGCGTATTCTATACGGAGGTAAGTTATGCTGCCGGAATTGTCAGCGTCAGTTGAACCACCACCAGAAAGTGAAGAGCATGTACGACCGGAAACAGATACGCTTCCCCCGCTTACATTATTAGAAGCATTTCCCTCTATAATAACGCCACTCCAGTCACCATAATTTTTAGTAGTTGGCGTTTGATCACAAGTAAAGATTACCGGTGAACCGGATGTTCCATTTACGTTTAATGTAGCGCCCTTGTCAATAATGAGCGCTGCATCAACTGATTTCTCGAACATAACAGTTGTTCCTGCCGGAATTGTCAATGTGTGACCATTTGTTACGTGGATACAACCTTCCATCCTATACAATGTACCAGCACTTAATGTAGTATTGGTTGTAATATTGCTGGTTATGGATGTATAGCTACAATCCACCTGTGTCGCAAATGTACTTGTGCTGATACCGATCAACATGGCGGTAAGCAGCGTATATATTTTGTTCATAATTTTGATTTTAATGTAAGAAAATATGATTGCTGTGTCATTCTGATTGGCGTTGTCAGGGCGGATGAACATAATGCAACATCATTTTCAGATCCCCTTGTTGTTCGTAGCAACGGGGGATTGTTTTATGCTGATATCCGCAATATGTGTAGATCGTTTTCATAATTATCCATCATTGATACGGATGAATAATGATTAGTAATACAACGCATAGTAAATGTTCCACTGCAAAGGTTTGGAATTGTTACAAAAGATATGGGGGATTAATCCCTCAATTTTACATAGGTTCACATTTACTAATACCCTCTCTTGATATTAACATACACATAAATATATAAGACCTCCATCATCAATTACCTAAACAGATATTTTGTATGCCAGAAATATATGTGGTCTATTATTTGATAAATCCTTAAACATTTAGAAACTCATAAACAAGGGATTTATCCCCCAATCTTTATTAGATAATCATTATAATTTTGTTGCCTGTTATAATCTGAAGTGTTTCAAATTATGGAGAGAGGGAAACAGAAAGCCAATGAAACAGAAAACAAGAAGATACGGATTGCAATAGCGGATGATCATGCTTTGGTAAGAGAATCAGTTTCTACCCGTATAGAGGATGATGGTGACATAGAGGTAGTCATTCAAGCTGCAGATGGTAAGGAGCTAATTACATCGATTGAGAAAAGTAAAATTAAACCCGATGTATGCCTTATAGACATCATGATGCCTGTACTGGATGGATTTCAGACTGTTGAGCATTTAAAAAAGTTATGGCCGGAAATTAAGCTTTTAGTACTTACAGGTTATTTGCGTGAAACGTATGTGGTCCAGATGATCTTAGCAGGAGCTAATGGATATTTATCTAAAAATAGCCACCCACATACTGTTAAAGAGGCTATTCGTCATGTTACAGAATTTGACATCTACTGTAACGAGCAGTTCTGTCTAAAAGATATAAAGGCGATCAGGGATGGGCATATGGAATTACCCAATCTAACTGAAAAGGAAAAACAACTGCTAAGGTATTGTATTGAAGATCTTACATACGGGGAGATAGCGGATAAAATGGCAACATCCTCCAAAAGTGTAGAAGGTTATCGAAATAAACTATTTGAAAAATTAGGTGTGAAAACACGTGCCGGGCTTACCATGTATGCCGTCCGATATGGATACGCACCTATTGACACGGGAGTATTACCCGGGAAATAATTTTATTAACCATTAAAACACAGATTATGACATCGACCAAAATTGCAGTAATTGTATTGGCAGCCATTATGTTCTCAGCATGTAGCAATCAAAATTGCGGGGAAGTGCCAGATTACACAGGTTTTATTCCTAAAGACACTGCCAATATCATGATTTCGAGCTACCTGACTAGCATTGCATCCGATTCCACGCCGAAACCTGCTCCCAATTTAAATTCCCTTATTATTGATGCTAAAGAATTACGAACCTATCTGAACAATAACAGGAATATTGCCCATGTCAAGCTTATGCTAGCGCATACCTTGAAATATATCAATGAAGGTAATGCTGGCAAATATGCAGGATATCGCAGTGACGCGTTAACCATTGTTGTCGCCGGATATGATAGTGCCGGAAATTACATATTTGCTCCTGGGAACACCGTTCCTGATCACTGTGGTCCTTGTCCAGATTTTTGCCCAGTGTCTGGTACTGCAGCCAATAATCTGCTACAGTAGATGAATAACTTAGCCAGGCTGTCAGTAATTATGTATGATGTCTATCTCATCTTACTCCTTTTGTTGACTTTATTAGCAGTAGTCAGATTCAAACAATTGGATAAGGCGACAAGGATAATTGCTTTGTTGATTTTTCTAAGCTTGGCAACTGAATTGATTGCACGATATTGTACAAATGGCAACAATCATCCTGTTTATAATATTTCTTGCTTTGTAGAATGGGGATTAGTATGTCTCTATTTCAATTATTCTATTAGCACCTTTACGAGATTTTATCTGGGCTGGGTTTTTGCAATAGTAGGAATTGCTCTTGGAATTTTGAACTTATGGCTTCAGCCTATTGAAAGATTAAGTTCCAATTTCCTATTTCTGGAATGCATGGGCATATGTTGTCTTTCCTTCTACTCTGTTTATAGGTTTATGCTTTTAGATGATGTTAATATAAAACTACAAAGGAAGGTTCATTACTGGATACCTTTTATTCTCGCGTTTTACCAGTGTGGCGCATTATGGAGTTGGGTCGCTTATGACTATTATGAAGGGGTTAATAAAAAAGCAACCGGTTTATTACATATATTATTGATCCTAAATTGTCTTGTGGTGTATAGTGCATTTGCAATTGTATTCTATTTATATCCCAAATTAAGAAATACACATGTTTGACACTCCGTACATGCCATTTGTTATCGCTATTACTTTTCTCGGATGTATGACTATATCCTTCATAGCCATGTTATTCGTGAAAATAAAGAAACGTGAAAGTATCAAAAATAAGAAGCAACTCCAGGAATTGCTTAACGAGAAGGAGAATACGATGCATTCTATTGCAATGGAATTACATGATAACATCAATCAGGTACTGCACATGATGCGATTGGAAATGCGGATATTAGAAGAGCACACTTTGGACCAGCATAAACCTTTAGCCACTGGCATTGGGGAAAGAATGGACCGGTTATTGTTTGACACACAGAATATATCTCAATATCTGAATCCACAATATGTTCAGAATATTGGCTTTATTCCGGCTTTACAGGAGGCAGCCACGTGGTTAAATGCGACGGGGCGTATTCGCTGTACTTTTGATATAGAAGGAGAGCGTCGGATGTTACCCCATCAGGCTGGATTGATGGCATTTCGCATAGCGCAGGAAGCAATACGCAATGTACTGAAATACTCTGAAGCAGATCATTTGTCTATAATACTTACGTTCAGATCAAGGGAATTTCAGATGCGACTAACCGATAATGGCAAAGGAATCGAAAAGGATGCCGTAAATAAAGGCTCAGGCATCGAAAATTTATACCAGCGAGCCAATATTATAGGGGGAACATTAACCATTTATTCGGTGCCAGATGGGGGAACAATTATACTACTGGATGTTCCGAAGATGCAATACATCTCACAGTTGGATGAGATGACTGCTATGACAAGTTATAACAACAATTCTATAAATCTATAAAAGCTTATAAAAATGCAAGTCTATGAGAAGAGCTACAAAAAGCGACAGGCAGTTGGTGGTGAAGATACTTAGCCAATCCTTCGATAAGAATCCAAGTGTAAATCATGTCATCATACAAGATCACCTGCGAAGAAAGCGTATACAGTTGTTGATGGAATATTCTTTTTATGTGTGTCTTTTATTTGGTGAGGTATTTATTTCAGATGATAGTCTAGCATGTGCATTAGTTATATATCCTGACAAGAAAAGACCAACTCTTCGATCTGTACTCTTAAATGCCAACCTTATTTTTAAGTGTATCGGCATCAGAAATATCAAAAAGACCCTTGACAGAGAAGCGCTACTTAAAAAGGTCAGAGGAAAAGAAAAGATGAGTTGCCTGTGGTTTATAGGTGTTGCTGCAGAGGGCCAGCATAAAGGTACAGGCAGTAATTTACTACAATCGGTAATTGCTAATAGTACAGATAAGGGAAGGCCTGTTTACCTAGAAACTTCCAACGAACAGAATCTACCCTGGTACAAGAAATTTGGATTTAATATTTATGCAGAAAAGGATTTAGGTCATACTTTATATTTCCTGAAAAGGAATATCGAAAAATAAGGAGGCGGTCATGTTAGTCTTTGGAACAGAGCTACACGTTATCACCTTCCTGATCATCGTTCTGGAACTGGTGTTCTTTATCTATCAGTCAATACATTATTTATCACGTCGTTCGGATAAGAATAGATTGTATTACCTGATACTACTGTATCTGTTGATACAATACAACTTGATTAGCGGATTACTTCCTGATAAGAAAATCCCTATAAATATCGAGGTGCAGAATGTAATTGCATTCGCAGTTGCCTTTATTATGGGGATGTATTTCCCGTATTATTTTTACAAAGTCTACGGCCTTGCCAAGCTTAAATTTTACGCTTATGGAGGTTCTTTGCTTTTCCTGCTTGTGCCCTTCTTTATCTGTTTTCTGGTTCCTTACTATTTAACAGACAACCTTGAACTCAGCCGCCGGCTGGCAGTCACAATACCGTTCCTTTATGCCTTATCCTTTTTGTACTCCCTAACTAAAGCAATAAGAGCCAGGAACCGAGAATCCGATGATCCTGAGTTTCGGAAGGAGATTTTTGGAGTGTATTTAGCGGTTACCTTCTTTATCATGCTGCCTATTATTGCTTTCTTTGAAGTCCAACTCAACACATTGTTACGGCCAGTGCTGCATTTTCATAATGGCAGCCAGGTAGTAGAAGCAATTACTACAAATTCAGGAATGCTTGTAATGACCGTATTGTTTATCAGGAGATCGGTACGTCAATCCATCTTGGAGTATAACAAATTACAGGAATCCGAGAAGAGACTACAAGGTATCAATGAAGAGCTTACTATTAAGGTTAAAGAACGCACGCGAGAATTGGAGCTTGCCAATGAGCAACGTACCAATGCGTTTATCAACCTTGCCCATGAAACAAAAACACCGTTGACCCTTATCAATAATAGCCTTGATGATTATATTGCTCACTTTGGTGAAAACGAGGAATTAAAACTCATAAAAAGAAGTATTGAAAAGCTGAACAATGATATCGTCAATTTCTTTGACATGGAACGGGTCTCCAAAGGGATGGAAATATACAATCATCACCAGGTGTCGGATTTCAGCGCTATTCTGTCAGATATTGTAGCACTATTCAAAAAGTACAGTGACACAAAAAGTATCTCTTTAACAGCGTACATACAACCTGATATATACATAGAGGCAGATCCAACTGCGTTAACTCGGATTGTCAATAATCTGATTGAGAATGCCATAAAATATACTGATCCGAATGGAGACATTACTGTGCGGCTGGTTGAAAATGAAGGTGAAATAAAGCTGGAAGTAGAAGATACAGGTATTGGGATTCCCCCTATGGTACACGAAAAAATATTTGATCCTTATTACCAGCTTAACCGGGAGAAAAGTAACCTGCAGGGCATGGGGCTAGGACTACCTATTGTACGCAAAGTGATACAATCATTGGATGGCACCATTAAGATTGACAGTAATCCTGCCCTAAAAAAAGGTACTATCGTTATTGTGATGCTGAAAAAGGGTTGCCTGTCAAAAGGGCCTGTTACCAATTACATACCAAAGGTTGAAACAGGCCTATATGATCCGGATAAAATCATACCGTCTGACCTTGCCTATCATAAAGATAAGAGGACCATTCTTATCGTAGAGGATAATAAGGCAATGATCAGTTTTCTTTATAAAAGACTGAACGTCAACTATAATATATCTTATGCTTTGAATGGTGCTGAAGCCCTGAAGAAGCTGCAGGAATCAGAAGCATTACCAGACCTGATCCTTTCTGATGTTATGATGGATAAAATGGATGGATTTACCTTCGTGAAGATATTATCGGCAAACGATAGGTATAACCATATTCCTATCATATTTGTAACTGCCAAAACAGCGTTGATGGACAAGCTTCGGGGGTTGAAGCTAGGCGCCATAGATTTCCTTTCCAAGCCATTTTCTATTGAGGAGCTATCCCATAAGATAGAAACAGTAATAGACACCCTTGTAAGGCAGCAGAAAGCGATTTTAAGCCGTACTATTGCAAGCCTGAACCATGCCAACCAATTAGAAGGAACCAGCTATATAACGTCAAAATTCGACGAAAACTGTAGACGACTGCAGCTTACCGCAAGGGAAAGCGAAATAGTCCAATTAATTGCCAAAGGAAAGTCTTATAAACAGATCGCCAACAAACTATTTATTGCTGAAAATACAGTTAGCAAGCATGTACAGAATATATTTGAAAAGACCGGCGTTTCCAATAAGGTAGAGCTGATCAATCTACTGACCGTTTGATATAAGCCATTGAAATACTGGCAATTCAGTAGGGAAATAGTAGAAATCAAGTATAGGTATGCCCTGTTTGTCTCTCTAATTTTGTAATGATAAGAGATCATTACACCAAAAGAGGGCTTATGTGTACAGGTTACATTTTGCAGTGGCTGGATACTTTGGTTACTGTCACCCTGAATCCGGGAAAATCCCCAATCGCCAAAGCTACAACAGACGAAGTGACAAAAATTCTGGAACAGGCAGCGATTGAAAAAGAGAAGATTGAAACAACTGTCAAGTCAACAGTTTTTAACCTGGACGATGACGTCCAGATACGATGTACTATAAAAAAGTATCATTCCAGCCTGATCGCTTTGCTTGACCAAGCTATTGCAAATCGTACCTCCCTGTCAGACCATGAACTCTTACGCCAATTGTTAGACAAAACTGTTGCTACTATCGATGAACTACTGGCATTGATTGAAACCAGGTTTATCAGCTATCTTGATCTTGAAGAGCGGGTTCCGGCTACCTATTTGTTATTGGTAAAAAAGGAACTGAACAAAAAACTTTCATCGTTATCAAAAAAGCATAAAAATCTCCCTGTCTACCAGCCGGCATTTGATATTATGAAAGGAGATTTAGATTTACTCTTAAATTCTTCAGAAGATAAACAGCTACATAGTTTCCGGCAGTTATTTTACCTGAAAGAGCTTTTCAGGGAATTGGAAGAGCTTCAGCCAACCGAAGACACTTCTGTTTATTCCGCCCTTGATCATATACTGATTGCCATGAATTTTAATAGCAAGGCGTATATTTTCAATCTTACACAAAGAATTGCGATGCATATTAACCGTTCAGAGCAGCTTCCCGAACGAATGGAACAATTACTGTTTGATTTAAAATCATTTAAACAATGCCACAGAAAGCCCAATATCATTTTTAATATAAAAGATGCGGACCTGCATGAACAAATTAACAACTGGTTCTCCCAGGAATTGTTCTACCTGGAAAAGAAAATACATTATTTAGTTCATCCTTTAAAGGCCAAAGTCACCGACCAGGCAGCAAAAGGCGAGGTAAAACAAAAAATACGATCGGTACTTTCCGTAGACCAAATGGCACTTATCCTGAGAGCTGCTGATGAGACGAAAATAATCGCCACAAAGTCATTAAGCAACCTGTTTAAAACAATTGCACCCTACTTATCCACCCCTTACCAGGAAAATATATCGTATGACAGTATGCGTAGCAAATCCTATTCAGCAGAAATAAAAGATAAGGCTGTTGCTGTAGAAATGCTGCAACAAATCATTAAACGGATCAAGGAATATTAAGCCAGGAACAGATTAATAGCGCGATTTATCCAATTTCCAGCCGGTGTCAAACAGTGCCAACTCCACTCTTAATGTATCCGGCCTGGTCATATCTTTATTGATAAGTTTCGCGAAAGGAGTAATGTTTTTATGCACTACTGTATATTCTACTGTCGCACTTTTTTTGTCTTCCAACATCCTGATTGCGGTCACTTCACCTAAATCCACATCGGCAATTTTTACGACCTGAGTATAATTATATTTAGGGTCTTCCCTGATCAGAAAAGGCTTTGCCTTATCGGTAAAATGTATGATTGGGTTGCAGATATCCTTTAGCTTTTGTGTTTTATCTATCGTGACGATACCGTCAGCTTCCAGACCTGCATCCAGCAATGACCTGGCAGCTACGGCATCAGTCGTATTTACATCATGTTCAAATACGTGGGGATATTTTTTTACTTCTCGGATAACCTGTATGGCCTGCTCTTTTGTCAAACT
Organism: Bacteroidetes bacterium 46-16; assembly: GCA_001897835.1. Classification (GTDB taxonomy): domain Bacteria; phylum Bacteroidota; class Bacteroidia; order Chitinophagales; family Chitinophagaceae; genus MKUN01. Next base: position 30,413 of record MKUN01000038.1, read on the forward strand.
CGTTCTATTGCAAGCCCCCAGCAATAAGATGGAAAGCACTAATACACTTACTGTTTTCATAACAAGTACATTTTTGAATGATAGCTAAGATCAGCAGTATGTCACACCAACAAATTTAAAAAAAATCTTCCGCTTTTATACTTATTCAGTCCATTGATAATCAGAGGGTACAGGGGTTACAAGTCACATCACAACATAAAACTGGACTTGAAATGGCCTCTCCAGCGTTGTTTTTTTGCTCTTGAAATCGAACGTAAGCAGCCGGTAACAAAGAAAAGGCTGATCAATGTAAAAACGCAAAAAACAGAAGCTATGTTACAAAACATCTCTTGGACCGACTACATAATGGCAGTTGCCGTAGCATTGGTCGTTTACTACCTGGTTATAGGTGTACGGTATTTCTCTTCGGATATAAAGGAGCTATTGTCCGGTAAACGCAGGCTGAAATTCCGAATGTCACCTGCAGCTGTGAGTGATGGTAATAATGTACCAAAGGAAGAACAGCAGGAAAGAGATGGCGAAGGTTTTGAAAACACCTCTGACAATGAATTCACGGAGGTAGAACATCTTATCGAGCGCCTGAAATCAGTCATCGCAGATGCTTCACGCCGGAAACTGATCCCGGATGAGTTCAAGCAATATATAGCTATGGTCTTTAAAGAATATCCCTCTGTAAGATACTCTCCCTTACGTTCATCTGTAAATGAACTGATCGTGTCGGAGTGTCAAAAATATGGGGCTGTTACACTAAAAGATGATGAAGTGGACCTGTTGTGGAAGGAAGCAGTGTAGCAAGCCATGACGGGATGTGCTTCCTGTTCAGCCCGGTGCGTTAGGGCAAGTATGGCAAAATGGTGGGCAGCGTAACAGGTAAGCCATCCCGTTTTTAATTTTTTCAAGTTTAAATGAAACTGTTTTATGAAAAGGTGTAGCAATAAGTTAAATCATGTTATCCGCAAAAGGATAGCTGCCGCAGGCGCTGCTTTGGCACTACTTGCCATTCACTGCAATGCCTATGCGCAGGATGGTATCCAGGGTATTAATGAAGCCAACAGCAAAGTGCGCAGCTATTTTGATGCAGGCACCAACCTGATGTATGCCGTAGGTGCTTTGCTCGGCTTGATCGGAGCTGTTAAGGTCTACCAGAAATGGAATTCAGGAGATCAGGATACCGGCAAAGTCGCAGCGGCCTGGTTTGGCAGTTGCATTTTTCTTGTCGTAGTGGCTACAGTCATCAAGTCATTTTTCGGTGTATAAAACCAGATATATGCAAGGCAAGCTCATGGAAAAACTTTGGACTTACATCGTCCATAACAACCCGGAACTAATGCTCCGATTGCAGGAGGAGCAATCGGTTACCACCTATCTCGAAGAAAAAGTAAAGGCCATCATGCCAATGGCAGAACAGCTTACAAGCGCAGGTAAGCCGGATTATATTATTGAGGAGCTATGTCTGGATGATTTGACAGCAGAACTAAAACCCTCCAGGTATCTATATATCCGTTCCGTGTTAGAGGAAGAGTTTCCGCAAGAGTACGAACGGCTCAAAGAAAGCGGTACGCTGACTTACGAGGTGGTTAACCTCATCGAATCCTGCAAAGACATCTTTAGCGATTTTGATTTTAACATAGAAAATGAAGCGGACAGGCATCTGCGGTATGCCATCATCGGTCAGGTACATACGTACCTGACCTAGCGCCAAGGGAAACAGTGAAGCGTGCAAATGTGTAGTTATGGCTTATAATGTCTTACAAAAACTCCGGGATAATCTGCGTGCCATACGTGTCGCACTGGATTATCAGAATGGCGCTCCGCTATCTGCGGAAAATATTGCCAGCCTGAAGAAATACGCAGGATTTGGGGGTATTAAAGCTGTTCTTTTTCCATATGGAACATTGGAAGACTGGCAGGCAAAAGGCGCTACTAAAGATAACCTGAGACTACATGAAGACATCATGCAATTGCATGAGCTTCTAAAATCAAATTTTCCAGATACTGCTTATAAAGAGATCATCGCGTCTTTGCGTAATAGCGTGCTAACTGCGTTTTACACACCGGAAGTCGTGCCCCAAACATTGTACAAAGTGTTCGCTGAGCAAGGCATTCAACCCAAAAGGATGTATGAACCCTCAGCAGGCGCTGGTATATTTATCACAGAAGCCACACATCTACTACCGCAAATCGAAAAGATAACTGCTGTAGAAAAAGACCGGCTCTCAGGAGCAGTGCTTGCCGCAATTAACAGCACGTTAAAAGCACAGACAGAAACACATGTAACGGGTTTTGAAGAGGCCCCTGTGAGAGACAACGGTACTTATGACCTGGTAGTAAGTAATATTCCGTTTGGAAATTTCTCCGTTTATGATGAAGCATTTCCGGACAAAGAGCTGTCGGGGAAAATACACAACTATTTTTTCGCAAAAGGACTTGACAAATTAGCTGAAGGTGGCTTGATGGCCTTTATTACTACAGATGCATTCCTGAATAATCCTTCTAATCATGCAGCCCGTCAATATCTTTTTGAACGGGCCGATTTTGTAAGCCTTGCGGTGATGCCGGATAACCTGATGAAGGATACAGGTAATACGGAAGCGCCTAATCATTTACTTATTGTCCAAAAAAATACCGCCAAAGAAAAACTAAGCGCGGAAGAAGAATGGCTGAATGATGTGAGGGAAAGAGAAAATGAATTCGGACGCTATCCGTTAAATTATTTTATATCCACACATGACCATGATGTGGTCATGGGCAACATACGTAAACCCGGCACAAACCAGTACGGAAGGGCCACTGAGGTGATATGGCAGGATGGAGATATAAGCCTGGTCGGCGACCTGCTTCATGCCAGCCTGTCCAGCCAATTGCAGCAGAGGTTCAACGCGGGATTATTTCAAAGGGCGCAAGCAATCACTTTGCCGGCGCCTGAGCATACCGGCAAAAAGCTGACCTACCTTCCCATGCCGGAAAATCAAACCGAAACACCATCTGTACAGCTCGGTTTGTTTGATACTGCCCCTGCAGAAAATATCAACAGGGCTATGGCTTATATCCATGAACTGGATGAAACGGTTATTCAGAAAGCAACAGCCCGGATCATAGGCACTGTACGTACTACGGATAAGCCGAGCCATGAAAATGTCGTTTTGATCACCGCAAAGCAACATAAAAGTAACCGATTCCTGTATAAGCTCTATTCTAATGTCAAGGAGGTGGATCAGTTATCCGTGAATTGGATGGATGCCCGCCTGTTGGGTCATGAGCTGACAGGTATCTCTAATTATCTCAAACAGTTTGACTATAGTTTCAGGTATGAGGGTGATCAGACACTGGAAGGTTTTTTCCGGTTTGAACAAAACATACCGTTGCCATTTATCGGGCTAAAGCCGTTTTACCAGGAAGGTACGCTTGTCGTACACATGGGACAGGTAGGCACTATCGGCAATCCTGATGCTGAATACAAACAAGCTGTCTTTCAACCGCTGAGTATTCAGGGTAATATTCACTTCTATGAACAATACACCTTCTTGCGTGATGCCTACCTGGAATTATCTGCTAAAGAAGTAGCAGGTGAAGCTATCAGCGATGCGGACAGGGACCAGCTGAATGCAAAGTATGAGTCCTTTGTTACGCTATATGGTTTGCTCAATGCACAGGATAACCGTCGGCGTATCCTTGAAGATACTGCTTTTGGTGTCATCACACTTTCATCGCTGGAGCGCAGGGAGGGGGAACGGTTTATTAAAGCGGATATACTTACGCATTCCATACATCAGGTAAAAGAAAGGTTTGTTACCGATGATCCTATTGAAGCATTAGCACATAGTTTAAATGACACTGGCAAAGTAGACCTTGGATTTATAAGCGCCGCAATGGAACAAGACGAGGATGAGGTTATCGCACGTCTTGGCAATCATATATACCTGAATCCGGCCAATAATGAATGGGAAACTGCAGATCAATACCTGAGTGGTAACGTAGTAGAAAAGTTACAACTCGCTGAAAGGCTTTCAGGTCAGTCCCCTGAACATTTCCAATATAAAAGAAGCTGTGAAGCTTTAACAAAGGTGCAGCCCGAACGTATTCCTTTTGAACTGTTAGACTTCAACTTAGGGGAACGATGGATACCTACTTCCTATTACGAGCGTTTTGCAACGGCATTATTTGAACAGGATGCCAGCATTACTTATTTCCCATCGCTGGACAGCTTCAAGGTCAGCATGGGCATGAACATTAAGGTGTCGAGGGAATTTGCCATAACTCCCAAGAGCGGCAGGACAACTTATGGATATACGCTACTTGAACATGCACTGGAGAATACGACTCCCTTTTTCACCTATGAAGTATCTGTCGGAGATGGAAAGACAATCCGTTTACCTGATAATGAAGCCATACAATTAGCGCATCAGAAGATAGAACAGATCCGTAATGGCTTTATCAATTGGCTCAACGAATTACCTGATGATGAAAAGAAACATATAGAGACGCTATACAATGACACCTTCAATTGTTATGTATTGCGTGAATTTGATGGCTCACACCTAAACTTCCCTGGCCTTAATAAAAAGGCTTTAGGCATTGAAGATCTCTACAGCTCGCAGAAAAATGCTGCATGGCGCATCATTCAAAATCGCGGTGCTCTGGTAGATCATGAAGTAGGGTTAGGCAAAACACTTACCATGATCGTTTCCGCCCAGGAGATGAAAAGGCTGGGTATTGTACATAAGCCCATTCGTGGCACTGAAGGCTAACGTTAACCAGATAGCTGAAACGTACAGGAAAGCATATCCTAAAGCACGTGTGCTGTTCCCAGGCCAGAATGATTTTACCCCTGCGCAAAGGCTGCGGTTATTCCATGAAATAAAAAACAATAATTGGGACTGTATCATACTGACTCATGACCAGTTCGGGAAAATCCCGCAATCGCCCGAGATTCAGAAAGAAATCTTCCAGACAGAGCTGGACAATGTAGACCGCGATCTGGATACGCTCGAATCCATAGGTGGAGACGTTTCTAAAAAGATGCTGAAAGGATTGGAGATCAGGAAGAACAATCTGGAAGGAAAGCTAAAGTCCATTTTAAAAGACATAGAAGAAAAGAAGGATACCGGTATCAATTTCAGGGAAATGGGTGTAGACCATTTGTTTGTAGATGAATCCCATAAGTATAAGAATCTCACTTTTACCACCCGCCATAACCGGGTAGCAGGATTAGGCAATACAGAAGGCAGTCAAAAGGCACTCAATATGCTATTTGCTGTGCGTGAGCTGCAGAATCGTTTCAATGCGGACCTCTGTGTTACATTCCTTTCAGGAACGCCTATTTCAAATAGCCTTACAGAAATGTACCTATTGTTTAAATACCTCCGGCCTAAAGAAATGGAGCGCCAGCAAATAGAGAATTTCGACGGCTGGGCAGCGGTATTTGCACGAAAGACCACTGACTTTGAGTTCTCTGTTACCAATGAAATTATTGCTAAAGAACGCTTTCGCCATTTTATTAAAGTACCAGAGCTGGCCTTGTTCTATAACGAGATCACAGACTATAAGACAGCCAGGCACATCAATCTCGATAAACCAGAACTATACGAAACGCTGGTCAACATAAAACCCACTCCTGATCAGACCGAGTTCATCAAAAAGCTGATGCAGTTTGCCAAGACAGGTAATGGCGAGTTGATCGGCCGCCGCAGGCTCACGCCTGAAGAAGACAAAGGGCGTATGCTGATCGCTACCAATTATGCCAAAAAGATGGCAGCTGATATGCGGTTAATTAGCGATGCTGTATATAGCGACCATCCTGACAATAAGGTAAATACCTGTGCCAGGAAAGTAGCGGAGATCTACAAGGACAGCCTGCAGCATAAAGGGACACAGATCGTATTCTGTGATATTGGTACCCCTAAGCCCGGAGCATTCAATATTTATGATGCGCTCAAGCAGAAACTCACCCGTGACCTGGGTATCCCTGATAGAGAGATCACCTTTATCCACGACTGGACGGATAATAAAAAGCCTGAGCTGTTCAAAAAAATGAACAGGGGTGAAATACGCATCCTGCTGGGTAGTACGGATAAGGCCGGAACCGGCTTGAATGTACAGGAGCGCGTAGTGGCCATGCATCATCTGGATATTCCCTGGAAACCCTCAGAATTGGAACAGCGCAATGGACGTGGTGCACGTCAGGGTAATGTGATCGCTAAAATGTACTATGACAATAAAGTACAGAATTATGTATATGCCGTGGAGCAGTCATTGGACAATTACAAGTTCAACCTGTTGAAGAACAAACAAACCTTCATCTCACAAATGAAGAACTGCGAGCTGAATGTGCGCACCATCGATGAAGGAGCCATTGACGAGAAAAGCGGTATGAACTTCTCTGAATACATCGCGATACTATCCGGTGACACCTCCCTGCTGGAAAAATCAAAGCTGGAAAAGAAAATCGCTGTTATGGAAAGCCTTAAGGTGTCTCATTTCCGTGAAGCGGTCCGTAACCGTTATCAATTGGAAGACAAACAAAATGAGCGGTTATCCACTGCGAAGACCTTAGACAAGTTAACAGCTGATGAAAAAGAATATAAAGGAGTGCTGCAAGTTGATAAAGATGGAATAAAAGTAAATCCTATCCAGCTTACAGGTGTCGCATCGACAGATAGCGAAGTGATCGGCAAACATATTATCGGCTTATACCAAGACTGGAAACCTGCTGTAGCAGGGGAACAAAAAGAACAAATAGGAAGTTTATACGGGTTCAGTCTCTACATACGCAGACAGCAGGAAGCCTATGAAGAAAACGGTGTTTTTGAGTATCGTTATTCCAATAGCTTCTATGCACAACGTGGCGATGAAGGCATCAAATACATATTTAATAACGGCCTGCCTAATACAGACAATCCTAAGCTGGCTGCAAGACATTTTTTAAATGCTATTGACCGTGTGGAAAGCCTGTGTGAAAAATACACACGCACGTTAGCAGAGCTGGATACCGATATACCTAAACTGGAACAACTTACCCAGAAGCCTTTCATACAGGAGGCAGAATTGCAACAAATGAAGACAGAACTGGCGAATCTTGAAAGAGAGATAGCTATTAAGATACAGGAGAATCAATTGAAGCAGCAACAAGGAACAGATAACGAAACAGAAGAAATCGGGAATGTGCCGGTTGTCGTGCCCGTTAACGGCGCAGCCGTCAATCATTCCGTTCCAGGAGAGATAATGGTTGTTGCACAGCAAAGTGCTGAACGCACACGAAACAGGATGCGATTATAAACCAATAAATACATGAATATGGCAAACAGTGTATATCAAGTAAATAAGGGAATTAACCAAAGTATAGAATTCAAGGGACTGAAAGCACAATACATCTGGTACCTGGGTGGTGGCGTTGTCTGCTTGCTTATTGTATTCGCCGTCATCTACATTATTGGACTTCCTATTTATCTGTGCCTGGGTATTATTCTGGCGGCAGGCACCTTCCTGATACTCAAAATATACGGCATGAGCCATAAATATGGTGAGCACGGTTTGATGAAGGCGCTTGCCCGTAAACAGGTGCCGGGTATAGTTAAATCAAGGAGCAGGAAAATCTTTATAGGGGTTAAAGAAAAATAATGATGAAAAGAGAATTGCCAGTGTACAATATTCAAGGCACAACCTTCATTGTCGATGTCGATCAAGGGCTATTGGCTGAAAAGGGAAATCCCAATAATGTGATCTATTTCTCAGACCTGTCTGACAAGGATAGTCATTATGAAATGCTCTATGACCTAAGAGATAAAAACTGGCCGCCTGGTATTGGTCCAATGGACGAGCAGATGATCAATGTTCGTATTCCGAATAGGACGGATCTTGACCCTGAAGGTATGGCGATAAAATATGGGCTGCCCATTGAAGCTGTTAAAGGCAAGAAGGACTTTGATATAATGGTAGACCAGCAGGCATATAAAGAGAGGCTAAACGGGAAATTAGTCACCATTGACATTGCCGGTCATACCTTTTATGTGGATATACGCATGGACATGCTGCGACCCAAAGATGATTTTCTTTCAGAGGGTATTGTCTTCAGTAAGATCGACCATTATTATAGTGATGACCAGGATCGATACATCATACCTTATAATCCAAAGAAACACGAGTTCCAGGACATAGACTACGAGGCCATCACAGCCATACCTAAAGACCTGATCGTTATTTCCTTTCCGCATGAAAGCAAAATGGACCCGATAGGTTGGAACCGGAAGATAGGGTTAAATGAGACAAGTGATCTCAAAGAAGCAAATGTTCATTCCCATTTTGAAGCAAAAACTATTGATTGGAAAGAGACACCTATTGAACAGATTATCCAGAAAAACCTGCAACGACAGCAACAACTGCAACAGAAAAAGCAAGGGAATCAAAAACAGGCGACTAATAAAAAGCAACGACAAGGCCCTAAACTATGACCCCAACAATACAACAATAAATAATATCGGACTGTCGGTAAAATGATGTGAAATGGAAAAAGTGTTAGATGATATATTACCAATTATGGATGTGGAACATGACTGCATCCTCAGCAAAATGGGCGATGTGACTATTGTCTTTAAGGCTGAACTGCCGGAGATATTTACACTTTCCGACCAGGAATATGAGGCATTTCACCAGGCATGGATCAAAGCCCTCAAACTGTTGCCAAAGTATACCGTGTTCCATAAGCAGGATTGGTTTCTTGAAAGTAAGTACCAGCCGGATTTTATGAAAGATGATACCAGCTTTCTGAGCCGTGCCAGCGAACGATTCTTTAATGAACGCCCTTTTTTGGCACATAGTTGCTATATCATACTCACCAAAAAGCCGGAAGGACGTAAAACGGCAACCTCTATGTTTTCAAGCTTGTTGCGCAGGTCCATAGTGCCGGAAGAAACATTAAAACCTCAGTTGTTACAGGATTTTCTGGATAGCGCAGGGCAGTTCAAACGCATTATGGAAGATAGCGGCTTTGTAAAACTCACCAGGCTTAAGGAAAATGAGTTGCGCAGTCATAGCCGTAAAATGGGCCTGATTGAACAATACTGCTATTTGTCGGAAAAAAATGATGAGTTTCTTATATCCGACATTGTCTTTGATGAAGGCTTGCAGGTAGGTGACAAACATTGTCAACTATATACATTAGGTGATGCGGCAGACCTGCCTGCACTCTGTGGCAGCCGTATCAATTATGATAAATATAGTACGGACAAAACCAAATTCAGTATTGGCTTTGCCTCAACGCTTGGGCAACTACTATCATGCAGCCATATCTATAACCAATACATTTTCATAGAAGATGGACAGAAGACGATCCAAAAACTGGAAAGTAAAAGACTGAGGCTGCAGTCGCTGGCTGCTTATAGCAGGGAGAATATGATAGCAAGGGATGCAACCAATGACTTTCTGAATGAAGCGATCAGCCAGCAACGACTTCCTGTAAAGGCACATTTCAATGTCCTGGTGTGGACGGATAATAAAGAGGAACTCAAAGACCTGAAAAATATAGTATCCTCCGGTCTGGCGCAAATGGATGCTGTAGCTAAACAAGAGACAGTAGGCGCTCCGCAGATATTCTGGGCAGGCATTCCCGGTAATGCTGCCGATTTTCCAATGAATGACACTTTTGATACGTTCGCGGAACAGGCAACATGCTTCCTTAATCTGGAGACAGGCTATCGTTCTTCTTTAAGCCCTGTCGGTATTCGTATGGGGGATCGCCTTACTGGTAAGCCTATACATGTGGACATCAGCGATGAGCCTATGAAAATAGGTATTTGCACTAACCGTAATAAATTCATATTAGGGCCATCCGGTAGCGGAAAGTCGTTTTTTACCAATCACATGGTGCGCAGCTATTATGAGCAAGGCACTCATATTGTACTGGTAGACGTGGGTCATAGCTATAAAGGGTTATGCGATATGGTAAAGGGCTATTACTTCACCTACAGTGAAGACAATCCTATCCGTTTTAATCCTTTTTATATCGGTGAGGGGGATAGCCTCGACACAGAGAAAAAAGAAAGTATCAAAACCTTGCTACTGGCACTTTGGAAGAAGGATGATGAAACTTTTAAACGCAGTGAGTACGTCGCATTATCTAATGCTATCGGAGGTTATTACGCATACCTTGATGAACATGCAGATGTCTTTCCTTGTTTCAACAGCTTCTATGCATTCCTGCGTGATCAATATACACAGGTGCTTACAGGCGACCGTGTGAAAGAAAAAGATTTTGACATAGATAACTTCCTTTATGTACTACGACCCTATTATGAAGGTGGCGAGTTCGATTATCTGCTCAACGCCACGGAAAATCTGAACCTGTTGCAGGAAAGGTTTATCGTGTTTGAACTCGATAATATCAAAGACCATCCCATATTATTCCCTGTTGTGACTATCATTATTATGGAAGTCTTTATCAACAAAATGCGTAAGATGAAAGGCCTCCGTAAAATGATACTTATTGAAGAAGCATGGAAGGCGCTCATGAAAGAAGGGTTTGCTGAATACATCAAGTATCTCTTTAAAACGGTAAGAAAATTCTTCGGTGAAGCTATTGTTGTTACCCAGGAAGTAGAAGATATCATTTCATCACCGGTGGTAAAACAGGCAATCATTAATAACAGTGACTGCAAAATATTATTGGACCAAAGCAAATACCAGAATAAGTTCGATCAGATACAGGAATTATTAGGGCTTACAGAAAAAGAGAAAGCATTGATACTCTCTGTTAATAAGGCTAACGATCCTGCCAGGAAATACAAAGAGGTGTTTATCAGCCTCGGTGGTATGCTCAGTAAAGTGTATCGTACAGAAGTAAGCCTGGAAGAATACCTGGCATATACGACCGAACAATCCGAGAAAGTAAAGCTGATGGAGTATGCTGCCAAATTTGATGGTGACATAAAAAAAGGAATTGCAGCTATGGCAGAGGATATTAGAAACAAAGCTTAAAAAAGAAACGCTATGAAATTAATAAGAGATGTCTTCAGGACTATGCGCGTGTTACTCTGTTTCGGCAGACAACATGCTGCTGCGCTTGCAATGGTAAATGGCACATACATGAGACAGCCGGCGCGGGACGAATTGGTTATCGCCGGTTCTGAGACGTTACTATCAATAAAACCATGTGGAAACTTATATGAGGTCTTAATTACCAATTATGTTGCTAATCAAGTGGCAGACGAACAAAAATGGCTGGCCACCTATGGCTGGCATTCCAATGGGCACCTTATTGAAATAGGTGGTGACAGGTATTGTATTCTTGATACGGCAAGCCAGTCACTATACCTGGAAACGTTTACTAAAGAGGGAGCAACAACCGTGGATTTATTTATTAAAAACCTGTAGGATATGAAAAAGATGTGGTTTATAACGCTTATAGCTACTTCGCTGTTGGTAGTAGCACCCACTCAGCAAAGCCATGCAATTGTCTGGGTAATTGTGAAAGCCGCTATTAAAAAAGTGGTCAAGGCTATGGATCTGCAAATACAGCGATTGCAGAATAAAACGATATGGCTGCAAAACGCTCAAAAAACACTGGAAAATACACTGTCCAAAATGAAGCTGGATGAAATATCGGACTGGACGAAAAAACAAAAGGAACAGTATGAAAAATACTATGAGGAACTGACAAAGGTGAAGGAGATCATTGCCTATTACCAGCGTATTCGTGACATCACGCAGAAGCAAGGGCGTATTGTAGATGAGTACAACAGGACATGGACGCTAATCAAACAGGATAAGCATTTTACGGCTGATGAGGTCAACTACATGGCACAGGTATATTCCGGCATATTGGACGAGAGCATGAAAAATATTGATCAGATCAGTATGGTCATAAAATCCTTTACCACAAAGATGAGCGATGCAAAAAGGCTGGAATTAATCAATAAGGCTGCTGATCGTGTAGATGCAAACTATGCTGACCTGACCAAGTTCAATCACCAGAACACCATTTTGAGCCTGCAGCGGGCAAAAACGGAAAACGATGTACAGACTGTAAAGAAATTATACGGACTTCCCTAAATAAAAGTATTATGAAACAAGTGATTTTGTGTTTGTCGTTATTGGTTCTATTTACTGGCAGGTCACAAGCCCAGACATTTGAAGAATGGTTCGACCAGAAAAATACGCAACGAAAATATCTGCTCCAGCAGATAGCGGCCCTACAGGTGTATATCGGATATCTCCAGAAAGGTTACGGTATCGCTAAAGATGGCCTTCACACTATAAGCGGGTTCACAAAAGGTGAATGGGACCTTCATACGGACTATTTAAATTCACTTAAGGCCGTAAATCCGGAAGTCAAGCGTTACACACGTATTGCTGATATCATATCGCTGCAAGTGAAAATTGTAAAGTGCTGCCAGCAGACATCGCGTCAAGTAGCAAGTAGTGACGCCTTTTCGTCTTCAGAGGTAGGATACATAAATAAAGTGTTCAACGCCTTGCTCGATGACTGTTCCAAATCAATAGATGAGTTGATCACCCTTACTACGGACGGTAAGATGGAGATGAAAGACAACGAGCGTATGGAAAGGATCGACAAGTTGTATGCTGATATGCAAGATAAACTCACTTTCTCACAAAGCTTTTCCAATGATGCGAAACTGCTTGCTGCTTCCCGGATGAAAGAAAAAAACGATATAGAAACCAGCCGTGCATTGCAAGGCGTCAAAAACGAATAACAATGAAAAAGATAATTATGATCTTGTCGCTGTCTCTGTTTGGATTGCTTCCCGCCTTCCAGGCTTCTGCCCAAGCGGATGAAATTGCCCAATTGGTACTGGACATAGAGAAGCTGGCACAATTCAAGCAGATACTCAGTGATATGAAGAAGGGCTACCAGATACTGGAAGGGGGCTATAATACTGTTAAAGACATTTCCAAAGGTAATTTCAATTTGCACAAAGCCTTTCTGGATGGGCTTATGGAGGTAAGCCCGGCGGTCCGTAACTATCGTCGTGTCGCAGATATTACAGACTGTCAAATAGCGCTCGTAAAAGAATATAAGCAAGCCTACGAACGGTTTCGCAAGGACGATAATTTTTCAGCAGTTGAACTATCCTATCTAAGTAGCGTGTATGATAAACTCTTCAATGAGAGCCTGCGTAATCTTGATGAACTCCTTACGGTGATCACGGCAGGAAAAGCAAGGATGAGCGATGATGAGCGGCTACAGGCTATTGACCGGATATATACGGACATGGAAGATAAACTAACGTTCCTGCGACAATTTAATAATAACACAACCATACTCGCAGTGCAGCGTGCTAAAGAGCGAAATGATGCGCAAACGATGAGGAAGGTATATGAGCTAAACAAATAAAATTAGATATATGGCAAGGTATAGAAAAACCGCCTGGTTGGCGGTATTGGGGATGGTTTTGCCTTTCATGAGCCATGCACAGGGAGTGGCAGACGACATGAAGGGGCTACACAGCGTATTGGACCAACTGTATGATGAGATGATGCCTTTATGCAGCCAGCTTATTGGCGTAGGTCAGGGACTGGCGGGATTCGCTGCTATGTGGTATATAGCAGCAAGAGTATGGAGACACTTGTCTAATGCAGAGCCTATAGATTTTTATCCGCTTTTCAGGCCCTTTGTTATCGGCTTCTGCGTTTTAATATTTCCATCGGTGTTGGGCATTATCAATGGGGTGATGAAACCAACAGTAACTGCTACGGCCTCAATGGTTGAAGGATCGGATAAGGCCATTGCCAAATTATTGCAGGAGAAGGAGGACGCTATTAAGAAATCAGATGTATGGCAGATGTATGTTGGCGAAAGCGGCAATGGTGACCGGGATAAATGGTACAAATACACCCATCCAAATGAAGACGCGTCGGATGAGGGAGTGTTTGAGAGCGTAGGCAACGATATCAAATTTGCGATGTCCAAAGCCTCTTACAATTTTCGCAACTCTGTTAAGGAATGGATGAGTGAAGTGTTGAGGATACTGTTCGAGGCCGCTGCATTGTGTATTGATACACTTCGGACGTTCCAGTTAGTAGTGCTCTCGATTTTGGGACCATTGGTATTCGGTATTGCCGTATTCGACGGGTTTCAACATACGCTTACGGTTTGGCTGGCCCGCTACATCAATATTTTTTTATGGCTTCCTGTAGCTAACATCTTTGGGAGCATCATTGGTAAGATACAGGAAAAGATGCTGACGCTGGACCTCGCGCAGATACAGGATACAGGAGACACGTTTTTTAGCAGTACGGACATGGCTTACCTGGTGTTTATGATCATTGGCATTGTAGGATACTTTACTGTTCCATCTGTTGCCAACTATATCGTACATGCTGGCGGCGGCGGAGCATTAGGTCAGAAAGTTACCAGCATGTTCGGCAGTACCACATCAAACGTAGTAAACACAGCATCGCAAGGGGCCGGTATGGCAGCAGACGCTATGGGTAATGCAGCTGATCGTATGATAAATGGCATGGCAGGCAGCAGCGTATCCGGTCCTTATTTCAATGATAAAGGAAGTGGTGGATCAGACTATATGAATGACAAACTAAAAGGTAATTCATAAAAAGGAGGGAGCATGTTTAAGAAGATGAAGAATATAGACACGGCCTTCAGGCAGATGAGAACGTTCACCATGTTGGTCATTGGCGGTTGCATACTTATTTGCTGCTTTGCATTGTATAAGAGCTTTAGCCTTGTGTACAAGATGCAGAGCAAGGTATACATCCTCGCCAACGGGAAGGCGCTTGAAGCTTATGCTTCAGACCGCAAAGACAATATACCTGTCGAAGCTAAAGACCATGTAAGGACATTTCATAACCTGTTTTTTACGCTTGATCCCGATGATAAAGCTATACAGGCAAATATCACTAAGGCGCTGTACCTGGCTGATGGTAGTGCAAAGCGTGCCTACGACGACTTAAAAGAGAATGGCTATTACGCTGGGCTTATATCAGGTAACGTTAACCAGACTATTTCAGTGGATAGTGTCCGCATAGACATTAATGAGTATCCATATAGGTTCCGGTGCTACGCTACACAAAATATTATACGCCCAACTACCATTACTACACGTACACTGGTTACCGAAGGAAGCCTGCGGAATGTATCCCGCAGTGATAATAATCCGCATGGGTTTCTCATTGAGAAATGGAATACGGTAGAAAACAGGGATATCAAAACTGTGAACAGATAACAATTTTCTTATGAAAAGATTATTAAAAAACAGGAAAGAACCTTTGCCGCAGCAACCAAGCATTGTATCAAAAGGGTTTCAGGTCATCTACAGTCGTACACAAGATAAATGGGCCGGTTGGATGTCCAGGTGTACAGCACATTTCTCCCGAAAGACATGGCTCCTATTGCTCTTACTATTTGTCTTGTGTATGGGGCTTTCCAGTACTTACCTCGCTATCCATTCTTTAATAGCAAAGACGAGCCATCCGATGCAGGTGACACCGATCATGAGGCCCAAACATATCACTGAGACCGGTGAGGCCACTTCCGGCTCTTCACAAATCCCGGATGCTGAATATAATCGTATTAAAAGATTTAGACGATATATGGATAGTCTGGCGCGAAGTCCCGGCGGGCAATGGATGTATGACAGCATTACACTGCATCGTCCGGGGTTGATGGATAGTGTCCGGTTTATTGAAAATTATTATCAACAATTAAAACAGCAATAAATATGAAAAAGCAATTAACAACACCTAAAATGATCAGGCTGCGGAAATTTCTATTAGTGCTACCGCTGCTCGCATTACCATTCCTGACCATGATATTTTGGGCGCTAGGCGGCGGGAAAATGCAGCAGGTAGATGCACAGGCAAAGAAGTCGGTAGGTTTTAATATTAATCTGCCTGATGCCAATGTGAAAGATGATAAGCCTATGGACAAGATGAGCTATTATGACCAGGCACAATCAGATTCGGCCAAATTCCAGGCACTGATAAAAAATGATCCTAATTATCAGACCCTGGCCATGATGGACACAAGTATTACAATAACAGACGACAGCTTTGAAACTATGGCTGGCAGAAAGGGCCTGAACACTTCCGTATACGGAAATAGCAAAGGTTATAACGATCCCAACACGGATAAGATATATAGCAAGCTGGCGGAGCTGAATAAAGAAATGAATAAGCCAATTACGTCTCCAGATAAAGGCGACAACTATGACAATGAGGGCTATCAGGAAAATGAGGGCAAGTACCGTAACAATGTTACTGTTAATTCATCCGACGTGGATAGGCTGGAACAGATGATGAAGATGGCTAACCAGCCGGGAACACAAGATCCGGAGATGCAGCAACTGGATGGGATGCTGGATAAAATACTCGATGTGCAATATCCTAACCGGGTTGAAGAAAAACTTAGACAGGCTTCTGAGGCCAGGAAGGGTGAAGTGTTCGCAGTGGCTTCTAAAGCAAAAGACAACAATATCTCCCTGCTGGATAATGCACGTATGCAAAGCGATGGAGGCAACGGCTTTTACTCTTTGGATAATGCTGTCATTACAGACGAGGCTCAGAATGCGATACAGGCCGTCATCCATGAGACACAAACCATTGTTGATGGTTCTACTGTTAAGATGCGCTTAGTAAATGATGTATTCATTAATGGTATTCACATACCCAAAGACAATTTCGTATTTGGCATTGCTTCGTTAAGAGGTGAACGGCTGGGCATTAAGATCAGCAGTGTGCGCTATAATAATTCGCTGTTCCCGGTTCAATTATCAGTTTACGACATGGACGGGTTGGATGGCATTTATATTCCGGGGGCAATCACCAGGGATGTCGCTAAGCAATCCGCAGACCGCTCTATGCAGACCATCGGCTTAACCAGTCTTGATCCATCCTGGCAGGCACAAGCTGCAGGCGCCGGCATTGAAGCCGTAAAGACACTTTTTAGTAAAAAAGTAAAGCTGATAAAGGTTACGGTGAAGGCAGGCTACCAGGTGTTATTAAGGGACGAGAAACAAAAGCAAAATCAATCCTACTAACTGTTTCAATTTTTTGAGATGGAAAACAATATCACGAACGAGCATAGTATGCACCTGAAAGATCAGTTGCGGCAACTAGGGCTACCTTATAAGCTGCACGAACAGATAGATTATTATCAGCAGATGGACATCCTGGAATTTACACTTCCGCATTGGATTCCGGAAAACGGTTCTCTTACACTTATTGAGTTGCACTATAAACCGGATACGCAAAATCTAAGTGTTCTTGACACCATCGATATCAGCTACCGACCACCTATCGAAATAAAAGACAGGACGGTTGGCGACATCAATACGAAGGAACTCGACGAAAAGATGGCCAGCATCAACTGGACCTATGATCATTTCAGTGAGCGTATTGTAGATGAGGATATGAAAACGGCGTCAGGCCGTAAAATGCTTGACCACGTATCAGAAACCCTACATCAACTGGATCAGCTGCATGATAATAAGATACACGGGGATAAGGAAACAGCTCAGTTACTCATGTATAAGCACTGGACCAGTGGATACTATAGTCGTTTCGTGGAAGACCTATCAGCGATGAAAAAGCTATATGAATATAGCCGGTCAATAAAAGTTGATGGTCAAAACATTTCTATTCAAAATATAATTGAACAGTTAAAAGAACAATATAAAATTTCGGTACAGCAAAAATTACCTGTAAAAAGAGAACTGCCTGATAAAACAATAGGAAGGCAGACAAGAAAACGGGGGCAATCATTATAATGATATCTCCGGTAGTAAAGAAATTATTCACGTTTAAACATTAATCATTAAAAATTCCAAAGATGAAAAAGATCAGTGTAGTAATGGCAATGGGATTGCTCGCATGTTTTACACATTTCCCAGCCCAGGCTCAATTGTCAGCCAATAAGATCCCTCAAAGCAAGGCCATCCAGCCATACCATATGGCTATCGCTTATTCTAAGACAACCAATATCGTTTTCCCTTATGCCATCGTAAGCGTTGACCGTGGCAGTCAGGATGTGCTGGCACAGAAAGCAAAAGGAGTGGAAAATATATTGCAGATAAAAGCTGCAAAAGACAGTTTCCCACAAACAAATCTTACCGTATTGACCGCTGACGGAAAGCTTACTTCTTTCCTCGTAGATTATTCTGAGCAACCTGATATGCTAAATGTCTCTATGACCAACGAGAACCAGCAGCAGGTCATATCGATCCCTGCTGAAAATATCAACCAGGAGGAAACGGAGCATTACGCTACGATGGCTTCTACATCCAAAGAGAAAGCCAGGGGTATGAAGGATAAGTCATTTGGTATTTATCTTAAGCTAAATGGCCTGTACATCCACGAAGACCTGATGTTTCTTCGTTTCAGTATCCGTAACAAGACAGATATCAACTATGATATTGACCAGCTACGCCTATATATCCGGGACCAGAAGAAAGTAAAGCGCACTGCATCACAGGAGATAGAGATCACACCTGTGTTTGTCTACAACAACTCCGACAAAATAAACGGGCAATCCAAAAACACCTTTGTGTTTGTCGTACCCAAATTTACTATCTCGGATAAGAAGTACCTCGCCATACAGATGATGGAAAAGAACGGAGGCAGGAACCTTGAATTGCGTATTAAAAACAAGAAGGTCGTTAAGGCATCAAGGATTGAAGAGTAAGTACACTCCTTTTAAACATATAGTCAGTAATAGGATTACAATAACCTGTATCGGAACAACTTACAATATTTATTCATTTTTAAAATTTAATGTCATGAACCAGAAAAATTTGGAATACCTGCGTGATCAGGTGAAGTACACAGGGTTTGGTGATGCTTTGGAAAATGATCTGAAGCAGAAAATTGAAGCGGCCCAGCCGGAGTTCAAATTACAGCATGAAACAAAATACGGTAATGATACCGTGACTGCTACTCTGAATTTCAGCCAATCCAAGCAAAGTGATATGTATTTCTTCAATTCTTACCAGGTGCAGTTGCAAAAAGAAAACAGCGCCGAAAAGATGGAGCAAACCTTTTATATCAATAAGGGGAACAATATCACGCTGAAAGAAGCCTATAATCTCATGGAGGGAAGGTCAGTAAACAAAGACCTTACCAATAAAGAGGGCCAGGTGTACAATGCGTGGGTACAGATGGACTTCAAACAAAGTGATGATAATGGCAATTTTAAGCTGAAACATTATCACGAGAACTATGGTTACGACCTGGAAGCTGTTCTGTCCAAACATCCCATTAAGGAACTGACCAATGCTGATTTCAAAGAAAGCCTGATGGACTCGCTGAAAAAAGGCAACCTGCAGTCGGTAACCTTTCAGCAGAATGGCAGTGAGCAGAAGCAATATATTGAAGCAAATCCTCAATTCAAGACCATCAATATTTATGACAGCTCCATGCAAAGGCAGGATAACCGCCAGTCTAAAAAAGAACAGCAGTCTGAAGGCGAAGGCCAGTCTGTTAAACAGGATAATAAAAAAGAAAAGCAGGCACCTGGCGAGGATGATGGTCCTGCGATACCGCAAACACAGAAAAGGAAGAGGAATCAGCGCATCAGTTAAGCCAAAGTAGTACGACTTGTAAATAGTCGTGAAGTTGGGATTGTGAAAATGGTAACTATTTAAAAACAAATAAAACAAGTCATAATGAAAAGGCAATTATTCATGCTGGCAGCAATAATAATCAGCTTCGCCGCATGTAAGAAAGATAATACTCAGAAAAATGAACAGTCGAGTGATGCTACCAATAGCGTATCGGCAGCACGTTCATCGGTTACAGCTTCTGACGCAGCTAATCCTTTAAATCCATATGATAGCATGGGATATTGGCACAATGAGATCGTAGCCTATATACAGGGATGCAGGCCGGGAATCGACTCCCCAGATGTAATAACATCTACCCAATGTGTACTACGGTTTTACAGGGAGAAAAAAGGCGAAGACATCCCTGCTTCTCTTTTTGAAACAGTAAGCCAGACCGTAGATAAAAGCAGCAATGATATGGAGGGACTTATCACTTCCTGCCCTTACGAAGAGCCGGTAAAGGAAGCTTTGAGGACTTTAATGCAGATGTTGAAACAACTATCGGATAGCGATAGTGACTATGCCACGATTAAAGCATCCATCATGGCCTTTGAGGAACGCATCATGCAAAACAGCCAGATCGCCGAAGAAGGCAAGGCGGTTATCCTTAGAACCACCTCTGTTGCCCGCTATTCAGTCTTTTACTGGATCAACTACAATAAGCCACAGCAGCCGCAAGCTGGCGCAGCGATGAAATGGAAAACCTTCGTTAAATGGCTCGCTGCTGTGACAAGCGACATAGGTGGTGCTGTTGTCAGCGGCAATGTCGGATATGCGGCCGATTGTAGTTCCTATGCCTGGGATCTGATAACCTATAGTATGCCTTAACAAACTTTTCTTTCAAAAAGTAGGTTATGAATAACGATCATGTTGTAAACAGGGTGGAGGCGGCATTGCAACAATGGCGCAACAAGGAGGACAGGTTTAGTAGAATATTTACTTTCAGTCTTTCTTCAAACAGGGCGTTGCTGAAAGAGAAGCTTGAATTCTATGAGCGTGTTGCTGCCAGATATAGCGGCACACAGGATCAGGATGAACGTTTTGCATTAAAGATGTTACAGGGAGAACGTAATCGTGTTGAAAAGCAACTGTACCCTAATCCCCTGATACGACTACTGCGGAGGATCTTAGTAGTACCTATACTCAATCAACTTGTTATCAGGCAGGATAACAAAAGAATAGAACAAAATAGCCAGTCCCTGCATGACCAGGTGCAGCGGACTGGTTTTAATAATCTTTCTGAGAAAATCGACCAGCAGATAAAACTTGGGCAACAGCAATTCTCTTTGCCTGTTTCTTATTACATAAACGACAGAGAACGGCTAGATCATCAACTATCCTTTGTTAAAGATCAGAATGGCGCTTATCATTTTGAGGGCTATCAGACAAGCTTATACAACGAATCCAAGCCGGATGAAAAAAGACAACAGTTTTTCCGTATGGGCGAAGGGAATGATGTAAACGCTGCAGGAGCCTACAACTTGTTATCCGGGCGTTGCATTCACCGGGATGGCATCTGGTTCCAACTAGATTTTAATGATAAGGATGCACAGGGCAATTACAAAGTCAAACAGTTTCATACAGATTATGGCTATGACCTTGAAAAGATACTGAAGGAACTTCCATTGAAAGAACTATTGAATAAAGGGGAAGCGGACAAACTACGGGAAGCATTGAAAGATGGCAATCGTATATCTGTCAGTTTTATGAAGGATGGTAACGAACAACGCTTTTATATTGAAGCAAATCCTCAGTTCCGTTCTGTAAATATTTATGACGAACATTCCAAGAAAGTAACTATCAACACGGCTTTGGGTAATAAAACTACGGATGTACTTAAGGAAACAAACAAGGTCAAGGAACAGCAGCAGATGGGACAGTCAAGAAAGAATGGCATGCGCTTGAATTAACAGGAATACAATGGATAGCCAGCAATATCTATCGGATTTCTTTGATGCAGTCAGGTCTGATGGCCGGATTGGAGTAACCCATATAGGTATTTATGCAGCCTTGTTACAATACAGAAAGGAAAAAGGTTTTGTGAATCCTATCCAGGCTTTTAGTCATGAGATCATGGAGATCGCAAAAGTTTCTTCTACTATCACATACAGCCGATGTATGCGTGCATTAAGTGACTATGGTTATATCAGGTATGAGCCTTCATTTGACCGGACAAAAGCAAGTAAAATATATTTAACTAATCCCTTACAATAAAGGTGCTTCAGTAACGATCAAACGATAGTTTATGAGTGTAAGAAAGGATCAGTTAGTTACGGTCGAAGACCTTGAAATTTTCAAGGTGGAACTTTTATCCGCTATACGTCAACTTTTAATGGACAGAAACGGAGGGACGCCCAAAAAGTGGTTAAAATCTGCAGAGGCACGCAAATTAATTGGCTTTTCTCCTGGCAAACTACAAACCGTTAGAAATAGCGGATTACTTGCCTTCACAAAAATTGGTGGTAATATTTATTATGACCAAGACGATCTACTAAGACTATTCAGCGAGCACAAACAAAAAAGAAAGGATTAGTGATGAAACTATTCGGTTTGGGGAAAGAGGTTCCACCGTTAAAGGAGCATGTCATTATCTATTTTGCTCAAAAGGGATGTCCGGAACAAATTGCGCTCGATTTCTTTTTCTATTTCAGTCAAAAGAACTGGAATAATCATCAAGGTAAACTGCTATCAAATTGGAAAAGGACAGCATGGTATTGGATTTTAAATAACCAATAATATATTCTTTTACATTTGAATTGTCTCTTTAATAAACTTACTTTTTATCAATTTTAAGAACGATGAATTTCTTGATTCAGCATCGTTAACTACAGCATCAATATCCCACATATAAATGCCTATTGGAAGACGAATCTCGGGATTTTTACTAATTACCACAGTTGTATCTTTATAATAAATTTTACCTGCAGAATAAAGCTCTTTAAATTCCCCCGACAAATGTAGCTCTACATCTTCATTGAACTCAATTATACCATAATACCATATCCGCTGAATTTTGTCGTTATAATACCTCATCAACTTTCTAGCACGTTTCTCTAGTTGGGTAACAGTTTTCATATTCTCTTCTAATGTAATCCCTCGTTTTTTAATTTCAACTATTACAACATCAAAATATGCTGATTTATTTGGATCATTAGAAAATACTAGGGCTATATCTGGCCTATCAGCATCCCGTTCAATTCCTTCGCCTTCGGTTATATATGAAACTAAGTCGGTCATTTCAGTATCACTTAGTAACGTCTCATAGGTCATATATTTATCGTCTAATAACCATGCATTGTTTCTGTAAAGATCATTAACTAAAGAATCCTTAGAAAACTTTGTTCTCATCGTAGCAAATAATTTATGCAATTCCGCCTCACTGTTGTCTTTAGTGGTCTTTTTTAGTGCTGCGATTGTTATTTGCCGAAACAAAACATACTCTGTAAGTGCTCGAGCTGAAAGTTCAAGTGATTTTTCATATTCCTCGTTACTTAATGAGCTTGCTTCTAATAAATCTTTTTGTGCACGAAAAAATTGATCTTGTGCTTTCTTCAATACATCCACCCTAGAAATATATCCGATTGTTTCATTGTCAAAATAACCCGATAGATGTGGGAATGTATTGATCAAATTATTTTTGGTATCAGTATTTCGTTTAGTAATAGCGGGTATTTTTTCTTCAATAATAGAGGCAACCTTTTTCCTAAACATTGTTTTAATAGCTTGTAAGTCTGCGTCAGACAATGTTAGGTTCTGTCTGGTTGGATCAACTTTTCCGCGGAACCAGTCAGAGTATAATAAAAATACCATGCTGTAACCTAGCGGTTTGTTTTCATCAGATATAATGTCAACTTTTACCGTGCGATTATCGACTGAAACAGCAGCTATGAAAGAGGTATCTTCTATGGAAACTTCTTTTATTGAATAATGTAAATCGAATTTATCAAATAACGTGATACTACTTTCGACTTCAACTGTTTCAAATTTTGGAATATCCGAATTACTAATAGTTTCAACCTGCAAAGTATTTTCGACATTGGCTGTTATATTTATATCAATTTCTTTATCCTGACTTTTCAATTGATATAGCCTAGAATAAAATTCTTCAAGCAATCTTGTTTTTAAGTATTTCGCTTGAATAAAAGAATTCTTGCCCAACTTAGTTAACGTATAGCCAGACATATTTAGTGACGTTCCTGTAGCTCTACTTTCAATTATAGATATAGTAGATGAATCTTCATCGAAATCCTCTGTAAATTCAAATTCTCGTTGTTTAGTATTTTCAAAAGTACTTATAACATTTACTTTGTTAAAGTAGCATAGGTAGACAAGACGCCCTAAACCTTTGTGCGAGCTTTCATCAACATCAAATAGCTTTGAAAATTTATTAAACCTTTCTTCTGTAAATCCAATGCCGTTATCGCTTATAGCTATTTCGATACTTTGTGGTTGATTGTATGCACTGGCACTTATGATAACGTCAATTTTGTTAGCGTTAGCGTCGAGTGCATTTGCGATTGCTTCTATGTACACCATTTCAAGGGATGAGTTCCCAAAAAACATTTTAACCGCTTGTCCTAGTTTTACTTTCATCAGTGTTTGCTTTCGGCTGGATTAGGGTAATTTCTCGAAATTAAATGTAATGCAAATTATATTAATTGAACTGGCTATCACTATGATAAATAGTCTTGAATTAGTTCGCTTAAGCATTACGAAGTCACAAATGTGAATTTTTGCTAAATTTTACGTGCTTTGGTTATTGACCTATAACTTGTCTTAAGTGTCCGTCTTCAGTAAACCCAATATTCCGGACTTTCGACCAGGTTTGGCTTATCCTGGTTTTACGCACCTTTGCATAGCGTTGAGTTGTACGAATATTCCTATGCCCCAGCATTTTGCTTACTTCTTCTAAAGAAAAGCCGAATATATTAAGCATGATATCTGCAAATGTATGCCTGGCCAAGTGGGTATTGAGTTCCCTGTTAATGCCTGCAATAACGGCGATCTCTTTCAAATACCCATTATACCTTGCATTGCTGTTGACCGGAATTAATAACCCTTGAACCTTTCTACAGGGATGATCTTTGTATTTCTCGATGATCTCTTCCACGATAGGCATTATTGGCACCATTTCGCTAACTCCTGTTTTGCCCCGGTCTTTAATCAACCAGCGCTCACCGTTTATCCCGATCCTACAAATGTGACTTTCAGTAAGTGCATATACATCCTGAAATGCAAAACCAGTAAAACACTGGAAGATGAATACGTCCTTTACTTCAACCAAACGCTGTATCGCAAAATCTTTTCTCCAGATAAGATTCACTTCGTAAAACTCTAACGGTGGTACATCTGTTTCATCACCACCACATCGGAATTTTTGAATCGGATTCTTTCCCAACAGACAATTGCTCTCAGCTAATGTGAGTATTTGCTTGGTATTTTTGATTTGTTTTTTTGCCGCTGCTTCCTGCAATACTTTTTTTCGATCAATGGTTAGATATTTATAAAATTTTGTGGCGAAGGAATAATCGATCTCGCTAATGTCCAGATCTTCTTGCTTGTATTCAAATTTCAGAAACTCTACAATTTTTTTTCGTGTAGATCTCCATTGTTTCAAGGTTTCATTCGACCGCAATTTTTTGTCTACCATTTTTGAAAATTCCGCTATCTGCATATCAGCCATTTGTAATAACGTTATGCATGTAGGCGCTGCCGGTTTGGGAGTTCCTTTCTTATGCTCTGCTGGTAATCCGTGATATACATTTTTGAGCATAAGCGGAGTAATATGCTCATGTTCTAATTGCAGTACCGTAAAGTATCTTTCCAAGTCTGCGGTCACCTGGGCGATCTTTAGATTGGTTTTCTTGTACTCCGTTCCGCCGGTAGCTCTTTTGATTTCCGCATCCCAATTATTGAGGTGTACCTTTCTGCCGATTGAAAATTCTTCATCGGTTCCATCAATACTGATTCTGCAAATAATAGGTGCATTGCCGCTTGCATCCACCTTTGATTTACGGTGCCAGAATAGCACCGTCAGCTTTTGATTGCTTTTCATCTTTCATCACATTTTTAAATGAACAAAATGTTCTTTAAACCTTTCTCACGTAGTTGCTTTCAATAAAACTGGTGCCCTAATTTACGCATACTAATTGGGCACCAGTAGGGGCACCAGTCAGAATGATCAGGAATGATGAAAAATGACTTATTTATTTGCTGAAAGCGCCGTTTTTAGGCTATAAAAACGAAAAAAGGCGCAATTTCTTGCGCCTTCTGTGAACCCTGTGGTACAAAACTCGAACCACTTTTTAGCGGATTTAAAGCTCTTGACCGAGATTACGGCGTAAAGATATAAATCACTTTATAATTAAGTGAAATATATATACAACTTTCTTACATGGTAGACGCTACGTTATACATGAACCAGCTACTTCCAGTTACTTGGATGTGTTAGGTTATCCTGTGAAATACGGTAATAATGCCGTAGCATGTTGCCCAAAGCGGATTATTAGAATATTGTGGGTGGGGATTCCGCTTTGGGTAAGTGGCTATACCGCTTCTCCGCGCAGCGGTGTTCCGCCTACGGGGAAAGGAATACCGCTGCGCCGCCCTGGGAGGGCTTTAAGCGACCTTTATCGGTTGGGTAGTGAAGTTGTCAAGGTTATGAAAGAAGCCCTTATTTTCGGTCATTCCGTGACGGAAAAGGTTCCATAGCAGGGAGCAACCCATTGTAGCAAGAGAGGAATTAATGTACAGGTCTTGCTTTTCTAATGCTTCAGCCAGCGAACAGCTTGGGGTGTTATCCTTTTCTTCGGATTGTTTCAGCAGTTCGCCATATACAGTGGTTATAAAGGGCAGGTTGGCGACCGCCTCATATTTTTCAGATTTCGGTTGCTTGATATTTCCAATGGTGGACAATAGCACCTGCCCTGTGGATTGGCTATTACCATAATCCATCCAGTATTTGGCTCGGTTGCGAAAAGCCCTGTAATCATCCAGTTCGTTAAGGATTTCTGCAATCTCAAACCTTGCCTTCACGCTGTCCACGCAGGAAATGTAAATAGCTGCCTGTGCATGTTCGGGCAACCTGCCTAAACTGTCTTTCCCAAATTTCAGGGTTTCGGCTTTCCAGTTTGTACCCGCCCACCTGTTAGCACGGTTTATCAGGGCGACCGATTTATATAGCCCGACCTCGCACTCGGCAAATCGTTGTCTGCCTAAATTGGCATCGGTTACTACGTCGTCATCCCATAGCCTGACAGATAACCCTGCATGTCCTAATTCATTCAGGCTATAATTCATTTCCACTAATGCGGTCAGCACTTTTGAACCTGTTCCACCAGCTCCTATAAGATTTACTTGAATAGGATTGGTGGGAGCGATCAGATCATTGTCTGTAAAATGTACCTTTATTTTATCCATTTTCATTTTAGTATATTTTTGATTGTCCGGTCAGCTTTCTTCAATACGTCTTTTGGGAATGGCTCACCCGTTTTGCGTAGCTTCTTCCATAGGCTAACACAGTTACCTTGTATGGGATTATGATTTTGCATCAGGTGGCTGAAATAGCTGCTAAAGAAATAGGTTTCCCATGCTGTTGTAAATTCCTCCAATGACGCAGACTTTCTGATATTTACATCTACCGAACCCATACATACATTTCCATCTGCATACACATTGAAAAAGGGAGCATGGTAAAGCGGTGTGCTTTCAGTCGGTTTCCTGTCACTTTTCAGAGCATAGATATATAATTTTTGCTTACTGGCTATCCAAAGTAGGGCGGGCACACTCACTACGCCATTAGGGATATTCAATCCATCAATAAAGAAAAGGTTTTTGCTTGTTGCCTTTGTAAACCACATTGCAAAGCCATTTTCAGATGGGTCTGTATAAAGGATATTTCCTGCTATAATGCTTTTAGGCTTTAAGAAAGCCTTATTCCTTTCCTTTGTGGTGTCCAATGCTTTTGATAAATACTGCGCTTCCTTAACAGTCAAAGGATGTGCATTAATTGGATTGCCATTCCTATCCATATCAAAATACTCTACATAAACCTCCGTATTCGTCCCTTTAGCTTCGTAAAAAACCAAAGCCGTTTTGGGATGATAAAGTGTGCCGATATTTTCCATTACATCTTTCATAGTAATTTCATTTAATGATTATTCAACAGGTAGCACAACTCACCTATCAGGGGAAATAACTTGTTTTCAAAATCAAGATTGCAATCAGTAATATTTGCTCCGCTAAATGTTTTTACTATCGTTGGTTCTTCGGTTGTGCCATATTCATTAAACTCATTATTGACACTTTCAGCAAGCGTTTCATAAAGCCATCCATTAGCATTTGCTACAAAGGAGATATACTTGTTCATGGCAATCACCTCGTCTTCTTGTTCTGCATCATCATTAGCACACATGGCATGTTGGAAAATAGTTGTTGCAGGATAGTCACTATATATGGTGAAAAAGTCATTTGCTATATTCAGGCACTCCTGTTCAAAATCGTTAATCGGTCTGAATGACTTTAGCCGTTCCGCAAACACATCAAGGTTTTTACGGTTAAAGATTTTTTGCTCTACTTTATCACCGCACCATTTCGCTACCTTTAATTCGTCCTTACGGCTATCTAACTCGGTTTCATCATCCTGCTCTATCCAATCGGTAATCATTTCATACTGCCAATAGATGTAGGCATCTTCCTGCCTGTAATAAGGTATATCCGCTATATGGTACAGGTAGGCGAAAACAGAAAGCAGTAACCGGGCAGTATTTTTTGTTTGCTTATTCCTCAGCATCTTATACAGGGGTACGACAGGGATATAGTACAAGGTCGCTCCTGTACAGTATTGTTCTTCACTAATAAAGAAAGTTTTTCCCTTATTATCCTGCACCAGTCGCAAACTGTTCCAGCTCCTAACCTTTCGCTTTAAATGGTTTTCTACTTCCCAAACAGATAAGGCTAAATTGTATGGGTAGCCGAAAGTGCTCGTATCCATAGGCTCGAAATCATCATAATGCCTGGCTACTTCACAAAGGGAGCGATAAAAGTCTGTTTCTATTTTCTCCACTTCCATAGGAGATTGTACAGACTTTATCATCTCCAGTTTAGGCAGAAAAGTTATTTTCAGAAAAGCATCGGCAACATTTGCACAGGAACGGACTTCCGTTTGTCTTTGTCTATTTCGTGTGCATCCTTTGTGCGTTGTATTAATACTGTGAACTCGCTCAACTGTTTGTACAGTTTTCTTTGTCTTTGCTTTTGTGGCATTTGAATGATGCCTGATATAATATTGTGCTGCATATCCCATTGCGTTATGTTTTAAGATTAACCTTTGGTTCCCATTACACTTTCAAAACGATACTGTACGGTATCTTCCTCGATGCGTGGAGCTGATATTTTAGCGGTAGTGAGTATAGGATAAGTATTGGAATAGAAGTTCATTACCGCTTCAACACTCCATGACGGTTCGGGGTCTGTTAGTCTTAAATCCGTTCCGTTTTCTGTGAGCAGGAAAACCCTGTCTAATTGCTTTGCTATTAACATGACCTTTCGTTTTACAGATTAATAATTGAGTTAATTGTCGTCTTCGGATAGTTCAGGTACTTCTTCAGGGTCTGTTTCCTTCTCCGCAGCTACATCTTCCCTTTGTGGTTCTTCATTCGCAACTGCCGTTGAAGTACCGCCGAATAAATCAGGTGCAAACTTTGCCGATAATGCGGATTTCCTTTTGCGGATAGCTTCAGCCTGTTCAGGATATTCAGTTGGGTCAGGCACTTTCATCCAAGCGTCCCTGTATTTCCCCTCCTTTTCCAGTTCATCAACCTTTTGCATTGCCTCTTTGTACTTTTTTTCCTTCGCTTCTCTTTCCTTTCGTTCCCTATCTGTCTTTTCTTTTTCCATAGCAGATTGTTTCTTTGCTTCTTCCACCTGTTTCATAAAACCTTCCATATCCACCATTAAACCTGAAGCAATCTGCATAGGCGTTGTAATTCGTTCAAAGAAACCGTTATCCAGTTCATCGGTTGTACCTCGCAGATTAAGTGGCGGTATCATTTTTCTTGCATCATCACCACATTGTTCATTATTGAGCATGACCGATACTATCCAATTATTTTCCGCTCCCTTGCGTATCGTCAGTTGCAAGTCGCCTGTTATGTTCAATGCGGCCACATTGCTGAAAAAATTTGTTGTTTCCATTGTTCAATATTTTTGATTAAATAATTTCTGTATTGTCCTGTATCGTTTCATTTAAAGAGCCATCCCCACAGTCCCCACAGCATCAGGGCAAAAGCAGTCCACTTCAATATCCATTCAATGAAAAGTGTAATCAATCCCACGAAGTAGTTATCGAAATGCTGTAAGCCACCTAAGCCCCTGCGGTTGAATTGTCGCATACCTACAAATAGCCTTATTGCCAAACCGACAAAGAACATGGTTGGGAAAGGCATAGCCTGCAATAATTTTATTAATGCTTCCATAACTTTGTATTTATGGGTTAAAAAGTAAGTCAATAGCTAACGAAAACTTATGATTAGGATGATTCCGTATAGTGGTGTACAAGGTCATGCAATGCACCATGTATATAGCGACATAACCATCAAACAACTGGTCGGCAAATAATCTGCTCTGCTTGTGCATTCGCTTTCCGTACCTCTCTATCTTATTCCTGATTTCTTCGACAAAGGATAGCCATGATTCTACGGTTAGCAAACCGTTTTCCCATTGGTTTCGTGTGGACTGTTCATCCTCCTGTATGGTAAGGCACATACCGTTAACATATTCCAATAAGGCGGGAATTTCCTGCGGAAACAGTTCATGCAGTAACCTCGCTTTCTCGACGTTTATCAAATTCTCTAAAGGTTTCATAATACCTGAGTTTAAAGTGAGTAATAAGGACAGGCAGACATTGCCGCCTGTCCTTTGGTTGTTAATTCAGCATAAGCACGTCTGCACCATCCTTTGCAAACTGATTACATAGTTCAAATGCCCTTTGTGCTTTAGCCTGTGCTGTACCACCCATTACAATGGATTGCAGTTTGCTTTCATCATCCTTGTAATTGCGTACATTCTGATAATAGCCTGTTACCGCATTGTATGCTCCGAACACAGTTCCTTTGGTAGTATTCAACTGTTGTGTATCTGACATCATTGCATAGGAAAAAGCATCTTCAACGGTGTTTTTGAATACGGTTGACAGTTCATCCTCTGCACCCTTTTTAAGTGCATCCAATGTTTCCTTATTGGGGCAGAGTGCCAGTTGAATAAGTTTCTTTACTTCTGCATCACAGATACGCACCTGTGTCCATTTGTTAAATATTCCTTCCAGTTGGGTACTAAGCTGATTAGCCAGTCCCATTACCTTATGAGCATTTTCCAAACGCTGTTTTGCACCTGATGTATGACGGATGCGTACCACGTTGGACGTATTACCCAATGCTGCGTTAAGGGTGTTTTGGCATACAATGCGTACAGGTGTAAAGGCTGCGGTAATGCTTCCCGTACCATCGTGGGAGGTTGTCAGAAAGATGTATTTCTCTGTAATGTCATCACCGTTGCCCACACGGATATAGTCAGGAAGTTTAGCGGTTATAAATACCCTTTCTCCGTTTCCTAATGCTCCTGCTGTTTCGTACAGGATGCCATCACCACCACCTACAATAGCATCGAAAAATGCAAAAGCATCTGCGTTCTGTACTATCTGATAATCCTTACCTACTACGCCAAAAACTGTATTGGTATCGGTACGCATGGTTGCGAAATTGTCAGGCAGTAAGATGTTGCCACCTTCTTTAATTTCACCATCATCGCCTATGCTGATACCTGTACCACGAGTATATAAGGGTGATTTGACTACCTCGAAATCAAGTCCTGCATATTTAATAGCCTCGGCACTTGTGGGATATTGTTCTACTACCTGTCCCAAGTTGTGCCATGCCTTTTGCTGTACACTAAAGAAGCTGTATTTGCCTGTTCCTTCGTTATAATTAAGATTATGTGCCATGATTGTAATTTTTAAAAGTTGATAAATGAGAGTTGATTGTTAGAAAGGCAAATCGTCTTTGCCATTGTTAGCAGGTACTGCGGAATTGTTACTGATACCACCTGCTACGGTTTCAGGTCGCTTGCCACCTCCGTACAATTTGATTTGCGAAGTGTGAAAATTGAGTGCTGCATGTGCTTCGCCATCGCCTCCGATCCATGCTCTTGCACTTACTCTGCCCGTGAGTTCTACTAATGTTCCCTTAGTAAGAACCTTAGCTACATTCGTTGAAATCCAATAGGCACGGTTGAAATACTCGGTGTTTTCCACCCGTTCACCCTGTTTGTTACGGAAGCTGTCGTTTACCGCTACGGAAAAGTTCACTACCTGTTTGTCGCTCGGCAAGGTGCTGATTTGTGCGTCCCTCGTTAATCTGCCAATGATGTTCATGATTTTTAATTTT
>MKUN01000039.1 GCA_001897835.1 Bacteroidetes bacterium 46-16
AAATAAGCGTGGGCCTGTGCCAGCACCCGCCCGACACGCAGCCGGTGGCTTCGCAGGCGAGCACAGACGACGGGCAGCGGGTGGACTTTGCCGGGCGGAATGAATGTAGGACAGAGCGGGGCGAAGCCGGAATGAATGATGCGTGGCAAAGGACACGGGAGCTGCCATGAGATGGTATCGTGAACTGCAAACAATATGACAGGCGCACCGGGGTACATGTCGCGCAGCAATGTTACCCCGGCAAACGGGCTCTTGCGTAGCGAGTGGCTGAACGAGCAGCAAGTGCCCGCTTGGCTTGGCGGATTGTTTGCTGAACGATACCATCGAATTCCGAACAACCAAGCGTCTGTGAAGCGATAGCGGAATGGACATTATTTAGATGTGCGCAGTAGCGCACCATAGTATTTATTCCTCAAGGTACAAGCAAATAACCAGGCCGCTATGAGTTTGTATGACCTACACCGCTTGATTTCTTAATGCGCACTGGAAACACAGTCCCCAATACACAGAGGATATTTCTTATGCCTGAAGGCTGTCTTGATATAGAACATCAATTCAGCGGTTTGCTTTCCGTACGTCAGTTCAGCGGTTACGGGATCAGTAATATAGACCAAGAGGTCTTCCATTGTGAGTCGAAGAGCTTTAGCACCCTCGCCTTTAGAAGTGTAGTCGGACACCATAAAGTTTGATTTTTAAATAACATTAAATAGAAAATTTTAGTACTCTAAATTTACCATAAATTAAAACAACCCACAAAAAAAATTTCAAAAGACAAAAGAAACAGGCCCGGTTACTCACCAAGCCTGTCATGTAATCAAATTTTAGGTGTCCGACTAAAAACATCCAAATTTGATGCGCTTAATATTTTAATGGTTTATTCCAGTCTACAATGAATTTCTCCTAAAACCCTAATTTTTTTCCACACGTACAATCCCGCTATTTGATGTCCAAATAGGGAGAAATGCTTAATTTTCCTAAAACGGACAGCGAATATAACTAAAAAATGTTGAAATAAGCTGTCTTTTTTTATCAACCCAGTGTGAATAACCCTAGGCTACTTAAAGGCTTGCTCACTCCTTTACCTATTTGGCGATGAGATATTCAATAGATCAAGAACAAGGTTCAAATCACAAAACCGAAAAATATAGCATAAATTGCATATTGCCTATTCAGGTTCGGTAAATTGGCGCATTTGCCTATTCAGACTCTAAAGATGATTTATGACGAACATTAAAACTATAGAAAAGCCCAAAGAATGCTTCGATGAAATTGAAAAGTTAATCGAAGTAGTTTTCCATGGTTTTATGGCATTTGCTATGGATTATGGCTATCATATAAACAATATATTTGGCCAGGCTGAAAAAGGGAAACACGCTATTTATGAATTGAGAGATAATATCCATTACCGGCTTAACAGTTCAAAGCTTCACTTTTACTTAATGCTAAGGCGCAAAATGGATATTGAACATGGATTCGCCCAAATGCTTAAAAATGATCCCAAGGTTTTTGACGGTTTTCTCATGGGGAACCCCCATTTTGAATTTGCGGCAGATGAAATAATGGCAATTTACGAC
Source organism: Bacteroidetes bacterium 46-16 (assembly GCA_001897835.1). Lineage (GTDB taxonomy): Bacteria > Bacteroidota > Bacteroidia > Chitinophagales > Chitinophagaceae > MKUN01. Next base: position 1,575 of record MKUN01000039.1, read on the forward strand.
AGCATCATTTTTCACCTTTCTTCCTCGTTTGACTATTTAGCTATGCTCGTGCAATTCGTGTTTGGCAAAAATCCCCAAGAAAATCTGCAATGGATTACGTTAGTTAAACATTGTTACTCTAATGTTAGTGACTTTAATGATCGAAAATTCAAGGAAAACGTAAGGAACGTCGATAGGGATTTTGTAAGCAAATTTAATGATTACAGAGCCGAACTTATTCATCGAAAAAAATCTACCTCCTTTGCAAGCGTTTCGTGGGAATTATCCTCTGGCGTAGTTGATGTGAAGTTTAAATGTTCCGACAAAATAAAATCTGCGTTTAAAAAGACACTTAACAAGAATGAGGACTATTGCATAACATATGTTGCCTATACCCTGATTAAGCAAACCGTTTTGAATATTGGATTTGTTTTAGAGGGCATTAAAAATGAATTTGCTGAAAATTACAATCCTCATAGTCCTGTTATGAATAAGGGTGGGCTTCAACTTACTAGCTTCAATCCAGAAACAAAGTTTATGGAATCGCCATCAGGGATGTATTGGGAAACATTTATGACCTACACTAACTACAAATAAAATTAGAGCAATGGACAAAAAAACAATTTCAGTATCACACAAAATGAATGGCCTTTTAGACGATGATTATACACTGTTTGAAGACGGAACGGTTTTGCACGAATTCGATAAACATACTTATCCAGGCGGGCAGAATTTAAAAGAAACTTTGGCAATTAGTGACCTTTCGGACGCTATTAAGCAAAGACTTATAGAAGCTGCTAGTGAAGAAAACAAACAGTTAGTTCGAGAGATATTAGGGGCTGGTGTCGATTAGACATGTTTCGTTAGATAATTATTGTGATTAACTAGTATTCCGTGCAGCGGTAGCGGAATGGAAATAGTCAGACATGCGCATATGCGCGCCACTGTAGTTTGAGGTCATTAATTTATCGAGTAAGTCAATACCTCAGAATGTTCTCCACAAATTCTCTTAGCTTCAGAAAATGAATAGAATATCCCGACGTAATCAAACAAATCATATGCCCTATTGTACGTAGCTCCTATGTATATCATCCCATTTGTCGCTTTGCCTAGATCGATAAATTCAGTTCTTATTATGGAATAAGTTTTTTGGTTTTGTAGTTCTTCCATTTTTTCTTTCTGGGTAGTAAAGCCTGAAAAGGACAGAACCTGATTAAACATCTCATTGAGAAACACGTAAATCTCCATAATTAAAATTAAGCAATTTGTGACTTGATTTACTTTTTGCTATCCTCTTTTTCTGTTAATTCAATTTCTATGTTTAGTATCATTTCTCGTTCCTTAGAATCGGAAAAATCGTGAAAGGAAGCTCCAGGAACTTTCGTGAAGTGGGTAAACGTCGACCAAAAGGTGCTGTATTCAGCATCAGAAATAAAATCTGCTTCGTCTTTGTCACAAAATGGAACAATAAAAATGTACCTATAAAAAGCAAAATGGAATTCGCATACGGCAAAAGGCAAGCGCTTGTCGTCGTCTTTCCTTATATAAGCGACAATAGTAGGCTGGCTTTGCAATCTGCCGTAAAATATGAATTGCGTTATTTTAGGCAACTTTTCCGGAGTAAACTTCCCATTAATCCAGTCTATGGTCTTAGAAAACGATGGTAACAAATCAGCATCGATCACACTTAGAAAGTATTTGCAAAAACAACGGTAAATATTTTGAGCAGTTATTTTATGACTGGAATGCAACGGGATTTTTAGCGGCGATGTTACTTCTTTTGAATCTGTGCCGTCTTCAAACTGCAATTCGAGTGAAGGGGTATTCTTAAATTTGAAGTTTTTTCCTACAAAGGCCTTGTTGCCGCCTTTTCCCTTTATACCGTACATGGTCCGAGCGAACGCGAAATATTCAATTATATCTTGCTCAATAGTTTGGCTAAAATATTCGTTGCAGCCATCACATTCCTCATTTAAAATTAGGGTTTTGTTTCCTAAACCTTCCGAGATGGCATGCGCGACACTACCGAATGTTAATGGTTCACGGGTATTATTACAAAAACGGCAAATTCGCTTAGTCTTATTTCTTTCCCCGATTATTCTCCTGGTTTCTCCGTAAGCGCTTATTGTGTATTTTTTCAGCAGTTCCCCAAATAACTCATTCATTTGGGATTGTAGCGTATTAAAATCTTTATCCTCCACAATCGCGGCCAGATAGTTGTACAGCATAATAGAGAACTCGGGAGGCATTTTTTCAAAGGGGAAAACGAAGAATAGCTCGTCCTCTGTTAGTGTTCTGAAAAATGCGGAAACTGCGTTTAACTGCGGTAGTTTGCCCTTATGTAAATCGACGAAGTCGTCTATGGTCTTGCGAAGTTCCGGAGTGTTTTTCATAAGCGGCCTAATCGTTTTGTTGTCAAAGTCAATTAAGCCTGGGAACAGGTCACTAAAAACATATACAAACTGTTCGGCATGCTGCAACTCCGGCGCTGTAATCTTGAACGGTATTGTATTGGTATAGGCTTTAAATGTAAAAAACGCTTCATAGCGTACCGTCGTTTCATTGAAGGAAACAAGTTGTCCCGGAATCTGCATAGAGCACCTGTTTAGTGAATCTGGTTTAGAAAATTACTTTAACGAATTTAGTATTGTTTTAGATAACTCTTAGGCATGGATTGTAATTTTTCATCAAAAAAATCTATTAATTCTTGTTGTGAGTAATCGAATTTCGTATCTTAGCATAGCTACCCAGTACTAGCGTCCACTCTTATATTTCAACATAGTGCTTATATGCGAAGGTTCCTTCCCGCACTGTACTGGTAGCAATTCAATCTAATTCTTTCACAAGAAAAAGCACTGTAGTACATGGAACTTAACAACAAAGCTGTCGGTATCTGGATACGCGTCAGCACAGAAGACCAGGCAAAGGGAGACTCACCTGAGCATCACGAACAACGCGCGCGGCTGTATGCTGCCTCTAAAGGCTGGGATGTAAAGGAGGTGTACCATCTCGAAGCACTCTCCGGCAAATCCGTCATGGGCTATCCCGAAACTAAGCGCATGCTTGCAGACATCAGGAGCGGAGCCATAACCGGCCTCATATTCTCCAAGCTTGCCCGTTTGGCCAGGAACACCAAAGAGCTGCTCGAATTCGCGGATATCTTCAAAGCGGAGGATGCCGACCTTATTTCTTTGCAGGAATCTATTGACACTTCAAGCCCTGCCGGCCGCCTCTTTTACACCATGATCGCCGCAATGGCCCAATGGGAAAGGGAGGAAATCGCCTCACGAGTGGCAGCCTCAATACCAATCCGGGCGAAGATGGGTAAGCGCATCGGCGGGCTGCCGCCTGTCGGCTATAAATGGGAGAACGGCCAATTTATGATAGACGAGAAATATGCGCCTGTCGTAAAGCTCACTTTCGAGCTCTTTTTAAAGCACAAGCGCAAAAAAGCCGTTGCCCGCATGCTCAACGAGCAGGGTTTCCGTACCCGCAAAGGGGCCAACTTTGCAGATACCAACGTGCACCGGATACTGCGGGATACCTGCTCTAAAGGCGAGCGCCGGGCTAATTTCACCAAGACCCTCGGCCCCGGCAAAGGCTCTGTCCCGAAGCCCATGTCCGAATGGGTAGTATTTGCCTGTCCGGCCATCGTGAGCGAAGACGTATGGAACGAGTGCAACCGAATATTGGACGAGTCAGAGGTAAAATTGAAGCGCAAGGGCCGCGAATCCAAGAACCTCTTAGCCGGGTATGTGGTCTGCGAGTCCTGCGGCAAGAAAATGTATGTGTACCACCAAAAAACGGCCAATCCGGCCTATTACTGCAAAACCTGCAAAACGCGGATTTGGGTGTCGGATCTCGACGAGATTTTCCACGAGCAACTCAAGACTTTCCTCCTCACCGAAACTTCGATTTCCGATTATTTGCAAAATCTCGATTCGACGATTTTCGAAAAACAAAAATTGCTCGATCGGATTTTGGAAGAAAAGACAGACATTAAAAAGAAATTGGATGCCTTGGTCGACATGCGCATCAATCATGGCATGTCAAAGGAATTGTTTGAGGACTATATACGGCCTATAGAGGAACAGTACAGCCAAGTCAGCAACCAGCTTCCGAGCCTCGAAGCCGAGATAGCCTTCCTCAAGGTGCAGCACCAATCGAGCGATGTAGTCCTCCAGGACGCCAAAGACCTCTATTCTCAATGGAATACCTTACCATTTGAAGATAAGCGTACCATTGTTGAAACAATTACCGATGTAATAACAGTAGGACAGGAGGATATCAATATAAAATTATCATATTTGCCGACGGCAAAACCCCAAAGCCCACCCACCACCCTAAATGGCGGAACAAGGCAACACATGTATTCATAACTGCAGACGAAGCAAGTATCTTAAATGTAGACACATCAAAATCCGGTGATAGAGTATCCAAAACATAGATATTAAATGCCGTATCGTTGCCGGTATTCTCGAAGTGAATGGTATAAGTAAGGTTTGTAACCCCTGCAGGCAGGCATCCTGAAGGGCTTACCACTATATCGTTAGGATCATAACTACCGGTTATAGTATCGTCATGTATAATGACGTTGTCAACTGGGTTCGCATCTCCTGCCACTGGATCAATCATGTAATTTGTTGTAAGGACATTTCCCACAACGCCAGCGCCTTCCATGTCGGCAGTAATAGTGAATTGGTTGGCGATAACAGATGACAGATCATTTATATTCCAGGTAACCGTATCCCCGGATATTGAAGCAGGAACGGGTGAAAACTGTAATGAATTGTGGTATTGAGGATTTAAGTACATAGTGAGTACCGAAGGAGTTGGGGTGCAGTAAGAATTTGTAGCGATCACCATAGAATGAAAATGGTGCGAGCCAACTATTGAGGAAACAAACAGTTGTAAATCATGCCCGGGAGTACCTGTACAAGTTAAGCCCATGTCTTTTGTTGGATTAGCTCCTAAAGATAAAGTATCGGTTATCATGCCATTTGCCGGGCACGTAGCTGCAAGGCCAGGCGAAAGTGTCACAGGTTTAAAAGTATAAATTGTTCCCTCCGCACCATATGCATAGTAACTGTACCCGCTTGTTGCTGAAATTGTATCAATTGGTATGCCTGCCGAATCGATCTCAATAGTGCTTGGTTGGTACATAAAAGGTTCTGTTACATCAAAGGCACAGTTGGCATTTGCATCTGCAAAAATCCTTATGGGCAACGTACGGCAAAGCTGATAGTTATAATTATAGGTCATAGAATCGATAGCTACTGGACCATCATAAATAACATGTTTTATTAAATAATTATGAGAATAGTTATAGGTGTGGTCGAATGCAGCAAGTTGCGATACTGCTGAAAAAGTATCCGTTTGCGATTGACTGTCTCCAAACCATGTTTTTACACTTAAGCCACCAGAATAATTAACTGGAGAAATGATGAAATGGATATTCGTACATTGATTGGTTAAATATGCCGCAGCGCTATCTGATTGTGCCACAGGTGTGCCCATATATAAGACCAGGAGTTCATTTTCATCCAGGGCACGATCCCAGACACCTATATCATCAATTTCCCCTTTAAAGAAGCGTTGGCAGCTATAGTGGCCTGCTCCTATCAATAATCTGCTTAAGGTATCTGTATTTACTGCAGACGAAGGGTTAAATTGAACACCGCTTGTTGTTTTATATTCGCCATCGACATAGATCTTTACGTCATGAAAGTCTCCGTATGAGGTGTCATAAACTGCCGCGAAGAAGTGCCAGTTGCTATCCAGTGAGTCATTCGTTTGATAGGTAGCAATACAAACACCGTCAACCCAAGCCTCCACGGGGCCATTGCTGACATTTACTTCTAATGAAAAATTTTTACATGCCTGCCCGCATGATGAACTACTTGCGCCATAGCCCACCAGCACATTTTGTTGGTCGCATACTGTTTGTATGCTGTCATACTTGAACCAGCATGCTATAGTACGGGCGGCATTACTGGTTGGTCCTTGCAGGTTAGTACTAATACTCGTATTGCTGCCATTAAATGAATAGGCACTACTGGGATTCCCAAACCGATCTGCGGTTAGCGTGGCACCATTTACAATGCCATTGTGCCCGTTACCACTATTATCATTTGCATTGCCAGAAAATGAATACCATGCAAGTAACCCATTTGTTGCTACATACGAGGGCAATGGCTGGCCAAAAGTGTTAGATAACATAATGGTGGCTGAGATAACAGATAATAGCTTTTTCATTTGGGCGTATTTATAAGGGGTATATAAAACATTCAATTTATCAAAGCTATAAATAATATATGTAAAGTCCTAAATTAATTGCCCGGTTTGTACTACATGGTATCAGCAGCTTACATTAGCCACAGCCTTTTATCCACCAACACACAGGTATAATGGGCATCCCCTATAGTTTTTAAGGATACATCACGCACTAAAAAGCCGTTCTTCTCAAAGAATGGAGTTGCAGCCGGGCTGGCATAGCTATACAGTGTTGCTATATGGCTTTTATCGGCCAGCTCGTATATAGCCTCGAGCAGGCAGCTTGCTATACCGGTATGCTGATGCCCGGGATGTACATATAGCTTGTCGATGCAGCCACAGACCTGCAAGCTGCAAAACCCATATACCTCATCGTTACTGTTAGTAGCAAGCACGTAATTACTTTCTGTTATTTTTTGTTCCCAACTTCTGTGGCCACCGTAATGCGATGCCCATTGCTGTATTTGCATTTCGGTATAGCAGTTCCTGTCGAGCGCCTGTACAGTTTCACAAAACAGCCGGTGGACAATCGCAGCGTCATTTATTCTTGCTTTCCGGGTCATTATCTGTTGTTTCATGCCTTAGCTTGTTTATAAGACCGTTCGGTCTTTTTTTGGACAAAAAAATTATTGAAGAAAACGGGTATTGATCTGATGCATGATATTTTCAAGCAGCCTGTTCAATATACCCGGATCATCGGTTAGTTTGCTCATCATAATGCCTCCTTCAATAAGCGAAAAGATCAGTTCTGCTTCTGCTGCTGCATTTAGCTGTGTATTAAATTCTCCGGTCTTGATTCCTTTTTCAATGATATATTTTAATGAGTCCAGCATTTCTTTAAGTGCCTCCTGGGCGCGTGCCTTTAAAAAGGGTAGGCTGTCATCGGCATCTATTGCTGTGTTGAGTATCACACAACCACCTTCTACTATAGGGTTTATGGAGAAGTTATGGTAAAGCTTCAGTATAGCGTACAGTTTGCCGCTGGCTGTTGATTGTGCTTTTATTACTGAGCGGAGCGCATCCCTTATTTTATGGTAAGAGTGGTCAAATGCCTTCAGCGCTATCTCATCCTTGTTTTTAAAGTTACCATAGATGCCGCCTTTGGCCATGCCGGTAGCCTCCAGTATATCTGTCATTGAGGTGGCCGCATAGCCTTTTTTGTTGAAGATGGGGGAGGACCTTTCGATAATGAATAATTTAGTTCGCTCTGATTTGGACAGCATAACACAAAAATAAACCGTTCGGTCTTATTTGTCAAATTTATTTTATGTTCTTTGCGCTTACCATGAGTGCGCCCACCGCATCATATTATTGCCTATAGCGTATATATGAATACTACTTAAGGTTCTTAATTACTATTTGTCGCATTGTAGTGTTATTATTTTAGTACTTTGTTTTGCATAGTACTATAAAATGTATAGCTTTGTACCCGGTACACGAATAAAACGAGCTTGAAATGAATATTGATAACACACAAAGCCAGATGCGCAGGGGAGTACTGGAGTTTTGTATCCTCTCTGTGATACGCCGGGGCGAAGCCTACCCCAGCGACATCGTTGAGGAGATGAGGGCATCAAAGCTTACCGTATTGGAGGGCACATTATATCCTTTGCTTACACGCCTTAAAAATGCCGGTATGCTTACATACAGGTGGGTAGAGAGCAATTCGGGGCCGCCACGTAAATATTTTTCGCTTACAGAGAAGGGGATAGCATTTTATAAAGAACTGGAAGATACCTGGAACGAACTGGCCTTTGCAGTTAATGCCTTGAAGAATAAGAAAGATTCATTACCACCCTTAACCGATAATAATAACTGAGCTTCATTCAAATAAGATAAAATGGAAAAAATAATCAACATAAATTTTCAGGGCAGGGTAATAGCTATCGAAGAGACGGCTTATAATAACCTCAGGCAGTATATCGATGACCTGGAACACCATTTTGCCAGCGAAGAAAGCAGTGAAGAGATCATCAGCGATATTGAGAACCGTATTGCCGAGCTGCTTAGTGAAAGATTGAAGCGTGGTGCTGCTTGTATAACCATGAATGATCTGAACGCAGTTATCGATAGCATTGGCCGACTGGAGGATATTGAGGCTGCTGAAGGGGACGAAAATAATACAGGCAAAGACAGGTTTGGTCGGCACGGCAGCGAACAGGTGTTCAAGGATCGGTTTTACAGGAATGCCGATGATAAGATAATTGCAGGTGTGTGCAGCGGTATAGCCATACGGACCGGTATTGATCCATTAGTAGTGCGTATCCTGTTCGTTTTGTTATCCAGTGCATTGTTGTGGATATATATCCTGCTTTGGCTTATAGTGCCCTCCCAAAGCATCAGTACCCATGTGACCAGGCGTCTTTATCGTGATCCCGGCAATAAAATGATCGCCGGGGTATGTGGTGGCCTGGCTGCCTATTTTCGTATCGATAGCTGGATACCGAGACTGGTATTTGTGTTGCCATTATTGCTGGGTATCCTGTCTGGCAGTATGCATGCTCTTTGGTGGCATTGGCACTGGGGTCTTGGTCCCCGGATATTCACAGGTTCTGTAGGCAGCACGCTATTTATTTTGTACATAGTGCTATGGATCGCCTTGCCCTATGCCAGTTCCGCAACCGACCAGATGGAAATGCGTGGCGAGCGTATCGATATTAACTCTATTAAGTCGGCTACACAAGCTAAAGCAGGTATACCAGCAAGGCATAGCAGTGGTATTGGCAGGCTGATAGGTATATTATTCAAAACGATTTTCCTCTTCATAGCAGGCACCACAGCCCTGGGCCTTTTTGCTGTGCTTATCGGGCTGATCGCCATGAGTTTCCTCACATTCCCTTTAATGGATTTTCTCCTGGATGGCTGGAACCAGAATTTTATGGTTTGGGCAGGTATTATTCTTTTCCTTGGCATACCAATGCTTGCGCTCATTACCTGGATCGTTCGCCGGTTGATCGGGGCCCGCTCACACAGGCATTACCTGGGTTATGTATTTGCAGGCTTATGGATGATAGGCCTGGTCAGCATTATTGTACATGCCGGTATTATCGCAAAAAATTTCAGCTCCCGCTCTGTTGTTGAAGAAACATACCCTGCGTACCAACCTTCACAAGGCATTTTGTATATAAATGCAATAAACTTTGACCACGATATGGCATGGACATCAAACAGCCGTCGCTATAGGTGGTATGATAACCGGGATGAAGAAGATACACCTCCATTCGGGCTGGTGGGTAAAGATTCGTTATGGGTACGTAATGTAAGGCTTGATGTGGTACAAAGCGCTGATTCCGCATATCATATTTATGAAAACAAAAGCAGTTACGGGCCCAATACTGATGCAGCAAGAATGCTGGCCACACACATCTCGTACACCATTAACCAGCAGGATAGTATTTTAAACCTGCCGGAAGGTTTTACGATAAGCAGTGCAGATAAGTTTCGTGCGCAGCAGGTCATCATCATTATAGAGGTGCCCGTGGGAAAGGAAGTACAATTTAGTAAAGAAATGCACCGGCATTTCAATATCCATATTAGAAACGAGCACCACTATATGCATCGTAACTATTGGAGCCATACATATCGAATGACCATGTCGGGTCTTGAAAGGCAGGCCGATACCAGCGCAGACGATGAAGAGCACGAAAAATAGCATAGCTGAATTACTGGCAGTAGTTGCTGTCTTTTTTCTATCCCCTGTAGCCGGTAAAGAAACAAAAACCGATATTGTTTCGCCGGTATTATACAAAGAAATTGCCAGGCAGGATAGTATGATGTTTGCAGCATTTAATGCACAGGACCTTCCGGGATTCAAGGCGTTTTTTGCCCGCGACCTTGAATGGTTCCAGGATAATGCCGGGTTTATGAGATATGATAGCGTCTTCATCAATTTTGAAAACAACTTTAATAAGGGCCTGGAACTAACCAGGAGGCTTGTAAAAGGCAGCATGGAGGTGTACCCGGTCAAAGACTATGGCGCTATCGAGAGCGGTGTGCACATGTTTGTGCACATAGAGAACGGAAAGCAAATAACGGGTACCTTTAAATTCCTGGCGGTTTGGAAACAAGAAGCTGATGATAAATGGGTGATCACAAGAATGGTCAGTTATGACCATTAGTTAATGACCATCAGGCGGTTTTATTGTAGTTATCATATAAGCGCCTCATGTATTATTGTGAATAGGTTCTTATATGAATTGACAGTATGTGAGGGGTTCGTCGTTTTTGATGTCGCGGTATCATGTGTAAGCAGTATTTTTACTTAGCAATATGAATCACCTGCCTGATCTTATACATGACCTTGCGCTGATACTGATTTTAGCAGGTATCACCACCTTGCTATTTAAGTGGTTACGGCAACCTGTGGTATTGGGTTATATACTTGCCGGTTTGCTGGTAAGCCCGCACTTCCCTTTGTTTCCCACTATTACTGATATTGAGAATATCCGTACATGGGCCGATATCGGCGTAATCTTCCTGCTCTTTAACCTGGGCCTCGAATTCAGCTTTAAAAAACTGATGCGGGTTGGTGGTTCTGCCGGTGTTACGGCCATTATAGAAATAACAGCGATGCTGGGCATTGGCTTTTTATTGGGTATGGCGCTGGGCTGGACCTATATGGACAGTATCTTCCTCGGCGGTATCCTTTCCATTGCATCGACAACTATCATCCTGCGCTCCTTCGAGGAACTGGGTGTGAAGGGTAAGCGCTTTGCCGAACTGGTATTCGGTATCCTAATCATTGAGGACCTCATAGCTGTAGTATTGCTGGTAGTGCTTTCTACCATTGCAGTAAGCCGCCAACTGGCCGGTACCGAGATGATCGCTTCTATACTGAAACTGTTCTTTTTCCTGGCCTTGTGGTTCATCTCGGGCATATTCTTTATCCCCTCATTCCTGAGCCGTGTGCAGAAGCATTTGAACAATGAAACCATGCTGATCGTATCGCTGGGGCTATGCCTGCTGATGGTAGTGCTCTCATCCTATGCAGGTTTTTCGCCGGCGCTGGGCGCATTCATCATGGGCTCTATATTGGCAGAGACCGCGCAGGCTGCACGTATAGAGAAGAATATCCGGCCTGTAAAAGACTTGTTCGGGGCGGTCTTCTTCGTGTCGGTAGGGATGCTGATAGATCCCAAGCTATTGCTGCAATATGCATTGCCGGTAATGCTGATCACTGTAGTGTTCGTGATCAGCAAAACCCTGCATGTAACTGTGGGCGCATTGATAAGCGGCCAACCTTTAAAGACCTCCTTGTATGCAGGCACAAGTATGGCGCAGATAGGTGAGTTCTCTTTTATCATAGCCACGTTGGGGCTTACATTGGGCGTCACCAGTAATTTCCTTTATCCCATAGCGGTTGCCGTGTCGGCCATCACTACGTTCTCCACACCCTATATGATACGTTTTGCCGTGCCTTTGTATAACCGGATAAATAATGCTTTGCCGACGGGCTGGCGTAAATCCCTTGAACGCTACAGTGCCGGTACAAGAAATATTACGTCATCAAGCGGCTGGCGCAGTATGTTGCGTGCCTATTTCCTGCACCTGTTTTTCTTCTCGCTTATCATCTTTGGTATCATTATCCTCTTCATAGAGTACCTGGCGCCTTATATCAGGGGTAGTATCGCCAATGCGAATGTGGCCAATGTTGTACTGGCCCTGTCCTGTTTCATTGCCATGTTCCCCTTCCTTTGGGCGCTGGTGATGCGTAAAATTAGGCCCCGGGAAATGGCCATATTATGGGGCAACCGCTGGTACCGTGCACCGCTGGTATTGCTGCGTATGGTGCGGGTGGGGCTGGGCATTATATACGTAAGCCTGTTCCTGATTACCATTTTCCCGCTAAAGGTAGCTTCCGTCCTGGTGGTGGCTATTGTGCTGGTCTCATTGCTGTTCCTGCAGCGGATACACCGCTTTTATGTACGGCTCGAGGACCGCTTTTTCTCCAACTTCAATGATCGTGAACTGCAGGATGCCCGGGAGAACCGCAATGAACTGGCCCCCTGGGATGCACATATAGTACAGTATATGCTGCCACCGGGCAGCCCCGTAACCAATATGACCCTGGAGGAGACCGACATGCGTGAAAAATTCGGGGTAAATGTAGCCATGATAAAGCGGGGTGAATACCATACCATTACCACGCCGGGGCGTAACGAAAAGTTATATCCCGGTGACCGTTTATTCATTATAGGTACCGATGAGCAAATAGACCTCTTCAAAAAATTCGTTTCGCCGGAAGGCGGTAATGTGTATACGGAAGATGATGAGGCGAAAATGGCATTGAAAAAAGTAGTACTGAAAGCAGGCTCACCTTTGGCTGGTAAAAGCATCAGGGAGAGCGGCATACGTGAGCAGACCAATGGCCTGGTGGTGGGTATTGAGCGTAAGGGTAAGCGCCTGCTCAACCCGGAATCGTCGACCGTGTTTGCCGAAGGGGATAAGGTATGGATAGTAGGTGATGCCATGCTGATCTATAGATTGACCGACTCTGAAAAGTAAAAAGCTGCTAAGCCCGGTGTTCTCCGGGCTTAGCAAGCAGGATATAAATTCTATGCTTCTTTGAACATTCCTTAGCTCAGGCCTTCTATTTCCCCGTTCACCAGCTTTATCCTGTTGGCCTGCGGGTCGGCAGGGAGACCGGGCATGCGCATGATATCGCCTGCTATGGCCACAATAAAGCCCGCACCTGCATTGATCACGAGATCGCGGATGTGTAGGGTAAAGCCTTCGGGAGCATTAATGAGTTTGGGATCGTCGCTGAAAGAGTATTGCGTTTTGGCAATGCAAACCGGCAGGTTGCCCCAGCCCAATTTTTCGTATTGCTTCAATTTGCTTTCGGCCGCTGTATTGAACACCACTTTACCGGCGCGGTATATCTTAGTGGCTATCTTCTCTACCTTGGTCTGTATGCTGTCGCCGAGGTTGTAAGTGAAGTTGATATCTGTAGACGGGGCTTTCTCTATGGCATCCACTACTTTTTGTGCCAGCGATGCGGCACCTTCGCCACCTTTGGCGAAGCCGCCATTGATAGCAAATACAACGCCCTCTTTTTCGCACCATTCCTGCAGGTAGTTCACTTCGTGGTCGCTATCATAACCGAAGCGATTGAAGGATACGATAACGCTCTGACCAAAGCCTTTCATGTTCTGTATATGCCTTTGCAGGTTGGGCAGGCCATCTTTCAGCGCTTCGAGATTGGGTTGTGTTATCTCCTTCTCAGACACGCCGCCATGCAACTTGAGCGCACCGGAGGTGACTACTATTACGGTAGCCTTGGGTTTCAGGCCGGTGAGCCTGCATTTGATATCCATGAATTTTTCAGCACCAAGATCGCTGCCGAAGCCAGCCTCGGTAACTACATAATCGCAGCAACTGAGGGCCATTTTGGTAGCCAGTACCGAGTTGCAACCGTGGGCTATGTTGGCAAAGGGGCCCCCGTGCACGAATGCCGTGGTCTGCTCGGTGGTCTGCACGAGGTTGGGCATGATGGCATCTTTGAGCAGTATGGTTATGGCTTCTTCTACGCCAAGGTCTTTTACGGTAAAAGGTTTTTTATCCACGGTGTAACCGAGCACGATGCGTTCTATACGCTGGCGCAGATCGTGCAGGCCTTCTGAAAGACAGAAGAGAGCCATGATCTCGGATGCGGGCGTGATGTCGAAGCCTGTTTCGGTAGGTATGCCATTGCCTGTGCCGCCGAGGCCGGTGATGACATTCCTGAGCGAGCGGTCGTTGACATCGAGCACCCGCTTCCACACTATGCGGGCCAGTGCCTTATCGGTATTGCGGTTCTGGTACTGGTAGTTATCGAGCAGGGCCGATATCATATTATTGGCACAGGTGATGGCATGGAAGTCGCCTGTGAAATGGAGGTTGATCTCTTCCATAGGCAATACTTGTGAATAACCGCCACCGGCGGCACCGCCCTTCATGCCGAAGCAGGGGCCGAGGCTGGGCTCGCGCAGGGCAACCGCAGCCTTTTTGCCGATATGATTGAGGCCCAGTGATAATGCAACACTGGTAACGGTCTTGCCCACACCTGCCTTGGTAGGGGTAACGGCCGTAACCAGTATGAGATTGCTTTTCTTTATCTTATCCTCATCAAGATATGTGAGGGGCACTTTTGCTTTGTATTTGCCATAGGGCACGATATCGTCGGGGCTGATGCCGATATTCTGAGCTATCTCGGCAATAGGTTTGAGTTTTGCGGCGCGTGAAATTTCGATGTCTGAAAGCATAATTCTATTTTCTTGAAATAATGTTGATCCTGTAATAAAGTCTGAATATAGAAAATTATTTGAAGTTGGAAGAATATGGGGGTGTTGGCTGGTTGATCGGGTTGACTAAGTTGATGGGGTTGAAGGGATGGACTTCCGGTTGCAGCCGATTTTTAAAACCGGAAGTGTTTTGTGCGAACGTTTTTGCGCTAATTCATTTATTTTCATTCTTTTGCAGTGCTTTATTTGATGTGGATAGTGCTTCTTGTTTGCTTCTCCTTTGCTGCAATTTGCTTCTTGTTTCCTGCTGTACAGTATGTTTGGGCCGACCTGGTGATCATGTATATGTTGTCAAAGAACTTTATATGCCGGGATCGCTCTGGCAGAGAAAATCCGTGGCCTGGTGCAAGTTACGAATAGCGGCCAGGGCATTCCAAATTTTGGGGATAAGTAGTGAAGTGTAATAATGTCGTGAGGTAATTAATAATCCAGCAATGCCATTACGATAGTTTACGTTGCCGGTGTTCCTGTACAGATAAGATGTACTTATTTAAGTATCTTTAAAGAAAGGGTTCTGTATGCATAATGTGTTTCGGTTATCAGTCGTATTGCTGAGTTTGTGTTCCTGCGGCAGTATGCGGGGACAAAATACAGCCAGGCAGGTTGCCGTGCCCGTGGAGGAGGCAGCGACGCCTATGTCGTGCCTTATAGAGGGACAGGTGGTAAAGATATTGCCTGCGCAGGATGCGGACAGCAAGAGCGTATGCGCCAGGTATCCCTGCCGGGCGCTGGTGAAACTGATCAATGTATCGGGCTGCGGGGCAGGGGTGAGCATGACACCCGGCCCCGGCGACACGATGGAAATGCGCTTTGCCTACACGCTAAAAAACACGAAGCGCATCTTCCCGGAAATGAAAACGCAGTATCCCGGCCTTAAGAAAGGGCAGCATTTCAGGGCGAGGGCAGCGCAGCGGTTGCGACCGGGCACACAAGGTGAGTTGGTGATATATGGCTATAGCGTGCCCTGAGTTTGTTGTATTAATTCGTATCTTTCAAAGCAATAAATATTAATCTGTGAACAAAATATACTTAGCATTAATTGCCCTGATCGGCATAGCAGGCTTTCATATTTTTTCGGGCACTCCGCACAAAGCACAGCAGATACCCCGTTTTTTGGGCGATGCGGATGCAATAGGATCGGAGGAGGATGCCAATGCGAGGCTGAACTACGAACTGATGCGCCTGCAGGACCCTGCCACCGGGAAGATACCGGCGAACATACGGGAAAAGGAACTGGCTTTCGCAGCCACATTGCCGCATACGGCCATTGGTAACCCGGCTTATTACAGCAAATCGACCGCAGCCACCTGGCAGTCGCGGGGCCCCTGGAATGTGGGGGGCAGGACGCGGGCGATGGCCATGGATGTAAATGATGAAAACATCATCGTAGCAGGATCCTGCTCGGGCGGCATGTGGCGCTCTGCAGACCAGGGGCAGACATGGACCCGCACCAGCCCGGCCAATCAATACCAAAGTGTATCGTGCGTAGCACAGGATACGCGGGCGGGGCATACCAATGTGTGGTATTACGGATCGGGTGAGGCCTATGGTGCATCGGCCAGCGCAAGCGGGGCCTATTACCTGGGGAATGGCATCTATAAATCGACAGATAATGGTGTGACCTGGACGGTGCTGCCCTCCACTACATCGAACAACGTAGTGGGTTTTGACGTATGGGGTGATATATGCTGGAACATAGTAACCAACCCTGCCGACCCAACACAAGATGTAGTATATGCCGCATCGTATGGCGGTATCTACAGGAGCGTGAACGGTGGCAGCAGCTGGGCGCTTGCAAAAGGCACCTTTTCGGGTGGTGATTCTTACTTTACTGATATCGCAATTTCAGCGACAGGCGTGATCTATGCCACGCTGAGCAGCGATGGCTCCCAAAAGGGGATCTACCGGTCCACAGACGGGATAACATTCACCGATATCACACCTGCGGGTTTCCCGACCACTTACAACAGGCTGAAGATAGGTATATGCCCTGATGATGAAAGGCAGGTATATATACTGGGCAATACGCCGGGTTTCGGTATGCCGGATACAAACTTCCAGGGCGACGTAGAATGGAACAGCCTGTGGAAGTATAATTATAGATCAGGTGATGGCAGCGGAGCAGGGGGCAATTGGCGGGACCTGTCGACCAAACTGCCTTCCAGCGGCGGGGTATTCGATAAATTCCAGTCGCAGGGCTCTTATGACCTGGTGGTGAAAATAAAACCCGGCGACTCGAATACCGTATTTATAGGCGGCACTAACCTGTACCGTTCCACATCGGGTTTCAAAGACAATACCCATACTAAACAAGTAGGGGGATATGCCATAGGCGCAACACTCCCCGTGGTGGATATGTATGCCAACCACCATCCTGACCAGCATGAACTGCTGTTCCTGCCAAGCGATGCCAACAAAATGATCTCATCAAACGATGGGGGGATCTTTATAACGAATGACAATACTGCCAGCACGGTAGCGTGGACATCACTTAATAATGGTTATATCAGCACCATGTTCTATACCTGTGCTGTGGACCATGCTGCTACGAATGATATCATAATAGGCGGCGCACAGGACAACGGGAGCTGGTACACCAACTCGGCCAACCTGACCACGCCGTGGGTAACACCAAGGGGTGGTGACGGATCTTATTGCGCCATTGCCGACAACCAGGATGCTTATTACTTCAGCATACAGAACGGCAAAATGATGCGCGCACAACTGGATGCTTCGGGAACGGTGACCAATTTTGCCCGTATAGATCCCATAGGCGGTAAAGGGTATTTGTTCATCAACCCCTATACGCTGGACCCCAATAATAACAATATCATGTACCTGGCGGGTGGTAAGTACCTGTGGCGCAACAATGATCTCTCAGGAATACCATATGCGGGCAACTGGGATTCTATATCCACCAATTGGGTGCAGTTCCCCGACTCGGTGCCCACAGCCGGGGCAACTATAACAGCCATAGCCGTTTGCAAAGCGCCGGCGAACCGGGTATATTATGGTACCTCGTCGCAGAAAGTGTATCGCGTGGATAATGCCAATACAGGGACCCCTACGGCTACGGATATAACGTCAACTGTTATTGCGTCACAATTTCCAGGTGGCGCTACTGTAAGCAGCATAGCGGTGGACCCGAATAATGGTGACCATGTTATGGTCACATTCTCCAATTATTCTGTTTACAGCATATTCTATTCGGATGACGGGGGCAGCACATGGACAAAGGCCGGGGGTAATCTTGAAGCGAGCCCCACAGGTGCAGGCTACGGGCCATCGATACGCTGGGCCAGGATCATACCGGTGGCCAATGGTACGGTATATATGGTAGGCACGAGCATAGGCTTATATGCCACTACAGAACTGAATGGCTTGAATACCTATTGGTCGCAACAGGCAGCCGGTGAGATAGGCTATTCTATAGTGGACATGATAGACCATCGCGGCACCGACGGGCTGGTAGTTGCGGCTACACACTCGCACGGCATTTATTCCACGCATATAACGGATGTCAACGATATAGTAAGCGTAAAAGATGTGACCGCAGCATCGCCTGTAATGGAGATGCGGAATTATCCCAATCCATTCCGGGACCAGTCGACAATAAGTTTTAAATTAAAGAGCAAAGAAGAGGTAAGTTTATCGCTGTATGATGAACTGGGCCGCTTTGTACGCAATATTGCTGAAGGGCAGATGGAGGCAGGAGAAAAGAAATTTTCCATATCGGCCAATGGCCTGTCGCAGGGCATTTATTATTGCAGGCTGCAGGCAGGAGCATTTACGGAGACCAAACAAATAGCATTGGTGCGGTAAGCCAGCGGGTGACGATGATCATGATAGGAGGTGATACGGGACATTGTGCCCGCATTGCTGTTATTGCAAATTTGAGTAACAGCTAATAAAAAAAACCAGCTTATGAAGATCAATAAAGAATGGCACCTGGCACATCCCATGCCACCAAAAGCAACCCTGGATGAGCGCATTGCCTGGCACCTGGAACATACGAAACATTGCAACTGCCGCGAACTGAGCCCAAAACTGAAGGAGGAAATGAAGAAGCGGAAAATTAAGATACCCCGTTACCAAGGGGATAAATGACCATTGTCAAAAAAACAACAACCATATACAAGAAGCATGTATCTGCGACAAACTTTTCTTTAATGCCTTGCTGTCTTTGTGAATAATACCGGTAGCATACCTAATTGTTTATAAAAACAGAATACTTATGAGAAAGATTTATTTTATTACGATCCTTGTATTGGCCTGTATCTGCATGCAGAGCAGGACCGCGAGGGCTTGTTATGCAAATTTCCTGCACACGAACACGGGTACAGGTGATACTATATGGTTCTATGCGCTGGACCTTAATGCCGTGCATTTCTGGGATTTCGGGGATATGAACAGCGGGCCGAATATGGCTTTTGATGATACTGCTTACCACGTATATAACACCCCGGGTACGTATTACGTTACCCATTTTGTGAACATAGGTGCCGAATGGGCTTATGAAACACAGGAGATCACGGTAAATAACATTTCGTTCGAGGCTGCATTTGAGGGCCACTGCAACGGCAATAACTATATTACGTTCACCAACAGGTCGAAAGGCAATAACCTCAGTTACCTGTGGAACTTCGGTGACCCAGCATCGGGATTAAATGATACGAGCACAGCTTTTGCACCGTACCATCTCTTTACTGCATCGGGCCCTTACATGGTTACACTTATTATTTCGGACGGGATGAACCTGGATACCGTTAGTAAGATGATGAATGCTACTTCACCATGCATGTCGGCCAGCTATAGCTATATGTCGAACACCTGCATGGGCGATACTACGCATTTCTACACGTCGTACAGCAACGTAACTGCGGTGTCCTGGGATTTTGGCGACCCGGCTACGGGGCCTGCAAACTACTCTACCGACATGAGCCCATGGCATATCTATTCGGGCATGGGGCGGTATAATGTGAAACTGGTATATACCGATGGCAGCAATTATGACACTTTGTACACCACTGCATTTGTGACCAACTGTAATGTGTACCCCGGCGATTGTAACCGCGATGGTATCGTTAGCCCCGAAGACCTGTTCGCGATAGGGCTCAACTACGGCGATACGGGCAGTGTGCGTACCGGAGCCACCATGAACTTCACAGAACAAACTGCTACGGACTGGCATAATAACACCCCCTTCCTGAACATGTACCTGCAGGATATGGTGAATAAGAAACATGCCGACTGTAATGGTGATGGTGTGCTGAACAGTGCCGATGCGGCAGCGATAAGCCAGAACTTTGGTATGATGCATGCACCGGCATTCAATATTGAATCGTCGATGCAGCAAGTGCCAGCGAATGCCCCCGCCTTCAGGCTACAAGTAGCCGGGCAGGTAAGTCCCGGGGCTGCAAGTGCAAGCCTGCAACTGGGCAGTATGACCAATCCATGCCCTTATGTATATGGTTATTGCGTTTCGATACCCTATGACCCGGCAACGATAGATGCAACATCCTTAAGCGTAGATTTTGCCGGCAGCTGGCTTGACTCTGCTGCACAAAACAACCTGCTGAACTGGTATTACAATGATGTCTCGACACATACGCTGCACATAGCCTCTGTGCGCACCAATCACATGGGTATCACAGGTGGGTATGGAACTGTGGCGCAGATAAATTTTGATATACTGCCTACAGCGCCCGGCGGTAACATGGACCTTAATATATTGCCCACAGCCAAGCTGATGTCGAATGCGGTGTTTGATGCGGCGAACGGGCAGGTGCTACGCTACCTGAAGGCAAATATTGAAAATGCCAGCACAGAAGTATTGGCCGTGCATGAAGTGGCTAAAACAAAAGTGCTGACGGTATCGCCTGTGCCTGCAAGGCAAATGGTGCACCTCTCGCTTGCCGGTAATGAAAAGGTCAACACTATATCGTTAATAAATCTTAGCGGACAAGTGCTGCGTGCATATACGCCATCATCGAACGATATAGATGTAAGTGCGCTGAGCAATGGCATCTACTGGCTGAAAGTGTGCACGGCAAAAGGTGTTTATGAACAAAAAATAGAAGTACTGCACTAATTTAACCGACATGCGAACATCTTCGAGGAGATGTTCGCATGTTATTAGTTTTAACCAATAAAAAACGACCATGCTCAAACTTTACTCTTTGATGGCCTGTGCTTTGTGCTTTTGTGTATTTACTACTACCAGCTATGCGCAATCTACCAACTGGAATAATCCGGACAGCGCACAAAATATTTCGAAACCGGGTGTGCCCTGGAACATAACTAATCCCATTGGTAACAACCATGATACGATGGCGCATTACCCGCTGAACGGTGGTATATCAGACAGCAGTGATTACCTCTATATGTATGATTTCGGGCTGAGCGTGCCTGCGAATGCAACGATAGACGGTGTAGAAATGATATTGGTACGCGGCGCCTGTAATGCAGGCAGTTATTTTATGGATACCGTATCGCTTTCGTATAACGGTGTGCCGATCGGTACAAGTGTCACTGACTCTGCAGGCCCTGCAGCAGAGACCGATACACTGGGTGGCCCTACCGATACCTGGAATGCACTGATAACGCCCAACATGGTAAATGCTTCGGGTTTTGGTGTGATCTATAGCATGAGGTCGGTAGGTATCTGCACATTCGCCGTATTCGATTGCAAGCTGAAAGTACACTATTCGCTGCCTACCGGCGTTAAAGCCGTAAGCACATCGGACCAGGTCTCTGTATATCCCAACCCGGCCACAACGGAGATCAGCCTAATGACGCGGGGCATTGCAGCAGGTACAGGCTATAAGGTAATTGACATCAACGGCAGGGTAGTGGCTACAGGTACGGTAAGCGGAGCCGCAACAAGTATAAATGTGCGATCGTTAGCTGAAGGCATTTATTCTTTCAGGGCAGGGGGTGTTACGATCAAGTTCATGAAAAAGTAAGGGATATAGGTTTCATACAAACGAAGGCTGCGGATATTCCGCAGCTTTTGTGTTTTGAAAAGTTGCCGGGTGCGAAAAAAATAGAAAAGTAATGTTGACTTTAATGCCTAATAGAGTTTTCTTTGTAAAAAATAAAACATGATGAAAAACCTCCTTTCGAAAATTACTCTGGGGCTTTCCGTTGCTTTCATGCTTAGTGCAACTGTATCCTATGCACAGCCTGCGCCGCCACCTACACCGGTGCCGCAACCTGCTGCAAAAGCATCGCCGGACCCTGTAAAAGGAAAGAAGAAAGCCTATGTGGATATAGTAAAGCTGAAGCATGAGTATTATACCTCGTACTATTCGAAAAAGCAACGTATCCCTGTACTGGTTACCTATAGGCTTACAGAAGGTATGCTCTGGTGCGATCCGCATGTTGCCAGGACCAATAAATTTGCGGCAGACCCACAATTGCCAGCTTATACGAATAACCTGAAAGATTATGTAAGAAGCGGCTACGATAAAGGCCATAATATGAGCGCCGCTAACAATGTGTGCAGCTACGATGGCATGGACGAATGTTATTATTTCTCGAATATGACCCCGCAACCTCACTTTTTTAATGCAGGTATATGGCAAGACCTGGAAAAGGCAGAGCGTAATGAAGCCCGTAAAAGCGGCCAGATCATGGTATCGGTAGGCTGTACCGGTAAAAAGACGACCATTGGTACACACAAAATAGTAGTGCCTAAATACATGTGGAAGGTAGTATATATACCTGCTGATGATGTTTATTATGCATATATGTTCCCTAACTCAGATGCTATTGCCAATGATAATTATGACGATTACAAGGTGAACCTGAGTGTTATCAAAACGAATGCCGGCGTGCATTTCGAAGGTGGCCTGGCAGTACCTAATAAATAAAAGGAAGATATTTTTTTGATAATACGCCCCCATCCGGGGGCGTATTATTTTATATATTGCACATTGCAAGGCGGTTATAAAGCCCGTACCTTCTATAATAACTATTTTAAACTATTTTTGCGTACACCTTTACTGATATGGAAGATTTTAAAGTTACTCTTAAACAGCAAATTATAGACTCCCTTAACCTGCAGGGCATGAGGCCTGAGGAGATAGATGATAATGCGCCCCTTTTTGGTGAGGGCCTGGGCCTTGACAGTATTGATTCGCTGGAGCTGATGGTGCTGCTGGAACGCAATTATGGCATTAAAATAGAGGATGCCCGTGAAGGCCGTAAAGTTTTACAATCGGTACAATCCATGGCCGACTATATTGAGCAGAACCGCAAATTATAGTATCTTATAACTAATGTCGGAAAAGATAGTTGTAAGCGCTGCAGGGCTGATCTCGGCTTTAGGGCATGGTGTGGCTGCCAATATGCAGGCTATACGCAACCTGCGGAGCGGACTTCGTTATCCCCAACATTTGCGTACCATACACTCAGGGGAATTTGTAATGGGTGAAGTGCCCTACAGCAACGAAGAGATGGCTACCATACTCAACCTTTCTCCTAAACATCATTATTCCCGCACTGCATTGCTTGCCCTACTGGCCATGCAGGAATTGCTTTTTGCCACAGACATAGACCTGCTGCGGAGCGAATCGCTTGCCCTCATCAATGCGGGTACAGTAGGGGGGATGTGTACTGTGGAAGACCTGTACCCTGATTTTGTAGCCCCCGGAACAGGGGACTATGTAAAATATATCGACACATTGGACTGTGCCGAAAGCACGGAAGATATTGCAGGATTCTTCGGCCTAAAGCCGCTTATGGCAACTATCAGTACCGCCTGTTCTTCTTCGGCCAATGCCCTGTTGCTTGGTGCGCGGATGATAAAGCAAGGTGTGGTGAAGCGTGCCCTCTGCGGCGGCTGCGATGCGCTCAGCCGTTTTACACTGAATGGTTTTAACTCGCTCAAAAATGTAGCAAGGGAAGCCTGCAGGCCATTTGACCGGGACCGGATAGGGCTGAACCTTGGTGAAGGTGCTGCTTACCTGCTGCTGGAAACGGAGTCGTCGGCCCGGGAGCGGGGGGCAACCATACTGGCCACCTTCAGCGGCTATTGTAACAGTAATGATGCCTATCATCCCACGGCCCCCTCACCACATGGTGACGGAGCTTACAATACCATGCAGCAGGCCATGAACATGGCAGGGCTGAAGCCTTCGGATATAGGGTATATCAATGCGCATGGCACGGCCACTATAAATAATGACATAGCGGAGGGCAGCGCGATCAAGCGACTGTTTGGAGATGCCATGCCTTATTTCAGTTCTACGAAGCCATTTACCGGGCATACGCTGGCCGCTGCCGGTGCTATCGAGGCGATATTCAGTATTGCATCGATGCAGCAGGGTATAGTACCACCCAATCTTAATTTTCAAACCCCCATGGAAGAGCTATTGCTGATACCCACTACGCAACTGGTTGAAAATATTAACATCAGGCATGTACTGAGCAATTCTTTTGGTTTTGGCGGCAATAATGTTTCTTTAGCTTTCAGTGCATCATGAACCGACCTGTTTACATAAAAGCAGCTTCTTCTATTTCGCCACAGCACAGCTATGAGGCGGGCATGTTGCTGCAGCCGGTTGTGAGCAGCGATAACGGAAGGCTGTATGTAGTAGAACAGGATTACCGGAAATACATATCGCCGGTGGCCATACGCCGCATGAGCAGGCTGCTTAAAATGAGCATAACGGCAGGAATGCAATGCCTGAGTGATGCAGGGGTATCCCCCGATGCCATTATTACGGGCACCGGGCGGGGCAGTGTATCGGATATGGAGCATTTCCTGAGGGATATGATCGCCATGAAAGAAGAGGCCCTGAACCCAACCTACTTCATACAATCGACATATAACTCGGTAAATGGCTGGCTGGCACTGCAGACCAAATGCACCTGTTATAACCAGACCTTTGTGCACCGCAGCCTGTCGTTTGAACTGGCATTGCTCGATGCGCAACTTACTTTAGGAGAGGGTGAGGATATGCAAAATGTCCTTGTCGGCGGCTTTGATGAAATGACCGATTACTATCACCTGGTGAAGGATAAGATCGGCTATTGGAAAAAGGAAGCGCTTAATAGCCTTGACCTGTTGAAACATAATGACAGTGGCGGTACCATAGGCGGAGAAGGGGCAAGTTTTTTTGTATTATCAAATGACAGCAGGGATGCGACATCAATATTACTGGCTTTAGAAATACTGCATAAACCTACCGTGACCCAATTGCAAAACGCAATCGCAAAGCTGCTGGAAAGTAATGGCCTTGAACCATGCGACATAGATTTGCTGCTCTCAGGTATTAATGGAGATGTGGCCCTTCAGGATTCTTTTGATGCAGCAAGCAATATGTTCGATAGCAGTACTGCTATTGCGGCTTTTAAACATTTATGCGGTGATTATGACACTGCATCGGCTTTTGGCCTGTGGCTGGCCAATTATATATTAAGCAATCAAAGCATCCCCGAAATTACCCTGTTAAAGCAAGGTGCTGGCAGGCCTGTAAAAAAACTGCTCATGGTAAATCATACCATTTCCGGTGATGCCTCATTAATGTTATTGGGTAATTGCTAAATATAGTGGCTGCAAACAGTTAGGATATTTTACCTAAAACATAGACTTCGGTAGGCGTAGGATTACCACCTTCTTTCTCAAGCGATATGGCAAATGCCTGCCCGTTCTTCACTTCCATAGGGAGTTTGGATACTGTTGGTGTTTTGAGCAGATGGTTGTCGATGACACCCATGCTTACGGGCTTGCCATCTTGTATCACCCACATCTGGTATTGCTTGCCTTTATCGGGCATGGGTAACTTTTGCATAGCAAGATAAGCGTCGCCATTCGTTTTATTCCAATATACGGTAGCTGCCATGGGATGCCCGGGTAACATGCTTTGCATGACCACGGTTTTCATACCGGAGTCGGCCAGCATTTCGGCCTGTTTTTGGGTGCTTGTCTGCAAGGCTGCAAGCTGGTGCTGCATGGTATCAAGCTGTGCTTTCACGGCTACCTGTGCCTCCTGGGTATTATTGCGCTGGCTCCACAGTATGAAGTTTACCAACACGCTGCCTGTTAATGCTATCCATACAGCGGCGCGCTGCCAGCTTAGCTGGCGGGTAAGGGGAATCGTTTTCGGGCTGACGGGCATACTGATCTTGCCCGGTATGGTATTATCCACTTGTGCCCATATCTTGCCTTTCAGTTCGGCGGGTGGTTCTTCAGCCCCGGCCTGCGCCATGAGCCACATAGTATCCTCGATGGCAGCTATTTCTTCTGCCAGTTCGGGATAGCGGGCAATGTCTGCTGCCACGCGCTCCTGCTCTTCCTGCGAGAGGGAGCCAAGCACATATGCTTCCAGTATGCCCGATTCTATGTATTCTTTTATATTCACTTATTGTTTAAAATGTTCTCTTAACAATTTTATGGCATGCCGCATACGGGTTTTAACCGTACCCAGCGGTATATCAAGTGTTTTTGATATCTCATCTAAAGTAAATCCTTTGAAATATGCCAGTTCCACAATAGCCTTATAACCCGGTTCCAGTCCTCCAACTACCTGGCGCAGGCCGATGGTATCTGTAACCTGCTCTGTCTTCAGGCTTTGTCCTATATTATTTACGATTTCTTCGCCTGTACGGATTTTGCTTTTCATAACTTCGCCTTTCGAGCGCAGTTTATCTATCGCGGCATTCCGGGTTATGTTGATCATCCAGGTATAGATACGTCCTTTTTGAGGGTCGTATTTATCTATATTGTTCCATATTTTGACAAATGCCTCCTGCAGCACATCCTGGGCTGTCTGTTCATCAAATATCGTTTTCCGCACTATACCATATAGCACAGCTGCATAATTTTGGTACAAGTAGTTAAAAGCAGCCTCACTCCTCTGCTGCAGCAGGAGCACTAACTCTTCTTCGCTATATGTATTTGTGGCAGGCAATCGAATTATTGAAGCTTAAAAATACGGCTTTATTTTACAAATAGCATTTTGTAATCCACTTTCACCTTCCCGTTGCTAATATCATCGAGTTTTTTCTTTATCAGCCGTTTTTTGAGCGGAGGCAGGTAGTCAATAAAGAGTTTACCATCTATATGGTCGTATTCATGCAATATGACGCGGGCAGTGATGCCATAAAACTCTTCTTCATGTTCGGTGAAATGTTCATCCATGTAGCGCAAGCGTACTCTTTGCGCGCGGCTGACATCCTCCCTTATTTTGGGGATACTCAGGCAACCCTCATTGTAAGCCCAATCATCGCCGGTCTCTTCTACTTTACAGGCATTGATGAAGGCGCGTTTTACCGGTTTTTCGTTAGGGTATTGCTTACGGTCCTCATCATCAAAGCCTTCTACGATCTGCTCTGTATCCACTACGAACAACCTGACAGGTCTATTGACCTGGGGCGCGGCGATACCTACACCATTACTGTGGTACATGGTTTCCCACATATCAGCAATGAGTTTTTTGAGCTCAGGATAGCCTGGTGTTATATCCTCGCACATCTTCCTTAATACCGGATTGCCATATGCTACTATTGGTAATATCATCTCTTAGCTAATAATAATTATATAGAACTTGCAAAGATAAGGATTAGCCCCGGCTTTCGAGGTATTCCTGCAGTATGATGATGGCACTAACGGTATCGATAAGTTCTTTTTTCTCCCTGTCTTTTTTCTTTAGGCCCATAGCACTTATGGCCGATGATGCCATACGGGAACTCATTCTTTCATCCCTTTTTTCTATGGGTAAGGAGGGAAATACATTTTGAAATTTGCCAATAAACTTTTCAACAAGAGGGGTAGCGTCCGTAGGCGAGTCATCAAAATTAAGGGGGTAGCCCACCAATACTTTTTCTACCGTTTCCTGTGCAAAGTATTTTTTCAGGTAGCCGATGAGCTCATTGCTCTCAACGGTAGCCAGGCCCGTTGCAATGATCTGTAATGGGTCGGTAACGGCAATACCGGTTCTCTTTTTACCATAATCGAGGGCTAAAATGCGAGGCATGGATACAAAGATGCGAAATTTTGATCTATGGCACCGATGCTGTGACATTATAAGCCCGGGATCAACAAAATTTGCTTGCCCTGTCATTTGGCTTTACCTTAGCAGCACGAAAGAATAAACGCATGTCAACAATTCGTCATAACTGGACCTTAGAAGAAATATCCGATATATACAACAGGCCCTTACTGCAACTGGTGATGGAAGCAGGCCGGGTGCATAGTGAATACCATAAGCCGGGCGAAGTGCAGATAAGCAGCCTGCTCTCTATCAAGACAGGTGGCTGCAGCGAAGATTGTGCATATTGCCCGCAGGCGGCACGTTACCACACCGATATAAAAGTGCAGGCCCTGATGAAAACTGAAGAAGTGGTGCGGGCAGCACAAAATGCGAAAGCCGGTGGTGCATCGCGCTTTTGTATGGGTGCAGCATGGCGCGAGGTACGCGACAACCGTGATTTTGACCGTGTGCTGGATATGGTAAAAGCAGTAACGGCTATGGATATGGAAGTATGCTGTACACTGGGTATGCTGACGGAATCGCAGGCACAAAAGCTGGCAGATGCAGGGCTATACGCGTACAACCATAATATAGATACCTCGGCAGAACATTATGAGCAGATCATCACTACCCGTAAATACGAAGACCGGCTGGACACATTGGAACATGTGCGCAATGCAGGTATCTCGGTTTGCAGCGGGGGTATCATAGGGCTTGGTGAAACAGATGAAGACCGCATAGGTATGCTGCTCACATTGAGCAACCTGCCCAAGCATCCTGAATCGGTGCCTATAAATGTACTGGTGCCGGTGAAGGGCACACCTCTTGCAGAAAACATGCGTGTGCCCTTTGATGAACTGGTACGGATGATCGCTACAGCGCGTATCGTAATGCCTGCATCAGCTGTGCGCCTTTCGGCAGGCAGGCTGGAGTTATCTATCGCCGAACAGGCGCTTTGTTTTCTTGCAGGTGCCAACTCGATATTTGCCGGCGATACATTATTGACAACCCCCAATCCTGAGTTTAACGAGGATATGGAGATGTTCCGCATACTGGGCCTCACACCGAAGGCCGCTTTTGCAGATAAACTGGTGATGCAATAAACGCAGTACTGATGACCCCCATTGAGCAACATATAGCAGAAAGGCTCGCTGGACGGGAGCAGGCAGGTAACCTAAGGCAACTGCGCAGGCCGCATGCTGCCAGTGACTTTTTTTCCAATGATTATTTGGGCATTGCAAGCAGCGGACTGCTTGACGATCTTTTGAAAGGCTGTGATACCGGGACAGGTTCTACCGGGTCAAGGTTGCTGTCGGGCAATAGTGAAGCTGCAGAGCAACTGGAAGATATTATTGCAGGATTTCATAAAGCGGAGGCAGCTTTGTTATTTAATTCGGGCTACGATGCCAATATGGGCCTCTTAACAGCAATAAGTGACCGGCACAGTATCTTAATATATGATGAGCTATGCCATGCCAGCCTTGTGGACGGAATAAGGTTAAGCCAGGGTACCGGCTATAAGTTTGCGCATAATGATACGGCAGCACTGAAAAAAAAGCTGGAACTGGCTAAAGACAAAGGCCCCAAGATCATCGTTACCGAATCGGTATTCTCCATGGACGGAGATATAGCACCCCTAAAAGAAATGGCTGAGCTTGCCGATCAATACAATGCAGCGCTGATCGTTGATGAGGCCCATGCCACAGGCGTATTCGGGAAAAAGGGTGAGGGCCTTGTAAACAGTATGGGTCTTGAAGATGAAGTATTTGCCAGGGTACACACCTTTGGCAAGGCCATGGGCTGCCATGGGGCCGTAGTACTTGGCAGTGTACAACTGAAACAATTCCTTGTGAATTTTGCACGGTCATTTATTTATACCACCGCTTTACCGCCACATAGCATCAGTAATATAACAGCATCATATCAATATTTATCACAACCGGATTTTTCGAATAAGGGATTGCATGAACTTATCGCTTACTTCAGGCAAAAGGTGAAGGATAGTGCTATGGAAGGATGGAAAGACAGCAACAGCCCGATACAGGCTTTGGTGATAGGGGGGAATGATAGCGTAAAGGCTGCTGCGAGCGCGTTGCAAAATGCAGGCTTGCAGATAAACGCTATACTGCATCCAACTGTGCCGACCGGGGCTGAACGCCTGAGGATATGCCTGCATGCATTTAATACAAAAGAAGAGATAGACAAGATATTTACAACCTTAAGCAAATTGCATGCATAAGCATATAGCCATAGCAGGGATACATACGGATATAGGTAAGACCATTGCATCGGCAGTACTTGCCGAGGCTCTTGATGCCGACTATTGGAAACCGGTACAGGCGGGCGGGCTGGACAATACAGATTCTAATATAGTGCGCTCACTGATAACAAATGGTGCAGCAAGGGTGCATCCCGAAGCCGTGCGGCTGACACAGCCTATGTCGCCACATGCTGCTGCAGCTATTGATGACGTGGTAATAGACCATACTACATTTACCTTCCCGGCCACAGACAAAACCTTATTGGTAGAAACTGCCGGAGGGTTGTTGTCCCCTTTATACGGTAGTGCTACGATGGCAGAATTCATTGAGTATTATAAACTGCCCGCTATCCTGGTAAGCAATAACTACCTGGGCAGTATCAACCATACTTTGCTCACTATTGAAGTGATGCAAAAGAGGAATATCCCTATAGCCGCCCTGGTCCTATGCGGGCGGGAGAATAAGGATTCCGAAGAATACATTAGTGCGTACAGCGGCATACCCGTTACTGCCCGGATACCCTTTTTTGAACAATTGAATAGCGCTGCCATAAAAGAATGTGCTATTGCAATAAAAGATAAACTGCTGAGAGAACTGGAACATGAGCACACTTAAAGAACGAGACAGGGAAGTAATATGGCACCCCTATACGCCAATGAAGATAAGACCCGAGTCGATAGGCATTGTTAGCGGTGATGGTGTATACCTGCAAGATGAAGACGGCAAAAGATATATTGATGCCATTGCTTCGTGGTGGGTGAACCTGCATGGCCATGCGCATCCTCATATAGCACAAAGGGTAAGCACGCAATTACAAACACTGGAACATTGCATATTCGCCGGCTTCAGCCATGAACCCGCGGTGCAGCTTGCTGAGCGCCTGCTGCCCATATTGCCGGGCCCGATGGCCAAGATATTTTATTCGGATAATGGCTCCACCGCAGTGGAGGTGGCGATAAAGATGGCCTTGCAATACTGGGGTAATAAGGGACTGAAAAAAAAGAAGGTAGTGGCCATTGAAGGGGCATATCATGGCGATACCTTTGGGGCCATGTCGGTAAGCGGACGCAGTATCTTCACTGCACCATTCGATGAAAAGCTCTTTGATGTGACATTCATTCCCTTCCCCGAAGAAGGTAAAGAACAGGAAAGTTTGAATGTGCTGGAAAGTTTGCTGCAAGACAATGATGTAGCAGCATTCATTGCCGAACCGCTGGTGCAGGGCACTGCCGGAATGCGTATGTATGATCCCGCTATTTTGGAACAATATTTTGGCTTGTGCAAGAAATATGATGCCCTGGTGATCGCCGATGAAGTGATGACGGGCTTTGGGCGTACCGGGCCTTTATTTGCATGCGATACAATAGAGACCGGTCCTGATATGGTATGCCTGTCGAAAGGGCTTACGGGCGGTACCATGGCCATGGGCATTACCGCTACCACGCAACAGGTTTACGATGCATTTTACGACGATGATATGCTAAAGACCCTGTATCATGGCCATTCTTACACGGCCAACCCCGTTAGCTGTGCCGCTGCCCTGGCCAGTCTTGATCTTACGCTCGATGAGGCATGCAGCGCAAACCGGGAACGTATAGAAGCCCAGCACAAGATCTTTGCTGCAGGAATAAAAAATAACAGTAAAGTGCGCGATACCCGCATCATGGGTACGATACTGGCACTGGAGCTGGATACCGGGGCTCCTACCTCATATACCAATGCACAAAGAGATCTTATTTATAACTTTTTTATCGATAGGAATATATTGTTAAGGCCATTAGGTAATATCATATATTTAATGCCTCCCTATTGCATTACGAACGATGAGCTCAAGTATATTTACAGCTCAATAACAGACCTTATAAACAGTTTATAAAAGCAGATGATCATGAGTGATATGAGGCAATATTTTAAGGCACAGATGGAACTGATCGTGAGTACACCCGAATTGCATGCGCGCTGGCTGAACAGCCTTTCGCTCATGGAAAATACGGGTGCGCGGAAGATATCGCGTTTCGAAGACCCTGTACATACCAATATAATAGTACTGAAGCATGCTGCGGAAGAAGCCAGGCATGCTTATTACCTGAAGAAGCAAATAGCCAAACTGCATATAGAATGTCCTGATTACAGTTTTGAATACCTGCTGGCGCCTATCCAGAGCTACCAGTACCTGCGTAAACTGGATGCAGCTGCATGCAGGTACCTGAAAGATGAGCGTGGATATAAGGGCCGCCAAATGTATTATGGCGCATACCTGCTGGTGACCTATGCTATAGAAGTGCGGGCAGATGAATTATACGGTGCATACCAGCAAGCGCTTACGGCCGCTCATAACAGGGTAAATGTGAAATCGATCATAGCCGAAGAGGAGGGACACCTGGAAGAAATGACCCGTATGCTCGAGGGATTTCATCCCGAGTGGCAGCAGATGGCCACCGCTGTTCGCGAGATTGAATCTGCTCTCTTCAAGCAATGGCTGGGGGCGATAAAAAAAGATATAGACACCGTGGTGACGGATAAGGTCACTGCAGCCTATAACTAGCAGTTTACTTTGTCATAGCGGTTTTGAACTCAGATGTAAAGTGGAACTCGATATCCGGGTTGTTCTGGCGTTCGGTGTTCAGGAACCATTCACTTTGTGCTAAATAGACCAGGTTGCCATCTTTATCTTCCATTATATTGCTCTGCTTGAAGCGGATGAAATCTTCAACTGCTTTTTTGTCGCCTGTTATCCAGCATGCCTTGTAGAAAGAAAGGGGTACAAAGGAGCAAGATGCACCATATTCCTGCAAGAGCCGGTATTGTATCACTTCAAATTGCAGCTCGCCTACGCAACCGATTATTTTGCGGTTACCGCCGTGTTGGGTGAAAAGCTGTGCTACACCCTCGTCCGTTAACTGGCTGATGCCTTTTTCCAGTTGCTTGGTCTTCATCGGGTCTTTATTCACCAACTCTTTAAAGAGTTCGGGGGAGAAGGTTGGGATACCAGTGAATTGCAGGTCTTCGCCTTCTGTAAGCGTATCGCCTATTTTAAAGTTGCCGGTATCGAAAAGCCCCACCACATCACCGGGGAAGGCCTCTTCTATAATATCTTTTTCGCGTGCCAGGAACGAATAAGGATTGCTGAAGCGTACATCTTTACCGGTACGGGTATGACGGAAATAAGTATTGCGTGCGAAACGGCCCGAGCACACCCTGAGGAAAGCGATGCGATCGCGGTGGCGCGGGTCGAGGTTAGCATGGATCTTAAAAATAAAGCCGGTGAATTTGGCTTCATTGGGTTCTACATGCCTTTTGTCGGTATCTCGGCCCAGTGGTACAGGCGCTATACGAATAAAAGTGTCCAGTAGCTCCCTGACGCCAAAATTATTCACTGCACTGCCAAAGAATACCGGGGCCACTTTACCTTCAAGGTAGGCCTTGGTGTCCAGCTCGCCGTAAACACCATCCAGCAGCTCCACATCTTCCCGCAATTGCCGTGCATCACGGTCACCCACTTTTTCATCCAGCAGGCTGTGGTTAATATCCGGGATAGGTACTGTATTTTCTTCCGTAGCCTTTTGATTGGCGGTGAAAAGATTCAGGCTCTTATTGTAGAGGTCATAAACCCCCTTGAATTCTTTACCCATATTGATGGGCCATGAAAGGGGGTGCAGGGATATTTTCAGTTCTTTCTCTATTTCATCTACGAGGTAGAAGGGGTACTTGCCATCACGGTCCAGCTTGTTCACGAATACGATAACAGGTGTATCGCGCATGCGACATACTTCCACCAGTTTCCGGGTCTGCTCTTCTACACCGTTCACACTGTCAATTACCAATATTACGCTATCCACGGCAGTAAGGGTACGGTAAGTATCTTCGGCAAAGTCTTTGTGACCGGGTGTATCCAGAAGGTTTACCAGGGTATCCTTGTATTCAAAGCTCATCACTGAAGTGGCTACAGAGATACCACGCTGCCTTTCGATCTCCATAAAATCGGATGTAGCGTGCTTTTTGATCTTATTGCTTTTTACGGCCCCTGCCACCTGTATAGCACCGCCAAACAACAGCAATTTTTCCGTAAGTGTGGTCTTACCTGCATCGGGGTGCGATATGATGGCGAATGTTCTGCGCCTGTTTATCTCTTTTTCGTACATATAGCCAAAATCCCTTTATGGGGCCTTTTTAAAGAGTTGCAAAGGTCGGAAAATTGAAGGGTTTATCCATAATTTATTACCACAATGTGGAATACTTATTGATGGAGACCGGCTATATATGATTTCGCTATGTTATATTTGTTGCAAGGAGGATATACAATATGGCCGCCAACCGACTGCACGATGACCTGCTGGTAGATTTCAAAGACCAGAAAGAGCTGATCAATGAACAGATAAAGATATTTGAGCCTATAGCTGAATCGCTGAGCAGGCCTGCTGCTATTCATTTGCTCGGGCAAGGAACACTTATTGTAATGGAGATCGTGTGCTACCTGCTTTTTCTTGCTGCAATAGCGGCCACTATCCTGGTCGGTACCGTATTCCCTTTTCATATGCTCGATGATATATATGCCGCAGTGCCTCTCTCCAGTCATGAGGTAAGGGATAGCGTGGTTATACTGAGTGTTGTATTGAGGGGGCTGGTAATATTCATAGGTTTTTTATTCCTGCTTCTTGCCTTTAATATATCAAGTATACGTAAGAAGAATAAGATACTCAGTGTAGCCGGCAAGCATCTGAAAACCCTTGTGGGCCAGCACCTGAGGCGCAAGGCGGCTATTGATACCATAGAGCAGCGCCATTTTGTGGAGTTGCCGGAGATACATGTGAACCAACGCATCAATGAGATACCCAACCCGGGTTATGGAGAATAAGTAATTAGTTCTAATCCTGTAACTTAGCAGAATGATCGCCCCCTCCTCTATACAGGAAGTGCTGAACCGTGCAGATATCGTAGATGTAGTGGGCCAGTTCGTGCGCCTCAAAAAGCGCGGGGCAAACTATATAGCCAATTGCCCCTTTCACCAGGAAAAAACACCATCCTTCTCGGTATCGGCAGCCAAGGGTATTTATAAATGCTTCGGTTGCGGTAAGGCGGGTAATGTGGTCACCTTCATCCAGGAACATGAAAAACTAACCTACCCCGAAGCCATACGCTGGCTGGCCGATTATTATAAAGTAACGCTGGAGGAAACAGAAAAAAGCCCGGAGCAGCAGCAGCAGCAGCTTGCCGAGGAAAGCCTGCGCATACTTAATGAATTTGCGGCCCAGCATTTTCACGATACTTTACGCCATACCGAAGAGGGACAGGCCATAGGCCTGTCTTATTTCAAAGAACGGGGTTTCAGGAAGGATATCATAGAACGATTCAGGCTAGGCTATAACCCGGAGAATGGGGACACTTTTTTCAGGTCGGCTACACAAAAAGGCTATGGCCCTGAACTGCTGGAGAAGGCTGGCCTCGTGAAGAACCGTAACGGTATACACCACGATACTTATCGCGGGCGGGTGATATTTCCCATACAGAGCATGACGGGGCGTGTGCTGGGTTTTGGTGCACGTATCCTGAAGAAAAATGATAAGGCCCCCAAGTACATCAATACACCGGAAAATGAGCTGTATGTAAAAAGCAGGGTGCTCTATGGCATGTACCAGTCGCGGCAGGCTATCAACAAGCAGGATGAGTGTTTCCTGGTGGAGGGTTATACCGATGTAATATCACTGCACCAGGGTGGGGTAGAGAATGTAGTGGCCAGCAGCGGCACATCGCTTACCGAAGACCAGTTAAGGCTCATCGGCCAGCTTACTAAAAATCTTACCATACTCTATGATGGTGATGCGGCTGGTGTAAAAGCAGCCTTGCGTGGGCTGGATATGGCCCTTTCACAGAGCTTTAACGTACAACTGGTATTACTGCCCGAAGGGGATGACCCCGATAGCTTTATTCAAAAAACGGGCTCTGCCCGCTTTCATGAATATGTAAAAGAGCATAAACAGGATGTGATCGGTTTCCGGCTCGAAGTGGGGCTGCAGCAGGCGGGTACCGACCCGGTAATGCGCTCCAAACTGGTAAACGAGATAGCAGAAAGTATATCGCGCATCAACAAAGCCGAAGATTTTTCCCTGCAGGACCACTATGTAAGAGAGGCTTCGAGAAAGCTGAACGTGGATGAGGCAGGGTTGATAAACCTGGTCAATAAATACATTCGCGAGCGGGTGGAGCAGGAGCGCAGGCACCAGCGTAAGGAAGAGGTATTGCCACAGCCTGAGTCGATCGATATAGCTGCAGAGGAGCCTTTACAGGCTATAAGCACCGATGAGCAGCAGGAATGGCAATTGCTTAAGGTACTTATAGAGCATGGCAATAGTATCTATGAAGGATATGCCAATGCGGCTGCCTATATTTTTGACCGGGTGGATACCGACCTGCTGGACAATGCTGTGGTGAAGAAAATATTCACGGAGTGCCAGGCCTACAACGGGCAGAACGGGGCCATTCCCACCATGAGCTTTTTCGTGAATTATCCCGATCCGGCAGTGCAAAAGAACCTCGTTTCCCTGCTGCACCAAAAGAACGAAGTAAGTATGGGCTGGAAAGAGAAGCATGGTATCGAGCCCTATCCCGATGAGCTGAATTACCTGAATGATGTAAACAGCTCGCTGGCCTACTTTGAGCTGAAGAAGATACTCATCATGGAGGAAGAACTGGCGAAAAGGATCGGCCAGGAGCAAGACGCCACGCGCCAAAGGCTGCTGCTGGAGCATGTGCTTAAACTACGCTCCATGAAGCATGATATTGTGAAAAAGCACGAGACCGTGACCCTTAGCCTTAAGCGAAAGGGTACAATGCCCTGATCATTTACCGCAGCAACAAGACATTCCCCTGTTTGGTTTCCGTAGTGCCGTCAAGATAAGTAGCCTCTACTATATAGGCATAAGCATCGCCGGGCTGTACATTGTTTTTAAATGTGCCGTCCCATCCTTTTAATATGTTGTCGGTCTCGAATATTACTTGTCCCCAACGGTTATATACGCGGAAGAGTATAGTCGATACCCCAACGCCATGAACATACAGGATGTCGTTCCTGCCGTCACCATTGGGACTAAAGGCTTTGGGTACATCGATCAGCTTCGTGCGTATGGCGTCTACCCACTTGCACACTATGCCCGGGCATTTATTAGTATCGCTTGCTGTAAGGCAAACCTTGTAGTGACCGCTGGCATTGTATAGTTTGATCGGGTTTCTCACCGAATCGTTAGTGCCATCCCCAAAATCCCAGTCGTAATAAACTGCGTTGAGCGGCGACAGGTTAATGAAGTGTATGGGACTGTCGCGCTGCGGTACCAGGGGTACATAAGTGAAGTCGGGGGTCAGTGTATAGTTAATGCTGAAATGATGGCTGAAAGTATCCCTGCATCCTTCAGGATTCACCACTACAAGTGTGGCGTTATTCTGCCCGGTTTCAGGATAAGTATGTATTATAGGGTTGCTGCTGTCGCGCGTATTATTATCAAAGAACCAGTAGTACTGTGCGGCGGTATCTCCCATATTGTAAGTAGCGGTCAATTTGGCCGATTTGCAATCTATAGCAGAATCATCGATACTGTAGTCTATATTGACCGGCAGCACAAATGCATGGGTAAATGTATCGGAGCAACCCGGCACTGTTTGGGCGATGAGTATGACACTGTGGTTACCGGGATCGCTGAAGGTATGCGTAATGGGCGTATTAGTACCCGTACTATTATCATCGAAGAGCCAGGTGAACTGGTTGGCGGGGTCTCCACTCACAAAGCCGGCACTCAGTTTTGCTGTTTTGCAGTTTATTACAGAATCGCTTATCGTATAATTGATGTTGACCGCAAGGTTGGCCGTGTAAGTAAAGGTGTCCTTGCATCCCTGCGGGCTGGTCAGTACGAGTGTTACGGCATGTGCGCCGCTCTGGCTGTACACATGGGTTACCGGGTTTGTATTGCCGGTAGTATTATCATCAAACAACCAAAGGAACTGACTTGCATTATCACCGCTCTGGTAAGTGGCGGTAAATGTGGTGGACAGGCAATTGTTTTGGGCATCGGCAATGCTGTAGTTCATACCCGGGGGAAAGGTGATATTCACCTGTGTATAAACAGTGTCATTACATCCGTTCAGTGTTGTGATCAGGCGTACGTTATAAGTGCCCTGCGTTGTATACGTGTGCTGCGGGTTTTGCAGGTTAGATGTACCGTTATCCCCAAAATCCCATGCATATTGGGCAGGTATATCGCCGTTGTTCACGGTAGTGAAATTAGCTGTGGCGCTGCCACAGGATGTAGTTACGGTATTGGTTACGACAGGGTCCATATCGATCACTTTCAGGTATACGGAGTCTACCGCTGTGCAATGCTCCTGGAACTTAATGTCGTCTATTACAAAATCATTGCCGCCAAATGCAGTTTGCGCATCATATACACAGATATCAATGGTTGTATTGGCACCACTATTCCATGTTGCGAAGAACTGTACCCACTGTCCTGTGGTTAGTGGTATTTGGAGTGGTGAGCCGATCAGTACATTATTGATCTCGAATTGTAACTGGGCCGGGTTGCCGGCATTGGAGCAATTAGCTGCCCAGCCGGAAAGGTCGTAGTTGGTATTGGGCTGAACATTAATGGTCTGGCACCAGATCGTTACGGGTGTTGGCGCACCATTACATACCATCATATTACCTGTGCCTGTGGTATGGTCGCCAAACGATACAAAGCCATTGTGCAGTATATGCGGATCGGTGGTAACTCCGTAAAGGCCTTCGGCCAGATCGGGAGGCGTAGGGTTGGCCTGGTAGGTATAGTTGCTGCTAAAGCCGGTATTACCGGCAGTGAAGTCGCCATTGGTTATGAGGTTGGCCTGCATGACGGCCTGTATGGTCAGCGTATATAGCATAGAGGTATTGGCAACACTGGCAACCGGGTTGATGATATCCGGGTTCGATAAGCCGACAGATGGTGTCCATGTGGTGTCTGTAGTCCGGTCAATGTTCGTTGTATCAAGGCTTGGATTAAGCTGCACCTGGCTATTATGGCATACCGTTATCGTATCAGGCAGGTTTAGTATGGTAACACATTGTGCTTTCGGCTGGTAGTAAGCTAAAAGACATACGGTCAAAGCGGTGAATAAATGTTGTAAACGCATACTATAGATTATCTTGATGTTAACAAAGTACTGAATATTTTACTTTTTTGCTATAAAGACAGTTATAAAAATATCTTCGTTTGGCGTAATGATTCCTGTATATGATATGTCCAATTGCTTTTTTATTAATTGTCTAAAATGCGATACAACACCTGGTGTTTGGGTTAAAGGATATTATAAAAAATTGTGTCATTATATCCCTCCCGTGTCTTGAATAGCACTTTGAAAAATGTGGATATGTTTATTTTAAACACATTTCCCGCCTCGTTATCTTGCAGCAATTAATTACAACATATGTTGGTAAAACGCGAGGCTGCATTAGGTTTCATATTTGTCACTTTACTGGTCGATAGTATAGGGCTGGGCATCATCATACCCATTATGCCCAAGCTATTGCAAACTTTGGCGCATACCGATATCAGTACAGCTGCAAAGTACGGGGGCTGGTTAATGTTCGCTTACGCTATCATGCAGTTCGTTTTTGCACCTGTGCTGGGTGGCCTCAGCGACCGTTATGGCAGGCGGCCGGTGCTGCTTATCTCTTTGCTGGGCCTGGGTATCGATTACCTGTTTCTTGCCTGGGCGCCTACACTGGCCTGGCTCTTCATGGGGCGTATCATTGCCGGTATATGCGGGGCCAGTTTTACTACAGGCTCGGCTTATATAGCCGATGTGAGCAGCCCGGAAAAGCGGGCACAGAATTTTGGTATGATCGGTGCAGCCTTCGGCATAGGTTTTATTATTGGCCCCGTAATAGGTGGCCTGGCCAGTACATGGGGCCTGCGTGCCCCCTTTATTGTCGCTGCTGCTTTGTCGCTGCTCAATTTTATTTATGGTCTCATTGTCCTGCCCGAATCACTTTTAAAAGAGAACCGCCGCCCATTCAACTGGCGCAGGGCCAATCCCATAGGCTCATTAATGCACCTGAAGCGCTATCCAGCGATATCGGGGCTTATCATGTCCGTATTGTTCATTTACCTGGCTGCTTTTGCAGTACAGTCTACATGGACATTCTATACCATACAGAAATTTCAATGGAGCGAGAAAACAGTGGGCTACTCTTTGGGTGTAGTGGGCGTGATGATCGCGTTGGTGCAGGGCGGGCTGATACGTAAGATAATTCCTGCGCTCGGACAGAAAAACTCGGTATATGCAGGCTTATCTTTTTATACGCTGGGTTTCGTGCTTTTTGCCTTCGCCTCGCAAAGCTGGATGATGTTCCTGTTCCTGGTGCCATATTGTCTTGGCGGCATTGCAGGACCTGCGCTGCAGGGTATTATGTCCAATTCGGTGCCGGCAAATGAGCAGGGAGAACTACAGGGTGCGCTCACCAGCCTCATGAGCGTGACCTCAATTATTGGCCCCCCTATGATGACCAATATTTTCTCTTACTTCACTGCGAAGAATGCGCCGGTGCATTTTTCCGGTGCTGCTTTTCTCTTAGGGGGCATACTTACCATCGTCAGCATATTATTTTCGATACCCTCATTAAAGGCCTATCACGCAAGCACTGTACAGAAAGGAAATGATACTTAAGAATAAATCTATGGTTATGAAGAACAAAATGTTAGCAGTATTAAAGCACAATTTCGGTTATGACAGTTTTCGTTTAGAGCAGGAAAACATTATCCATTCAGTACTGGAGGGCAAAGATGTACTGGCCATAATGCCTACCGGTGGCGGTAAGTCTATTTGCTACCAGTTACCTGCTCTTATGCTGCAGGGCATTGCGGTGGTCATATCACCTCTTATAGCCCTGATGAAAGACCAGGTGGACGCTTTGCAGGCCAATGGTATTCACGCAGCATTTATCAATTCCACCCAATCGGCTGATGAACAGCAACGAGTAATGCAGCAGGCGCGTAATGGCAGCCTTAAACTCTTGTACCTTGCCCCGGAAAGGCTGAACGGGAACAGCAGCCAGTACTTTCTTCAATTTCTGAAAGAACTGAAACCAGCCCTCTTCGCTATAGATGAGGCACACTGTATATCTTCATGGGGCCACGATTTCAGGCCTGAGTATTTACAGTTGGCTGTATTTAAAAAGCAATTTCCGCATACGCCTGTTATAGCGCTAACGGCCAGTGCCGATAAGTTAACACAGCAAGATATACTTGAAAAACTGGAGTTAAAGCAGCCGGAAGTATTTATCTCAAGCTTCAATAGGCCCAATATATACTATTATATAGAACCCAAGCGGAATGCCATTGGTAACATAGTTGAATACCTGCGCGGGCACAAGGATGATAGCGGTATCATTTATGCCCTGTCGCGGGCCTCTACAGAGAGCATTGCCTCCCGCCTGCGCGATGCGGGCATAGCTGCGATGCACTATCATGCGGGCATGGATAATGCTGAGCGCAGCAAAGTGCAGGAACATTTTCAGCGCGATGAGATAAAAGTGATCGTAGCCACTATTGCCTTTGGCATGGGCATCGACAAATCGAATGTCCGTTTTGTGATACACCATGATGTGCCCAAGAATATCGAGGGTTATTACCAGGAAACGGGCAGGGCAGGCCGCGATGGCTTAAAGAGTGATGCCATACTCTTTTATTCGGCAGGTGATATCATAAAGCTGAAGAAATTCATTGAGATAGATGGTAACCCGGAACAAACGGCAGTATCTGAAAAAAAGCTGCGCCAGATGCAGGATTTCTGTGAGCATGAAGGCTGCAGGCGTCAATACCTTTTGCACTATTTTGGTGAGCAGTCACCTGCATTCTGCGGCTCATGCGATTACTGCATGAGTGAGCTGGAAGAGAAGGATGCTACAGTGGATGCACAAAAACTGCTCTCGGCCATATCCAGGACAGGCGAGCGCTATGGTGCGGGTTATATCATTGACTTTCTGCGCGGCTCGGCCAGTGAGAAGATAAACCCTGCCCATAAAGAGCTAAAGACCTATGGTATAGGCAAACATCTGAAAAAAGAAGAGTGGCAATGGATGATCAAGCAACTGTTGGGCCAGGGTTTTCTTTCAAAGACGGATGATGCGTATGCTGTGCTGAAGCTGAATGACAGAAGCTGGGCCATACTGAAAGGTGAGCAGGAAATGAAGCTGGTGATGAAGAAGGCCAAGGCCCGGGCAGTGCCTGATGAAGAGTTGACCTACGAAAAGGAACTGCTAAAGATATTAAGAGAAGTTAGGCTTGAATATGCAGACCGCGAACAGGTGCCGGCTTACCATATAGTGGCCGATAATTCGCTCCTGGAACTGGCTACCTACCTGCCACAAACATTTGATGAGCTGAAGCAAATATCCGGCTTTGGCGATTACAAGGTCGGGAAGTATGGCAGCGGTTTTATGAATGCGGTCAAGACCTATTGCAGGGAGCATAAGCTGAATTCACAGATGCATTTCAGTAAGCCTAAACGTGAGCGTAAAGAAAAGATTGAAAAGCAACATGCCAGTAATACGCAAATGATCTCCCTTAAAATGTTCAAAACGGGTTTGCCCCTCGACGAGATCGCAGAACAGCGGAATATGACCTTATCAACTATAGAAGGTCACCTTTCCTATTTTATTGGGAGTGGCGAATTGAATATTTCGCAGTTCATGCCGAGAGATAAGACCGAAAAAATTATGGGTGCCATAAAGCAAAGCGGCCAGTCGCATGCCATAAAGCCCATAAAAGACCTATTGCCTGATGAAATAAGTTATGGGGAGATAAAGATGGCGATGGAACATTATAAGCGAATGCAAATGAGTTAAGAAAAAAGGTTAGCGGTCGCTAACCTTTTTCGTTCTGGAGGATGATCATCTGCAACTGTACAAGATCGCTTAATGCATTATAAACCTTGTATGAGTTGCCATTTTCTTTAAAGTCAAGAATGTTTGAAGTGACTGGCAATTGCAACCGTCCGTTGGCAGCCAGCATATTGTTGTATTTCGCTGATACTGTAGCGAGTTCTTTTAATTTGCTATATGCCATCGGCGAGTGATTAAAATAATCCATTGCTGAATGGTCCCCGATCAGGATGTTTCTTTGCTCAAAATCGTTCCCAATCGTTTCGTATCCTGTTTCACTTTTCAGGAGAAAAGATTTCAGCTCATTGCAAAGTGCGTACAGGTCTTTGGATAG
Source organism: Bacteroidetes bacterium 46-16 (assembly GCA_001897835.1). Taxonomy (GTDB): domain Bacteria; phylum Bacteroidota; class Bacteroidia; order Chitinophagales; family Chitinophagaceae; genus MKUN01. The sequence continues at coordinate 44,588 of MKUN01000039.1, forward strand.
GTCCGTTTGCATTCCCTGGCTATTGCCGGTGTACATTCGAGCCTCTTCGTTTTTCAGGATCAGCTCGTTGCGCAGGTAGTTTTGTGTGATGCGTGCATCCATTATCCGTGCAGCGCGTGGTGTCATTACCAAAGTGAAATACAACCCGCATCCCATAACAACAAATACGGATGAAACAATAGTGTTGATTCGGCTGGCAGGATTGCGTATACCGGAAAGGAAGTAAACGGGGAGGAACAGCAGGAGCAATATAGCCAAAGATAAACTGCCCAGCATATTTGCTCCCGGCCAGTGTTGCACTTTGAATAGTGTTGAGAATGCCAGTGCTGCACCGAATACAGAGCCAATGGTCCAGAGCCATTTATCGGCGGCACCCTGCTTTTCCCTGATCTTGAAAATGCAAACGAAAGGGATAAATATCATAGTCGCGATACCTATACCCAGGGTAATGAGCACTGCTGCACCGGGCATGTGGGCGTATTTCAGGATGATGCCTGCAGTGAGCATGAATGTTGATAATGCGCCTGTTATTGAAATTGCACGTTTCATACCTATCTGTTTATTTAAGGTTAACAATGTGATCAATTCTGTTTCTATGTCATACATGCCGTCGGGTGTAATGGACCGGTATGCTTCTTTATAAGCACTTTCGAAATCTGCGCCCTCGTTCATTTTTTCTTCCACGAAACAGCAAAAATGGTCAAGCAGGTCGTTTTGAAGACCCCTGTCGCTTAGCCCGCTTCGCTGTATGCGTTGCGCTATAGTTTCAACCTCTTTATCACTAAGCCGATACATAAGCTGTCTTTGGATTTGTGGTTACAAGATTGTGTATGGTCTTCAGGAAGCTCAACAACTCTTCCACAGATGCCTTTGCAGCATTCTTACCAGGGCGCGTGAGTTTGTAGTATTTGCGTACCCTCTTGCCTATATATACTTCTTCGGAGCTGATCATGCCATCGGCTTCCAGCTTATGCAGGGCAGGGTAGAGTGAGCCCTCTTTTATCAATATTTTTCCTTCCGACATGTTTTTGACCATTTGGGTGATCTCGTAGCCATACAGCCTGTCATGTTCATTGAGTAATCTCAGGATTATTGTCCCCAGTGTCCCTTTTAAAAGTTCTTTCTGATTCATCGGTTTTTGTTGCATCTATTTTCAATGCATCACAAATCTATGCATTAATCCTGATACTTCCAAAAAGTAAGGGCCGCTTTTTTAAAACGGCCCTTATTATCAAAAAAGTATACTTGCTAAATATGGAACTTAATGCCCTGTGCCAGCGGCAACTGGTCACTCCAGTTAATGGTATTGGTCTGGCGGCGCATGTATGCCTTCCAGCTATCCGATCCGCTTTCGCGGCCGCCGCCTGTTTCTTTCTCTCCGCCAAAGGCGCCGCCTATCTCGGCACCGCTGGTGCCTATATTCACATTGGCAATACCGCAGTCGCTGCCGGCATGAGAGAGGAAGGTTTCGGCCTCGCGCATATTGAGGGTCATTATGGAAGAAGAAAGCCCCTGCGGTACGTTGTTCTGCATAGCTATGGCTTCATTCATGGTATTGTACTTCATGATGTACAGGATGGGCGCAAACGTTTCGTGCTGCACTATGGCCATTTCATTCTTTACTTCGTAGATGCATGGCTTTACATAGCAGCCACTGTCGTAGCCTTTGCCGGAAAGTACGCCACCCGCTACCACTGCTTTGCCACCTTCTTTCTTTAAGGCAGCCAGTGCGTTGAGATAATGCTGCACCGCATCTTTATCGATCAGCGGCCCTACGTGGTTATTTTCATCGAGCGGGTCGCCAATGCTTAATTGTTTATATGCTGCAACCAGCTTTTTCCTGAATGCCTCGTATATCTTCTCATGTATGATGAGCCTGCGCGTGGTGGTGCAGCGCTGGCCGCCTGTGCCTACTGCGCCGAATACCGCTGCGCGCATAGCTATATTAAGGTCGGCATGCTCGGTAATGATGATGGCATTGTTACCCCCAAGCTCCAGTAAAGCGCGGCCTAAACGAGCACCAACTGCTGCCCCAACGGCCTTGCCCATACGTGTAGAGCCTGTAGCCGATACCAGTGGTATGCGGGTATCATTGCTCATCCATTCACCAGTATCGCGTCCGCCCACTACAAGTCCGCAAACGCCTTCAGGCACGCCATTGGCCTTAAAAACATCGGCAATGATATTCTGGCAGGCAATAGCTGTAAGCGGTGTTTTTTCAGAGGGTTTCCATACACAGGTATTGCCACATACCCAGGCGATGAAGCTGTTCCAGCTCCATACGGCAACCGGGAAGTTGAAAGCGCTGATGATGCCTACAACACCCAGCGGGTGCCATTGTTCATACATCCTGTGGCGCGGGCGCTCACTATGCATGGTAAGGCCATACAACTGGCGCGACAGTCCCACGGCGAAGTCGGCTATGTCTATCATCTCCTGCACCTCGCCATAACCTTCCTGCAGGCTCTTACCCATTTCGTAAGAAACGAGCTGGCCCAGTGGCTGTTTGTATTTCCTCAGTGCCTCACCCACCTGGCGTACTATTTCGCCGCGTTTAGGTGCGGGCCACATACGCCATTCAGGAAATGCTGCTTCGGCTTTAGCAACCACGGTATCATAAGCTTTGCGGTTAACGCCGGTTACAGAGGCTATTTTCTTGCCGTCCACGGGCGAATAACAATCGATGCTCTCGCCACCCGGTTTTATCCATTTAACGCCGGTAGCAGCGCCATCGTTCTTTTTATCTATACCTAATTGTTTCAGTACCTTATCCAGTTTCATACAGGAATATGTTTTTTTGAAGGAGTGGCAAAATTACGCTATTTGTAACAGATGTACCACGACGCCCGTGAGTGGTACATCTTAAACATCAAAAAGACGATTTAAGATCAGCCAATTGGTCAAACGAGAGATCCCGGGCAGATATCACAGGGTTGTCTATTCCCCAGTCAAAGCCAAAACTATTATACAATATCCCCGTATCATGCTCCCTGCTATATTCCGATGATACGAGATAATAGGTTATGGCGTCATCAGCCAGGGCTTTGAAGCCATGGGCAAAGCCCTCGGGTATATAATAGGCCAGGTGGTTCTCTGCGCTTAATTCATGACTGTAATATTGTCCGTAGGTAGCAGAGTCTTTACGCAGGTCAATGATAACGTCCAGTATGGCCCCCTGCGGACAGAACACTATTTTGCTATGCTGGTGCGGCGGGGTCTGGAAGTGCATGCCGCGTATCACGTCTTTTTTCGAGAGCGAAAAATAGCTTTCTTTAAGCTCAAAGTTTATTCCGGCTGCTTTTAGCGATGTGTCATGGAAGGATTTGGTAAAAAATCCCCGCTCATCCTTCGCATGAGGAAGTGTGATGAGCATGGCCCCTTCAAGTGGTAGTGCTGTGAACTGCATTATGATAGCTCCCCGAAATACTGTTTTATTTGCGCCATACATTTTTCATAGGCACCCTCGCCCTTGTTAGCATACCAGTCTGCGGTCCATTCTATTGCCATCCGGGCATTCATCTGCGGTACCCAGCCCAGCATACTTTGGGCCTTGTTGCTATCCAGCAGCAATAGTTTTGCCTCGTGGGGCGCATTTTCAATGCTTAAATTCTCATAGCTGCCTGTGCCGAAACGTTGAAGGAATATTTTGGTCAGTTCCTCAACCGTGAGCATATCATCGGCATTGGGGCCAAAGTTGAAGGTGGTGCTGTACTTCACCGGGTACTCGGTCATTTTAGCAGCCAGCATCAGGTATGCACCCAGTGGCTCCAGCACATGCTGCCATGGGCGTATCGATGCAGGGTTGCGCAGGCCCACGGTCTCGCCAAATTCCAATGCCCTTACAATATCGGGTATGATACGGTCTTCCGAGTAGTCGCCACCGCCTATTACATTGCCTGCACGCACAGAGGCTACTGCCTTTTTATGGTTGCTGTAACTGCTATGGTGAAAGAAGGACCTGCTATAAGAAGCGATAGCGATCTCTGCCGCTGCCTTACTGGCTGAGTAAGGGTCGTGTCCCCCCAGTTTGTCGTCTTCCGCAAAGGGTGTGCCCCGTTCGGGGTTCTCATATACCTTGTCGGTCGTGATCATGATCGCCACACAAGGTTCTGGCAGGCTGCGCAGGGCCTCCAGCACATGTACGGTGCCCTGGGTGTTAACCATAAAGGTATCTGCCGGTTGTGCATAGCTGCGGCGCACGAGCGACTGTGCGGCAAGGTGAAAAATAAAATGAGGTTCAAAACGCACTATTTCTCCCTGCAGCTTGTGCAGGTCGCGCAGGTCGCCTATTACCGAACTATAGCAACGCTTGTCGCCATATATTTGGTTGTAGAGGTCGGTATTCTTTTCGGGTGCCAGGGAGTAACCCTTTACATCAGCACCCAGCCATTGCAATATCTGCAGCAGCCATGCCCCTTTGAAGCCGGTATGCCCGGTGAGGAATACGCGCTTGCCGTCAAATACCGAACGTAAATATTCAGCTGTTACCACTTTTTCCATAAGGGGTCGGTTTGCCATAAATGTTCCAGTTCTTCTTTATCGCGCAGGGTATCCATGCATTTCCAGAATGTATGGTGCCGGTATGCGGTTATTTGTTTGTCTTTTGCCAGGTCGTTCATGGGCTGGCGCTCCCACATAATATCGTCGGCATCGTTATGCAGGTATTTGGCTATGCCCGGCTCCAGCACAAAAAAGCCGCCATTGATCCATGTACCAGAATCGGCAGGCTTTTCCTCGAAGCTGTCGATAGTGCCGTCGTCTTCCATCTTTATGACCCCGAAGCGGCTGGTAGCCTGTATCGCGGTCATGGTACATATCTTGCCGCTCTGCTTGTGAAATTTCAGCAAGTCGTCTATGTTCACATCACAAACACCATCGCCATAGGTAAGCATAAAAGGCTCATTGCCTACATAAGGCAGCACCCTTTTCAGCCTGCCGGCGGTCATGGTATCCAGCCCGGTATCTATAAGGGATACTTTGAAGGGCTCAGCATTATTATTATGTATCTCCAGCGAGTTGTTCGCGAGGTCCACGGTCACATCGGCATTGTGCAGGAAGTAGTTGGCAAAATATTCCTTTATCATCCAGCCTTTATAACCCAGGCATATGATGAACTCATTATGGCCATAAGCGGCATATATTTTCATGATGTGCCAGAGCATGGGCTTGCCGCCTATCTCTATCATGGGTTTAGGTCTGAGTGTTGACTCTTCGGATATCCGGGTACCACGGCCGCCTGCAAATATTACTACTTTCATTAATTATTATTGATATGCTACAAAAATAGCAGGATTATTCAATTAGCCATTGGGCTTAAGAGATAATTAGCATTTATATCCCGTGGAAGATATCCACATTTTTGTGTGTATGTATGGCAGGGCGGTGCAGAAATGATAATATTGAGCTCAATTCGCTGTTATGAAAAAGAAAGTGATCTTATATATAGCTATGAGCCTGGATGGGTATATAGCTAGGGAAAATAACGAGCTCGATTTCCTGAAGATCGTAGAGCGGGCAGGGGAGGATTACGGCTATTACGATTTCATAAAAAACATAGACACGGTCGTTATGGGCCGTAAGACCTATGATATGGTGCTGGACTTCGGTATCCCCTTCCCGCATAAGGATAAAAAATGCTATGTGTTGACCCGCAGCAAAAGCGGCAGCGATGAAAACGTAACTTTTTATAATGGTGCACTGGATAAGCTCATATCCGAACTGCGCAGGAAAGAGGGTAAGGATATATTTATAGATGGTGGTGCCGAAACTGTGAATGAGTTATTGCAACTAAAGCTGATAGACAAGCTGATCATCTCTGTAATACCGGTTTTATTGGGCAATGGCATTAAATTATTTAATGGTGGCCGCCCGGAGCAAAAACTGGAGCTGCTGAGAAGCAGTACATTCTCCAGTGGCCTGGTGCAATTGTGGTATGAAGTGAAGTAAGGAGACAAGTTACCACTTCACCCCAGCCTGCTTCAAAACCTCCTTTATGGCCTCATAAGCTTTGAATACTATCGGGCCAAGGTCGCTTTCATTGACCCATTTGGCCTCAAGGATGTTCTCTTCTTTTTGGGGCACCAGTTTTTCTTTGCTGCTGCCATACATACGGTACCAAACGGTATGTTTCAACAGGGCCTCTTTGTTCTGTGCATATACATGGTAGGTGTCGCAGATCTTTTCGCCCAGGGTCAGTTGTTGCAGGCCCGTTTCTTCACTTACCTCGCGCAGGGCGCAATAATCTATGGCCTCGCCATCATCACGTTTGCCTTTGGGCAGGTCCCACTTGCCCCGGCGGAATATCATCAGCACCTCGCCGTCTTCATTGAACACAAGTCCTCCGCCCGCATCCACAGGCTGGTATATATCATGTAGCTCTTCCTGTAATGAGCGCTCCGAGATATCCTCGATAATAGCACCAAGCGTTCCGGGTTTTTCCAGGTGCTGTATGGCAAGACGATAGTGACGCGGGAAAGCTCCTGTAAAAGACATATAGCCCTCGCCTGCAGGGTTTTCGGCGAGGAAGGCTTCCCGGTTGGTGGTCAGGATAAGGGGCTTGTTGTTGTAATATATCTTCTGTACAAAATCCTGCATAAAATCGGCTATTTGGTGTAGGTTTGCGCCCGTATGAGCACACAAAAACATTTCGCTGAAAAACTGCTGCAAATTAAGGCTTTACAGGTCAACCTGCAAAACCCCTATACATGGGCTTCGGGCTGGAGATCACCTGTATATTGCGATAACCGTAAAGTATTGTCTTATCCTTATGTGCGCGATTTTGTGAAAAGTGAGCTCGCCAATATGGTGCTGGAGCAATATCCCGATGCTGAGGTGATAGCCGGGGTGGCCACAGCCGGTATAGCACATGGTGTTATGGCTGCCGACCTGCTCAAACTGCCTTTTATATATGTGCGTTCCAAGCCGAAAGAACACGGCATGGGCAACCAGATAGAGGGTGTACTGGAAAAAAGCCAGAAGGTTGTAGTGATCGAAGACCTGGTATCTACTGGCAAAAGCAGCCTGCAGGTAGTGGATGCCCTCCGCGAGGCCGGGGCAGAGGTAATGGGTATGTGTGCGCTCTTTACCTATGGTTTCCCTGTGGCTGATAAGGCCTTCGAAGATGCAGAAGTATCATTGCATACCATAAGCAATTATACGGCACTGATGGAAGTGGCGGAAGAAAAAAAGCTGGTGCTGCCCGAACAGCAGGAATTGCTGGCGCAGTGGCGCCTTGACCCTGCAAACTGGGATCCTAATAAGTAAATAAAGCGGTAAACTTTACGCGTTCCCTGCCCTTGGTAAATACATACCAGTTGCCGTCATAATCTATACGTGCGGGTAACAGGTAATTACCTTTTTGTAACAGGCGTACCCTCATTTTTACATCAAAGTCATAGACCACCGTATTGTAGGATAGCGAATAGTCGCGGGCTAATATGGCATAGTCGCTTTTACGGAACCAGGTGGCGAAATCGTTATATACTACATTCTTTTCTTCCCCTTTTTTAGGTACTGCGCGGAATACATAACAGTCCTCACCTGCATATTCTTCAGATGTCAGTTTGAAATCATACCGTTTGGCTACATCCGGGTCAAAGATTGCGGCTTTGTCGCCCATGAAGGGTACGCCGCTTATATGCGTGCCGGGATTGAACATCAGTTGCTTTAACTGGAATTTACTTTTCTCCATCTGTCCTTTACCCCGCTGGTCCAGCATGCCCGCTACAATATTATCTTCGCCACATACCTCGCCTTCTGTAAAGAAGAGATAGGCATACAGCTCGGCAGTATAATAGTTGTACCTGTGCCTGCGCTTGTAAAAGTCACCTGTTGTCTTTTCTTCCAGCACCTGCATGCTGCGGCAGCCATTATGTACACTTTGTTTTGTCTTACTGTATAAGGACGCTTCCACTTTGCCATGCTTGTCGTATACCCGGATATCGTTGGTAGCGTTGAAGGGTACCAGGTGCAAACTGCGGAAGGCTTTGTAAAAGGTGGTATCATTCCTTACCCTGCGTATAAAACCCTGCAGGTCCCAGCCGCTGCGTGTAGCTGTTACCACCACATCGTCCATTTGTATAGGGTATGCAAATTTACTGGTGTCATGTTGCGCATATACAGGCGCAGCCATGACGCATAATAAAAATATAGACCAGCATTTACGCATCGTTCATCCGTTCATTCAACAGGGCTCCTGCAATGATCATGTCTTCCGGGGTGGTCACTTTAATATTGCTCCTTTCACCTTCAGCCAGGAAAATTTTCGTGCCAGAGGCCTCGCAAACCGTGGCCTCATCGGTGAAAGAGGCATTATACTCCTGCTGGAAAGCAGGGAGAATGATGTCGGAGCGAAACGTTTGAGGGGTTTGTATCAGGCGCATTTGCTCCCGGTCGGTTGGCTTACTGCTATCTCCATCTATTATACGCATGCTGTCCGCAACCGGTATCGCAGGTATCGCACTGCCTTTTTCCAGGGCCTGCTCATAACATCGCTGTAAAAGTTGGGTAGTAACCAGCGGGCGGACCGCATCGTGTACGAAAACGATACTTTCTTTATCCACCTGTTTTAACCCGTTCTGTACGCTGTGAAAACGGGTCTCGCCCCCGGTTACGATAGTAAGCTCTATTCGATCTTCAGTAAAGGCTTCGAGCAGAATCTGCGCGTAGCTTAAATGGTCTTCAGGCAGCACCAGAACCAGGTTGATGCCGGGAAATGCATCCATAAATGCCTTTACAGAATAATAGATAACGGGCATGCCGGCAAGGGGCAGGAACTGCTTGGGTACAGCGCTGCCCATCCGGAGGCCTTTACCGCCAGCCACTATTATTGCGAATTTTTCCTTATACGGCATAATGTATTACATTCGTTATACGGTACAAAAAAACAGCTTTATTATGTTAGCGCCAAGAAAACACCTGCTCAGTTGCCTGATGACCATAGCCTTGACACTCCTGTTCGCGCCAGGGGCCGGGGCGCAGGTGGTCTATTCCTGCCAGTATAAAAGCGATGCGGATGTAAAGGTCTTTGTGGCCAAATATAAAAGTGATGCAGATCTTGTAGTGTACAAGGCGAAGTATAAAAGCGATGCGGGTGGGAACAATGGTGTTTGGTTCTTTGCCGACTATAAAAGCGATGCCAAAAAGAAAGTATTTTTTGTCGATTATAAAAGTGATGCCGACCTCATCATTTACTTCAGTGATTATAAAAGTGATGCAGGATGGAAGAACAACTCAAAGAAGCAATTGATGTACTAGTGTCTATTGCCATACTAATGTCATAGTTGCTCTTTTGAGTATTTTAATACAAAGAAAATTGCCGCCAGCCACGTCATTAGTATGTGCGGCATGTTAGATGTGGTTTGTGTTCTATTGTTTAAAATCACCTCCTCAAACAGCATTTATGAAAAAGTCCTTGATCCTCATTGTATTAGTGTTTTCCTTTGTTTTTGCCCAGGCCCAGAATCCTACTTATCAGCAAAAGCTTTATTATACCTGTAAGATATGGGGTTTCACAAAGTATTATCATTCCCGTGTTTCCAATTGCCAGGTCAATTGGGATAGCGTATTATTAGCCAGGCTCCCGCTTATTAAGAATGCGGTTACGTTCAATGATTTTAACAATGAGCTTATTGCGATGCTTTCTGCAGCAGGGCCAATGGATATTGCTGCGAACCCGCTGCCGGATACAATAGCCCCGGAACTGAAACGAAACAGGAATTGGAACTGGATAAATGACCCGATGTTGAGGACAGATGTGCAGGTCGTATTGGATACAATAAAGAACAATTTCAGGCCGCACCCTATCTGTTGGGTGCATGATAATGACTATAACAACCCTAATTATTATGGCTGGCTGGTATTTCCTTATGACAGCCTGATGTCGAACAGTAACTTTTATACTAATTATCCTGATGAATGGAACCGGCTGCTCACCATTTTCAAGCATTGGAATATCATCAATTATTTTAATCCCTATAATTATGTGCTCGATAAGCCCTGGGACACAACGTTATATAATAACATAGCCGATATTGCTGCGGCACCTGACTATCCCACCTTTGTGACCTCTTTTAAAAGAATGACCGGGGCAATGAATGATGCGCATACCGAGGGACTTACCTGGACCAACTATTATTTATTCCCGGGCTTTTACACAGTTCCCCTTGTATTGCGTTATATAGAAAATAAATACGTGGTCGTAAAGTCAGGCATTCCCGGTGTAAGCGTGGGTGACGAGATCGTATCGGTTGATGGCCTTAGTGCGCAGCAATGGGAAGATAGCCTCAGTACATATGTATCCGCAGGCAATCCCTCGGTATTCAGGCGTTTTATGTGCCAGTATATCATTGCCGGCAATTATAACTCTTTAGCCGCAATAGTGTATAAAGATGCCAGCAATATTGACCATACAATTAATCCCATCAGGAACCACAGCCCCTATGAACCCTTCTACGATTATTATCCTAACGACACCCTCGCTAATACTACCTGGACCACACTCGATTGTGGTGTGGTTTATGCCAATATTGGTAACCTGTATAACAGTGATGCCGATGTGATGTATAACATACACCATGATGCTCCGGCTATGATTATTGATATACGTAATTACCCCGTCGATGCTTCGGTATGGGACCTGTTATACCAGATGCTGGATGGCCCTAAATTTTTCGCAAAATTTACCATACCCGATGTTACTTATCCCGGCACCTTCTATTGGGATAATGATACAATAGGCTATGCAAACAACCCTGTACCCTATAATGGTAAAATAATTGTGCTGTTCAACCAGGAAACGCAAAGTGCGGCCGAATTTGATTGTATGGGCCTGCAGGCCATGCCTAATGTGGAACTGATCGGCAGCCAGACAGCCGGGGCCGATGGTAATGTGACCTTCTTCAAGCTGAGCCAGGACCTGCATGCAGGTTTCACGACCCTGGGTGTTTATTATCCCAACGGCGATAGTACACAACGTATAGGTATTGTACCGGATACTATTGTTACGCCTACACAGGCCGGCATCAGGCAGGGTAGGGATGAAGTATTGGAAGTAGCCATGGATAAAGCCTGTCAGGCGGCTTCGGTACAGGGACCCCAAGGCTTGCAAGCAGGTATTAATATATATCCGAACCCCGCATCAGAAACGGTAAATATTGATGCCGTAAATACTGGTACTGGCAATGTACAGGTATTAATATCGGATATTACGGGGAAAATTTTGCTGGGTAAAGAATTTGATGTTACGGGTAAAGAAATGCATGGCTCCCTGGATGTGAGGTCGCTGGCAAGTGGTGTTTATATCTTGGAAATAAAAACAGCTGCAGGTCGCTTGATCCGGAAGTTTGTGAAAGAATAATACCTGGTTTATTCAATGCATTAAAAATGTCCCGCAATAAAATTGCGGGACATTCTGTTTTGTGGTTTTAGATTTCATTTTTTCAGCTATTGACCATGCATCCCCTCCTGTGGGGCTTTAGGGATAATTTGGAAATCTGTTTACCTTTATCGGCCACAACTGATAATAAATGCACTCACTTTCTGAAGAGAACTACCTCAAATCCATATTCAACCTGTCGCAAACAGGTAAAAAGATAACGCCTACTGCCATTGCCGAGTCTCTGGCTAATAACCCGGCATCGGTAGTAGATATGCTTAAGAAATTGGTGGAAAAGAAATTGGTGCAATATGATAAAAGCAAGGGTGCAAGGCTTACCGACCATGGGCTGAAAACCGCACTCGATATAGTACGTAAACACCGGCTTTGGGAAGTTTTTCTCCAGGACAAGCTTGGCTACTCATGGGAAGAAGTGCATGATGTTGCAGAACAACTGGAACACATCCATCATCCCGATCTTGCCGACAGGCTCGATAAATTTCTTGGTTTCCCGGAATATGATCCGCACGGTGACCCCATACCACAGGCTGATGGTAAAATGGCCAAGTCTTTTAAAACTACGCTTGCCGAGATGGAGCCCAAACAACAGTGCAGGGTAGTGGCAGTTAAAGACACAGGTACGGCCTTCCTCCAGTACCTGAAAAAGCTGGGGATAGAAATAGGCTCTAAGATAAATATGGTCGAAAAGATTGATTACGACGATTCAATGGTGATACTGGTGGATAAAGGTGTAAAAACCACGGTGTCAAAGAAGTTTGCTGAAAGTGTGCTGGTGATATAGTATTCTTATCAGGCTTTCTTTACCAGTTCTACAAGCCGGTCTATCTCCTCTTTAGTGTTATAGATATGCGTTGAGACCCTTAAAGACTTAAGGCCGTTCTCACCAACACCCCGGATGCGTACCTTGTTTTCGGAACAGGTATTACAAAAATCCCCGAATGCCACGCCCTTTATCCTGAAGCCATTTACGCCGCATCTTGAACGATCTTCAGTAGGAGTGAGCATTTCTACCTTATCGCCGATGGCCAGTAATTGGTCTTGCGTGTATTTCCCGAGGGCCTTAATACGCCGGTGAATGTTTTCCATACCAATGGTTTCAATAAAGTCGATAGCTGCATCAACACCTTTGTACAGGCCTGCGGCTTGTGTACCACCGTAGTAGCGGTGGGCGCTGTGTGCATAGCCCGTACTCGTAATAGGTACTGTCGCGGTGTTCCATGTGCCCATATCGCTGCCGCCACCTACAAAGTAGGTTTGTATTGTATCCTGCAATTCTTTGCGCACATAGAGGAAGCCGGTACCCTTGGGGCCCAGCATCCATTTGTGGCAGCAACTGGCATAAGTATCGCAGCCCATATCGTGTAGGTCGAGGGGTAACATGCCTGGCCCGTGTGCTCCATCAATAGCGCAAAAAATACCCTTTTCTTTTGCCATACGGCATATTTCCTTTACCGGTATTACCTGCCCCTGTGTGCATGGGATATGCGGCGTAGCGATCACGCGCGTTTTTTTAGTGATAAGCGCTTCAATATTGTTTAGTGTCTCATGGGCAGTAGCGCCTGGAGTATAGGCTTTAATGACTATGCCATGCAGCTTCTGCCTGTTCAGCCAGGGGAATGCATTGCCTACATGTTCATGGGTAGTTAGTATTACTTCATCGCCCTTTTTGAGCGGGTAGCCCCAGCAGGCTATATTGATACCATCGGTAACATTATGGGTAAGGGCTATCTCGTCCTCATCGGCCCCTACGAAGCGGGCTAGTTTTGCAGCGGTTGTTTCCCAGCCACCATAACCACCATGCATATCGCCTTCCATCATGCCTTTATGCACTGCATCGATCACCGGGTAGGGCGAGGGCCCCATGGTGCCATTATTAAGATATGCCAGGTCTTTTGCAAGGGGGAAATTTTGACGCACGCTGGCCCAGTACTGTTCGTCATCCGTTATATCACCGTCTGCGGGAGTTGCAAGGGGCGTCCTTCCAAGTGCTTCTATTTCGCTAAGCGATAATGCAGCTAATACAGATGCAGACCTGATAAAATTTCTACGGTTAAATTTCATGCGGCAATAAATTATAACCATTAAATATAATAAAAAGAAGATGAAAATACCGCAAAGAATAAAGCCAGGACTGTTTTGCAGCCTGGCTTTATTGTTATCAATAATTAATGGAGACTAGTGGCCATGATGCTCAAAATGGCAGTGATGATGCCTGCTACGCAGGTTGTCCAGTATCATATGGTATAATGTAGCGTTTGAATGAGACGATATGACTATTGTACCATTAGTTAGCTGGGCATTTAGCAGCATGGTTTCTGTAATGCCGGATGTGACCCCGGAGAGGTCGATAGTTGTAATTGCGATATAGGAATCGTTATTGGTTATGGTTACGTTCTGGCTTTCTGTTTTTAGCTCGATAAAATCATCCACTTCCAGTTTTACAGGGATAGTGCTTAGATCAGTAGCAAGAACACCATCTAATTCCATAGCTGGGTCAGCGGCTTTTTTGTCCAGATCTATACGCAATTCTATTTCGTCGTATGTGCCTGCCGGAATGGTAAAATTGCCAAAGGTTGCAGCTATAGAAGACATAAGGTCTATTTGTTCATCTGTTGTTGAGGTGAATTCCGCTTTTACTCCATCTTGTTTTGCTTCAAATTTTATGGTTCGTGGGTAAGCATAGCCCGATGTCCATTGAATATTGGCATTTGCAGTACTTTTTTGGGCCAGCCCTGTGCTGGTATTGGTTGCGGTCAATTGATAGCTGAGCTGTGGTTGGCTATTATTTGTGTTTGTATCATTCTTCTTGCACGATGCCATCAAAATACCAGCGGCCATTATCGTATACAAAGGTTTCCATCTCATGAGATAAATTTTTACTATTAACAGATAAGTTTCCGGAATAATATTGTAAAATGATGCCAGCAGGCTAGAGGCAAGCCTAAGAAAAGCCTAAATTTTGTAAGGGAACAAAAAAGCCACAAAATCATATGATTCTGCGGCTTTTGTGACCTTGTCAGGATTCAAACCTGAAACCTTTT
>MKUN01000040.1 GCA_001897835.1 Bacteroidetes bacterium 46-16
GTACAACACGGCTAATAACAGTGCGGTGATAGATATGAGCGGCCTGCCATCGGGCATCTACTTCATCCGCTATGCGGACGAGCAAGGCTCGGTAAGCACACGCATCAGCAAGCAATAGCGAAAACAAGAATAGTAAGGACCGGGTACTGGTGAAGTCAGTACCCGGTTTTTTTATTATAGGATATATGAAAATGAGTTAGCTATACAGAAATATAAATAAAATATTTTTCATAATTACAATAACATATTTGTCGTTTGTACATTAGATGTGTGCGGCAGGGATAATTTTTTGCCTTGGAAGATCCGCTATAGTGATAACCGGGAAAACAAAACATATTGTATGAAAAAAGATCAGCGCATTAAAACGAAGTTGCGGTATTCATTAACTGTACTGCTGTGTATGCCTTTCCTGCTGTTAAGCATAGGGGCGAATGCCCAGGGCTTTACAGAAGACTTTGATGATATCAATACGCTTGCTGCCAATGACTGGGTGATGATCAATCATAGTTCGCCCACAGGGACTTTAAACTGGTTCCAGGGAAATCCCACAGTATTCAGTGCATACAATGGCGCAGACACCGCGTATATGGCTGTTAATTTTAATAGTGCTGCAGGTACGGGAACGATCAGTAACTGGCAGATCATGCCGAACGTGACCCTGAATAACGGGGATGTGCTGACCTTCTATACCTGTAAGGCGTCGCCTGATACCTATCCGGACAGGCTGGAAGTGCGGATGAGCACTAACGGGGCGAGTACAAATGTGGGTACCCTGGCTACGGATGTAGGCGATTTTACCACCTTGATGTTAAGCATTAACCCCACGCTTACTACAGGAGTGTACCCGGTAACATGGACCCAATATACAGTTACGGTCAGCGGGCTCAGTGGCCCGACATCGGGGAGGCTGGCCTTCCGGTATTTCGTGACCAACGGGGGGCCCGCCGGCTCAAATTCCGATTATATCGGCATAGATAATGCGGTGTATACACCCGCCTGTTTTGTAATGTACGGCTGCCACAATGATACTACGGTGAACGTAAGCGCCAATAGCTGTGATGCAGTGGTGAGTTTTACACCGCCCACGGGTATGAATAATTGCATGAGGCCCGATACCTTTTTCTTCACCGGGCAGATAGACACCTTTACTGTGCCCGCTAGCTGGGACAGTGTACGGATAGAAGTAAGGGGGGCTGAAGGGGGGTATGCCCCTGCTGTTGGCGCATATAGTCCCGGCAAAGGTGCAATAATGGCGGGGGATTTTGTGCTGACACCCGGGTCGCAATTGAAGGTATTGGTGGGTGAGCAACCCAGCCTGACGTATGGAAATGGCAATGGCGGCGGTGGCGGCAGCTTTGTTACCGACCTGAGCAATAACCCCCTGATCATAGCCGGTGGCGGTGCGGGAAATGCAGCTAATGATAACCCTGGTAAGGATGGCCAGGTGGGTACCAGCGGTGGCAATGGTGGTTATAATGGTGGTAATGCCGGTGGCATTACAGGTAATGGTGGCAGTTCATTGGCATTCAATTTAGTGGATTATTCAGGCGCCGGTGGCGGTTTGCTTACTGATGGTGCTAACGGCTCTGCAGCTAATGGCGGGGGTAAGGCCTTTATAAATGGTGGGGCCGGATCGCCGGTAGCCAGCTCGCCCGGTGGTTTTGGCGGTGGTGGTCATGGTTTAAACTTTTACGATATTGGCGGCGGTGGCGGTGGATATTCAGGTGGTGGCTCAGGAGATACTTACTTTGGCAGTATCATGGGCGGCGGTGGCGGCTCATACAACTCCGGCGCTAATCAAAGTAATACGGGGGGAGCCAACAACGGGCATGGTATGATGATCATAACACCCCTGCCACAGCCTGTTATAAGTTCTACGCTTACCGCAGGGCTTGCCCCGGGCTCCACCTTCCCATTGGGCACCACTACCGAGACCTATATGGTAACAGATGGCATAGGTGATACTGCCTATTGCAGCTTCGATATAACTGTGGTGGATACAGCTGTGCCCCTGGTGACCTGTCCCGGTAATGTGACCTTTAATACAGCAAGCTGCGACCCGCAGGTGGTTAACGGCCTTGCCCCGGCACTCAGCGGCACGAACGGCTGCAGCAACGTGAGCTATACGCTCAGCGGCGCTACAACGGGCAGCGGTGTTAATGATGCCAGCGGTACGACCTTCAACCTGGGTGTGACGGATGTGAAATACGTGGTAACCAACAGCAACGGCAATGCCGACTCCTGTAGCTTCACCGTAACCGTGGCTGATACATCAGTGCCGCAAGTGACCTGCCCAAGCAGTGTAACAATGAACGTAGCCACCTGCACACAGGTGGTCAATAACATAGCCCCCTTTGTGGCGGGAAGCAATACCTGCAGTATAGTAAGTTACAGTTTAAGTGGTGTTACCACCGGCAGCGGCTTTAACGATGCCAGTGGTCTTACCTTCAACGAAGGTGTAACGACAATACAGTATATAGTACTGAACGGTAACGGTAATGCAGATACCTGCAGCTTTACGGTCACCATCAACGATACGCTGGTGCCGTCGATCAGCTGCCCGGGCGATGTAACAACCTGTACCAATGTGGTGACGCAGATAGCCCCTGTAGTGACGGGCATCAATGCCTGCAGCAATGTGACCTATACCATGACCGGCGCTACAACAGGCAGCGGTGTTGACGATGCCAGCGGCACTACCTTCAACGTAGGGCTAACTTATGTGACCTATATAGTGACCAATGCCAATGGCTATGCAGATACCTGCTCCTTCTTTGTGACCATTAACTCGCCTACGGGTATATTAGCGGGCAATACCACATCGCCCGAGTCGATAGGTTATTATGTTATTGTTCCGGCCAATGTGCGCTATAGTGACTGCGACCTGATCGCCAGTATTACGCCATCGGGTGCCAACCCTACGGAAGACAGCGTGGACTTTAAAGTGACCATAGACAACAGTCCGCCCAGCTACAACGGGCAGCCGTATATAAAAAGGCACTACGATATAGAACCGCATGATGATGTGGCCAGCACAGCAACGATAACGCTCTATGCTTACCAATACGAATTTGATGCCTATAATGTAATAGCGGTGCCGATGGGCTTCCCGCCCCTGCCGAGCGGCGGTATAGACAATGGTAACATAAGGATAACACAGTTCCACGGTGTAGGCACAGCACCCGGTAACTATCCCGGCCCCGAAGTGCTGATCACACCAACGGTGAGCTGGAACAATACTTACAACTACTGGGAAATGAGCTTCCCCGTTACGGGCTTCAGCGGTTTCTACATCCATACGGCCTATGGCCACCCGCTGGCCGCAGGCATCATCGATATCAGTGCGCAGAACCAGGGTGCGAGCAACCGTGTGGACTGGAAGACAGCTACGGAAGAAGCGGGTGACATCATGACCCTGCAACGCAGCACGGATGGTGCGAACTTTACCGCGCTTACTGATGTGGCAGGCAATGGCAAAGTATCGGATTACAGGTACCGTGATGAAAGCCCGGCGAAGGGTATGAATTACTACAGGGTGAAGGTGAGGCATGCATCGGGAGCAGAAAGCTATACGAAGATCGTGAGCGCAATGGTAAGCGATGGCCATACACTCAGCATGAATGTGAACCCCAACCCGGTAATGAATATCCTCTCGGTGAATATACATGGGGAACAAAGTGCTGATGGTATGATACAAGTTACCGACCCGACCGGTAAGGTGCTGCTGCAACTGGCGGTCAACGGCAATAGTATACATGTAGATATGAGTGCCTTTGCTGCAGGTATATACTTTGTACGCTATACCGATGCCAATGGTTCGGCGGTAAGTAAAGTGACGAAACAATAATACCGTGATATTATATTACTTGCGGGCGCGGAAATTTCCGCGCCCGTTTTTTATGAAAGCCCTAGCATATTATTCCCTAGTTTTGAGCCGCTTATGAAAAGCAGGACCCGTAAAATATGGGGAATAGGCCTGGTGGCACTGGCAACAGTATCTGTACTTGCCTGGTATCTTAAAGATGATATCATAGCGCAATACTATAGTATGCGCTTAAGGAATGAACTGAGCAAACAAAGCAGGAAAAGGACAGACAATCCTTACAACCTGCATGCGGTGGATTCCTGCATCGGCTTGCTGCACAGCGGCGACCTTGTGCTGCGTACGGGTGCCGATGTCATCAGCCATATGCTGAGCCAGCTTAACCAGCAGAACAAGACCTACTCGCACTGCGGCATAGTGATGATAGAGCATGGCTACCCTTTTGTGTATCACAGCATAGGCGGGGAAGATAACCCAGATGAAAAACTGCGGCGCGATTCTGCAAGCTTCTTTTTATCGCCCGCCAGCAACCTGGGTTTTGGCATTGCGCGTTTGGATGCAGACAGTGCACACATTAATAATATAGGCAAAGTGGTAAGACGATTGTATAAAGAAGGCCATAAGTTTGACCTGAAATTTGACCTGTACAGCGATGACAAATTATACTGTGCCGAATTTGTTTACAAAGCGATAAATGAAGCTATGCAGGATAGTACCTATATAAGGCCCATAACGAAGAAGGGTTTCCGCTTCGTGGCAGTTGATAACCTGTATTGCAACAGCCACGCCAGACTGATTTGCCAAATAGAATATAAATAATACCTTTGTCGCAATTAAAACAGACGTAATTATGAAAAAGCTTTTATCCTATGTTTCCATGATAGTGGCAGCGGCGGTGATCATGACGGGATGCTCAAAAAATTCTCCCAAATCGGTTGCCTCAACCTTCCTGAACAGTTATTACCATCTTGATTATGAAGGAGCTAAAAAGGTATCGACCGAGGAAACGAAGAATACACTGAACATGATGCAGCAGTTGTCTGCTACCTTCTTTCCCGACTCGATGAAGAAAGCGGCAAAAGATATCAAGGTTACCATAAAAGACGTAAAAGAAGAAGGGGATAAAGCTACTGTTATCTACAATACATCTACAGTGCCTACCGACCAGACACTGCATATGGTAAAAGAGAAAGGAAAATGGCTGGTGCAATGGACCAAGCAGGACCAGATGAATGGTGCCGATACTACAGGAGCAGAGCCAGAACCTGAAATGGCCGACAGCACTGCCACACCTGAGGAGCAAGCTGCCGTACCGGACAGCAGTACACCCAAATAGAAAATGATAAAAGCTTAGTTACAGGAAGGCTGCAAGATGCAGCCTTCTTTTTTTGCGTTAAGCTGTGCCGCCGAAGAACAGGTAGCAAAGCACGATAGCGGTGATGATGCCCACCAGGTCGGCAAGCAGCATGGAGCCTACTGCATAGCGTGTATCGCGCACGGACACGGCGCCAAAGTAAACAGCAATAACATAAAAGGTAGTGTCGGACGAGCCCTGCAAGATACAGGATAGCCTGCCGGCGAAAGAGTCGGGGCCGAATGTTTTCATGGTATCGACCATCATACCACGGGCGCCGCTGCCGCTAAGCGGTTTGATAAGGGCCGTGGGCAGGCCATCGACAAAACGTGTATCTGTGCCCATCGCGGTAAAGAGGTGTTTCACGCCGGCAATGAGCACATCGAATGTGCCGCTGGTGCGCAACATGCTTATGGCCACGAGCATACCTACCAGGTATGGTATGATGCGCACCGCTATCTCAAAGCCCCCTTTTGCCCCTTCCACAAAGGCATCGAAGATGTTGATCTTTTTATATAGCCCCCCCAGAACTATTAGCAGGAATATGAGCAAGATCAAGCCATTGCTGAGCATACCCGAGAAAGACCGGACACCATCTGCATTCATGGAAGTGAGGAAGAGCACGAGGGCCGCTATCACAGCCGAGAGGCCGCCGACCCATAGTAATATGACCGGCTGAAAAATATTGATCTTTTGCCTGAAGGATACAATTAGCATGGCAGCAAGGGTAGCCGCAAAGGTGGCGATCATGCAGGGCACAAAAATATCTGTGGGGCTTGCGGCCTTTAGTGCCGAGCGTACCGCAATAATGCTTACGGGTATCAGCGTTAAACCCGATGCGTGCAGGCAGAGGAACATGATCTGTGCATTGGATGCCCTGTCTTTATCGGGGTTAATGCTTTGCAGGCTTTCCATGGCCTTCAGGCCAAAGGGTGTTGCAGCATTATCGAGGCCCAGCAGGTTGGCAGAGAAGTTCATCATCATGTGGCCCATAGCCGGGTGACCAGGCGGAAGCTCGGGGAACAATTTGGAAAAGAAAGGGCCTATTATTCTTGAGAGCAGGTTAATGCCGCCTGCTTTTTCGGCTATACTCATAAAGCCCATAAAGAGCGCCATGATACCTATGAGACCAATGCTGATATTCACCGCACTCTTGCAGGTTTCGATAATACCGTCACTCTTTTTGACCAGTCGCGATTGTATGCTGCTCCATGTATAGACCTGCAGGCCGGGATGTGCAGCTTTGGCGGCATCAAAGCCCTGTTTATCCGCGATGAATATGGTGGGGGGATGTATGGAGTCGGCCACTGCATAACCATACTCGCTGAGGCGTGTTTGCCATGCAGGACTGGCTGTGCCATTGCTGTTATAATAAGTGGTATCATAGGCATCGTCACTTTTGCCGGTGAGCATTTGGCTGAACACCTGCTTATCGCCAGAGAGGCATTTATAGCCTGCCACTGTGATAGCGATGATGATGAATGCGGCCCATATCCTGCTTAATATCATACCCTGCGATTGAACTTTGAAATTAAGGTTTCAGCCTTAAAGTACATAAAAGAGGCTAAAAAGAAACATGGCCTTCCTTTACAGAAAGCCATGTACTAATATGCTATGATCGTCTAAAAATAAAGGCAGATCAGGTTGTTTGTTTGGTAATGTATTTGGGTACTTCGGGTGGCTGGTAAGCTGCCATCTTTTCCAGTAATTCTTCTGCCGATTCACTGCTCAGGAGCATGGTGCTGTAGCATTCGTTGAGGAATCCTTCCTGCACCATATTATTCACCATTACTTTAAGCCCGTCGTAATAGCCATTGATGTTGAGCAGGCCAATAGGTTTTTCATGCAGGCCCAGCTGTGCCCATGTAAGCACTTCAAACATTTCTTCCATTGTACCGAAGCCGCCGGGTAGTGTAATGACCGCATCGCAGAGCTCATGCATTTTAAGTTTGCGTTCATGCATGGTATTGACCCGTATCATTTGCGTGATGCCCTCATGGGCTATTTCCTTGGTTTGCAGGAAATAGGGTATCACACCTATTACCTCGCCGCCCTTGTCGAGCGCACCCTCGGCTATGGCGCCCATTATGCCCACTTTGGCACCCCCGTATATGATACGGATGCCACGCGCGGCCAGCATCCCGCCTAATTCATATGCAGTATCGCGATAAGTGCTGTCATAACCCTCGCCTGAACCGCAAAAAACGACTATGCTCTTCATGGAATGATGTTTCTATTCAAATATAATATAAAAGCAGGGAGATGCATATTATTTTCAGTTGAACTGAGATAATATGCCAATGAGTTGAGACTATAAAACCTCCAACTGGTTGCGCATCAGGTCTTCAAACTCATCGCGCTCCCTGATGAGATAAGCGTGGCCCTCGCTAAACAAAACTTCGGCCGGTTTAAGGCGTGAGTTAAAATTGCTGCTCATCTCAAAACCATAAGCGCCCGCATTGTGAAAGACGAGGTAATCACCTTCGCGCACCTCGTTCAATACACGATCCCAGGCAAAAGTGTCGGTCTCGCAAATATTACCCACTACTGTATAGATACGCTCTGCACCATTAGGGTTTGAGATGTTCGATATCTTATGATATGCATCGTAGAACATAGGACGTATCAGGTGATTAAAGCCTGAATTGACACCAACGAATACCGTTGCTGTGGTTTGCTTGATCACATTGGCTTTCACAATAAAAGAGCCGCACTCACTTACCAGGTATTTACCCGGTTCAAACCATATTTCCAGGTTGCGGCCGTATTCTATCTCAAATGCTTTTACCGCTTCAGTGAGTTTTAAGCCAAGGGTTTGAACATCGGTCTCCGGTTCATCATCTTTGTAAGGTACTTTGAAGCCACTGCCTAGATCGAGAAACTCGAGCGAATCGAAATGGCTGGCTACAGAGAACATTACCTCGAGGCTGCGCAGGAAAACATTTACATCTTTTATTTCGCTGCCGGTATGCATGTGCAGGCCCTGTACATGAAGCCCCGTGGTTTTTACAATACGCTCCATATGCCTGAGCTGGTGAATGGAAATGCCAAACTTGCTGTCGATGTGGCCGGTGGATATTTTATAATTACCCCCGGCTTCGATATGCGGATTGATACGTATGCACACCGGGTAGGAAGCCCCGAACTTATTACCAAAGCGCTCCAGGATAGATATATTGTCGATATTGATATTTACGCCTAAGGCCTGTGCTTCTGTGATCTCATTAAAATCCACGCAGTTTGGTGTAAACAAGATCTGTTTTGGGCTAAAGCCTGCTTTGAGGCCCAGCTTTACTTCGTTGATGCTAACACAATCAAGGTCGGCACCAAGTTGCTTAAGATATTTGAGTATGTTGATGTTAGTCAATGCCTTACAGGCATAAAAAAAACGTGTGGGATGATCTTTGAAAGCCTGTGTCAGCTTATTGTACTGCTGGGCTATCTTCTCAGCATGGTACACATATACAGGTGTACCAAATTCTTCAGCAACCGAGATCAGCTGCTGGTTGGTAATTGGTTCATACATAGGCGCGCAAAATTAAAGAAGAGTTTTATTTGAAAAAAATTATGTGTACATGAAGATTTTATTAACTTAGAGAAATATATTATTTACCATTTTTAACCTTAACCTCAGAAAATGCTCCCCCGGCACCATCTTAGTATAAAAATGCTCTTGTTCCTGCTTGGCTATAGTATAGTTTCAAAAGCACAGGTAGCGGACTTTTCATCGAACGTCACGAGTGGCTGTGCGCCATTGGTGGTGCAGTTCAATAACCTCTCTACAGGGGCTACTTCTTATTACTGGGACCTGGGCAACCTGGCCACATCTACCCAGGTGGCGCCTTCAACCACCTACACCACGCCCGGCACTTATACGGTGATGCTCACTGCATATAATGGGCCTAACTCAAATACCAAAACCGTGGTCAACTATATTACGGTATATGCCCAGCCTGTAGTTAGTTTTTATGCAAACGATACGACGGTATGTCCTGGTGAAGTGGTGAGCTTCACCAATACATCGAACCCGATGACAGCGGGGAATGCAACTTATTACTGGGATTTTGGAGACGGTAATCACTCAACGGCGCAAAACCCCACACATGCTTATGCTATTGGCGGCTACTACAGTGTTACCCTGACGGTGACCAACAGCCAGGGCTGTGCCGCAACACATGTCATCGGGTCGTACATACATGTTTTTACAAAGCCCAGTGCGCAGTTTACCTGCCCCACTACTACTTTTTGCAATCCACCCGGTACGGTTACATTTATCAATACGTCTACAGGGCCGGTACCCCTTACCTATCTATGGTTGTTTGGCGATAATACGACAAGCACAGCTGCTACGCCGCCTGCGCATACTTACGGCTCAGGTTCCTTTACCGTCACACTTGTGGTTACCAGTGCCGATGGTTGTGTGGATAGCCTTGTAAGGACCAATTATATCAATGTGCAAACGAATACAGGCAACTTTAGCTATCCTCCCAGTGCCTGCCAAGGTGAGACAGTCACCTTCACCAACACGAGCCCACCACCGATAACCAGCAGCATCTGGAACTTTGGCGATAATACTACAGGTGTAGGTGCCACGGTATCACATACCTATACATCGTCGGGCACTTACCAGGTGCAGCTTGCCACGCAGGCCGCCTGTGCGGATACAGTTTACCATACTATCGTGATCAATCCCAAGCCACTTATTGACTTCAATTATACCCCCCTGCACCCCTGCCCGGCGCCGGATACTCTTTTCTTTAATAACCTTACAGTGAATGGTGGTAACTATATGTGGTATTTTGGCGATGGCGACTCTTCGAACCTCGTTAACCCCTCACATGTTTATGGTGTGGATACATACAGTGTAATGCTGGTATCCACCAATAACTTCGGCTGCACCGATACCCTGCTCAAACCCGGCTATATTCACCTGGCGCCCTTCATACTGAATGCTGTTTCCGATGTGCCGGGTGGCTGCCCGCCGGTGACCGTTAATTTTTATTATACAACATCGTATACTGATCCAGTTATATCGCAGGTATGGGATTTTGGGGATAATACAACCTCAACCCAGGCAACCCCCAGCCATACTTATGTTGATACAGGTGTATATACTGTGACAGTCACGGTCGTGTCGGCCAATGGCTGCACACAAACAGACTCGCTTGAAATACAGGTAGGCCTGCATGCCACGCCTGATTTTACAGCCATACCCACAGAAGCATGTACGCACGAATCGATCCAGTTCATTAATAACTCTACCAATGCAACAGGCTATTTCTGGATATTCGGTGATGGTTTTACCAGCGCCGATACCTCACCGGTGCACCAGTATCTCGACGACGGTACCTTCACTATAAAACTGGTAGCCTTTAATAACGGCTGCCCGGATACACTTGTGGTTGATACATTGATACATATCCATCCCTCTACGGCAAAATTCAATATTTTGTACAGTTGCGATACGCCTAATAAAGTGACCCTGTTAAATAGTTCAAGCCCTTTTACTTCATTTACATGGTCATTTGGCGATAATACTTTCTCTACTGTCGATACCAGTCCTGTGCACCAATATGCCAGCCTGGGTTCTTATTTCATCAAGCTGGTGACGATCAATAGTATCTACGGGTGTAAGGATTCTATTACACAGACTGCAAACATCATTGACCCGATCCCGAAGTTCTATGCCCTGGATACGAGTTTATGTCTTAACAGTATGGCTACATTTTATGCCAATATTGATGACCAGGGAGGGCCATCACTTCCCGTATATAACTATACCTGGACCACGGACTCTGTAACTACCAATACAGTTATTTATCCCTTTTATAATTACCTGTACAGCACAGCTGGTATATATGATGCTACGCTTGAAATATACGACAGCCACGGTTGCCCGCATAGCTACACCAATAACCAGTATATGTTGATAGCCCATCCGGTTGTTGGTTTTGCAGCAGTACCTACTGATGGCTGTGCACCGCTCAATGTACAGTTTACCGATACAAGCACCGATCAGCCGGGCACATTCGATTCCCTGATGTTTTGGGATTTTGGTATTGATACGCTTACTGTCAATACAGCGGTGGCGAATTATACTTATGCAAATGCCGGCAGCTATTATGTGAAGCTTGTGGTAACGGATAATGTAGGTTGCAAGGATAGCCTCATCAAATTTGACTATATACATGTGAACCATCCCACAGCATCATTTTTGGCTGCTAACGTTTTTCCTTGTATGTATGATACTGCAACGTTCATAAATACATCTTCAGGGGTAGCACCGCTGAGTTATTATTGGGACTTTGGTGATAATAGTACATCCACACTGAGCGACCCGACACATGTATATACGGATACCGGCGCTTATACGATAACCTTGGTGGTCACAGATTCTACGGGTTGCAGCGATACCCTGGTGCAAAACCAGTATATACAGATCACGAGGCCGCATGCACAGTTTATGATGGATGACTCGGTAGCAGTATGCGCACCAATGCATGTTAATTTCACCAGTACGTCACCAGATGCAGTAAGTTATCGCTGGGATTTCGGTAATACCAATACCTCCATATTGGCTGATCCAACGAATGTATATGTTGCACCGGGTGACTATACGGTGCGATTTATAGCTTTGGATGAGCATGGCTGTCCGGATACGGCATACGGGCATGTTAAACTGCTTGGTTATGACGGTGCATTCACTTACACCCCTACTGAAGGCTGCACACCTTTGCTGATCAGCTTTACCGCTAATGTTACCAATGTGGACACGCTTATATGGGACTTTGGTGATGGCAATACAATAGTGGGAGATACGACGATAACACATGTTTATCAATACCCCGGCACCTATTTACCGATACTTATATTCGGTGATTCTTCGGGCTGCCATAGTATAAGTTTAGGATTGGATACATTGAGGCTGGACGGACTGGTAACCGATTATGAATTTTCGCCCAACCCCGTTTGTACGTATGATCATGTCATGTTCAGGGATACCTTCCCGGATATTGTGCAATACAGCTGGCTGTTTGACAATGGGGATACCAGTGATCTTCCCCAGCCTGTATACTATTATAATACACCCGGGGAACATGCAGTGCGTCTTGTAGTATTTAATAATACGGGTTGCAGCGATACGGTAGCTAAAAGTATCACCGTTAATCCCCTGCCAGCGGTAGTTGCTACGGGCGACACGATAATTTGTGAGAAGGATAGGGCAGAGCTGAGTGTTGAAGGAGCGACTCATTATAACTGGATACCCCCTGAACACCTTACCTGTCCCATCTGCTCGCTTACCTATGCAGATCCGCGGGAGTCAACTACTTATATTGTGACCGGTACTGATGAGCATGGATGCCAAAACACCGATACTGTACAGGTGGACCTGAAAGAATGTAACTGTATCGTATCCATGCCAACGGCCTTTACACCAAATGGCGATGGGAAAAACGACAGGTTTGCACCCATAGTAACCGATATGGTTTCGGTACACATGGAAGTATTTAATCGCTGGGGTCAGCCGGTCTTTTATACCACTTACCCGGGTCATAGCTGGGACGGCACCTATAAAGGCGTAGCCTGTGATGCCGGTACCTACTATTATTTTGTAAAGGTGAAGTGTACCAGGGGGCAGGAAGTGCTGAAAAAAGGAGATGTGACCCTGGTAAGATGATCTTTTAGTGAATACAGCCTGTGAAAAGTGGATAAAATAGATTCGGTGAAATATAAAATAATCGTTATTTTTAATCCTGTTTGACCTGTATGAAAATCTATTAAATGTAACATGTTTGTACATTATACAAGAATATTATTCCTATTAACACTTTTTTATACCAGTAGCGTTATTGCGCAACCTCATGCCAATTTCACCGGTAGCCCTGTAAGTGGTTGTTCTCCATTGGTAGTAAATTTCACCAATCTATCCACCGGGGCAACATCATATCATTGGGATTTCGGTAATAATAATACCTCGGTCCTGGCAAATCCTTCAACAACATATACGCAGCCCGGTACTTATACCGTAACGCTTATAGCCTATAGCGGGCCTAATTCTGACACAAAAACCATAACGAATTATATAACGGTACATAGTAACCCAATTGTAGACTTCAGTGCAAACAATTTGGCAGGTTGTCCGGGGACCAACGTAAGTTTTACCAATAATTCCAACCCACAGGTACCCGGTCCCGCTACCTATTACTGGGATTTTGGCGATGGCAACTGGTCTACTACGCAGAACCCCTCGCATACCTATATAACACCGGGTTATTATAATGTTACATTAAGTGTTACCAATGCACAAGGATGTGTATCGACACTTGTAAAACCCACCTATATACATATATATACACCACCCAATGTACATTTCAACGCCACGACCACTGTTTACTGCAGTGCCCCGGCTACGGTAACTTTTAATAATACCACAACAGGCACCAACCCGATAACATACTTATGGAATTTTGGCGATAATACCACGAGTACGCTCGCCAATCCGCCGCCGCATACTTATAATAATACAGGGGCTTATACCATCACCCTGACAGCAACAGATGCTAATGGTTGTGTGACCACATACAGCGTACCCAATTATGTGACGATACAGACCTATAACGGCAGCTTTACCGGTACTACAAGTATTTGTGCCGGTGCACTTGCCTCTTTCCAGAACACTACTGCACCACCCATAACCAACAGTCTTTGGGATTTTGGCGATAATGCCACTGCTTCGGGCGATACCACAAGCCATGTGTATACTACGGCGGGCACCTATACGGTGCGGCTTATTACGCAGAGCGGTGTATGCTTCGATACAGTATACCACACTATCGATGTGCATCCCATCCCGGTCATAGACTTTGATTTCACGCCTGCTGCGCCATGCCCGCCACCTATAGCATTACAGTTCAATAACCTTACCCAGTTTGGCAATACGTATCAATGGGATTTTGGTGACAACAGCACTTCTACGGCCACCAACCCCAATCATCTTTATACAGGGCAGGGACCATATGATGTAAGGCTTATAGCAACCAGCCAGTATGGCTGTGTGGATACAGAGTTCAGGGATGACTATATAATGATCCCGATGTTCAGGTTATATGCCTATTCTGATGTGTCCGGGGGCTGCGCACCTGTAACCGTTCATTTTTCTGATTCGGTAGATTATAATCAGCCCATTGTGTCTTATACCTGGGATTTTGGTGATAACACGACATCGAACCAGCAAAGCCCCACACATACCTATAATAATGTGGGGGTGTACACCGTAGTATTAACGGCCGTTTCTGCAAATGGTTGTGTGGCACACGATACCCTTGAAATAGGGGCGGGCACTTTACCTACTGCTGATTTTACTGCTGCGCCAACTACAATATGTGTAAACCAGTCGGTGCAGTTCACCAATTATTCAACTAATGCTACTAGCTATATCTGGAATTTTGGTGACGGATCAGATACCAGTGCTAACCCCAATCATATTTATATAGTTGATGGTGTATTTACGGTGACACTGATCGCATCCAACAATGGCTGTAATGATACGATGACCATACCTAATCTTGTCACGGTGCATCCGCCTACTTCGGGCATGGCCCTTTCTTATTCATGCGATACACCTACGAAGGTTACCTTCACCAATGTCTCGTCAGGATACACCTCCTTCCTTTGGGAGTTTGGAGATAATACTACTAATGGAGTTGATACCAATACGGTACATAACTATGCAGCATTGGGCGATTATAATGTGCAGATCGTAACCTGGAATAATGTATGGGGCTGTGCCGACTCTACTCAATACATCGTTCACCTCACCTTGCCAACTGTGGATTTCACTGCACCCGATACGGCTATATGTGAAGGGGATACTGCATGGTTCAATGCTATTATTACAAATACCAACGGTAACCAGGTAGGCTATTATACGTGGGCAATGGATAACCAGGTGTTCCCGGATACCTTTGCCAATTTTCATTATGGCTTTCCTGATCCCGGCCTATATGATGTGACGTTAACGGTGCTGGATATACATGGCTGCCCAAGGTCGAAGACCAAGACGGACTATATATTGGTAGCTAAGCCCAATGCCGGTTTTACGGCTCTTCCGCAGGAAGGCTGCGTACCCCTTAATGTCTTATTTACGGATACAAGTACCAACACACCGGGGGCCTTTGATGTTACCCGGGAATGGGATTTTGGTAATGGGACGGCGACGGTTAACACCGCGACCACGAACCGTACTTATTATAATGCCGGCACTTATGGGGTAAAACTGATCGTAACGGATAATGTAGGCTGTAAAGACACTGTGTACAGACCCAATTATATCAAGGCATATAAACCGAACGCAGCATTCATTTCCAATAATTTGTTCCCTTGCATGGGTGATACGGTCAAGTTCACCAATGCATCATCGGGCTCAACGGTGCTCAATGCGTTTTGGGACTTTGGTGATAATACTACATCCACGGTATATAATGCTAAACATGTTTATACACAAACAGGTAACTATATAGTGACCCTGATCGTTACCGATACATTTGGCTGTACGGATACATCTCTTTTAAATTATATCAGCGTAACAAAGCCACTGGCATCATTCACTATGAGCGATTCTACGGCGGTATGCCCGCCATTACAGGTATTGTTTACCAGTACATCGCAAAATGCGCTCAGCTATGCATGGGATTTTGGTAATAATAATACCTCCGTGATTGCGAACCCAGCCAATCTATACACCGCAGCAGGAGACTATGTGGTGCGCATGATAGCGATCAACAGCCATGGTTGCCGCGATACGGCATATAGCCACGTGAAAATGCTGGGTTATGCGGGGGCCTTTACCTACGCCCCGCTACTGGGCTGTGCGCCTATGCAGGTCAACTTTACGGCCAATGTTTCCAATGTGCCCAGCCTTACCTGGGACTATGCCGATGGTAATGTGAGCACTGCATCTCCTTCCACTACATCTTCACATGTGTATACTGCGCCGGGTGCTTATGTGCCCCGGCTGATATTGAGTGATAGCACAGGCTGCCAGGCATCGAGCGATGGGCTGGATACCATAAAGGTTGATGGCTTCATAGCTGGCTATGATTACCTGCCCAACCCTGCATGCGAAAAAACGACCACACAGTTCTTTGATACGAGCTTTAGTTATTTCTCTCCGGTTACCAACTGGCATTGGATGTTTGATGATGGACAGACAAGTAGTTTAAGTAATCCAACCCATTACTACGACTCGGCAGGGATTTACCCGGTATCTGTTATCGTGACCAATGGTAATGGCTGTACCGATACCATGAACAGTAATATTACCATCTTGCCGCTGCCAGTCATCACGGCATCTGCCGATACGGTGATATGCTTAGGGGATGCAGCAGCACTGCAAGCTTATGGCGGCAACACATATGCATGGTCGCCGGCAACGAACCTTAGTTGCGCCAGTTGCCAGTCAACAGAAGCCTCGCCTGCCGCACCAACATCATATATAGTGACAGGTACCGATATACATGGGTGCAGCAATACCGACACCGTAAAAGTGAATATAAAGACCAAGACTAGTGCTGTTGCAGGACATGGTGGTGAAATATGCGATGCGAATAGTATAATGCTCCATGCCAGCGGTGGTGATGTGTATACCTGGTACCCGCCGGAACATCTCGACAATAGCCATATTGCCAATCCTACCGCTTCACCACATATCACAACCGACTATACGGTGATCGTGAAAGAAGCTGGTTGCCAGCCTGACACAGACCGTGTCAGGGTAACCGTGCATCCCCGTCCCAGCCTGTACGCAGGTGAAGACCGCTCCGTTATTGCGGGTAATTCTACCCAACTTACTTTAGTTACAGCAGATGCTATAAGTTATGAGTGGAGTTATGATGCCACCCTGAGTTGTACGCAATGCCCCGATCCTGTGGCAACACCTGTAACGACCACTACATATACCGTTTCCGGCGTTTCGGATTGGGGTTGTCATGACTCGGATAAGGTGACGATAACCGTACTCTGTGATAAGAGCCAGGCATTTATACCAAACTCATTCACACCTAATGGTGATGGCCAAAACGATGTATTCTATCCCCGTGGCACCGGGATCAATTTGGTGAAATCATTCAGGGTCTATAATAGGTGGGGCGAACTTGTATTTGAACGTAACGGCATTAATATTAATGATGAGCAAAATGGCTGGGATGGCACTTATAAAGGCGCTGCGCTAAGCCCCGATGTGTATGTATATGTGATACAGGTGCAGTGCCAGACAGGCGAGCAACTGGATCTGAAAGGAGATATCTCGATAATACGATAATGTGCAGCTATGAAGAAGATGACCGCAAAAAGATATTTGATCGTTTTATTCCTTTTGGGTTGCAGCAATGCTATGGCGCAGGATATACATTTTTCCCAGTTTTATGAAACGGCTGTTTTAAGAAATCCTGCATTGGTCGGTATTTTTTCGGATGACTATAAGATGGGTGTAGTGTACCGCAACCAGTGGAGCAGTATCAGCAAGCCCTACCAGACCGGCCTGGCATCGGGCGAACTGAGGATACCAATAGGTGGGGAGGTGAAAGATTTTGTAAGTGTGGGCTTACTTGCTTTTTATGATAAGGCAGGCACTATTAACCTGCAAACGCTGGGTGTGTACCCGGCAGTGAACTATAATAAGTCACTGCATGATGCAAACAACTCTTTCTTGTCAGTTGGGTTTACAGGCGGCTATGTACAGCGCAGTTATGACCCTACAAAAGCCACATTCAATAATCAATACCAGAACGGAAGCTACAGTGCTTCAAACCCGACAGGTGAGCAATTACCCGACCCGAAAATAAACCAGTGGGATGTAGGTGCAGGTGTAAGCTTCAGCAGTACGGCTGGGGAGAGCAAAAACATCAATTATTTCCTGGGTTTTGCAGGTTACCATTTCACAAAGCCTAAAAGCTCCCTGTACAATAATGAGTTGATACGCCTGGAGATGAAGTGGAATGCTAATGCCGGCCTGAGCATGAAACTGGATGGGCCCTTCAGCCTGCTGGTACAGGCTAATTACCAAAAACAAGGTACTTATAGCGAGATAATGGTGGGTGCCGCGCTGGGCTGGAACATCATGCGGGATGAAAAAGAAAAACTATTTTCGATAAATGTTGGCGGCTACTGTCGTTGGGGCGATGCACTTATACCCCTGCTGCGGGTAGAGTATAAAGACCTGGCCATAGGAGCCACCTATGATATAAACATCTCTAAGCTTAAAGCAGCCAGCAATACGCGCGGCGGCCTGGAGTTAACACTCTTCAAAACAGGTATCCTGCATAAAGCAAACTTTGACAATAGCCGCACAGCTTGTCCTCAATTCTTCGATTGATATGCGAGCTATATTCCGGCGAAAAGCGCACTTTGTTTAGCAATGATCTTAAAGTGTTTGTTGCTGATAAGCAACTTAAAATAGATGTGAAATATCCGGGGGTATGATTACCCTACAATATTTCTGTATTACACTACATTTATTTTGCAGGGAGGTATTTACTACTAATATTTATGCCCTTGTATTTGTACCTAATTCATTGTAACCGGCAACATTTTATATCCTATCCCGGTTCCTTTTATTTTAAAACATCTTAAGAAGGTTAGTGGAAATACCCCTTGTTCCACTTGCCCGTCCGTATACATGAAACCAAAAACGACCCCCTTAGTTTTTACTCATATCCCCAAGGCTGCAGGTAATACGATCAATATCATTATCCAGCGAAACTATTTATTCAGCAAAGGCTATTTTTTCAATTCGCCAAATGTGCGGATGATGGGACAATTCAAAAACCTGCCTGAACATGTAAGAAGGAAAATGGCGGTTATAAAAGGGCACCTTTATTATGGTGTACATAAGTATTGCCCCTTACCCGTACATTACTTCACTAGCCTGCGCGAGCCATTAAGCAGGGCAGTGTCCGAGTATAATTACATCTTTACTATACCTCATCATCCTAATTATAAAGAGCTGCATGAAAACCAGTACACGCTGAAACAACTGCTGGAGAATGGCCTGATAAAGAACATGGACAATTGCCAGGTAAGATTTTTGTGCGGTGTTGATGATATACCATTTGGTGCTGTCAACGAAGAGCACCTGCAACTGGCAATAGATAACCTCGAAAAGCGCTACGAGCAGGTAGGGATCATGGAAGCATTTGATGAATCGATCTTGTTGTTCGCCCGGAAGTTTAACTGGGCTACCCCTTATTATACCTGGCAGAACGTAAACCATAAGAAGCGTGTAAGATTGGATGAATTAGACAGTGAAACACTGGAAATGCTGCACAGGTTTAACCGTTATGACATGGTATTGTATGAAAAAGGCAAACAAATCCTGCAAAAGCAAATAGAAGCAGCCGGCCCCGGCTTTTATGATGAAGTTGCCAAATTCAGGAAGAGCAATGCGCAATTGAAACCCTTTATTAAAGCCCGTACCTTCTTCGTAAGATATGCCACGCAGGCAAAATACTATATGGGCCTGCAAAAAGGTTCCTGACCCATTTTTCGGTTTTATGCTGTATTTTAGTACGTTTACATAACGCAAAACAACAGCATTATCAACAAGTTATAAATGTTATAGCCTGCTTGCTGTATCAAGTGGAGCATATGAGACAGGACAATAGCCCGATAATATTCACACATATACCTAAGACGGCCGGTAACACTATGCACCGTATCATAGAGCGGCAGTTCATGTTCCGGCGCGGTACCATTTTCAGCTCAGGCAATATTGCCAAGCTGAATAACCTCATTGCTGCGCCCCAAAAGTTCCGCGACAGGCTGATCCTGGTGCGCGGGCACCTCTATTACGGAGTGCATGAGTATATGAAGGGGCCCGTACGCTACTTTACCGTGTTGCGCGACCCTGTGAAACGGGCTGTTTCGCACTATAACTTTTTATTTGTAGGGCCGCGCCAACCCTTTAAAAAGATAATGCATGAGAAGCAGTATAGCATAGATGACTTGCTGGAGAACGGACTGGTGCTGAATATGGACAATTGCCACGTGCGTTTTTTGTGCGGCGTGAAGGATATTCCTTTTGGCGGTGTTACGGAAGAGCACTTAAAGATGGCGCTGGATAACCTCACCAACCATTACGAGGTGATAGGCCTTGCCGAGCGCTTTGACGAATCTATTTTACTCTTTGCCAAAGCTTTCAACTGGAGTATGCCCTGGTACACCAACCAGAATGTGAACGAACAGGCCCGTGTGAAATTCTCAGAGCTTACTCCTGCGACCATAGAGAAATTGAAATATTATAACCGTTTCGACCAGGTGCTTTACGAAAAGGGCCTGGAGCTATTCCAAAAGCAGGTGGCTGCTGCCGGGTCATCGTTCGGGGAAGAGCTGGAACGCTTTAAACAGGAAAATGCGCTACGCGCCGGCCGTACCGACAGGATCATCCGTATATATAAATGGCTGAGTAAGCTGCGGCTTTACACCGGTAGCCAGAGAAGGTAGTCTTTGAAATAAATTAAAAAGCCCCGCATAATTGCGGGGCTTTTTTGTGGAACCGGCGGGATTCGAACCCGCGTCCAAACATATGCCCGATAAGCTTTCTACATGTTTATCCCGGAATTTGATTTCGGAAAAGAGCCAGAGCCGGGCGAACTTACCCTTTCCCTACACTGCTTTAGTTTCACACTCCCTGCGCAGCAAAGGGAACGCTATCCTGATATTTTTCTGATTTAGGCGGCGGCGGCGGTTACAGGCATCCACACACGGCGGCCAAAATGGTTACTTAATTTGAATTAAGCAGCCATGGCGTAAGAATATTCGCCATTTAAAGTTTGGGTATTCAGATTTACGTGCTAATTACACAACGCACGACATGCTTACACTTACCCTGCCCTATGCTGTCAAAACCAGTCGGCCCCGGCTTTTGCCAGCTAGTATGCTGTCAAAGAACTGTAGCAAAGGTACGAAATCAATGGTTTAGAAGCTGTTAAAGAAATTATGAAGGCAATTGCTTCATGGCATAGGCTATAATATCGGCATGGTCAAAGGCTATTCCAGGCAGGTGATGTATGTTGAACCATTGTGCATCGGCAGCATCATCGCCACCTGTTACGTGGCTGTTTTTTTCGTCTATCAGCGCATAGTAGGCCACAGTAACGGTGCGCCCCCTGGGGTCGCGTCCCGGTGTGCCGTAAGTGCCTATTTGTTTGGCTTCTTTTATTTTCAGGCCTGTTTCCTCTTCCAGTTCCCGCCGCATGGCAGGTTCAAGATCTTCCTCATCCTCCACAAAGCCACCGGGCAGCGCCCACATGCCTTTGAAAGGTTCTTGCTTTCTTTGTATCAGCAGTACTTTTAACTGCTCATCGATCACTGAGAAAACTACGGCATCTACGGTAAGTTTTATGTGTTGCATAGGAGGGGTGTTTTTTATAAAAATAAGTAATAAAAAACCGTCCCGCCGCTGGCGGGACGGCAATAAATTTCTTGTTGCTTACTTTTTGAACAGCCTGAATATGTCCAGCCCGTTCGCATAAAGCATCAGGCCCAGCAGCAGTACGAGCCCCACTGTAGTGGCCCGTTCCATTACCTTTTCGCTTACTTTGCGGCGGGTGATCATCTCGTAAATAAGGAATATCACATAGCCACCATCGAGCCCCGGTATGGGCAGCAGGTTCATAAATGCCAGTATGATGGATACAAACGCGGTGAGTGCCAGGAAATCGTGCCAGTCGAACACGGGTGAGAATAGTTTACCGAAGCTCACGATACCGCCAAGGCTTTCGGAGGCTTTTATCTCCTTTGAGGTGAAAATCATTTTGAACTGCCTCCAGTAATTGCCAAACTGGTCGAAGGTATAAGAAAAGCCCTTGCCGATGGCTGCTACCACGCCATACTTTATTTTGTCGTATTTGAAGAAAGCATCCGGCGATTTGAAGGCAAAGCCCAGTAATTTTTCTTTAGGCACGGTGCCATTCAGCACCAGGGTGGTGTCATGCCGCATTACCGTGACGGCAATAGGCTGCCCTGCGGATGCTTTTTTTATTTGCTCAAACTCATCGTAGAACATTACCGGCTGGCCATTGGCGGCTATAATGCTGTCATTGGCCTTAAGCCCCATTTTTTCCGCTTCGCTGGCTTTCACTATATCCTCTACCACAGCGGGCACACGGGGTTGTATAAAGCTGGCACGTTTGCTCTTAATGATCTTCCGTATCGTGCCTTCGGGTATAGGTACGGTTACTGCCTGCCCGTTACGTTCTACCTGTACGGTCCTGGCTTCATTAAAAATTATTTCAGGTACGATCCTGTTGAAGCGTGCTACCGGCTTGCCGTCTACCGCTACTATCTTATCGCCATTCTGCAGGCCTATGCTCTGTGCAGTGCTATCGGCCATTATGCCATAGCGGGCATTTTGCGTAGGCAGGTATTCCTCGCCCCACCCGGCGAACATGATGGCATAGATCACCATGGCCACGATCACATTCATGATAATGCCGCCCAGCATGATGAACAGGCGCTGCCATGCTTTTTTGGAACGGTATTCCCAGGGTTGAGGGGGCAGGGACATTTGTTCCTTGTCCATACTCTCGTCCACCATGCCCGAAATCTTCACATAACCACCGAGGGGGAACCAGCCAATGCCATATTCTGTATCGCCTACTTTCTTTTTGAATATTGAAAAGTTGAGCAACCCTGAAAAGGGGAACAGGAAATCGAAGAAAAGATAAAATTTCTCTACTCTTGTTTTGAATAAACGGGCAAAAAAGAAATGTCCGAATTCGTGCAGGAGTATCAATAGAGATAAGGCGGCAAGCAATTGTAAAGCTTGAGTAAGACCGCCGGATATTAAAAGAACTGTGTTCAGTTGCATGTTTCTGGTCAGATAAAAATTTAGTGCGACAACTGGCTTTTTTTCACCAGTTCGGCAGCCCTTATGCGTGCTTCCTTGTCTGATTGTTCATGATCTTCCAATGTTGGCTGCTCTATGAAGGCAATGCGTGTCCCTACGGTCTCTATCACATCGCTCATTTCTATAAAGCTGACCCTGTTTTGCAAAAACGCATGTACCACCACTTCGTTGGCGGCATTGAGTACGCCCGGGGCATTTCCCCCTTTATACATAGCATCTTTGGCCAGTGCAAGATTACGGAAAGTTTTATAATCAGGCTGTTCGAAGCTCAATTTAGAGAATTCTTTGAAATCCAGCCTTTTAAAATCATTATGTACCCTTCCCGGGTAAGCCAGCGCATATTGTATAGGCAGCTTCATATCCGGCAGGCCCATTTGCGCTTTTACCGAGCTGTCAGTGAATTGAACCATGGAGTGGATGATGGACTGCGGGTGTATCACTACATCGATCTGCTCGTTTTCCAGCCCGAAGAGCCATTTGGCCTCGATCATCTCCAGCCCTTTGTTCATCAGGGTGGCGCTGTCGATGGTTATTTTGGCCCCCATGGTCCAGTTAGGGTGCTGCAGTGCGTGCGATGCCTTTACGTTTACCAGGAAGTTGGGCTTCTTTCCTAAGAAAGGTCCACCCGATGCGGTAAGTATTATCTTCTCTACCTGGCTGTAGTCCTCACCGGCCAGGCACTGGAATATTGCCGAGTGCTCACTGTCCACCGGTATTACAGTGGCGCCGGTTTCGGAGGCCAGCCTGGTCACTATGTCACCGGCCACCACGAGCGTTTCCTTATTGGCAAGGGCTATACGCTTGCCGGCCTTTACCGCCGCTATTGTGGAGTGGAGGCCCGCAAAACCCACTATTGCTGTTATCACTATATCTACACTATCCCACGCTACTACATCGGCCAGCGCCCCGGCGCCGGCAAATACCTTAATGGGCAGACTGCCCAGTGCCTCTTTTACCTCGGTATATTTGGTTTCATCGGTTACTACTACGGCATTGGGTTTAAATTGTTTTGCCTGTGCTATGAGCAGTGTGGCATTACTATGTGCACAGAGTACCTCAGCTTCAAAAAGCTGTGGATGTGCCGCTATTACTTCAAGTGCCTGGGTGCCTATAGAACCTGTAGAACCCAGTATTGCTATGCGCTTCAACTTTGCCGTCTCCTTCATATATTTAAATCCACTTATCCTTCAGGGAGTTGCAAAGGTATTAAAAATACCACGGCTACTCTTAAGTGAGGCTATTAATGTTTTTTCTTAATTTTTTAATACAGCTGTTTCAAAGCTAAAGGGTATATGCTTAAATTAGCTTTCCGAATTTCTTTTTGAGAAAATCTTAACAACAGGTATGATGTTACAGGCATCCACTTTACAATTTCTTGAAAAACTTGGTAAGAACAACAATAAAGCCTGGTTCGATAAGAACCGGGATGCCTACCAGGCAGCCAAAGAGGACTTTGAGCAATTTGTTGGCCAGGTACTGGAACAGTTAGCCGTTATCGACCCTGTTTTTGGCCATCAAAAAGCTAAGGATTGTATTTTCAGGATATTCCGTGACGTACGGTTTTCAAAAGATAAATCGCCCTATAAGCCCAACTTCGGGGCTTATTTTAATAAAGGTGGCCGTAAAGCCCATGGTGCAGGCTATTATATTCACCTGGAGCCGGGTAA
The DNA here is from genome assembly GCA_001897835.1 of Bacteroidetes bacterium 46-16. Taxonomy (GTDB): domain Bacteria; phylum Bacteroidota; class Bacteroidia; order Chitinophagales; family Chitinophagaceae; genus MKUN01. The sequence goes on from MKUN01000040.1 coordinate 24,750, forward strand.
AACTTTTGTGGGCGGCGGCTTATGGATGCCCGAGGGGCCTATGCTCAAAGCAGTAAGGCAGGAGATCGATTATAATTTCCCTGAATTCAAAAAGATAATCGGGAATGCAAAATTCAAAAAGCTGTTCAGCAAAATAGAGGGGGAGCAATTAAAAACAGTTCCCCAGGGTTATACTGCTGATAACCCGGCCATAGAATACCTGAAACTTAAAAGCTTTGTAGTGACCACGAAGATGGCAGATAAAGATATATGCGCTAAGACTTTTGTGTCGAAGTGCATGAATGTATTTACAACAATGAATCCTTTAGTAGATTTTATCAATAGGCCTCTTGAATGATTAGTTACGGAATACCAGGAATTCGAAAGGCCGGTCGCTGAACACATGCTTCCTTTTGCGCCCTTGTTTTTGCCTGTGCCGGGTAGTATTGTGGTACACATCCAGCATTTCAGATGAGCGTAGCACCTCCTGTTCTGTGTCTACCTTGCTTACAATAGACATCAGCTCATCTATTTTTTGTTCAAAGTCGTCTTGCCAGTTTTGGGCCACTTTTGTTGTGACCAGCAACTCGCGCGTCTGCTGCTTCATTGGGTTTTAATTTTTTGGTGGACGAGGTAAAATTTCTTTTAGAAAATTAAACCAATTTTTTTCAAAAAAGCAATATCATTTTTGCACATATTTGGCAATGCACCAGGAAACGGTATTGTATTAATAAAAAGATAATTAAGACAATACTTAATAATAATTTGAAAATGCCGTGTGGGTATCAGTAGAACTTTGTGAGGTATGGATAACGTAGCTGGTAAAGCTCTTTTACTTTATGGAGGATGGTATCGCGCAGTTCGTTTATATTCTTACGTTTTATGGCTGAGATAAATACACAAGACCCATTGGTCTCATGTTCCCAGCGATGCTGGAGCTGGTTCAGCAATTCCTTCTTTACCTCATCATCAAGCCAGGGGTCGAATGTGCGCTCTTCATAAAGGTCCATCTTGTTGAATATGGTAAGTATCGGCTTGTCGAATGCACCTATCTCCTGCAGGGTTTTGTTTACCACGCCCATCTGGTCTTCATATGCAGGGTGCGATATATCTACAACATGCAGCAGGCAGTCGGCCTCGCGCACCTCGTCCAGTGTGCTTTTAAAGCTCTCCACCAGGTGGTGTGGCAGTTTCCGGATAAAACCTACTGTATCGCTCAGCAGAAAGGGGGTTTGCTCATATACCACTTTCCGGGTAGTGGTATCCAGCGTAGCGAATAGTTTATTCTCAGCAAATACTTCCGATTTGCTGAGCAGGGTCATCAAAGTGCTCTTGCCCACGTTGGTATAGCCCACCAGGGCCACGCGGATATAAGTGCCCCGCTCCTTACGCTGGGTGATGGCTTGTTTGTCTATCTCTGCCAGCCTTTTGCGCAGCAGCGATATTTTGTCCTTTACTATACGGCGGTCGGTCTCTATCTCCGTTTCGCCCGGTCCACGGGAGCCTATACCACCACCCTGGCGCTCCAGGTGTTTCCACATACCGCGCAGGCGGGGCAGTATATATTGGTACTGGGCCAGCTCCACCTGCACCTTTGCCTGTGCGGTCTTGGCACGGCGGGCAAAGATGTCAAGTATCAGGTCGCTGCGGTCTATGGTCTTTACCCCAAGGGCATCATTGATATTGCCCAGTTGCGATCCCGTAAGCTCATCGTCAAAGATGACCAGGTTAATGCCCTTGCTTTGTACATATAGCCTTATCTCTTCCAGCTTGCCTTTGCCTACAAAAGTGCGGCTATCCGGTTTTTGCAGCTTTTGGATAAATATTTTTTCGGTAGTGGCCCCTGCAGTTGCAGCAAGAAATGCCAGTTCGTCCAGGTATTCGCGCACCTGTGTCTCGGTCTGCTGGTTATGCACCAGGCCCACCAGCACAGCGCGTTCCTCGTTTTGTATTATTTGCTTATTTTCTATCACCTTCTGTTCCTATACAAAAACCATCCCCTTGGGATGGTTTGAATACAAAATTACGTTATTAAATACTATTTACCCCAGGTTGGGCTTCTTGGAATGCATGAGTTTGACTGATCATCCATTTATAACTGATTCATCCAGTTTGCCAGTAATCACAGCCTTTTCTAAGTGAGCGATAGTTAATATTTTCTTATTTGGAACGTAAGTAGGTCTGAACCAATTAGTGCCCTCTGGATTAAAGTACTCATCAAACATGAAGTGCGATACATCTACATTGAATTTTTTGCCAAAAGCTACGAGTAATTCAGAAGCATCATCTCCTGTAATGCCTAAATCTTCTTCAATTCTGGTATGGTCCGTTATCTCAGAAATATCAACCCATTGATGTGCTGCAACGAATTCCTTTATAGAAGTCAAAATGTGGTTGCCCATATTTCTAGTATTTATAACAGCCTTTCCTGTTCCCTGAGCCACCTTTCCGGTATCTCGTCGTTGCTGGCGGTCAGGTAGTCGGCGTAGGAGCAGGGCACGAACGATTGGTTGGGCAGTTTCATCCACCACCTGTTGGTACGTTTGCTTTTCAGGAATATGGTATCGTTGTCCGTAAAGCTTACATGGAAGGTGATGAACTCGTTGCCTTCTTCCAGTTGGGCCTCGCTTTTACGCACCAGGTAGCCATCCACAAAGTACCAGGTCATTTGTGCGATCAGCTTTGCGGTCATGTTATGCAAGTCATTCCGGGCATCATAGCCATAGATGCCCAGCGAGCTCATAGCGTTGCTCATGCCCGCATAGCGCACCAGCATACAGGCCTCATCGCCGGTAAAGCCATTGGGTGAGCCGTTAACATTTACCGGGGCATCGCTATACCGCACAGCAGCAATATCGAAGCTGAAGAGGTTACTGATACGCAATACGGGTTCCATATCTTCAATGTGCTCCCGCACTTTGCCCAGTCGGTAAAAATCGAAGCGTAACTTATCCAGTGTTTCCAGCATCCGGGGATGCGCATAATAGCTTTGGAAACCTATATGGCTGTAGTGCCCCACATAGTTAGGTTGTGAGGTCAGCATATTCATCAGGTAGCTGTGTTCTGTTATCTCTTCCGTCTCATCCAGGTCTATCAGCATATCGGCCACAGACGCCGTTATCATCTGTTCCGATCTTTTAAAGGCTTCGTACTGCTGCAGCGTCAGGTCCTGCGAACCGCCTATCACGATCACTATTTTTCCGGCAAGCTGCAATTCGTGCAGTACGGTGCGCAGGGCGGCACGGGTGTCGTCTATGCTGGCCCCGCAATGTATATTGCCTGCATCGGCTATTTTTACGGCTGCATGCCAGTGGTACTGCTTGTACAATTCCTCGCGCACCGCATCCGGGCCTGCATTGCTGTACTGTGCTTCCCTGTCCCGGCCACGCCACTCGCCGCAGCCTACTATTACTATGTCGGCATCGTCCCAGTCAAAGTTGTTTTCGGTAAGGCACATGATATTAGCGCCCCATTGCAACGACTGGTAGGTGCCTGCCGCTTTACTCTCTATAAAATGCCGTGCGTCAAAAAAAGGTTTCAGATCCTTCATGTAATGGTATGGTTGAGCCCGCTAAAAATACACAAATGTTCATACCTCGCTAACAATTAACGTATAAAACGGTTTTTATTGTGCCGCCCCTGCAATGCCGCCCTGGTGAAAATGGGCAGTCTTTTGTTAAAATATATCCTAATATCAGATTGCTGTTCAAATCCTCATTGTTTTTTCTATTTTTGGGCACAATGGCAACCGGAAAAAAAGCAAAACCTTCCTACGTCAATGCGATCATAGGTGTCTCCCTCGTGCTCTTTCTTTTAGGCACACTGGGATGGCTTGTGCTCAATGGACGTGCACTTACCCGTGCATTTAAGGAAGATGTGGAAGTGGCAGTTGATTTCCATGATAATACCAAGGATGAGAATGTGCAAAGGATGAAGGACATACTCGACAAACAGCCTTTTGTCCGCGAGTCGAAGGTCATTACCAAGGAGGAAGCCCTGAAGATGCAAAGCGATATCGAGGGCCAGAATATTGGCGAGTTCCTCGGTTACAATCCCTTGTTTACATCTATAGTGCTTAAACTTCATGCGGGCTATGTGAATAAGGACAGCCTTGAGAAGGTAAAGCAGTTCATCATGCAAAGTAATGTGGTGCGTGATGTCACATACCCTAAGCTGGTGGTGGACCAGATGAACAGCAATTTCCGCAAGATCGGTATCGTATTGGGTGCTATTTCGCTGATACTGTTTATCGTTGTAGTGGTGCTTATAGACAACACGGTGCGCCTGGCCATGTTCAGCAATCGTTTCCTGATCAAGACCATGCAGATGGTAGGGGCAACCCGCTGGTTTATATCCCGCCCCTTTGACCGCAGGGCTGTCATCAATGGTCTTATAAGCGGTATTATTGCTGTTGCGGGGCTTTGGATGGTCATTTCTTTTGCACAAAAACAGCTCCCCGCACTAACCGTGCTCAACGATAATATGATGCTGGTCCTGCTTATGTTTATGATGATCGTAATGGGCATCCTTATTTCGGTAGTGAGCACACACCGTTCTGTTGTAAAATATTTAAAAATGCACGTGGATGACCTTTATTAGTCCCGTTTTCCTTAACTTTAACATACAATCCTTATAGATATGTCTACAGCAACAAAACCAAAACCGGTACAAAATAAAAGCAGTGAGAAAGCTACACGTGTAGTAAGTCATGAGCAGCCGCTGGGCAACCAGGATTTTCTTTTCGATCGTAGCAATTACACCTTCATGATAGCTGGTGTTGTGCTTATCATACTTGGCTTCATGCTTATGGGCGGCGGTAAAAGTCCCGATCCGCATAAGTTCAATTTCGATGAGATATACAGTTTCCGTCGTATTACACTTGCTCCGATAGTAGCACTCTTAGGCTTCGGTCTCGAAGTATATGCCATTATGAAGAAGCCGGCTCAAAAAGCATAGTATTTTCTGCTGAATATTATTGAAAGGATGAACCCCGGTTCATCCTTTTTTTATTTCTTTCTGAAGCTGAAATATCAGGGGGTCATGCGTTTATCTTTCACTTGTTTTCCTTATATTTAGTGATGAAATTTAGAACCATCGAATACCTGAAAAGAAGGAAAGCTCAAAGGAGGATGCAACACCCTACAGATCTGAAAACCTTTCTTGAGGCCGAGTTGACCTTATGCCATAATACAACGATAAGGAAGCACATTAAAAAGACACTGGAAGAACTGGAGCATTTTCCGGAAACACACCCTGCACCGGAAGCTTAAAACACCGGGAGGCGACAGCATACTGGTTGCTGTTAAACATTTTTTTCTGAAGAGGTATTATTGCTTTTGGCTGGGGTAGATGAGTTGTACCTTCCCCTGCTCATCGCTTACGGCTATCGGGGTGTTATTTTTGATACTGTCCTCTATCACCTTGTCGATACCCTTTTGGATACCGGCCATTATTATTTCCCTTAAACGGACATATTTCGCATCAAGCGCCATATAATTTTATTTTTTCCCAGATCGCGGCATCAAAGACCGTCACATCATCAGGTCCGGTACCTTCTGCCACCATCATTCGGTTGGCATGCGAGTTATCAGCTACTATCCAATAATCGCAGATCGGAATGAACAAAGTTAGTAAATTTTTAATTCCCTTATCATAGCGCCGGCTTATCACATCGGGCGGTATATTATGCCCGCCCCGCGATACCCTTAGCAGCACACGTTCCCTGGCCAGTTCGGGGCTGCTGAGCCAAAAGAACACTAAAGTGATATTATAACCTTTTTTCTTACATCTTTTTACGGTGTGCACATAGCTGCGGGTACTGAGTGTGGTCTCAAAAGCAAAATTTTCATTGTCTTCTATCAGTTCATCAATACGTTGTAGCATAATACGGCCCGCTTCAATGGCAACACCTTCAGGATTAAATGGAGATATCCCCCGTGCTATTTCGTCAGCGTTTACATATTCCTTACAGTCAAGCATATCCGGTAGCAGGCTATACGAAGCCGTAGTTTTACCTGCGCCATTAGGGCCTGCTATGATATAAAGAGTGGGCATGGAGATAATTGATACGTAAATGTACTTAAGAAAAGTATAAACCCTTTATTGCTTCGTAGGGGAAATACTGCCTGCCAGCCGTCCCAGTATATAAAGGATAAAGAAGGGTGCAGGGCTACAGAAAAATATACGCACACCAAATATTACATCAAGAACATTGTGATCGAAAAGCTGGTACTGCCATTGCAAGAGACCTATGCAGCCTATCAGGAAAATGGTGATAAGGTAAAGAAATACCCACAGCTTTTTGATCCACCTCATGGGATGCCTGTACCAGCCCCAATACCCTGTTGCCGTAATGCAGCATAAGAGCAGCAGGTGCATGATCCTTCTTTTTTGTGGCGCCATTAAGTGGGCCTTCAGTCCTTCTGTGAAAAATTGATAATCGAGCCAGCAGAGGGCAATGATCAGGATAAAGGCAAGCCACATTCTAAGCTTGTAGCTGTGCATTGCGGCCAATATTTTTACTGTAAATGATCCAGCCGAAAAAGACTGCTGCATACACTACCAGTTTAAAAGCGTAGTGATGTGCGAAATCGGCATAGTAATTATGGCTCATGTACAACATGGCCAGTGCTGCGCAGCGTCCTATGTTCAGTATGCAGATGATAATGGTACCAACCACTCCATACAGCAGCATTCTCAATGGTCGTGTAGGCAGGCAAAAGAGAAAACCTATGTATAATACGATCAGCTCAAGGCCATTGCACTGGTTGGCAATACCCAACACGCCCTGGTTATTGATCAGCACATCCTGTCCTTCGGAGCTAACGTTGGGGTAAAAGAACGATAGTGTCTTTACCGTACCCCATTCTACAAATTGGGTGAGTTGCCGGTCAGGAACATTTATAGGTTTTAAGACCAGGTTATATATAAGGAGCCAGCCTGCAAACAGCAATAATGCCCTTATCAGGAAATTGCGCACTGCCAGGGGCAGCTCCTTATATATTCTCTTAACCCGGTATATCACTATGTGAAAATTACTACTATTTTTCGGTGGTTTTGTTCTTTTTTACAGCGCTGACATACTTTTTAGCGCCATAGCCTACGCCTGCCGCCAGCAGTAAGCTGAGGCCACCGTCAAGCGGTGCAGTTGGTGGAGGGGGGCCATGCCACCATGCCATTGCAAAAACCGGTGATAATAGTGCTCCAAGCAAAAAAACAAATTTCAAAGTGTTAAATTGTTTCATGATTCTGTTTTTAGTGTAAAGGACATTTTAATAATATAAAACTGTGTTATTAAAAGGTCTTCTTTCTCTGTTTCTCAATGATCGATAATGCAAACCTATAGATTATAGCACCTATGACAAAGCTTATGCATGTTAATCACCGGTTAACGCTATTAGTCTTTTGATTGTCAGTGTTTTACGAGCTGAGTGTAATTGATGTTGCCAATATCGTTCTTGTTTTGCTAAACGATTTATACATTCCTGTTTATTTGTTTTGATCTTTATTGCTTTTGCCGCTGCCTTTGTACTTTTTGATACCATAGCCAATACCTGCTATAGCAAGCAGTCCAAGGCCACCACTGATGGGGGCATTGGGAGGGGGCGGGCAGTATGGCCCGGCCTGTGCGAGGCTAAGCAAGGGAAGAAAAAGTAATGCTGCTGCCAGGAGAATTTTGTTGCGTTTCATGTTTTTGTTTTTTATAGTTAAAAAAGAGATCCCTTTGGATTATGCTCTTCTCTGTCCTGTATGCATTGCGGGAATAAATAGAATTACAAACCGCTTATGGCTCATCTTTTTTTACCCGGTATCTCTCTTGGGGGGAATTATGTAAAATACCCTGCGTCCTCTATGCAGGTTATTAGGAATGCGGTACAAACCTAAAGCATAATGTTTTGATGTACAAAATGTTTTTGAAAGCCTGGAGCGGCGAAAAGCAATACGGTATTGGTTTTCAGGGTTTTGACCACCAAATATTTTTTATAATTTTTTTTCTTTGTTTCATACACGATTTTTTAGCCAAGGCTTGTTATCCTGCATTGCTTTTTTCATAGCTTTACACTGCCTGTTCGTTAAGTACGAAAAATGCTTATCTGTAAGGCAGTGGCTGACAGTTTTTATTGCAGGCAGCTTTTAACTTTTACTATAGCGTGAACAAAGCAGATCTCGTATCGGGTTTAAGAAACCTGCTCCATCATAAGGAGTTACAGGGCGCTTCATGTTCGCTGGTGGTCAAAGATGCTAAGAACAATACCTTGCTTAGTTATAATCCCGGGCTTTTTTTAGTGCCTGCTTCGGTAATGAAGCTGGTAGCCACAGCAACAGCGCTGCACATACTTGGGCCCGCATACCGCTTTAAAACCCGGCTTGCTTATACAGGCGATGTTACAGCGGGCAAACTTAACGGCAATCTGTTGGTAAAAGGATATGGTGATCCCACACTAGGCTCTCATTATTTTGATGAAACAAGCCCGCTCTTATGTTTTGAAAAGATATTGCAGGCACTAAAAGCCCGTTCCGTTGAAGAAATAGAGGGCGATATAATTGTGGACAATACTTACCTGGGCGATCCGCTCTCATACCAGGATTGGACGCTTGAAGATTATCCCTGGTATTATGGGGCTATACCACAGGCCTTTAACTTTATCGACAACTCATTCCCGGTCAGGCAAAGTGGCAGCAACATTATCATCGGCGATATGCCGGGCATCAGTAAACATTTGCTCCGGGAAGAGTTTGAAGTATTTGAAAAAGCCGGTATCAACGAGATAAAGGCTATTGGCTGTCCTGCCTGCGATAAAAAATCCTTGTATATCGATCCGGCGCTTGCAGCTTCCGCATACAGGGATGAAAAGTTATCCCTGTCATCGCCTGCCAAAATATTTAAAGAAAGCTTAAAGACCTTTTTGCAGGCAAAAGGCATTAAAGTAAATGCAAAGCATATGAGCAGTGGTGCCGAAGGCGGGGACCTGGGCACATTGCTATCGCCACCGCTGCTCGATATCGTAAAATATACCCACTACGACAGTATCAATCTCTTTGCAGAATGTATCTATCTTGTAACGCAAAAGTTCTTTGAGGAGAAGAACAGTAATTTCAATGTGTACTGGAAAGGTATATTGGACAGCAGTGATTTTAGTGCTGTTGATGGTAGCGGCTTGGCGCGGAAGGATAATATGACCGCGTCCTTCCTGGCAGAGTTGCTGGTGTATATGTTACGAGATACGGCTAAGACAGGTGACTTCTCAAAAACGCTTCCGCTGCTTGGTGAAGAAGGTACCGTGAAAAACTATTGCAGGAGTATTGCTGCAAAAAACAAAGTAAGGCTCAAAACAGGGAGCATGGGCAAAGTAAGGGCGTTTGCAGGAGTGGTAGAAGGCGCGGAGCCCTTAGTGTTTTCCATGATATTTAATAATTACCAGTGCAGCGAGGGCGAAATGAGGGCCCTTTGCGACAGGATGCTAAAAGAATTTGCAATGGCCTGATGGCCTTTTGGGATAGATAAATGATAAAGACAAAACAGATCGTAATTGATGGCCAGCTTGCGGTATATACCGAGGCGGGCGAGGGTAGCCCCGTATTGCTGCTGCATGGCTGGGGCTGCAGGGCAGCAACGCTTAAGGATATACAGGAAGACTTGTCAAAAACACACAAGGTCTTCGCTGTCGACTTTCCTGGCTTTGGGGGCAGCGATGAGCCCGAAGAGGTATGGGGGGTAGAAGACTATGCCAACTGGACGGTAAAACTGATGCAAAAATTGGGCATTGCCAACCCGGTCGTACTAGGTCATTCATTTGGTTGCAGGGTGGCGCTTATACTCAACAGCAAGGCCCCTCTAAGCAAGCTTATATTTACAGGTGGTGCAGGCTTGATAATGGCTGAAGATATAGAACGCCGCAAGGGCAACCAGGGCATAAAAAAGGCAAAAGGCTTTTTGGAAAAGATACTGCCTAAATCTACCTTCGACTGGGCAAAGGAAAAAATGGTGGATATGATGGGTTCGGCCGATTATAAAAACGCCAGCCCTAAAATGCGGGAGGTCCTGAAAAGGATACTGCACGAAGACCTGAAAGAATATGCCGTGAAGATAGAGGTGCCCACCCTGCTCATCTGGGGTGAGACCGATACCGCTACACCGGTATCTATGGCAAGGGCCTTCCATGAGTATATAAAGGATTCAAGTCTTGAGATACTGCCGGGTGCAGGCCATTATGTGTTTATTGACAAAAAAGAACAATTTTTAGACCTTGTGAACGATTTTCTGAAAGTATAACTATGCATCTGGCCATACATTTATTGTCATTTTTATCACTGTTTTTTTACCTCGCCCTGTTACTGAAAGAAGAGTTGCACATGATGCAGCTTAATTCTTATTTCAATGAGCGCTATACCAAATGGCTGAAAGAGAACCTGCGCACCCGCTACGACAAGGTGAAGATATTGGTGCTGGCTTCCATTGTAGCCTTTTATTTTTATATACACATCATTACTGCCATCATAATATTTGCAGCATCCGTTTTGGGCATAATGATGCAACTGCGCAAAAAGGCCAAGAAGAAACTTGATTTCACACCACGGGCCACCCGTTTGTTCGTAGTAGAGCTATTACTCGTTATACTGGCCCTGGCGGTAGTTTATTTTGTTGTTGGGGCCCGGTATTTTCCAGGTCTGCTGTTTGGTGCCATAGCTTTTTCCTTTGTCATCATTATCGTGGCCAATGTACTTATTAAACCGGTAGAGCAGGCGATAAACAGGAGCTATATCAATGATGCAAAAAAGATCATTGCCTCCCGGACCGACCTTATTAAGATAGGCATAACCGGTAGCTTTGGCAAGACCAGCGTGAAGCACTTCCTGCACGGCATACTTTCTGAAAAATACAATACCCTGATGACCCCGGGCAGCTATAACACTACGCTTGGCGTGGTGCGTACCATAAGGGAGTACCTGAAACCTACGCATGAATTGTTCATCATAGAAATGGGCGCTAAGAAGGTAGGCGACATTAAGGAGATATGCGACATTGTTCATCCGCGTTATGGCATTATTACCGCTATAGGTCCGCAGCACCTCGAAACATTTGGTTCGCTGGACAATGTGCGGAAAGGAAAATTCGAATTGATCGTAAGCCTGCCTGCCGACGGCATAGGCTTCATTAACGGCGATGACCTTGATGTCAATAACCTGCCCGCACCGGTTAGCGCTGCTTTAGTTACTTTCAGTACAGGGGGTAATACACAATATAAGGCTGCCAATATTGCCTACAAAGGCCTGGGCATGCACTTCGATGTTTATAAAGGCGATACCAAACTGCTCTCGCTGCAAACAAGGCTGCTGGGCGAGCATAATGTGTCTAACCTCGTGGCCTGCTGTGCTGTGGCGCTGGAGCTCAAGGTGGAGGCCTACCTTATAGAAAAAGCAGTTAAGCAGATAGAAGCAGTGAACCACCGGCTCGAGGTTAGCAGGCTGGCCAATGGGGTCACCATAATAGACGATGCCTTTAATTCGAACCCCGTAGGCTCCCGCAAGGCGGTAGAAGCGCTGAACAGGTTCGAAGGGAACCAAAAAATAATCATTACCCCCGGCATGATAGAGCTTGGTGAAAAGGAATATGATTTGAATTTTGAATTTGGGCAACATATAGCCCATAATTGCGACCTGGTATTCCTCGTAGGGGCTGCCCGCACAAAACCTATACAGGAAGGGCTGAGATCAGTGAATTTTCCCGAAGAGAAATTATATGTTTGCAAAAATTTGCAGGAGGCGAACGATAAAGTAAAGACCATTATGCAGGCAGGCGATGTGGTCTTGTATGAAAATGACCTTCCTGACACCTTTAATGAATAAAATAACGATCAGAATAAAATGAAAAAAGTAGGGGTATTTTTTGGTGGCCGTTCCGTAGAGCACGAGATATCTATTATATCTGCTATGCAGGTAATGAAGGCAATGGATAAGGCAAAATATGAAGTTGTGCCCGTGTATATTTCTAAAGAGGGTGTATGGTATACCGGCCCGCAACTGATGTATATCAACAACTTTAAGAATTATAAGAACCTGATGAAGAATGTCACCAAAGTGATGCCCTCGATGAATGCGGGTGAAGGCACTTTGATGAGCTATCCCGAAGGCTTTTTAAAGTCGAGCAAAGTGGTCAGCAAGCTCGATGTGATACTGCCGGTATTTCATGGCACTTATGGTGAAGATGGTTGTTTCCAGGGCATTTTCGAGGTGATGGGCATTCCTTATGCAGGTTGCGGCGTAGCAGCTGCGGCAATTACCATGAATAAGTCTTTTACTAAGGAAATATGCAGTGCTATCAACATACCGGTCATTGCATCATACAAAATAGATAGCGATGGATGGTTCCGGGAAAAGAATACGCATATCGGCAATATAGAGGCTAAGTTCAGTTACCCGGTCATTGTTAAGCCCGATGACCTGGGCTCAAGCATCGGTGTCAGTAAAGCAGGCAATAAGCAGGAGCTGGAAAACGCCATAGACCTTGCAGCCTCTTTTACTAACAATATACTCGTAGAGCGCTGTGTAACGGCTATCAAAGAGGTGAACTGCTCAGTAGCGGATATAGGGAATGATATCCAGGTTTCAGAATGCGAAGAACCCGTCATCATAGGTAACGAACTCCTCAGCTTCGATGAAAAATACATGAACGCCGATAGCTCAGGTGAAGGTATGGCCGGTACTAAGCGGAAAATACCGGCAAACATATCGGCACAGCAAAAGAACGATATACAGGCATATGCGGCTAAGATATTCAGGCACCTGAATTGCTCAGGTGTTTGCAGGATAGACTTTATAATAGATGAAAGCGATCAGTCCGTTTACCTCAACGAGATAAACACCATACCCGGTTCGCTGGCCTTTTATCTTTGGGAAGCTACTGGCAAAAAGTTCGATACGCTTTTGTCAGAGCTTATAGAAACAGCGATAAAACGCTTTGCACGCAATAGCAAGACCAAAAAGACATTCAAATCGAATGTCCTGTTCAATATTGATGGTTCAAAACTTTCCGGCAAACTTGGATAAACTATTGATTAATTTCCTTTGCGGCCCTGCTATCAGCAGGGCCGCAACCGTTTAAGTATCAATTCATACTGTTCCACGCTTGTTGCCCCATGAAGATGACCGGTTACCCTGCACGGTTATTATTTTCAAAAAAAATCTAACACATGGTTTAAAACCCTCGTCTGTATTTACAGACTTTAAAAACCTGTGTTTATGAAAAAAATTACTTCACTATTTATTTGCTTCATGCTGGCAATGGCTGCAAAGGCCCAGACGGTCAGCTTTACACTCACCCAGGCGCCATGTAATAACGATGGCATCCTTACGGCAACTTTTACTGGACTTACACCGCCTTTATCGGTCGATTGGAATATCTATAACCAGCCGACGGTTAATCATACGGTCAATGTATTAACGGACGCGCTTACTAATTACTCCGGTGCTTATCTATATATTGTAGTAACGGATGCCAACAATGTTACAGCATCCAATTACTACCAGGGCGCTCCTCCTTTTACATACTCGGTGGCTACTACCGGTGCTGCCTGCCCGGCATTAGGCACTGCCACAGCTACTGTTTCCGGAGGTCTTCCTCCATACACCTATCAATGGTACGATATACAAACTATGACCAATGTGGGCACTACCAACCCCATTTCATTGCCGGCAGGCCAGTATGGGCTTACCATAACCGATGCCAATGGTTGTGTATGGGGCTCAATGTATTATCAGGATTCTACAGAGGTGCCCAATATCCCCGCCTTTAGTTATCCCATCACTACTACAGCTGCCAGTTGCACTAATGGTACTGCAACCGTAGGGGCTATTACCGGCGGCACGCCACCTTACAGCTACCTCTGGTCCAATGCGGCTACCACGGCTTCTATTAACAGCCTGATCATGGGCAGCTATAATGTTACGGTTACCGATGCGCTCGGTTGCAGCGTCACCAATTATACTTATATACAGCAGACACCGCAGATCGGCGTAAATACCACACCTACACCGGCTACCTGTACTCAAAATGATGGTGCAGCCATTGCTTTCGGGTCAGGTGGGGTACCTCCTTATACTTACCTGTGGACGAATGGTGGCACTACGCAGTCTATCAGCAACCTTCTTGCCGGCTATTATGGTGTTACGCTTACAGATGCCAATGGCTGCATTGGTAATGGTGGTGCGTATGTATCCAGCAGCACGCCTGTTACGGCTACTTACACTACTACTCCCAGCTCCTGCACCGCTGCTACAGGTTCGGCTACACTTACAGTTTCAGGTGGTGCAGCGCCTTATACTATTTCATGGAGCACCTTCCCGGCTCAAACAGGATTAACCGCCAGCAATCTTAGTGCGGGCAGCTATCACTTCCATATTACCGATGCCAATGGCTGTGTGCGTGATGGTTCTGTAAACATTCCACCCATCGATGTGGTTACATTATCATTATCAGGTACTAATGCTACCTGCCTGCAGTCCGATGGCAGCGCTTCTGTTACTGCCTCAGGTGGCACTTTACCTTACAGCTACCTGTGGACCAATGGCGGTACCACGGCAAGCATTACAAACCTTGCCGCCGGTAATTATGGTGTTACCGTTACCGATGCCAATGGTTGCAATACAACCAAAAACCGCTATGTGGCTTCCAGCTCACCGGTTAGTGTTGGCCTTGCTTCAACACCGGCCACTTGCATCTTTGCTGCCGATGGTAGTGTAAATGCAAATCCTGCAGGTGGTACGCTGCCTTATACTTATGCCTGGAATAATGGCCCTACAACACAGAATAACACGAGTATCGCTGCAGGCTATTACAGTGTTTATGTTACCGATGCAGTAGGTTGTACTGCCAGCGCCTTTACTTACCTGGGCTATAACGCAGCCAATAATAGCTGCTATTGCACCATTACCGGCACTATTTATGACGATGCCAACGGTAACTGTATACAGGATGCCGGTGAATTGGGTATACAGAACATACAGGTGCATTGTAGCAATGTAGGCTACGCCTATACCGATGCGAATGGTGTTTACTCGTTCATTGTACCTACAGGTTCATACACCATAACCGAGACCGTGCAGAACTTTTATCCTCTTTCTGCCTGCCAGGCAAATGGTATAGTGGTAAATGTTACCGCCGCCGCTAATTGCGTCAATACCGTTGATTTTGCCAATAGCATCAATCCTATACACGATATACACATCAGCACATGGGATTACACTTTTGCAGTGCCCGGTAATACATACCAGCAGAAGACCATCATTACCAATGACGGTACAGTTGCGGAAAGCAACCTCATAGCAGGCTATACTACCGATGGACAGGTTGGCGCACCTTCATTTGTGCCCGGTGGCATATTCGCAGCAGGCCCTCCTGATTATTATGATATACCTGCCGGCAACCTTAGCCTTAATCCCGGTGCTTCGCAGGATTTCTATATGAACTACACTGTTCCAACGAACATTCCGCTCAATACCAGCCTGGTGTTCAAAGATTCTACTGTTTATACATCACCAATGAGCAACTGGCTTACTGATTATACGCCATGGAACAATGTGAACTATTTCACTACTTATACCATGGCTGCTTATGATCCCAATTTTAAAGAAGTGAAGCCTAAAGGTGTAGGCCCTACAGGCCTCATCACTTATGATGATTCTACCCTTGAGTATATGGTACACTTCCAGAATATAGGTAACTATAAGGCGCAGAACGTTGTAGTGATCGATACACTCGATGCGGACCTGGACTGGACAACCCTACATCCTGTTTACCAGTCACACCCCTGCGTGGTTACCATTGATGAACTGGGTGTGGCCAAATTCACTTTTAATAACATAAACCTGCCTGCAGAAATGAATGATGCACAAGGCAGCAATGGTATGTTTACCTATACCATTAAGACCAAACCCAACCTGCCTTTAGGTACACAGTTCACCAACAATGCATCGATTTATTTCGATTTCAACGCCCCGGTTGTTACCAACACTACGGTCAATACTTTGTATGATCCTTCGGGAGTTAAGCATGTAGCGCTTGGCAATGAAGGTTCCTTCTTTGTATATCCTAACCCTGCATCAGGCACTTTCAGTGCTGTGATCACAGCCACTGGCGATGCCGCGGCTACGCTCAGCCTCACTGATATCAGTGGCAGAGTATTGATGAGCAGGCAAATATCTGTACAGAAAGGTACACATGCTGTAGCTACAGATATTAACCACTTATCTTCCGGTATTTATTTTGTTAACCTAAATTGCAATAACAAACTCCAGACTCAAAAACTGGTCATAATGAAATAATTATAATTTAACTTGTTTAACGAAGAGGCCCTTTAGAGGGCCTTCTTCGTTTTAATTATACGAGTAACGCAAGGCTCGTCTATCTGCCTGTTTACCTGCATCACCCACGATCTTTTGCGAATACATTAAATAAAAATATGTTTTAATGTGTATCCGGCTTCCCTTTGTGATGCCTGTATTAAAAATCTGTTTAAACATTTACAGGATCAGTTATTTATCAAATAAATCACTATCTTTGCAGTCCGAAAAAAAGTATAGGATATTTAAATTTTGATGCCAACATGTCTCATTTAACTGCTGAAAAGAAAGCAAACATCTTCAAAAACTTTGGTGGAAGCGAAAAGAACACAGGCTCTATCGAAGCACAGGTAGCTACGCTTACTGAGCGTATCAATCACATTTCAAACCACTTGAAAAGCAATAAAAAAGATTTCTCAAGCAATCGCGGATTGATGCAAATGGTAGGCCGCCGCAAGCGCCTCCTGCAATATCTTAGCAATACAAACCTTGAAGCGTACCGCGCACTGATCGAAAAGCTCGGTCTCCGCAAATAAGCTTTCCTCGCTATTCCCAGCTGAACGCAGTTGGGAATAGTTTTTTTTGAACATATTTTAATATTATTTTATGACTCCCAATCCCATCTCCGTGTCCTACAAACTGGACGACGGACGTGAAATAACCATAGAGACAGGCAAAATGGCCCGTCAGGCTGATGGCGCTGCTGTGGTTCGTATGGGCAACTGTATGATACTGGCTACCGTTGTAGCTAACAAAGAACCTAAACCCGGGCAATCTTTCTTCCCCTTAAGCGTTGATTACCAGGAAAAGTTCGCTTCTGCGGGCCGCATACCCGGTTCTTTCTTCAAACGCGAAGCTCGTCTTAACGACTACGAGATACTTACATCCCGTCTTATAGACCGCGCACTGCGCCCTCTCTTCCCTGATGATTATCTCTGCGAAGTACAGGTGCTGGTTACGCTTATATCTTCTGATGCCGAGATAATGCCCGATGCACTGGCTTGCCTTGCAGCCTCTGCCGCACTCGCAGTGTCTGATGTTCCGATACAAGAGATCATCTCCGAAGTGCGCGTGGCCCGTATCAACGGCGAATACATCATTAACCCGACACGTACTCAGCTCAAAGATGCTGATATCAATATTATAGTGGCTGCTACCGCTAAGAACATCATGATGGTGGAAGGTGAGGGTAAAGAGTGTGATGAAGCCAGCCTGCTCAAAGCAATTGAACTTGGCCACGAAGCAATAAAGAGGCAGGTGAAACTGCAGGAAGAGCTGCGTGATAAAGTAGGTGTTACCGGCAAGCGTGAGTATACCAAACCATATACCAACCCTGAGCTGGAAGCTAAGATCGAAGCTTTTGGTAAAGACAGGATATACCAGGTCGCAAAAGGCGCTATGGCCAAGCACGACCGCAGTGATGCCTTTAAAAAGATACGTGAAGATTTCACAGCCCAGTTTGCAGAAGATGAATTGAAAGATGAAGACGCTGCACTTGTAGGCACTTACTTTCACGATCTGGAGAAGAAGATCATTCGCGACATGATGCTTGATGAGCGCGTACGCCTCGATGGCCGTGGCCTTGAAGATGTTCGTGTGCTGACCATGGAGACCGACCTGCTGCCTTCACCGCACGGTTGTGCACTCTTCACCCGTGGCGAAACACAATCGCTTACCACAGTTACCCTCGGTACTACCGAAGATGAGCTGCTGCTGGAAACCGCGCAGACATCGGATTACCTCAAATTCATACTGCACTACAATTTCCCGCCATTCTCTACCGGCGAGATAAAAATGATGCGCGGCCCCGGCCGTCGCGAGGTAGGCCATGGCAACCTCGCTATGCGCTCACTGAAGCAGATGATGCCTAAAGATGATTACCCCTACACAGTGCGTGTAGTTTCTGATATCCTTGAGTCAAACGGCTCTTCATCAATGGCTACCGTTTGTGCCGGCTCGCTGGCGCTCATGGATGCAGGTGTGCCTTTGCCTAAGCACGTAAGTGGCGTGGCCATGGGCCTTATCTCGGGCGAGAATGGCAAATTTGCCATCCTTACCGATATCCTCGGCGATGAGGATCACCTTGGCGATATGGACTTTAAAGTTACAGGCACACGCGATGGTATCTGCGGTATCCAGATGGATATCAAAGTGGATGGCCTGAGCATGGATGTGATGATGCAGGCCCTGGAGCAGGCACGCCGTGGCCGTATGCACATACTCGAAGCGATGTACAATTGCATCGGCGCATACCGTTCTGAACTGAAACCACATGCGCCACGCATCGAACAGCTGAATATCGACCGCGAATTCATAGGTGCGGTGATAGGCCCTGGTGGTAAAGTGATACAGGAGATACAGCGCGAAACAGGTACTACCATCAATATCGAAGAGGTTGGTGAAGAAGGCGTGATCAAAGTATTTGCTGCTAATAAAGAGAATATCGACAAGGCTATGGCCTGGATAAAAGGTATAGTAGCTGTGCCTGAGATAGGGGCTGAATACGAAGGTACTGTTAAGAGCATCATGCCTTTCGGTGCATTCATCGAGTTCCTTCCCGGCAAGCAGGGCTTGCTGCATATATCTGAAGTAAGCTGGAAGCGCCTTGATTCACTCGATGGTGTGATGAAGGAAGGTGACAAGGTGAAAATAAAGCTCATAGGCACCGATCCTAAAACAGGTAAACTGCGCCTGAGCCGCAAAGTACTGATGCCGAAGCCTGAAGGTTATGTAGAACCCGAAAAGCGCGAACGCCCTGAGCGTGGTGATCGCGGAGATCGTGGCGACCGCAGGGGAAATGACCGTGGTGACCGTCGTGGAAATGATCGTGGCGACCGCCGCAACAACGACCGTGGCGAACGTCCGAAGCAGCACCATAATGAAAACAATGGTGAGCAGTCTAAAGAGCAGGTACAACCCCAGCAGGAGCAGGACAATGCAAATGACGATGCTGATCTCGCATTGTAGAGCTTGTTTTTTTGATATTGAAAAGCCATTCTTTTAAAAGAATGGCTTTTTGTTTGAGTTCTGTTTACGATTTAGCTGCATAGGCTTTCATACACATCCATCACATTGGCCGCACAGGCCGCTGCAGTGAATTTTTGTGCATGGGCAATACCCTTTAGTATCATCTGCTGCCGCAATATATCATTACTGCTTACTGTAACGATAGCATTGGCTATTTCATCCACACTAAAAGGGTCGATGTAGTATGCAGCATCGCCCCCGGTCTCCGGCAGGCAGGAGGTATTTGAGGTAATGACAGGTATCTTACTCCACAGGGCTTCAAGCACAGGCAAGCCAAAACCTTCGTAGGTAGAAGGATAAAGCAGCATTTCTGCCGACTGGTATATCGCGGGGAAGTCCGTTGAATTATGAAACCCGGGGTCATTTGCCTCAGGCCTGTCTTCCAGGAAGATCACCCGCTCTTCCATTTGCTGCGCTTTCACATAGGCCTTTACTTTAGCTGCATAGCTGCCATTCCCGCTGCCGATCACCACGAGGGGCATGGATAATTTATCTTTGATGGTGCATAGGGCTTTGCAAATATTCAGCAGGTTCTTCCGCTCTATGAGCGAGCCCACGTAAAGCAAATATTTTTTCGGCAGCCGGTATTTCTTTTTTATTGTTTCACGTACATCCTTACTTACCACCTGCTCAAATGCAGGGTTACAGCATTGGTACACTATACTCACCTTGGCTTCATCTATCCCATACCTGCTGATGATATCTTCTTTTGTTTGTGCACTTATAGCGATCACACGATCGGCATGGCTGCAGGCATATCGGAATTTTTTCCGGTATAGCTGCACATCGGCAGCTTTATATTGTTCCGGGTAATACTCAAAAATAAGGTCGTGTATGGTTACCACAGTTTTGATACCGCTACGCCCGATGCCCAGGGGTATCTCGTTGCTAAGCCCGTGGTATAATGCTATCCCGTTCTTTTCCAGGTCTTTCACTACCTGCCTGCTCCGCCACAGTGATGGGGCCAGTTTATTCAGGCCTTGCGGGCCAATGATATGCGTGTTGACAGGGGCAGTGTACGCTCCGGTTTCTTTAGGTGCTGCCAGGTAATATTCATGCTGCGGAAAATACCGGGCAAGGCTATCGATCAGCAGGCGGCTGTAGTTGCCAAGGCCTGTGCTGTTCTGGTAAGCTCTCTTGGCGTCAAAAGCGATACGCATACGACCCAAAAATAGCAATTAATTAAAGTCCCCGCTAACAAAGATCATCTTTACAGCGCCTGATGTTCCGTAATTTTGTAATGATGAATAAAGGCAAGGCAGCACATATACTGGATGATAAGCTTAAAGAGGCAATGGCCGCTGCCACAGCGGTGGCCCCTGGCTTTAGTCAAGAGGGGATACATGCCTTTCGCGTTGCCGTGAAAAAGTTGCGTGCCTATCTGCGTTTGCTTAACACGGACGAAGGTCAGCCCAGGCTGAAGCTGACCAAAAAATTCCATCATCTTTACGATATAGCTGGCGAAATAAGGGATGCGCAACTGAAACTGGAACAGGTAAAAAAGTACAGGGCCGCTCTTCCATCCTATATCAAAGAGCTGTCTGCAAGCATAGCTTCCGGCAAAAGCAACTGGAATGAACATTATGATGAGGCGATACTTAAAAAACTACAGAAAAAACTAACAGCTAAGCAACTGCATAAGTTGTCTTCAGCTACCCTGGCCACCTTCTGTAAGCAGCACATAAAAATATTGGAAGAGGCGGCAGATGCAATACCAGGTGATGAGATGATACATGAATGTCGCAAAAGTGTCAAAGACATGCTCTATAACACCAAACTAGCGGAGAAACATTGGACGAAGGCATATGGGAAGGTAGCACACCTTCCGCTGGCCACCCTCGATAGTTTATCCGACCTGTTGGGCGATTATAATGATGAGCGCCAGTTGCTGGATAGCCAGCTGGCTTACCTTCCTCGCTTATGTAATAGTGATGAGCAAACTAAATTGGAAAAGCTAAGCACCCGGGAAAAAAAGATCAAAGAAGAGCAGAAACAGCTATTGCTTAAAGAGTTGAAACGCTTTGTCACCGCAGTAGCTATTTGATAGCCCGGTAATTTATTTTATTCTTCCATTTCTTCTTCTTCCGCAACGGTCTTTGTGGTATCATTTCCCTGCATCCGCATCGCCAGTTTTTGTGCCGGTGTCGGGGCCTGTACCCATGAGTTGTCATAGGGCTTGAAGTAAGGGGAATTCAGCACGCTTTCTGCTTCTTTCTTCCCATCCATATAGTCGGCCAGCACCTTAAAGGCTCCTTTGTTTTCTTCCTTCAGTATGAGCAATACCGCGTTCGCACCTGCTTTTACAGCTATCGGTACGCCGCCGCCCAGCTCGGCCCAGTGCCCGCTGAGCAGCAGGTTCTTTACCGGTGTCTGGTAGTGGGCCACTTTACCCTGCATATTTTCTCTGCCCGGTTTGGCACCCATCATGGTGCCGTTCTTGTTCCCGGTATAGCGCCAGTGTGTTACAGGCGTGGCTACGTCATAGAAGAGGATGTGCTCGCGTAGTCCCGGCGCCAGCCGTTCTTCCACGCGGCGGATCAGCACTTCTGCTATCTCGTTCTTCAGTTTATTATAGGCCGCTCCTCTTACATAGTTGCCGTCCTTATCTTTATCGGTATGCCAGTGGTTATTGAAGTCCATGAAGGCAGGCATGAACAGCACTAGTGTGCCCTGTCCTTCCGGGGCCAGCGAAGGGTCGCGCAACGATGGCGGCAATATCGATATCTCGCTTTTCTCCGGGTCACCGCTCAGGTGTTCCGCCCGCGATACGTTTTCGCTCGACAGGTGTACCAGTTCCTCATTAAAGCCCAGCGCAGCGGTAGGGCAGTCAAGTGCAATAGATACGGTTACAGAAGAGCTGTACAGGTCGGCCTCCCGCAGCTTGTTCTTGAATTTAAGGGGTACTGCATTGGCCGGCAGCATCTTTTCATATAGTGTTTCCACATCGCAGGCAGCTATCACGTAGCGGCTCTTCAATGCATATTCTTTGTCCCTGCACTCAAAGCGCACACCCTTACTTACTCCTTGCTCCAGCAATATTTCTTTTACACTGCATTTAAAGAAGATATCATTGCCATAATAGCTGATGATGTGCGACAACCATTCGGGTATCACCTGGCCACCACCTTTTGGAGGACTTTGATAATCGCCATAATAGGCCCAGCCAATCG
Source organism: Bacteroidetes bacterium 46-16 (assembly GCA_001897835.1). Lineage (GTDB taxonomy): Bacteria > Bacteroidota > Bacteroidia > Chitinophagales > Chitinophagaceae > MKUN01. Next base: position 47,264 of record MKUN01000040.1, read on the forward strand.
GTACCAGGCAGGATAGCAGTTCCGTATCGGCTGAGAATATTTTATGCAGTCTTTCGTCCTTGAAGAATTTATTGAGACCTTTTTTGATCCCCTCGTCCCCGGTATAGCGGATAAAGGGAATGAATGGCATGGCAAATTTCAGCAGGTTGAGCTTATTCTTCATACGCTCCATCGGGGTCATAGTTTCTTCTGAGCGGAAGATGTGCCCGAAGTTGGCAAATGAATGCCCCAGCCTTTTAGCTGCTTTAAAGAAACGTTCCAGCCCTTCCCGCTCATGCGGAAATTCCGAGATCAGTTGTTCCTTCAGCTCATCAGGCTTATCCGTCAGCAGGTAGTCATAGCTTTCACCTTTATAGCGGCGTATGCGTTTTTGCGGCACCGCTTCAGGATGGTCACTGCCCAGTATATCAAATATCTTGGCGGCCATACCGCCTGGCATGCATTGGTTAAGCCAGTGTATAGCTGTATCGAAACGGAAATGTTTGCGCCTGAAGCCGGCCAGGTAGCCACCGGCATGGGGTTCTTTCTCCAATACGCATACCGAATAGCCCGCTTTGCTGAGCAATGCTGCTGCCGTAAGGCCACCAACGCCCGCACCTATGACTACGACGTCGTATTCCGTTTTTAAATTTAATTGCTGCATTAGGGGTAAAGGGGAAAAACCGTCTGTCAAATATCCCCGGGAAGCTGCAAGTTACGTATCAAATCGGGCTTTTCAGACCCTGCAGCCCGTGTATTTATTGTTATTTTATTCTTTGGGGTCGTAGTTTAAGGCATCTTTACGCAGCAGGTATTTGCCCAGCACATCAAATTCTATATTTACAACAGTGCCTCTGTCTATAGCGTGGAAGTTGGTATGGCTATAGGTATAAGGTATAATGGTCACTGTAAAAGTTTTATCGGTAACATTGAAAGCGGTAAGGCTTACCCCGTTGATGCATACTGAGCCTTTTTCAATAAGCAATGCTGCGAATTGCCGGGGGTAGCTAAATGTGTAGAGGTGGCTGCCCTCAAGCGCTTTGCGCTCCGTACAGGTGGCTGTTGCATCCACATGCCCCTGCACAAAGTGCCCGTCCAGCCGGTCGCCTATCTTCAGCGAACGTTCTATGTTCACTATGCTGCCTGCGGCCCATTGTCCCAGGTTGGTCTTTTGCAGGGTTTCATCCACGGCCGTCACCCGGTAGCTGTTGCCCTCAATTTCCACTACGGTGAGGCATACCCCGTTATGCGCTACCGACTGGTCTATCTTCAGTTCCGGTGTTACAGTGCTTTCTATCCAAAAGTCGATATTACTGCCTTTGGGCAGTACTTTTAGTATCGTACCGGTAGTTTCTATGATACCTGTGAACATAAATGCACTATAGCTTTAAGGCAGTGCCACGGTGGAAATAAACATTGTCGCTATCGCTTACCACGGTGAAGTTCACCTTCAGGGTACTGCTGTCGCTCATGCTTTGTATGATATTGCCCGTTACAGTGTCCTTTATATTGCAGAGGGCTTGGCCGTTCTCAATGGTCGTGTCAAGCTGCGCCCGGTAAAACCTGTCTGCAGTGAGCCATAGCGTGTCAGTACTGCCTGCTCCGCAAAAACCGGTCATCACTAGCTTTGTTTTATCGAGCGCATAAAGGTGCAGTGTCAGGGGGGTGTCGTACAGGAATGTACCGTCCTTGAAATACACGGAGTCATTAAAAGCATAGGCCGATGAAAAAACCTCGGTTGGGTAGAAACAAATGCTGTTATCGGGCGTTCCGGGGAAGGCCCAGTTATAATTCACCGCCTCAGGGTCATTGCAATAGGGGCGGTCCAGCCTTGAGTCGCTGTCTGGCGTACTGGTATTGCTCTTTTTACAGGATAAAAAGAAACAAATAAATAATGTTATTGTAAATATATTCCGCATAATACGCTCGGGCAACAATAATACTATAACGTAATGATAGTTGCCAAAATTATTCAGTTTACTTTGTTATACCTAAAATTTTGCTGAAACAGGAAAACATACTATCTTTGCCGTCCCAAACAAGTAAAAGGGGGTATATAAAATATGCTGATAATAGATTCAAAAGACTGCGAAAACATAGATAAGGCGCTTAAAAAGTACAAAAAGAAGTACGAGAAAGCCCGTATCCTTAACCAGCTTCGCGACCGCCAGTCGTTCACTAAGCCTTCCATCAGGCGCCGTACGCAGGTGTTGAAAGCTGTTTATCGCCAGCAAATGGCCTCAGGCAAGTTCGACGAATAGCTCATTTTAACAAAGCTATTGTAAAATAATACTTGTGCCTGCTATTGTAATTTAGTAAATTTACAATAGCAGGCATTTTCTATGTTTGAACAAAGGGTTACAGATTTCATACAATACCTTCGATTTGAGAAACGCTATTCTCAGCATACCCTAAAAGCATATCAAACAGACCTACTACAATTTTTTACATATATTTCCGGGCAGTTCAGTATCTACGATATTCCCCATGTCGCGCTCTTCCATATCAGGAGCTGGCTGGCCAGCCTCAAAGACGATGGGCAGACCGCCCGTAGTATCAACCGTAAAATATCCAGTCTTAGCTCACTCTACAAATATTTATTAAAACAGCAATTGGTAGATAAGAACCTGGTGCGCCAGGTACATGCATTAAAACTGCCCGAGCGCTTGCCCACTTTCCTGAAAGAACAGGAAACAGAGGCCCTGCTCGAAGAGCAGCAATTCGATGAAGGCTTTAAAGGTTTTACCGATCGCATGATATGCGATCTCCTCTACCAGGCCGGCCTGCGCCGTGCCGAACTGCAGCAGCTAAAGGAGAAAGATGTGGAATGGAGCCTGGCACAAATACGTATCTTAGGCAAGGGCAATAAAGAGCGGCTGGTGCCCGTGAGCCCTATGTTGCTGCAAACCATCAAAGAGTATATCGCCGAAAAAAAGAAGCAGGGATATGACCGGCATCATTTATTGGTGCTCGAAAGTGGCCGACCTTTATATGCAGGCTATATATACAGGATAGTGAACAAGTACCTTGCAGATACGACCACATTGCAGAAAAAGAGCCCCCATATTTTGCGGCACACTTTTGCTACTCATTTATTGAACAATGGGGCCAATATACAGGCCATTAAAGAATTGCTGGGCCATAGCAGCCTGGCAGCAACACAGGTATACACACACAACAACATTGAGAAATTAAAAGAAATACATAAACTGAACCACCCGAGAGGGTAGGCTATTCTTTAACCTAAAAAAGAACAATTATGAACGTGCAAATCCAATCCGTGCACTTTGATGCTGACAGCAAACTGATGGAACATGTAAGAGCAAAAGTGGAGAAGCTCAAGACCTTTCACGACCATATCATCGGCGTTGAGGTCTATCTCAAGCTCGATAATGTAGTGCACCAGATAAAGGATAAGGTTGCAGAGATAAAGGTGTATGTACCAAGGCATTCCTTCTTCGTAAAACACCAGAGCAAGACATTTGAAGAATCTTTCGATACGGCATTCAATTCCCTGGTAACACAGGTGAAGCGCCAGAAAGAAAAGCTTACCATGGCATAAGGCCATGCATGTGATAAAAGACCGGCTCCTGTTACGGGAGCCGGTCTTTTATTTTAAGTCCCTTCTATTGCTATAGAAGCCTGAAAAGCTTAATTTGCAATGATTAGATAATTACATTGATACAGGATATGCATAAAAAATTATTAGCGCTCTTATCTGCTGCCGTTTTATTCTGCTCCTGCAGCAATAAAATGAGTCCGGACGATCCATTACCTGAGACATTTGATCCTTCTGTTTTTATTGGTAGCCGAAACCAGCTCATATATGCATTCGATCCCGTTAACGGCAATAAACACTGGGAATATGCGCTGAATGCCAACCTCAAGTCTTCACCCCTTTTGTATAACGGCTTTCTATACTTGCCTGCTGAGAGTGGTGATATACATAAGATAGACCCCAAACGTGGCAAGCTGGTGAGCAAGATCACGATCGGGGGCACTTTGTCCGCTACGCCCGTAGGCGATGGCAACATGGTATATATGCTGGGCGATAATGGTATTCTCTACGCTATTAGTACTGCAGATGATGCCATCCAATGGCAGTACAATACCAATAGTCCCGCCGCCAATAGCTCATCGCCGGCTATAAGCGGCAATAATGTAGTATTTGGCTCCTCCAACGGTAAGGTTTACGCTGTTGATAAAGCTAGCGGCGCCCTCGCATGGACCTACGATGCAGGTGCAGGCAATATCTTCTCCTCGTCACCTGCCGTAAGCGGCAACCATATATACATAGGCAATTACGATACGTATTTATACGCCCTCAATGCCGATGGCAGCCTGCAATGGAAATACAAGACAGGTGACAAAATAGAAAGCTCACCCATATCTTATGCAGGCAATATCATTGTAGGCAGCGACGATTTCAAGCTCCATTGTGTAGATAGTATCACTGGGCAGCTGCGCTGGACCTATACCACGAAAGAAAGGGTCATATCATCGCCTTATGCCTATGCGCAGGTTATCTATTTTGGCAGTTATGACGATAGCCTGTATGCTGTGCGTATCAACGATGGCAGCCGTAAATGGGCCTTCCCTGCTGGAGCTACCGTAAGGTCTTCGCCCCTTGTTTACAATGGCCGCATCTATTTTGGCAGCTACGACAAGAATCTCTATGCGCTCGATACCGCGAATGGCTACATAAGCTGGTTCCGCAATATCAATGGCGTCATAGATTGCTCCCCGGTCATTGATGATCTGAGCGGGCAGAGCTACAATTCTTCCATCAGCGGCCTTTCCATACATTAAGAAGTCAGCACGATATTTTTTCAGGCCCCGCATCAAAGGCGGGGCTTTTTCTCATATTCATTAACATAAAATTTATGTTTTCCAAACCGGGGCTGCTATTAGTTTCCTATCTTTATTTTATAAAATCTCATTACAGCACATGCTGTATGCCATTGTAGATATCGAGACAACAGGGAGTTATGCCGCAGGCAATGGCATCACGGAGATTGCCATTGTGATACATGATGGTAAAAAGGTCCTGAACTTTTACGAAACACTGGTAAACCCTCAGCAGCACATTCCCATATTTATACAGTCGCTCACAGGTATTACCAATGCAATGGTGGCCAATGCCCCCCTCTTCGACGAAGTGGCAGCGCAGGTGCACGAATTGCTGCAGGACAAGATTTTCGTGGCCCATAATGTTAATTTCGATTATTCATTCATCAGGCACCACCTGGCGCAGCGAGGCTATGAGCTGGATCTGAAAAAGCTTTGTACCGTACGCCTTTCGCGTAAGATAATGCCTGGCCTCGCAGGCTACAGCCTGGGGAAACTATGTCACCAGCTTAATATCAACCTGGCCAACCACCACCGTGCAGGTGGCGATGCGCTCGCAACGGCAGAGTTGTTCCGTATGCTCGTTGAGCAGGATGAGCAAAAAGTTATTGCAGGCATGCTCAAAGGCCGCAACCGCGAGCAATACCTGCCCCCGCACCTGCCCGTAGAGCAGTTGGATAGCTTACCCCGGGTACCGGGTGTCTATTATTTCTTCGATGCCAAAGGCAAGATCGTATATGTAGGCAAGGCGCTCAATATATTTAAGCGCGTAAAAAGCCACTTTTCCAATAACAAGCCGTCAAAGCAAAAACAGGATTTCCTGCGCGAGATACACCGTATCAGTTATAAAGAGTGTGCTACCGAGCTGATGGCGCATATACTCGAAAGCACCGAGATACGCAGGCTATGGCCCATGTTCAATCGCAGCCAGCGGGGCTACCTGCCGCGCTTTGGCCTCTTTGTTTATGAAGACAGGCAGGGCTTTAAACGTTTCGCTGTCGAGAAGAATAAACAATACTTCAAGCCATTATATACATTCAATTCGCTCAATGAAGGCCATCGCTGGCTGAGGCAATTGATAGATGAGTTCGGGCTTTGCGCGCGTCTTTGCCACCTGGCTACCATTTGCACACACGATATGCCTGCCGCCAGCTGCAAAGATGGCTGTGCTGCTCATGCCGGTGCTGCTGCTTACAACAAAAAAGTTTTGGAAGCCATACACTGGATCGAAGAACATCTGCCCACATTTGCACTCGTGGATAAAGGCATGGATGATAATGAAGAGAGCTGCATACTTATAAAAGGGGGTAACTTCTACGGAATGGGCTACATTAGCGATCGCCGCAGCCTCAAAAATATCGACCTCCTTCAGCAGCAGCTCGAACCCTTGCAGGACAATGACTATATCCGGAATCTTGTTTACAAACACGCTGCTGAGTATCCTGAGAAGTGCGTGTCTTTCTAAAAAAGTTTTATGGCCTGCAATATAGGTCCGCACAGTGTGCCACACCTCTGTTTATCGCGCAGTTGGTTTGGCACACTTACTTTACTCAACCACGCACTTGTTCCGCACACCTTTATTTATACCGGGATAATACACTTTTTATTGGGCCAGCCAGTACTTCCTTAGCAGCCATTCAGCGGTAGCGGCAGCCAGCAACAGGAAGAAATACCATTTCCAGTCCACCAGTGGCACAGTGTCTGTGTTCGATGCTATTACAGGTTTTATGTTGTCGTTATGGGCTATACTGTCATATAAGGCGCCAATGTTTTGTACAGGCACAAAAGTCCCTTTATATTTTTGGGCAATACCATATAGCAGGGGATAATCAGCGCCGCTTTCCATGAGCTCCAGCGGCACGCTTTCTATAACGAAACTTCCCGAAGCGTTGTATTCTTTACCATTGTATGTGCAATGTGCATTGTAAGTATAAGTGCCGCCTGCCCACACACCTATGTTCAGCCGGTATGCGTTGCCCGAACGTTCGAAGGTGAAGGCTTGTTTGCGTCCCGTGCTATCCGTTATCGTTAGCTGCACATCGGCAGTGTTCACCTGTTCATTATTGGCATTCAGCAGGTAGGCATTCAGGGTCACCACTTCCTGGTCGCTCCATACATGCTTGGGCATGCTCACCTGGAAAGGCCGTTCATTCGCATTGGCCGACAGGAAGGATATTGTTTGCCTGATGCACTCATCGATCACGTTATGGTTGCCAAAATTTCGGTATTCATATACCCGCCAGCGCCACAGGCCTTCACCGGCAGTGAGGGCATAAGGTGTATTGCCTTGTGCCAGAAACCACAGGGGCGCCCCGTTGCCGCCACGTTGGGTAAACAGCGCGCTGGCATTGGGCGGCATCTGTATATAGCCCAGCGGCACACTTAGCGGCGGCATCTTATCAAATACCGCATTCATATTTGCCGGCAGCAGGAAAAGGTTGAAGCCGCTATTGTACACAGGTAATACATCATGGGGCGGGGCGCTGTTCATTTCCAGCTTTCCGCTCACAGGCAGTTGCGATAATGCAGCTTCATTGCTGCGGTTGCTCAGTATGAACCAAACGGGTTTCCGTAAGGTTTGCAGTTGTTTGATGACGCTCGTATTCTGCGCAGGCAGGCCGTGTAATATGATCACCTGGTACTTATCCAGGTTTGCAGGCAGGTTATCGCCGCTTACGGATGTAAGTGTATAGTTTTCCATTCCGGCCAGCGCTTCCTTTATGGCGCTCACATCCGGGTGTGCTGCTGCCGATGCCAGCAGGATACTCCTTTTTTCTTCTGTTACTTCTACAAAAATGTCGCGTCGGTTGTTTGTGCTGTTTTGTTCGCCATCGGCCACAGGTGCCACGATGGTATAGTGGTGCATCCCCGCTTTATCGGCCTTTATGGTAAAGGATATCGATTTATCAAAACGGTCTGTAGCTATATTCAGTGGCGATGTGGCCAGCGTATTGCCGCCCTCCAGCAATTGTACCCCGTTGCTGTAGCCCTTGCATAGTGCGGCTACGATATCAGCCCTTATCTCGAACTGGCTGTTGAGCGATACTATGCTATTGGAATATAGTTGTGTGATGCGCAGGTCTTTTTGCACACTGCTGTCGCCTATGCCTACGGTATAGATAGCATTATGCAGCGAGAGTTGCTGGTGTATGGGGTTAATGCCCTGGTTAAAGCGTCCGTCACTGGCAAGTATAATGGCACCAAGGTTTTGTGTGCCGTAAAATTCTTCTGCCCGCGATAAAGCATTCGAGATGTCCGTCGCATTTTGTTTGTAGTTAAAGGCACTGTCGGTCTGTATGTTGCCACCGAAGCCCCAGGTAATTACCTTGTATTTACCGGATAATTTATCCAAAAGTGCCGCTGCATTTTTCCGGTATGTAGCAGAGTCCTTGCCAAGTGCCACCCCCGCCGATCTTGAATTATCCTGCATAAAGAGGATAATAGGCTTTTCTGTTTCATTGCGTGTTATCGTCAGCGCTGGTGCCAGCAGCAGCAGCAGGGCCAGCAGCACCACAACACCACGCAACAGCGCGGTAAGCCATGGGTAAGGCACTGCGCGGCGCACATCTGCACGGTACACCCAGTAAGCGGCGGCAGCTGATAACAGGATAGCTATGGTCCAGAGAAGGAATTGCATTAAGACGGCAATCTAAATAAATTTTCAACAAGGGAATGATAATAAAGCGGTAAAAATGAAATATCGCATATTGCGGATATATAGGCGCTTTAAATTTCCTTTGCAATGGGGCCGGGCACTGCTCCTTTATCTTTTTTATTTTCTATATAAGGGGTCACATATTCTGCATAGAATTGTTTTTTAGCATCGCGGTATTCGCTTACGCCGCCTATCATGCTCAGCAGTTTTATGTAGCACCAGGCAAGGTCTAGCTGGTAAGGCATAAAGCCGCTTCTTGCGCTCCGGGGAAACAGGTGATGATTATTATGCCATTCGCCTGCTACGTAGCCCGGCCAATATTGGTTTATCGACATGTCGTCCCAGTTGAAGTCAACACCTTCTTTACGTTTATCTTTTCCCTTGCCGTGCCCCTCGAAATTAAAGGTGCGCACACCTACCGCCCAGAAAAATGCCCCGGCGAATAAGGTTATAGCAAGAGCATGGCCGCCTATAAGATAAAAAACAAGGTACCAGAACGACCAGTTCAGTATCCAGTGCAGTACTGTCCTGCCCGGTTTGGCTATCGAACCCCATTTTTGGTACTGGGCATAAGTGTTGGCTTTTATGCCGGTATGCTGCACCAGTTTCACAGCCGTTTCATAATCTTCTTCCGAAAGGTCTTTTGCTATAGGCTGATGATTCACATCGGCCAGGAAACAATATAGAAAACCTGCATTGGCATTATAAGGATCGCCCGGTTGGTCCGATTTGGCATGGTGCACCTGGTGCGATACGATATAGGTCTCTTCGGGCACCACCTTGATCACGAAGTTCTGCGTGAAGAAACGCCAGAATTTATTGCTGAATTTATAAGCCCGGTGTGTGCCATACCTGTGGTACCATATAGTGCCATGTGTGCCCATCAATACCATACTGTACAAAAAGCCTGCAGCTAAAAGCCACCAGTTGAAATACTTAAATATAAAAAGGAAAAAGAATGGCATTAAACACAGCACCTGCGCCCAGCTGAAAAAAGACAGCCACCGCTTGCGGTCTTTAAAAATATTGAGCCTCGTAAAGAATTCTTTCAATATCTGTCCGCTGCTGGGTTTTATGAGGTTCCCCGCTTCATCCTGCCAGCCATAAGAGGGTGGCTGCAACACATGGTCTAAAAATGCCATTACATGATTTTAATTGTTATCTGAAAAGTAACAATATACGATTAATAGGCGTATAAATTGTTGTAATAAAGCCAATACCTTAAAATTTGTTATTTGCAGCAAATAATAACAGCATGGCAATGAATAACGCACTGGTGGCAGAACTGAAACACGAAGCCACCAATACAAGAAAAATATTAGAACGTGTGCCCGCAGACCAATATGCCTGGAAACCACACGAAAAGTCAATGGATTTAAAAAGAATTGCGGTACACCTTGCCGACCTGCCGGTTTGGGTAAACAGGGTGCTTGAGATAGATGACCTGGACTTCGCCGCCCTCAAATATGATCCCGCCCCGGTAAACGATACTAAAGAGATGCTGGAGCTTTTTGATAAAAGGATAGCAGAAGCCGCAGAAATGCTCACGAATGCTACTGATGAAAAGCTCCGTGAAAAATGGGTGCTGCGTCGTGGCGATCATATCATTGCAGAAATGCCCCGTGCAGTGGCCATACGCAATCTCTATATGAACCACAGCATTCACCATCGTGGCCAGCTTAGCGTTTACCTGCGTCTGCTCGATGTGCCCGTGCCCGGTATGTACGGCCCCAGTGCCGATGAAAGATAGGTCTATGCCGACAACACACGGATCATCTCCAGCATATCGCTGTTAATGATACTGTGTTCTTTCACTGCATCTTTAAAAGGAGTATAAGCTATTTCGTTATTTACAACGCCCAGCATTAGCTGGGTTTTGTTTTCTATGAGGGCCATTACTGCTGCATGCCCCAGCCTGCTGGCCAGTATACGGTCAGCACAGCTTGGCGAGCCGCCGCGCTGTATATGCCCCAGCACGCAGGTACGGGTGTCCAGCATCGGGAAGCGTTCCTGTATGCGGGCAAACACTTCCTTGGCCCCGCCAAAATCATCCCCTTCCGCCACCACAATGATGTGCACATTCTTTTTGCGCCGTTCATCCTGGTCTATCCGGTCCAGCACTTCATCTATATGGGTCACCTGTTCGGGTATCAGTATATCCTCCGCGCCGCAGGCTATACCGCTGTGCAGGGCTATATAGCCGGCATCGCGCCCCATCACTTCTATTACAAAAAGGCGGTCATGCGCCTCGGCAGTGTCCCTTATTTTATCTATAGCTTCTACGGCGGTGTTCACTGCGGTATCAAAACCTATGGTAAAGTCAGTGCCTGCAAGGTCCTTATCTATAGTGCCCGGCAGGCCTACGGCCGGTATGGTGTATTTTTCAAAAAATTGCACCGCTCCGCGAAATGTGCCGTCACCACCTATCAGTACCAATGCTTCTATACCATGTTGCATTAATTGTTCATAGGCTTTCTGCATCCCGGCATCACTATGGAACTCTTTGCTTCTCGCTGTCTTTAATATGGTACCGCCTCTTTGTATGATGTTGGCTACATCGGTGGTTTTCATCTGGTATATATCGCCCTCTATCATACCCTGGTAACCGCGCTTTATACCATATACTTCTATATCATTGTATATGGCCGTGCGCACCACGGCACGTATAGCAGCATTCATGCCCGGGCTATCGCCGCCCGAGGTCATCACCCCTATTTTTTTCAATGTATTGCCCATAGTTATGGTACGGAAATTACAGAAACTGTACCACTATAGCAAAGCGGGGATCGTTATCATTGCATGAGCATAGCACGTCCCATATAATAGTTACCACAGCTCCGCAGGAGCGACCAGTATATAGCCCGGGTTTCAATATGCTCTAGAGAGCCTCCTCGGTGCCGCCTGTTTTTATAGGTCCGCACAGTGTGCCACACCTCTGTTGCACTGCACCGTTGGTGTGGCACACTTGCTTACGTAACCATACATTATTGGCGAAACACCTCTGTTGCACTGCATCGTTGCTGTGGCACACTTGTTACGAAACCATACGTTATTTGCAAAACACCTCTATTGTACTACCTCATTGATGTGTACATTGTTCTGGCAATTACAGCATATTGTAAGTGCTGTTATTACTGTCATAGC